>JAZNOP010000094.1:0-6949 GCA_045580875.1 Acutalibacteraceae bacterium
ACATACATTTTTACAACCACGAACGCATTCAGCTTAAAACAAAACTGACTCCACTTGAGCAGCGAAGCCAGTTTGTTCCTTAATTTAATATTTCCTACTTAGGGGCTTTTTGTACTGTCCGTACAATTTGGGGCAGTTCAATCGGAGTAACGCATCAGGGGTTGCTTATTATTTGTCAGAGTCAGGAGTGATCGCTTCGTTGGTAAGATGTGACAGGAGAGTGCGGTAGATAATTTCCGGATTGTCGATAAATCTTTCTTTGGCGGCAAGTGCATATTTTTTGTCCGGCATATACAGACTTACGCTCATCAGTGGTGTTCCCGTACCGAGCAAAGTACAGACAATCTGATAACCGTCGGCAACCTCGTTGATCTCAATGTGAGTTTCTTCCTCATGGCGTTTTCTTGCAAGACGTTTTTTTATTGCAGCAACAGCTTTTTCGCGGACGGTGAAGGGTGTATCGGTGTACAGCGTTTCAGCGATAAGGAGACCGTCTTTTGACAACGAAAGAATCTCGGTGTTGGTATCCTTGAGTACAATGCCGTTAAGTATCAGCTCTTCCATTACTGAACAGACCTCAAAATAATTTGCAAGTGCATGTTCAAAACTTATTTCCAGTATATCCTTTGGCGTCAGTGCGCTGTTGAAAGAGTGGACAAGATAACAGATAAGTATTTTTATACCGTAACTGTCCTTGAGTCCATCGGGGCTTACACCTGCTGTGAGTGTATTGTTTATCCTTGGTGTGTTATCCATATTGAATTCCTCTGTTTTTAATTATCGGAAAATAAATGCAACAATAAGACCGAGAAGCGACCCGCAGAAAACCTGAAGGGGAGTGTGACCGACAAGTTCTCTGAGCTTGTTCATTTTTACATCTTCACTGTCGGAAATGAATGTTTCAAGCATTTCAAAGATTTCGTTTATAGCCTTTGCGTGTTTGCCTGCTTCCAGTCTGACACCTGTTGCATCGTGCATGACAATAATTGCAAGAATTGCAGAAATAGCAAATTCAAAAGATCCGGTGCCGTAGGTGAACAGTGATGTTGCAGCAAGTGCTGTTACAGTCGCTGAATGACCGCTTGGCATACCTCCATCGCCGAAAACACGTTCCAAACGAATTTCTTTATTCATTATCGCATACAGAATGAATTTGATTATCTGCGCTGTAAGCCATGCGATAAGCGCGTTTGTAAGCGGCTTATTGCTTAAAAGCTCGTTGAGCCATTCCATTATATTTTATCATGCCTTCCATATTTTGATATACAGGGTACTCTTAAGATTTAGTATACGCAATTATCAACCAACATATTGACCTTTTTCCCATTTTCCGGTTGCATAGCGACCATCAGCGGTTGTGTAGGTTCCGTTACCATGCATCATACCATTCTGCCATTGACCGACGTATTTATCGCCGTTTGAAAGAGTATAGGTTCCGGTTCCGTGACGCATGCCGTTTTTCCATTCACCGGTATACTGGTCGCCGTCGCTCCATGTATAGGTACCTGTACCTTCGAATACACCATTGACAAAGAAGCCGACGTATGTATCTCCGGGAGAGGGTGAGAATTCACCCCATGTATATGTGCCGTAACCGTGAATGTTATCCTGAACCCATGCTCCGTCATAGGTATTTCCGTTAAGCCATACCATTTTACCGTTGCCGGAGCGAACTCCGTTTGCCCATTCACCGTTATAGAATGTTCCGTCAGCATATTGCATCTGTCCGGTTCCGCTGATAACATCAGCAACCCAACCGCCGGTGTAAGAGCTGCCGTCACGAAGTACCATCGAGCCGTTGCCCTGACGCTGTCCATTCACCATTTCACCGGTATATACTGCTGTATATCCGTTATCTTCAGGATATGTATATGTTCCGGAGCCGGTTATAGCATCGTCAGTCCATGTGCCTACGTAGCTTGCACCGCTTATATATCGTACAGTACCGCTGCCGTTTCGCTTGTCACTGGACCATTCTCCGGTGTAAACGGTTCCGTCAGAATAATTCATTGTGCCGCTGCCGCTGCGCATATCTGCATTCCATGTGCCGCTGTAAATGGAACCGTTGGCATATCGTATTTCGCCCTCACCGGATCTGCCGTCATTGAGCCAGCTGCCGGTATAAGTTGAGCCGTCGGCATAATTCATTGTGCCGCTGCCGCTGCGTACACCTTCGCTCCATGAACCGGTATACTGCGAGCTGTCAGAATAAAGCATTGTGCCTTCTCCGGACATCATGCCATCAAGCCAGAAACCATCATAATTGTTTCCGTTGACAAAATCGGCTGTACCATTGCCGGACATAATACCGTTTACCCACTGACCGGAGTAGGTCATGTAATCTTCACATATCCATTCACCATTAGAAAGCGGAGCTCTTTTTTGCCAGTTACCGGTATATTTTCCATCGTATTCTGTACCATTAAGCGTAATAGTGTAGGGCTTGTTTACAACATTACGTGCACTGGAATTAATAAGATCGTTTGCAATAAGAGAAATTACTGCAATTACAGCTACTGCAGCAACAGCAAGAACAATGCCTATCCACCGTGAATGTTCTTTACGGGCAGAAGTATCTGCAGTAAGGGTTTCTGCAGGAGTGTTCTTTGTAGTGTGCATATATTCGTCAGACGGCATATATGACGATTCCACAGGAACTGCTGCAGGCGGATTATATACAGCGTAGGGTGAATACGCTCTGTTTGCTGAGTTGTATGAATATACTGTCTGTGACTGTGGGATAGATGCTGCAGGATTGTGCTGGTTAAGAGAGGAAAAAGCCGGATCCTGAGAAAGAACGATTTTGGGCTCAGCCTGCACCTCAGGTTCACTGGTTTTGGTATTCTTGGGTACGTCAGCTGCTGCTGTTGTTGCGGGATCAGGTGCGGTAACCTCTGGTACGCTTTGAACGACAGTATCGGGAACTATCGGAGTTGATACCTGGACAGGAGTGTGGACATACACGACTTTTGTTGAGCGTCCATGCCTGTTGCGGGTGTCCTCGAGCTGGTTTTCCATCGGCTGCATAGGCTGAGCATAGCGCGGGCGCGGCGATTCAGAGGGATAACGCTCATGTCTTCGATCTCTGCGCTGCTCGTGACGTACAGGGGGGCGCGAATGTCCGTACTGCGGGCGGTTGGAATATTCATGATGATCTTCGAACTCGGCATACTCTTCGTAGTCGTCCTGATCATCATAATCTTCATATTCTTCATATTCATCCTGATAGTGTTCCCGGTTCTTTGCATAATACTCGGCATATGCTTCTTCGCTGTAATAGTCTTCAGAAGATTCGGCATGAGAGGCTGAATTCTCACAGCTGATATCTGAAGTCTGGGCGGAAATGTCTTCATCGTCCGCACCAAAACCCAGCTGAGAACGATAAGCTTTCCACTCAGCTTCAAAGTCTATCTGCTCATAGGAATCCTGCTCATAAGCGGCTTTTTCCCGGGCGATCTTCCACTCCATATACATGAGCTCTTCTTCTGTCGGTTCAGCAGGCTCATCGTCTTCTTCGGTCATTATTACAGGGAAAAATTCCTCCTCTTCCATGAAGGAATCATCGTTGAATTCAGGGTTGTTGGTGTAAGTAGAATTATCAGTCATGTTTGCTCTCCTCCATGTTAAGAGAAAGTGATTTTGTGATGTTCTGATAAATGATATTTTTATTTGTTTAATAATTTATATTTGTATTTTATTTATTTTACAATATAATTGTAATAATTGCAACATCAAGATATGATTTGAATACTATGCACGGTCTTGATTTGTTGTAAAAAAGATATAAGAAATAATAACAGTTTTTTTGAAAAAAATGTTTGCAGTTTACATCATTTTGTATTATACTATAAAAGATGTTCACATCTGAAAGGAGAAAATATAATGGCAAAGACAGTTAAGACAAGCAGCGGACCGAAGCTCGGTGCAGGTTACAAGGCTACCCTTTGGGTGGTTGGTATAATCCTTTTCCTTGCTTTTGCATTTGCAACATTCTGTGCATTCGGCGGTCTTTCTATCATCAACGGAAATGATTCCTCTTATCAGATCCAGGTTGATGAGAATGGTGAGTATTACATCATCGACGACAACGGTGAGAAGGTATACCTTGATGATCTTGTAACCTCTTCAAGTGATGTCGCTTCCGGTGCTGACGTTGTTTCTGATGCTGATACTTCTGCTGCAGAGTAATTTGATTTGTAATTATATTGCGCCGCTGGAGAATATCCGGCGGCGCTTTGTCTTTGTCAGGGTGTTGGCTATAATTATCTGGTCATAATCTTGACAATATCAATTGGTAAATGTATAATATTAAAGCGCATCCGGGCGCATAGCTCAGCTGGTTAGAGCGCCTGCTTCACACGCAGGAGGTCGGGGATTCGAGTTCCTCTGCGCCCACCATTAAGGTCTTGCTGGAAAGGCAGGACCTTTTTTGTTTGCATCTTATTGTAATACATATACAGTCAATATTCATGTGCTTTAATTTGGTGAAAATATAGCAAAATTCCATTGTATTATGGTTAAATTTCAACGAATAAGAAGCTAAGTAATGTCAAATGATACTTGACCAAATATACATAATAATGGTATAATAAATCAATATTATCAAGATGGTGAAAGGGGTTGTATGTTGCTTTGATGCGTTCAAAACCCATAATTGATTTTTCACAGGTAAC
Organism: Acutalibacteraceae bacterium; assembly: GCA_045580875.1. Classification (GTDB taxonomy): domain Bacteria; phylum Bacillota; class Clostridia; order Oscillospirales; family Acutalibacteraceae; genus SIG598. The sequence continues at coordinate 4,674 of JAZNOP010000094.1, forward strand.
ACCTGAGATACATGAGCTTGCGGATATCTGCGTAAGTAACAGTTCGATTGATCCGCAGTGGTATACCACATATAAAGTCAATCGCGGTCTGCGTGATCTTAACGGAAACGGTGTTCTTACCGGTCTTACTGAGGTCTCAGAAATCCAGGCTTCCGAGATGGTCGACGGGGTAAAGGTTTCTCGTCCCGGTGAGCTATATTATCGCGGAATTGCAATAGAAGATCTTGTCAATGGCTTTATGAAGGAAGATCGCTTCGGTTTTGAAGAAACAACCTACCTTCTTCTTTTTGGAAATCTTCCAACAAAAGAACAGCTTGATCAGTTCAAGAATATTCTTTCCGGATACCGTTCGCTTCCGACAAGCTTTGTTCGTGACATCATAATGAAATCTCCGAGCTTTGATATGATGAACACTCTGGCTCGAAGCGTACTGATGCTTTATTCGTATGATTCCGCAGCGAATGATACAAGTGTACCTAATGTAATCCGTCAGTGCCTGCAGCTGATATCCATTTTCCCGCTTCTGTCGGTATATGGCTATCAGGCGTACGATTATTACTTCAATGAGAAGAGTTTGTACATTCACACACCTCTTCCTGAGCTTTCCACAGCGGAAAATATTCTTTATATGCTTCGTCCGGACTGTCAGTATACTGAGCTTGAGGCGAAGATTCTCGACCTTGCGCTGGTGCTCCATGCTGAGCATGGCGGCGGCAACAATTCAACATTTACAACTCACGTTGTAAGTTCTTCCGGAACAGATACCTATTCTGTTATTGCAGCTGCCCTTGGCTCCCTCAAGGGTCCGAAGCACGGCGGCGCCAATATCAAGGTTATGCGTATGTTTGAGGATATGAAGCAGCAGGTCGGCGACTGGCACGATGATGAAGAGATATCTGCTTATCTCCGTGGTATCCTTAATAAGGAACGCTTTGATAAGGCCGGACTTATTTACGGAATGGGTCACGCAATTTATTCGATTTCTGATCCGCGTGCACAGATATTCAAGAAGTTTGTCAAGAGTCTCTCTGATGAAAAGGGTCTGCAGGAAGAATATCATCTTTATGCAGCGGTAGAGAGACTTGCTCCGCAGATAATTAGCGAGAGAAGAAAGACCTATAAGGGAGTAAGTGCGAATATCGACTTCTACAGCGGATTTGTATATGATATGCTTGGTCTGCCTGTTGAACTTTATACACCGATATTTGCAATAGCCAGAATTGCTGGTTGGAGCGCCCATCTTGTTGAGGAAAACATAAATGCAAGCAAGATTATTCGTCCGGCATATATGAACGTCCAGCCGAGAAGAGCCTATATCGATCTTGCAGACAGATAAGGGAGTGCGTACTGACACAATGATTTGTTATATGTGCGGCAGGGTGCTTAGTGATGATGCCGTAGTATGCAAAGGCTGCGGCGCACAGCAGCGTCATGCTGAAAAAGTAAAGCGGGACAGTATAGTATCTGTTATGAAAAGCTTTGTATCTGAAAGCTCTTCAATGAAGGTATGGCAGCTTTGCTTAAGTCTTTTTCTTGCGATTTCTTTGCTGATTGGTGTATACGCTGTATCTCCGTCTTTGTCCCGGATTGTAAAAGATATGATTTCTGACAGACCGGAGGTAATTTTGCCGGCAGTCGATCAGGAAGCGTCAGAGATTGATAAGGTGTCGGGAGAGATTCTGATACTCACTTCAAAGATTGCTGACTGCGTCGTTGAGTCAGAAAAGGCATATGATGACGAATCATGGGAAAAGACGTTTATCGTAAATGGTAGCATTAAGGTTAAAACTTTGCGGTATACAGCCAATGAGGATTGGATTAATACCCATGTTTATGCACTTTATCCGGATGTGCAGAATGTATCGGCTATAACACCAGCGCCTTCGTACAGTGATTGTACAGCTATTCGGATAAGAATAGGCGAGACTTCCTATGCTCAGGGCTGCACAGTAGAAGTTGTACTTGCAAAAACGGATAAATATGACCATATATTTATTGTTGAAATGCCGAATGAGCTGTTCGAGGAATACGAAGTCTGGATAGATGAATGGATTGATTCGCTCGATATAATTGATGCGGACATCTATTACAGCACACAGAATATCTAAATTGAAAAGAGGTACAGATGTTATCTGTACCTCTTTCTTTGTATATAGAAAACCACTCGTTACACGAGTGGTTCAAAAATAGCCTATGGCGAAGAGTAAAAAAAGACCTGTTACAATGAAAGAGCGGTCTGCCAACTGAAGTCGGAGGCCAAGCGGTCTTAGGAAGAC
>JAZNOP010000095.1:0-62191 GCA_045580875.1 Acutalibacteraceae bacterium
AAGTTTTGATCGACCTTTTTCAAAAGGTCGTGGGTCAAGGGCAACGCCCTTGCAGGTTTTAAGGACGGAGTCCTTAATTCTTTTTCGATGAGAAGTTGAGGCTTTGCCTCAAACTCCACGAGGGCGCTGCCCTCGACCTGCCACCTTTGAAAAGGTGGACGAAACTTTTAATCTGCCTGCGCTTAATCGCATAAACCAAAATTTACCACTGAGCTCTCCGTATATTTCTCACGCAAAATCAAAAGCCCACACATCAGGATTATCTCCCGGTGTGTGGGCTTCATTATTTATTGAGCAGTGTCAGATGACTGCATTATGCAGTTGCATCTTCGTCATCATCGTCCTCCGGAATATCAAGAGCACTGACAACGTCAACGATCTGATTGTCGGTGGAGATCATACCGGTACCTGCAGGTACAAGCTTACCGATAAGAACATTCTCCTTGAGACCGACCAGCGGATCGATCTTGCCGCGGATTGCAGCATCGGTAAGAACTCTTGTAGTCTCCTGGAAGGAAGCTGCAGAGAGGAAGGATTCGGTAAGGAGAGATGCCTTGGTGATACCGAGAAGTACCGGCTGGCAGGTTGCAAGGCGGAGAGATTCGTTGCCCTCTTCCTCGCGGCGGCGAAGAACCTCAGCATTTGCAGCGTCGAACTCGCGCTTCTCAACCTGTGCGGTCGGGAGAAGAGTGGTGTCACCCGGATCATCGATGCGGACCTTGCGCATCATCTGACGGACGATAACCTCGATGTGTTTGTCGTTGATGTCAACACCCTGCATACGGTAGGTACGCTGAACTTCCTCGATGAGGTATTCCTGAACAGCCTGTGGACCCTTGACAGCAAGGATATCGTGCGGGTTGACAGAACCGTCGGTGATTGTGTCACCAGCCTTGATGTGGTCACCTTCCTGAACACGCTTGCGGATACCGAACGGAATGAGGTACTGCTTGACCTCACCGGTCTCCTCGTTGGTAACGACAACATACTGGTTCTTCTTGATGACCTCAAAGGATACGACACCGTCGATCTCAGAAATCATAGCAAGATACTTCGGCTTACGACCTTCAAAGAGCTCCTCAACACGGGGAAGACCCTGTGTGATATCCTCTGCGTTAGCGATACCGCCGGTATGGAAGTTACGCATGGTAAGCTGGGTACCGGGCTCACCGATTGACTGTGCTGCGATGATACCAACAGCCTCACCAACGGTGACAGGCTTGCCGGTAGCAAGGTTCAGACCGTAGCAGCGCTTGCAGATACCGTGCTCAGCGCCGCAGGTGAGGATAGAGCGAATCTTTACGCGCTTGACACCTGTTGCAACTATAGCAGCAGCATCCTGCTCTGTCATCATGTGATCCTTGTCAACAATGACGTTGCCGTTCTCGTCGCAGAAATCTTCAACGAGATAACGGCCGAGCAGACGCTCTTCAATCTCCTCAATGGACTCGTTGCCGTTGCGGATGCTGTAGACCTCGATGCCGTCAGTGGTGCCGCAATCATCCTCGCGAATGATAACATCCTGAGAAACATCGACCAGACGACGGGTAAGGTAACCAGAGTCAGCAGTACGCAGAGCGGTATCAGCAAGACCCTTTCGAGCACCACGGGACGAGATGAAGTATTCGAGAATGTTAAGACCCTCACGGTAGTTAGCACGGATAGGTACTTCGATGGTACGACCGGAGGTGTTGGCGATAAGTCCGCGCATACCGGCGAGCTGACGGATCTGGTTTGCAGAACCACGAGCACCCGACTGAGCCATCATGTTGATGGGGTTGAACTTATCCATATTGTCAGTCAGAGCCTTGGCAACAGCCTTGGTTGCCTTGTCCCAGACATCGATTGTGAGCTTATAGCGCTCCTCGTTGGTGATAAGACCGCGTCTGAACTGAATGAGGATCTTTTCGACCTGTGCTTCAGCATCTGCGATGATATCCTTCTTCTGAGGCGGAATGGTAGCATCGCAGACAGCAACAGTAAGAGCACCCTTGGTGGAGTACTTGTAGCCCTGTGCCTTGATGTTATCAAGAACGTCAGAAGTAATAGCAGCATCATGTACGATTATGCACTTCTCAATGATGCGGCCGAGCATCTTCTTGTCAACAAGGAAGCTGACCTCAAGCTTGAGGAAATCCTCGCGCTTGGTGCGGTCGACAAAGCCAAGATCCTGAGGAACAGGCTGGTTGAAGATGATCTTACCGACTGTGGTGTCGATCATATCAGAAACCTCTTCGCCGTTCCAGATGCCGAAGCGGCGAACCTTGATCTTGGAATGAAGGGTGATGACACCTGAATCATAAGCGAGCAGAGCCTCATCGAAGCTGCGGAACCACTTGCCCTCGCCCGGCTCACCGTCCTTGTCGAGGGTGAGGTAATAGGAACCGAGAACCATGTCCTGAGTAGGAACGACAACAGGCTTACCGTCAGACGGCTTGAGCAGGTTGCCGGAAGCAAGCATGAGCAGACGTGCCTCTGCCTGAGCCTCGCAGGAAAGCGGTACGTGAACAGCCATCTGGTCGCCGTCGAAGTCAGCGTTGAATGCGGTACATACCAGCGGGTGCAGCTTGATAGCACGACCCTCAACGAGTACCGGCTCAAATGCCTGAATACCAAGACGGTGAAGTGTCGGAGCACGGTTGAGCATGACCGGATGTCCCTTGATAACAAGCTCAAGAGCATCCCAGACCTCGGGCTTTGCACGGTCAACCATCTTGCGTGCAGTCTTGATGTTGCCGGCAGCACCGGTCTCAACAAGACGCTTCATAACAAACGGCTTGAAGAGCTCAAGAGCCATCTCTTTCGGGAGACCGCACTGATACATCTTCAGCTCAGGACCGACAACGATAACAGAACGGCCGGAGTAGTCAACACGCTTACCGAGCAGGTTCTGACGGAAGCGTCCCTGCTTACCCTTGAGCATATCGGAAAGGGACTTGAGGGGACGGTTGTTCGGACCGGTTACAGGACGTCCGCGGCGGCCGTTATCGATGAGAGCATCGACAGCCTCCTGAAGCATACGCTTTTCGTTGCGGACGATGATATCGGGCGCACCAAGCTCCATCAGCTTGCGCAGACGGTTGTTTCTGTTGATAACGCGGCGATAAAGATCATTCAGGTCACTGGAAGCGAAACGTCCGCCGTCCAGCTGAACCATAGGACGGATATCAGGAGGAATAACAGGCAGAACATCGAGGATCATCCACTCCGGACGGTTGCCGGAAATACGGAAAGCCTCAACAACGTCAAGTCTCTTGAGGAGACGTACGCGCTTCTGACCTGCAGCATCGACAAGCTCTTCCTTGAGCTGCTCGGAAAGAGCCTCAAGGTCGATATCCTGAAGAAGCTTCTTGATAGCCTCAGCACCCATCTCTGCTACGAAATCGTCGCCGTACATTTCCTTGAACTCGCGGTACTCCTTATCGGTGAGTATCTGCTTGTAGGAAAGACGCGGACAGAGATCAGGGTCGGGAATCTCAGTTACAATATAGTTTGCGAAATAGAGGATTTTCTCCAGATGTCTGGGAGAAATATCCAGCATGAAGCCCATGCGGCAGGGGATACCCTTGAAATACCAGATGTGGGAAACCGGAGCAGCAAGCTCAATGGTGCCCATACGCTCACGGCGTACCTTGGCTCTGGTGATCTCGACGCCGCAGCGCTCACAGACCTTGCCCTTATAACGTATTCTCTTGTATTTTCCGCAGTGACATTCCCAGTCCTTCTGCGGTCCAAAGATGCGCTCACAGAAAAGTCCGTCGCGCTCGGGCTTGAGTGTACGGTAGTTGATCGTCTCAGGCTTCTTGACTTCGCCGTAGGACCAGCTTCTGATCTGATCAGGAGAAGCCAGACGGATCATAATTGAGGAAAATTCCTTACAGTCCATTCACTTTACCCCCTTAATTAATACTGCTCATTATCGGAATCGTCGAATACATCGGCGAAGAAATCGTCATCAACGAGTCCGTCATCGTCGTCGAGGTAATCATCATCAAAAGCATCGATGCCGAGAGTGCCGTCCTGAGGAACATCAGGATCCTCGCCGTAGCCGGCAGCGGTAAGCTCGTCTTCATCGAGAACATCGGTCATTGCCATGTCGTCATCATCGTCGGACATAGGAATGTTTGCCGGAGCAATTACCATATCCTCATCGTCGTCGAAGGTCTGCTTGAGATCAACAACATTCTGATCAGCGTCAAGTACCTTGACATCGAGACCGAGAGACTGAAGCTCCTTGATGAGAACCTTGAAGGACTCGGGAACACCCGGAGTAGGTACGTTCTGACCCTTGATGATTGCCTCGTAGGTCTTGACACGACCGACAACGTCGTCGGACTTGACAGTGAGGATCTCCTGAAGGGTGTATGCAGCACCGTAAGCCTCGAGTGCCCAGACTTCCATCTCACCGAAACGCTGACCGCCGAACTGAGCCTTACCACCCAGCGGCTGCTGAGTAACGAGGGAGTACGGACCGGTGGAACGTGCGTGAATCTTATCATCAACAAGGTGATGAAGTTTGAGGAAGTACATATATCCGACAGTTACCGGGTTGTCGAATGCCTCACCGGTACGTCCGTCATAAAGAACGGTCTTGCCGTCTTCGCGCAGACCGGCCTGCTTGAAGAGTTCGACGATGTCACCTTCGTGTGCGCCGTCGAAGACAGGAGTCATGACATTGTAGCCGAGAGCCTTTGCGGCACGTCCGAGGTGAACCTCGAGTACCTGTCCGATATTCATTCGGGACGGAACACCCAGCGGGTTAAGAACTATGTCGAGCGGAGTACCGTCCGGAAGGAACGGCATATCCTCGACAGGAAGAATTCTGGAAACAACACCCTTGTTACCGTGACGACCTGCCATCTTGTCACCGACAGAGATCTTTCTCTTCTGTGCAAGATAAACACGGACGACCTTGTTTACACCGGGTGCCAGCTCATCGCTGTTCTCTCGGGTGAAGACCTCAACATCGACAACGATGCCGCTCTCACCGTGGGGAACACGCAGGGAGGTATCACGGACCTCACGGGCCTTTTCGCCGAAGATTGCGCGAAGCAGGCGCTCTTCAGCAGTCAGCTCGGTCTCGCCCTTCGGGGTGACCTTACCGACAAGAATATCACCGGAATGAACCTCTGCACCGACATGGATTATGCCGTTCTCGTCAAGGTCCTTAAGTGCATCTTCGCTGACGTTGGGGATATCTCTGGTGATTTCCTCAGCGCCGAGCTTGGTATCACGTGCTTCGGTCTCATACTCCTCGATATGAATGGAAGTATAAACGTCATCACGGACGATCTTTTCGTTGAGGAGGACAGCGTCCTCGTAGTTGTAGCCTTCCCAGGTCATGAAGCCTATGAGAGCATTCTTACCAAGGGAGATTTCACCGTTCTTGGTAGCAGGACCGTCGGCCAGAACATCGCCGACCTCAACACGCTCGCCCTTGGAGACAACAGGAATCTGATTGAAGCAGGTACCCTGGTTGGAGCGCATGAACTTGATGACGTGGTAGACATCGGTCTCGCCGTTGTCAGCAATAACGGTGATCTTGTCAGCAGATACATAATCAACAGTACCTGCGCGCTTTGCCAGCAGGCAGACACCGGAGTCAACGCCGGCCTTGTATTCCATACCGGTACCGACTACAGGAGCCTCGGTTCTCAGCAGGGGAACAGCCTGTCTCTGCATGTTCGATCCCATCAGTGCGCGGTTAGCGTCATCGTTCTCAAGGAAGGGAATACATGCAGTAGCAACAGAAACAACCATCTTCGGGGAAACGTCCATGTAATCGATACGGTCGCGCTCGATTTCAAGGAACTCGTCGCGGTGACGGGCATTGACACGCGGACGTACAAAGCAGCCGTTTTCATCGAGCTTTTCGTTAGCCTGTGCAACAATGTACTCGTCCTCGACGTCAGCGGTCATGTAAACGACCTCTTCGGTGACAGAGCCGGTAGCCTTGTCAACCTTGCGGAAAGGAGCCTCGACAAAGCCGTATTCATTTACACGGGCAAATGTAGCGAGGTAGGAGATAAGACCGATGTTCGGTCCTTCAGGAGTCTCGATAGGACACATACGGCCGTAGTGGCTGTAGTGAACGTCACGGACTTCGAAGCCTGCACGGTCACGGGTAAGACCGCCGGGACCAAGAGCCGAGAGACGGCGCTTGTGAGTAAGCTCAGCCAGCGGGTTGGTCTGATCCATGAACTGGGAGAGCGGAGAGGAACCGAAGAATTCCTTGATTGCCGCATTTACAGGACGGCTGTTTATAAGAGTTGCAGGAGTGATATCGTTGGAATCGGTAAGGCTCATCTTCTCGCGGACACCGCGCTCAAGACGGGTAAAGCCGATGCGGAACTGATTCTGCAGCAGCTCGCCGACAGAGCGGATACGACGGTTGCCGAGATGGTCAATATCATCGGTAACGCCAACGCCGCAGTTGAGGCAGACGAGATAGTTGATGGATGCAAATATATCATCGATGATTATGTTCTTGGGAACAAGCTCATCCTTGCGTGAACGGAGAAGTCTTACAAGCTCCTCATCTTCCTTGTCGGCATCAAGAACCTCAAGGAGAACAGAAACGCGTACGTTCTCGAGGATTCCGGCCTGCTCAAGCAGGGAAGCATCGATGTAGTTCTTGGCGTCGACCATAGCGTTGCCAAGAACACCGAGCTCATTGCCGTTCTCGAGGGTGATGTATGCAGCAGATACGCCGCATGCGTCCATAGCGTCAGCCATCTCGCGTGTAACGGTCTGACCTGCATCAGCGATGATCTCACCGGTGAAGGGATCAGCAACCGGACGGGAGAGGGGGTGACCGATAAGTCTGTGACCTACAGCAAGCTTCTTGTTGTACTTGTAGCGGCCGACACGGGAAAGATCGTAGCGGCGCGGATCAAAGAAGAGATTGTAAAGATGGGTGCGTGCGCTCTCGAGAGCAGTGGGCTCACCGGGCTTGAGCTTCTTGAAAATCTCAATGAGAGCCTCCTCGGTATTCTTGGAGGTATCCTTGGTGAGAGTAGCATCGATAAGATCACTGTGACCGAAGAAGTTGAAGATCTCCTCATCGCTGGAAAGACCCATAGCGCGGATAAGCATGGTTATCGGCAGCTTGCGGTTCTTGTCTATGCGGACATAGAAGATATCATTGACGTCGGTCTCGTACTCGAGCCATGCGCCGCGGTTAGGAATGACAGTGGAGGAGAAGAGCTTCTTGCCTGACTTGTCATAATCCATCTTGAAATATACGCCGGGAGAGCGGACGAGCTGAGAAACGATAACACGCTCAGCACCGTTGATAACAAATGTACCGCTTTCTGTCATGAGCGGGAATTCGCCCATGTATACCTCAGAATCCTTGATCTCACCGGTGGTGCGGTTGAGAAGACGTGCCTTGACACGCAGGGATGCTGAGTATGTGGCATCTCTTATTTTGCATTCCTCAACGGAATACTTGGGGGTCTCGTCGATGTGATAATCGACGAAGTCGAGGACCAGGTTGCCTGTGTGGTCGGAAATGCCCGAAACATCCTCGAAAACGTCACGCAGACCGTGCTCGAGGAACCACTGATAGGACTTTTTCTGAACCTCGATAAGATTCGGCATCTGCAGAACCTCGTCGATTTTAGAAAAGCTCATTCTGGTGTTGCGGCCAAGCTGACATTTCTTGACATTAACCATAAACCTTGCTTCACTCCGTTCATCTTGAAAATCATGACTGAAAGCACACCTCTATCTGACCGAAAATGTGCTTCTGATTTGGAAATTCTCCGGAAAGGATTCCGAAAAGCTTTCCGTAACCGCTCAAAAAGCCGTAGTTACGGCAGATGTGCGGATTTTTTGATGAGAAAGTTTGTACAAAAAACACATGAAAACTTGCAAGTCATAAGTGGAAAATACTTGTGATAATTCAACAAAAAACTTGCCATTTCCGAACCTCGGAAGAGGTTCGGAAGAATCAGGTGCAATTTGCAAATGGGCGAAATAACCCATTCTTACTCAAGCATAAAATATACACCAAATAGAGTCGTTTGTCAAGCAAAATGACGAAAATTATTTATATAAAATATTATATCAAAAACGGATATGGTGATTTTGCCGGCAACATTATCAAATCACAGCTGACTCTGCTCTTGTAATGCTGAAATGTATGTGCTATACTTTACTAAATGTCTCAAATTATGATGAACAGGTATGGTGTTTCTACAATGAACAAGCTGAATCGACTTGCAGCAATTCTTCTTGCAGCGGTAATGCTTCTGGCAATGTGCTCCTGCAAGGATAAGGATAACGGAAATAATGATCAGCAGGAGCAGATTCTCGGCACTGGCTCAAGCAGCAATTTTGAAATTGAAGCAGGTGTCAAGCTGAAGATCCGAACAAGCTCTGATTATTACATCGACGGCGAAGATATTGTAATGACCGCGGTTATCACCAATGAAACGAGCGGATATATTCCGGTTTGTTCTCCCGTAGGTGCATATGGCAGAGAGGGCGCGCTGACCATGGCAGTCACAGCTGACGGCTATAATCTGGTGTGTGCAGCGAATGAGTGGGGAAAGACCATGCCGGTGTCCATGTCAGACGTCGAGGCTCCGTATTATTTCCTGCTTGAGCCGGGACAGAGCATAACCTGCAACTATGTTTATAAGCCGATGGCTGAGGTCGGAAAGAATGAACAGCCGCTGTGGCAGACTACTGTTCTCGCGAAAATGACCGTTCAGCTTGCCGATGAGCTTGAAAAACGTCAGGGCGGTCTCGAAAAGCTGACATATTCACCGCACAGTGTAACAGTTGAAATAACCTTTGACGGTACAGCTGACAAGCCGGCAGCCTGAATGTAGACCGGGCGGCATTTGTTTTGTCGGAACTGAATCTGTATATTAATATGTATATTATAAAAGCCGTCGGCGGTCAGAACGATCACCGGCGGCTTTCAGTATTAAAAGAGTGAGGCGGAATCATGCGCATTGCGATAATTTACTGGTCGGCAACAGGCAGCTGCAAGGCAGCGGCACAGGCGATAGCGAAAATGCTTGCTGATGAATCAATAGTTATCCATGACCTGCGAAACAGCGTGTCTGCTCCGGTTGTCTGCGATCATGCAGTAATAATTCTGCCGGTTCATGCGCAGGATATTCCAGAAGCAGCAGAACAGAATCTCATCAGACTGGAGCTGAGTGCAGAATCGGCAAGCGCAGTTGCTGTTTTCGGCGGAGTCCATGCAGGCGCAGCGCTCAGAAGCATCGCAGGATTACTGAAAGACCGCAATATACCGCTGACCGCGGCAGCCGAGCTTTCTGTACCGCATTCGTATACACGTGACCTTTGCAAGAGTATCACAGTGCCGGAGAAAAATGCTGAAAATCTCGCATTAATGGTGAAAAAAGCGGCATTAATGAGTGCAGAGGAGGCAATAATACCGAAAGGCAGAAAACAGCTGCTTGCGTATGCGCCGAAAAGTCTGCTCTGTCATGCTGCAATGAAAAAGCCTGTACACAACAGTAAGCTATGCACAGGCTGCAGGGCGTGTGTCGGTGCCTGCCCGACAGGCGCTGTAAGTGCCGACCTATCAGTGAACAATTCACGGTGTATCCGCTGCTTTGCCTGCGTACAGACGTGCTGCGCTCAGGCGAGAAAGCGGCAGTTTACCAATCCCGTGACAAAGAGGTACGTTACAAAGAAGCGCGCAGTTCCGGAACTGGTTATTTATCCGAAGGGGCTGTGCTGAGATAGCTGTGTACAGTGTCAAACTCGGCAGGCATACAGCGGCAGAAGCCGGAGTGGCTGTGCAGTTCTCTTAATGCCTGCTCAGCTGATACGTTACCGCTGCTGACAGCAAGACTCAGTTCAATTGCAGAGAAAGGAATGACAGGACTCGACATTTCGCGGAATGCCTTCAGCTGAGAGTATTCCTTGCAGCGTTCAAGGTCGCAGCTGGTGTGCAGCCCCTTGTCTGCAGAGGCATCAACCCAGCCGAGCTCATCGCGCAGAAGCTGTTTTATATCGTTCCATACGTAAACACCGCCATCGCTGATATCGTTCATGTCGATGTGAACAAGTGCCGGAAGCTGTGCATTTCTTCTGCACTTCCTGAGTCCGCGGGCTGCGCTTGCGCAGAGCTCAGGAACATCGTCGAGCGCAGTACGGTAGTTTTCTATCATTGTGTTCCGATATCCTGAAAGTTTCTTGACCGGATTATCTCCGTATACAAGCTGGCTTACAGCGGCATTCATCTGAAGCTGTCCTTTGCGGTAAGGTTTCTTCATCGTGAGAACACGAGGAATATTCAGCAGAAGATTAAGCGCCTTGCTTTCAGCGTAGTTGAACGCAATTTTGGGAGCCATGCCGTTGTAAAGCAGATTTTTCATCTGTACCGGCTCGTTGCCGAGAACAAGATAGGGGACACGCTCGTCAACCAGCCGCTCAAAGAACATCAGATAAGCAATTGACGGACAGGCGCATACGTTGCCCTGAAGCTCAAAAAGCTTTGTATAGAATCGGTGCAGAGCGTCCGGCTCAGCCTCCTCGCACCAGAAGGTGACATTCGGAAGCTTCTGACGGGCGTTTTCTATGCTCTGAAGCGCATTCTGACTCATGAATGGTATCTTCCAGGTCAGCGCAAGTACACGCAGTTTCTTCACAACCGCGAGGTAATAAAGCAGAAATGACGAATCCTTTCCGCCGGTGTAGAAAAGCGCGGCATCAAAGCGCGATTTTCTGCTTACAGGAATGCCGTCGATTACAGGCAGAATACTGCGGTATTTCGCATATATTTTCTCTGTCGAGCACATGGGGCAGAGACCGCTGCTGTCAAACTCAAGCCCGGGTATCATATAGTCATTTGCAGCACACCGGGTGCAGTACCGTGCATTCTCAAGAGAATCAGGAAGCTGTCGCAGGTCTGACATATCGGTGATCATTCCCTGAGCGATAAGCCGTTTTATTCCACTGCTGCGGGGATAACTCTCAAGCTGACGTGTGCCGTCCATGCTGCTGATTATTCCGGCAGTGCGTCGCGAAATGCGGATACGCCGCTTAAGTGTGTATGGCATATTTCTCAGACCGTAGTATACGAGGCTGTTTCCTTCGAGTTTCCAGCGTGACTGAAGTATCGGATTCACAGACATTCCCCCTCAAATCCGTAAGTTATAAGTTGATTATATATTACAATACGCAGCATGAAAATTCAATAAAATTTCAGGTTTTTGTATTGTCTGTAAAGTGTATGAAAAGGGCATGCTGTTGATATTGCAATATGGATTGCTTTTGTGTATAATACAATAAATTAGCAATTAATTGCTGAGAGGTTATATAAAATTCGATGAATAATCTGATTGATGCAATAAATAAACTCATTGAAGTCAGTGAGCGTCCGGTAATCGCTGTTGACGGACGCTGCGCTGCGGGTAAATCGACAATGGCGCGCGAGCTGGCAGAAAAATTCGGCTTCGGAATTGTGTGCATGGACGATTTCTTTCTGCCTTTCGATATGCGAACAGCGGAGCGCCTCAGCGAGCCGGGCGGAAATGTTCACCGTGAGCGCTTTGCTCAGGAAGTAATCCCATGTCTCAGAAATGGAGAACCGTTTTCCTACCGCGTTTTTGATTGCTCCGATGGAAATATGAACACCTCGCGCACTGTTTTCGGAAAAGGTATTATAGTCGAAGGCTCCTACAGTATGCACCCTGCGTTCGGCGGGATTTACGACCTGTGCGTATTTGCTGATATAGACCCTTCTCGCCAGAAAAAACGCATCGTTGCGCGCGATGGTGAGGAATGGTGGCAGATGTTCCGCGATCGCTGGATACCCATGGAGGAAAAGTATCATCAGAGTTTCGATATACGCGCCCGGGCGGATATAATAATCACAGCAGAAGAATAACTGCTGTCAATAAATCAAACCATTACATAACAACAAAACCAAACTGAAAGGAAAAATCAGATATGAATGTAACCGAACGCTTTCTTAAGTATGTTTCTTTCGATACCCGCTCCGATCCCAAGAGCGGCACACATCCCAGCTCAGCCAGGCAGCTTGTTCTTGCGAATGAGCTGAAAGCAGAACTCGAGGCAATGGGGCTTGACGAGGTGTATCTTGATGAGCGCGGATATGTCTACGGTGTTGTCCCCGCCAGCGAGGGTGCAGAAAACGAGCCGTCAATCGGACTTGTTGCGCATATGGATACCTCTCCTGATATCTCCGGAGAGAATGTAAAGGCACGCATTGTTGATTATACAGGCGGCGATATCGTGCTCAATGAGGAAAAGAATATCGTCATGCGCGCGGCAGATTTCCCTCATCTTGAAAGATACAGCGGCTGGCAGCTTATCGTGACCGATGGAACAACTCTTCTCGGTGCAGATGACAAAGCCGGTGTGGCAGAGATATTCACAGCGGTCGAGCGGCTTATGAATGACAAGAGTCTGCGCCACGGCAGAATACCTGTCTGCATCACTCCCGACGAGGAGATAGGCGAGGGTGCTGATTTCTTTGATATTCCGCGATTCGGTGCTGACTTTGCATATACAGTGGACGGCGGAGCTCTCGGCGAAATCGAGTATGAAAACTTCAATGCAGCCTCTGCGGCTGTTACAGTCAACGGCGTAAATATTCACCCGGGTGACGCAAAGGGCAAGATGAAGAATGCCATGCTTATCGCAGTTGAGTTTGCATCTCTGCTTCCGGCTGATGAGATTCCGGCTAAAACAGAAAAATACGAGGGATTCTTCCATCTGTGCGAAATGTCAGGCAAGGAAGAGAAGGCTTCACTTGCTTATATTATCCGTGACCATGACCGTCAGCTTTTTGAAAAGCGCAAGGAGCAGATGACTGCAATTGCCGCTGCCCTCAACGAAAAGTACGGCGAGGGTACAGTGGAGCTTGATCTTCGTGACAGCTACTACAATATGAAAGAAAAAATCGAGCCGCATATGCACATAGTAGAGCGTGCAAATAATGCGATGACAGCAGAGGGTGTTGAACCGCTTATCGTTCCTATCCGCGGCGGTACTGACGGAGCACGTCTTTCCTATGAGGGACTGCCCTGTCCGAATCTTTCTACCGGCGGACATAACTTCCATGGCAGATATGAATATATCCCTGTACAGTCCATGGAGAAAATGGTCGATGTTCTGCTCCGCATAGTCTGCCTGTGATACTCTCTGTGAAAGCTGAATCAACAACAGAATGGAGCACGAACTGAATGGCTGAAATAATAAAAGGAAAATTTGTTTTCCGGTATGATGGACAGAAACGGAAAGCTGTTGCGGCCGCCGCTGCGGTGTGTGTGATTGCCATGGCGGCAATGATGCTTTCATCATGCGGAGGGTATTCATATATCAGGACAGAAGACGGCGAGCGGATCCGTATCTCACAGACAGAAAATTCTGTTGACCTGAGCGGAGAAGATATAAAAAGTCTGGCGCCGCTCCGCCGCATTGACGGTCTTGAGATACTGGATCTCTCAGGTGCAAAGGCAAATTTCTCAGCGCTTGCAAAACTGACTTCATTAACGGAACTGAATATCAGCAATACAGGCTACACAGATGTCAAAGTGCTGTCGAATCTTACTTCGCTGAAAAAGCTTGACATGACAGGCAATGAGCTGAGTGAGGCGCAGTTTGAATCACTGCAGGCAGCTCTGCCGGATTGTGAGATAATCTGGGACGTTCCGTTTATGGGCGGCAGAGTCAGCAGTACAGCAGCGGAGCTTGTGCTTGATGATACTGCGGCTGAGCAGGACTTTGAAAACGTAAAATATTTCACTGACTGCACCTATATTGATGCGCAGAACTGCACGAATTATGATGCACTGCTCAGGCTGTGGAATGAAATGCCGGAGTGCGAGATACTTTGGAAATACGACCTTTTCGGTCACGAGCTTACCAGCCTTTCCACCGAAGCCGACCTGCGTGACTGCAGCTTTGAGACCAACGTCGACCTGCTTGAACAGCTCAGATACCTGCCGTCGCTCACGTACTGCGATATGTGCGGCTGCGGTCTTTCGAATGAGCAGATGGACGAGCTCAGAGCAGCATATCCGGATATAAAGTTTGTGTGGTACATACAGTTCGCGCACTGGACAGTCAGAACCGATATCACCTGCTTCTCAACGCTCAACGGTCATGACGGCAGATTTTCGGACGAGGTGTTTGCACCCCTCTTCAAATACTGTACCGACCTTGTAGCTCTCGACATCGGACACCACGGTCTGTCCGATCTTGAGCCTATCAGAAATCTGACAAAGCTCAAGTATCTGATTCTTGCGGACAATTATATTTCAGATATCTCTCCGCTTGCTGATCTCAAGGAGCTTGTTTATCTTGAGCTTTTCCTTAACCGTGATGTCGAGGATCTTACACCGCTCAAGAGCCTTACCAAAATGGTGGATATCAACCTCTGTCATATCTATGTCGGCTCGAATTATGATTTTCTGTATTCGATGCCCGATCTCAAACTGGTTTACCTCAACATGTGCAGAGTGCCGTTTGATGAGCACGAAGCACTGTTTGCAGAATTCCCCGATGTCAGGATTGTGACCGTTCTCGGAACACATTCCTGCACCTTCGGCGGCTGGAGACATACCGAGCGCAACCGCGGTGTGGTCGGCGCATTCCAGAACTGGGAGAAGGTAAAAGAGTTCCGCAACTGGGACGATATCGAGTACTGGGAGGACGGCGAATCCTCCGGCACAAGACGCTACGGTCTCAGAGGCTACAGCTATTACGACAGCAATACCCGCAGAACCTACAGCTATAATGATCCGGAGAATAATTACCGCTTCAGTGACTGGCAGACATCAGAAAATTAATTGAACAATAAAGAAAAGGCAGACATCCGTTTAAGGATGTCTGCCTTTTTCAGTTATCTGACAGATTAATAACGTGTGCCGCCGTAACGCTGTCTGTGCTGAACATTGCGAGAAACGCCGGGACGGTAGCCGTTGGGTCGCTGTCTGACGGGTGGATTCTGTCTTGGAGAAGGACGCTGCTGTATGCGGCGGGAAGGGAGAAGTCTGCTGCTGATTTTTGCAGAGCCGATGAACAGGGACAGGGCAATAAGTACAAGTCCGACAGCGCTGAAGATCAGTACAGCGCCGTTATACTGTTCGTTGACCGATTCAACTCGGAGCACGATGTTGAAATAGCCGAAGAAGAGCAGCGCACAGGCTGGAATGTGCCACAGATATTTCAGTTTGAAGCCACGCTTGAACAGATTGCGCAGTATCATGCAGGCAAGCGGCACAGCTCCGAGGAGAGCGCCAAGTGCAAGTGTGGCGGATACTGTCTGAAGCTTTCGCAGATAAACATTGTCCAGATTGAAATAGAGAGGATCGTAGCGGTACTGCTCAAATATGCCCTGAAGCAGGAAATAAATGCTGATGAACAGCATGAATATATCGCCGCTCTGATTGCTGATATTGTGCTTTATGTACCGCTGCTCGAAAAGCCAGCTTGCTGCAAGGGAGAGACCGAGTGCGAGAAGTGAGCCGCCGACAAAGAATGCCTTGCGGTAGATATCCTCGCTCTCGCTGTAGACCGCAAACGGCATATGCTGGAAAAACTCAGCAGTTACGGCACCGCCGAGGTTTTCGTTGGTGAAGATTGCACCCCATCTTCCGATTGCAATTGCAAGTCCAATACCGGGAGCCATGACATCAAAAAGTTCACCGGAGTTAAGATGAAGCACGAGAGAGGAAATCAGTATTCCGATGCAGGCGGCAGCAATTGCACCCAGCAGACCGAAGCCGCCGTTGCCGAAGTCAAAATACTGCGAGAAGTCTGTGAACTGATCGGCTTTGCACCAGCAGTAATAGGCTCGTGCGCCGAAAAAAGCAAGCGGAAGAGTGATGATATACGTGATAAGTATATCCTTTCCGTCTTCGCCGGTCTGTTTTTTTTTGAGCTTCCATGAAAGTGTCATGCCTGCAGCCAGCGCAGCAGCAAGAAGCAGACCATGCCAGTACAGATTGAGCTCGTCGATTATCAGAAATGTTGGATTGTTGAACAAGTCTATACCTCCAGCTTTATTCCTGCGGCATTGCCGAGCCGAAGTAGATTATGTCGGAAAATGTTCTTTCGCCGTTGTTGCTTATGTGGTTGAAGGGTTTGCCGCGGTAAATCATCATACTGCTCTGACCGCCGTCAAGATTGTATGCCTGAATACAGCCGAGGTCATGCATAAGATAAGCAAGGTCGTTGGTCGAAAGACCCTTTGATTCATCAGAACGACCTTCTACAGCAACAAGCACATACTCGAGCGGTCCGGTCTGACCTATAGCAGAACGGGGATTGCGGTAAAAACAGTTGAATACAATACCGTGATCGAACTGAACAACCTCACCGTCCATAACAAGCGGAGGTCCAAAAGTTATTGTCTGGTATATTGTTCGTTCCTCGCTCGGATAGAAGCCGCTTGCACGTGCCTCATTACCGCGCATGATGGTAAAATCACCGTTGCTGTCAATGTAAAGGACATCGTTATAGCTGTCGCGTCCGTCGCGGTAGACGGTACCCTGGCGGATCATCAGCGTATCCTTGCCGGAGTAGTTGTAGAGGTCACCGTTTATGGCAATTATCGCGTTGACCTGCTTGCTGATGGTGGACGGCTTGAGTCTTGTAGAGCCGTACTGACCGCCGGCAAGAGCAGTTCTCAGCTGGGTCGGGTGAGCAATCTTGACCTTTGCTACAGCAGCCATTATGGAATACTGGTTGACCTGATAGCGCTGTCTCCAGCAGTCAACAGTAATGGTCGGGTCGATATAAGTGTTGTGTACAATGCCGTTTTCATCGGTGTAGGTGGAATAATTCTCCTCTGCAGGCGGCTGTGCCGGACTCTCGTTCATCGGCAGAGTATACACTGCAGGAAGACCGTGCGCGGTGTTTTTTATGCTGGTAAGAATGGCATCGAAGCCAATCTCCATATCAAGGTTTGCTGAAAGATGCTCGGTTACGCTTGAACTGTAGGAGATTATATCGCCTGATGACAGGAAAAAGGCACCCATGAGACACATCGCTGCAAGACAGATGACGAACGGAAGCAGCGGAGGTATCTTTTTTGCGGGATTGGTGTCGAGCGGCTCAATCGGAGCGTAGCCTGTGTTCGCAGGACGGCCTGAAAATCCGGGATTGAATGCAGCAGAGTGGCTGCGGCGGGGAATCGGTCTCTCGCGGTAATCGGGCTCAGAATCCCGGCGTACAGGTGCAGGAGCCTCCCGTTTTACAGGGCTTGCAGGCGGTGCTTCGCGTCTTGCAGGAGAAGCAGCAGGCGGCTGCGTGAAGGCATCATCAAAATCATCGTCAAAGCCGTCATCGAATCCGCCGGAGGTATGACCGGAGCTGTAATATTCGTTTTCGCGTGTGTATCTGGGGTCGTTGTTTCGGTAATTGTTATTCATCAGCAGCCTCCGGAAATGCTAAACTATGTATCCGATCAGTGCGGAGTAGAATTCGTTGGTGCAGGTGAGTTTCCATACGTTGTCCTCATACTGGAAACTGAGACGGAATTCCTCGGTGGTGTAATACGGAGCGGGATCTGCGAGCATGGTCTCAAGAACCTGCGTCACAATGACGTCAATCTCCTCATCGGAAGGAACCTGTCCTGTCTCGAACTGTACGTTGTCTATGGCTTCAAGTGCAAGTGTCGAAAGATCGGTCTTGACCTTTCTGAAATCAAGGGTAGTGTATTCAATGCTCATAGCAGCATTGCGACCGTGAATGCTGCTGCTGCCGAGAACCTCGAAAGAGCGGCTTGCATTAAGGCTGATAAGCATGCTTGCGTGAGCAGTTCCTGCAGGAAAACCGAAGAAGCCGAGAGTGCTGTAATTCTTAAGATAAACTGAAGAGGCATCGTATTGTTCATTATTGAGACAGTCGATAAATGCCTGAAGATCATCCTCGGGATATGTGTCGTAGCCGGTAAGATTGATGCTCGGCATATTGCAGCCGGTCAGGATGAGAAGCACCAGCGAAAGGATCAGTGCGGCAATTCGTTTCATCAGAGATACACCTCGGTGTGCGAAAAATAATATTTCCGCATGATAATTACTATTCAGTATAACATATCCGGCAGGCGTAGTCAATCGCAGCGTTGCAGTGCAGGCGTGTCTTTTGCTGCGATATTTCATCAGTTCAGGCAAGCTTTTTGTTGCCCGCAGAACAAGGTTGTGATATACTGTTACAGAATATACCTTTCAGGAGGTCGGAATTATGGTCAGACCGATCTGCAGAGATATTATCTTTCTTGGCAGACCTTCAAAACCGGCAACTCAGGCGGATATGCAGACCGCAATTGATCTGCTGGATACACTTCGTGCAAATGCTGAGCATTGCGTTGGAATGGCGGCGAATATGATAGGGCAGGACAAGCGGATAATAGCCGTCAATGACAGCGGAAGCTATCTTGTCATGTTCAATCCGGAAATAGTCAGCTGCTCAGGGCAGTATGATACCGAAGAGAGCTGTCTGTCACTGACCGGTTCCCGCCCCACAAAACGATTCAAGACGATAAAGGTAAAATATCAGGATATGTCCTTCAAAAATCAGACTAAAGTGTTTCTCGGCTGGACAGCTCAGATAATCCAGCACGAGATCGACCACTGCTGCGGAAAGATTATATAACCGCAGATAAAGTCGGCAGACGTACGGATAATTACCGTAATCTGATATACATAACCGTGTTGAAAAAACAGCAAGGAGTAAGTCGGAATGTTATTCAATTCATTTGCCTTTGCGGTATTTCTTCCGATAGTGTTCATACTTTACTGGGCATTGCCGGGCAAACATCGCTGGGCGCTGATTCTGGCAGCGAGCTATTATTTTTATATGAGCTGGAATGCAAAGTATGTGTTCCTGATTCTCTTCACTACAGGCATTTCATATGCCGCAGCGAGACTGCTCGAAAAAACTGATGAGAAAAAACAGAAAAACCGGATACTTGCAGGAACGGCAGTGCTCTGTCTTGGTGTACTGTTCTTCTTCAAGTACTTTAATTTTGTCAGCCAGTCGGTGACTGATTTTCTCAGTCTGTTCACGCTGAAACTCAGCCCGCTTACGCTTGATCTGCTGCTGCCGGTCGGTATTTCGTTCTATACCTTCCAGACTCTCAGCTACGTTATTGACGTGTACAGAGGCGATGTGCAGGCAGAGCGCCATTTCGGAAAGTATGCTGCATTCATTTCCTTCTTCCCGCAGCTGGTTGCCGGACCTATCGAGCGAACAGGCAATCTTCTGCCGCAGATAAACGCCGAGCATAAATTCGATTACGATAAGGCGTCATACGGACTCAAACTGATGGCATGGGGATACTTCAAGAAAATTATCGTTGCCGATACGCTTTCTGTCTATGTCAGCCGGGTTTATGATTCACCGCAGTCGTTCCAGGGCTTTTCTCTGGTGCTGGCAACGCTGTTCTTTGCGATACAGATATACTGCGATTTCTCCGGCTATTCCGATATAGCAATAGGTGTTGCAAAGCTCATGGGCTTTGACCTGATGACAAACTTCAAAAGCCCGTATTTCTCACAGAGCATCAAGGAATTCTGGAGCCGCTGGCATATATCGCTGTCCACATGGTTCAGAGATTATGTCTATATTCCGCTGGGCGGCAACCGGGTCAGCAGACCGCGGCATTACATGAATCTGATAATAACTTTCCTTGTCAGCGGCCTGTGGCATGGCGCAAACTGGACTTTTGTGGTCTGGGGTGGTGTTCATGGCGCGGCACAGGTGCTTGAAAGTGCGCTCATTCCTAAAAAATATCAGAAAAGTAAGGGTGCGCTGTGGTTTCTCAGAGTGGCATCAGTGTTTCTTTTCTGCGCATTTGCATGGATATTCTTCGTCTCCAATTCAATAGGTGATGCGGTCTATGTAATAAAGAATATGTTCAGCGGAATAGCAAGTCCGGTTTCATATCTCATGAACGGCTTCACTGCAATTGCGCTCGGCAGAAATGAACTGATCTATCTGATTGTCTCTGTGCTGATTCTGATTGTCTTTGACTACTTCTCGCTCAGAAAAGATGTCGTGCAGGTCATATCATCTCAGAAGCCTGTTGTCAGATGGACGATATATGTCGCGTTCATTATCTGGATAGTTATGAATCTGCCGGTAGCTGCTGCAACCGAGTTCATTTATTTCCAGTTTTAAGGAGGTGGGGGATAATGGCAAAATTTGTAAAGAAAATACTGCTGTTCATGCTGGTTTTTATCCTCGCCTCAGCCGTCGTTGTTGCCTTTGACTGCTTTGTTGTGGGCAGTCAGTACAAGCAGAATTATCAGGCATCAATACTTGATAAAATCGAGCGGATTGAAAGCATTGACGAGCCGAAAATTATCCTCATCGGTCATTCAAACCTGTCCTTCGGAATGAATTCGCAGATACTCGAGGAAGCTATCGGAATGCCGGTGGTAAACCTCGGACTTCACGGCGGACTCGGCAATGCCTTTCATGAGGAAATGGCAAGGCAGTACGTCCGCGAGGGCGATATAGTTGTCATCTGCCACTCAACCTACTCTGACGACGATGCACTTGTTGACCCGTCGCTTGTGTGGGTCACATACGACTACAATCCGCAGGTAACACAGTTCATCAGAGAGAAGGATTATCTGCAGCTGATAAAGGCTTATCCGTATTATCTGCGCTCGTCCTATATGCTTTGGCTGAGAGGCGCAGGCAATGAGGACGAAGGTACCAGCTATTCGAGAAATTCCTTCAATGAATACGGAGATATCGTATATAAGCCGGAAGAGGGACACATAGCTGACAACAGCTTCTTTGCCGGTGCGTGGGTGGAGTTTCCCGGTATCAATGACACCTGCACCGACCGTCTCAACGAGCTTAACCGGTATATCACCGGACAGGGCGCATCAATGGTTGTTGCAGGCTATCCGATAGCATACGGCGAATATTCGGATTTCACAGAAGAGGATTTCGCAGACTTCCAGATGAGACTTGACGAAGAGCTCGATTGCGATATAATCTCCGATTTTACCGACTACTTCTTCCCGTATGAATATTTCTACGATACTGTCCTGCACCTGACGGCAGAGGGTGCAGATGCCCGTACCGCACAGCTGATATCCGACATCGAGAATTGGCTCGGTCAGGCAAATACCCTTGAGGAGCCGGTAGAAATCAGCGGGGAAGAGGAAAGTAACTGATTATCACCGATTCCGCCGGTCGCGTACAGTGTGCCGGTAAAGCATATAATCCTCAATAACAAAGCAACAGCCGCCTCCATCGCCGGAGACGGCTGTTTTAAGTTTACCCGATTTAAGTTTGCACGATATGATACAGCACTTCCTTGCCGTTCTTTGCGGCGTATTCGATTTCTTTCTTTACCGATTCGCCGATATATCCGCCGATGTTCACAACGTAGATCCCGTCGCTCAGATCGATTTTCCGATAGTGCGCATCAGCAAGCCGTTCAAGTTCTGTGGCTGTCGGAGCGGCATTATCCTCGCAGTAGATGCATTGCAGAATATTGTACCCGCAGCGTGTCTCGAGGTCATACGCGATTTTCTTCATCTCACGTTCAAAACGCATACTGCCGCAGATTGTATATGTCTTCATTTTTTATCTCCTCAGTGCGCAGAATGCTCATCAGCCTGCTGTACCCATTCCAGCTCATCAGCGGACATGACGATGTAGTTTTCAGCTCCCTCACCGATACGCATATACACATTTCTGATGCCTGCCTGAATTATCGTCCTTGCGCAAAGCGGACAGGGCTTGGCCTTGTGAATGGAATTGTCTGCCGGATTGACTCCGACAAGATATAAATCCGCACCGATTGTCTGCAGTCTCGAGCAGTTGAGCAGCGCGTTTGCCTCGGCGTGTACAGCGCGGCAGATACCGTATCCGTCGCCCTGATGCATATCCCGTTCAATACGGGGACATTTTCCGAGATCGCAGCAATTCTCAAAACCTCTCGGAGCACCATTGTAGCCTGTTGAAATGACTACATCGTCCTTGACGATAACCGCCCCGTATTTTCTTTTTATACAGGTGCTTCTGTATGCAAAAACTTCCGCGCAGTTGAGATATGTATCTGTCTTGGAGATTCGTTTTCCATCTTCCGGCTTTACCATAACAGCACCCCGCAAAATTTAAAGTTAAGCTGACAGAATTATACTCCCGCTCAGAAAGAAAATCAACCGTAATAACTGCTTCCTGGCGCCTTTCGGTTTCTGTCTGAAAAACATTGCCTTTATATGGAAATAAACAGCCCTGTATGCTATACTCTGATTATAAAGCATAAATTGAGATTTCCGTGATTAATGAAAAATAACCGCCATAAAGGAGTACTGTGATGAAAAAGTATGCCATCAGCCGGGAATTCTTCCCGTGGAATCTCTTTGCACCGCCCATCAGTGAGAAGTTTCTGGCAATGGCGGTTCCTCACATGAAGCCGCCGAAATTCCTCTGGCGTGATAAAGAACTTGGTGTGACCACTCACGAAATAACCTGCAGCGACGGTGAGAAAATCACCTGTTTTGTCCTGTCGCCCAAAAGTCTTCCGGCAAAAGCACCCTGCCTTATTTATCTGCATGGCGGCGGATTTGTGCTTGAGGCAGCAGGCTATCACTACCGCAATGCCATGCGCTATGCAAAAGAGGTCGGGTGCAAGGTTGTGTTTCCGCTGTATCGGTTGGCTCCGCAGAATCCTCATCCGGTGTTTTTTGAGGACTGCTATGCCGCACTCGAATGGGTTTATTCGCGCGCAGATGAGCTGGGTATTGATACCGACCGTATCGGCATCGGCGGAGACAGTGCCGGCTCAACCTTGTCGGTGGGCGTGTGTCTGATGGCGAGAGAGCGTAATCACCCGGTTAAATTTCGGTTTCAGATGCTTCCGTATCCATTCCTTGATGCCCGCAATAACAGTGAGTCCTGCAAGCGCTTCACCGATACTCCTATGTGGAATTCCTCTCTTTCTGACCGCATAGGTCCAATGACAAAAGTGGACAGAAGCAATCCTGCGTATATCTGGTATTCTCCGGTTGAAGCAGAGAACTTTGAGGGACTGCCGCCTGCATACATCGAGACAGCGGAGTTTGACTGTCTGCACGATGACGGTATACTTTACGCAGAGCTGCTGCGCAAGGCGGGGATCGAGGTAACCCTGAACGAAACCAGAGGGACAATGCACGGCTTTGATATTGCAGTAAAAGCACCAACAACTCTTGCGGCGATGGAACAGCGCATTGCATTTATGAAACGGACGATATGAATGATGACAGATAAAGAAAGTGCATGGGATAAACTCCTGCATATCAACACAACCGGACGTGATGACCTGAAGGCTGATGAATATCACCACCCGTACGAGCCGACTCCCTACTGCGTTCTGGAGCGTCTTGCGGACAGCGGCTTTTTCAGCGAAAGCGAAACAGTTCTGGATTATGGCTGCGGAAAGGGGCGTGTCAGCTTCTTTCTGTCGCATCAGACAAAAGCAAAGACAACAGGCATCGAATACGATGAGCGCATTTTTGCGAGTGCGCTGGAGAATCAGAGAACGTCACAGCAGAAGGACAGGACAGAGTTTGTGCTGATGCGAGCGGAAGAATATGAAGTGCCGACAGATGTCAGCCGATGCTATTTCTTCAACCCGTTTTCGCTGGAAATCCTTCGCAAGGTAATGGCAAGGATTATCCGATCCTGTTACGAGAGTCCAAGGGAAGTGTTTCTCTTTTTCTATTATCCGTCAGATGAGTACATTGCTTATCTTATGACAGTGAATGAGCTTGAGTTTTACGATGAGATAGAATGTGACGATCTGTTTGACGGAAAAGACCCGCGCGAGCGCATCATGATTTTTACGCTGCCGTATTATGAAACCGACGATTGATCTGTGGACGGTTGATCTATGAAAAAACATACTGAATCAGACCGGAAGAGCTGAATCTGCGGAGGTGTATTATGGCTTCAAGCAAAGCGTATCTTGATTTTATACTGGACCAGTTATCAGGGCTGGACGAAATAACATACAGAGCGATGATGGGGGAATACATCATTTACTACCGAGGGAAAATTATCGGTGGAATTTATGATGACAGGTTTCTTGTAAAGCCCGTAAAATCCGCCGTCCGTCTTATGCCGGAGGCAGGTTATGAATTGCCATATGAGGGGGCAAAAGAAATGCTGCTGGTTGACGATGTTGACAACAGGGCGTTTCTGTCTGAACTGCTTAACGCCATGTATGACGAGCTTCCGGCCCAAAAGAAAAAGCAGTGAAATAATCCCTGCTGTGTGGTATACTGTTCGCAGTAGATTAAAATTGTCCATTAAGCTGAAAGATTGGAGTAAATTTGAAGATGATCAGAATTTTATTCGTCTGCCACGGGAACATCTGCCGCTCGCCGATGGCTGAATTTATTATGAAGGATATGGTGCACAAGGCGGGACTTGCTGAGCAGTTTGAGATTGCCTCCTGCGCTACAAGCACAGAAGAGATATATAATGGTGTTGGCAATCCGGTGTATCCGCCTGCTCGCACAGAACTCAGGCGCCATGGTATAACCTGTGACGGAAAGCGCGCTGTGCAGCTTAAAAAGAGCGACTACGACAGATATGATTACCTTGTCTGCATGGACAGCTATAATCAGCGCAATATGCTTCGTATACTCGGCAGTGACCCGCAGGGGAAGATATCCCGCCTGATGGATCACACCAGCCGTCCGGGAGATGTGTCCGACCCGTGGTACAGCAATGATTTTGAAACAGCCTACAACGATATATACGAGGGCTGCGAGGCACTTCTTGATGAGCTTACAGACTCAAGATGAAAAGATGTACAGCCAAAAACGGACTGTCGTGCATTTTCAGCCGGCAGTCCGTTTATCTGTTTATTGATTATTGATTTTATTTTGTGGTAAGAAGCTTCTGAAGCTCGTCCATGAAGGTGTTTATGTCCTTGAACTCACGGTAGACCGAAGCAAAACGAACATATGCAACCTCGTCAATGCCCTTGAGGGTATCCATTGCATATTCACCTATAAGGGTAGATGCAACCTCGCGGTCAAGAGAGTTCTGAAGCTTAGCCTCAATGCTGTCGATAGCCTTCTCGATAGTCTCAATGGATACAGGGCGCTTTTCGCAGGCGCGCAGGAAGCCGTTGAGAAGCTTCTGACGATCAAAGGGCTCGCGTGACTTATCTTTCTTGACGACGATAAGGGGGACGGTTTCGATTATCTCGTAGGTGGTGAAACGCTTTGCACAGCTGAGACACTCGCGGCGGCGGCGAATGCGTTCACCCTCGTCAGTAGGACGGGAATCTATAACCTTGCTTTCAGAATAATTGCAAAAAGGACATCTCATAAATCGGCACTCCTGTTCTATAAAGAGATACAATACAACATATTGTGCATAGTATATCATGATTACAGACGAAACGCAAGATAAATACCTGAATTTATGAGAAAAAACACATATTATGGAAACTATGCTGAAATTGCACCGGCAGCAAGGGCGGCAAGAGCGGCAAAAAAGCAGATATATGCACAATAAAATGAAAATTTTGCTTCATAGTCCAGCTTTTTCTGCTGCAGTGAGCGGGCGGCAAGCCGCTGCATTACCGCAGCAATCAGGAATGCAAGCGAGAGAGAATAGGGAACAGCAGCGGTCAACCAAGAACACCTGACCTTTCCATCTGACATGATACGTTGAGTGTGATGACAGCGTCTCTGTACAGCTCACCGAAATCCTCCCGGTGCAGGCTGTACCATTTGCTGTCTGTTTTGCGGGCGGCGTCGTCAAAACCGAGAAAAGCCGGTCCGAGTTTCTGTTGACTCAGCGCTGCAAGCTCACCGAGACGCAGACCGGCGGCTTCTTCAAGAATCGCAATATCTATCTGACTTGCAGGAATGCCGGCCGCATCAGCAATGCTGCAGTATAGCGCAATATCAACAGTATAATAAAGCCTGTCAGAAATGATTTCGCAGTCGATGGAGCACTGAGAGCGCTCAATCCAGAAGTAGACGGTTTTACCTGATTCGTGTGCCGCACTTATCATGCCGTCGTCCTGCTGTACAGCAAAAAGCCGCAGGATATCTGCCTGCTGAGTGTTCAGTGTACCGATAAACTCATCTGGTGAAAAAATGTATGCACCGGAAATGCTGAGCGGGGCATCGGTTGAGGAGGTGCCGGGCTGAGCTGAGGATATTTCTTTGCTTTTTCCGATGGAATAGAGAAAGTATCCGCGGTCAGTGAGAACAGAAATGCTCACGCTGCCCAGAGTCATTATCACAGAATGTCCTCGTGACCGGTCAAGCTCTTCTAAGAGTGAAGCTGCTGCAGCAGCGCTCGAGGAGGTCATGGGTGAAGAGCTTAGCAGCGATTGAGCGGTGTCGGAAGAAACCGCAACAATACACTGTCTCCTGACGTCAGTCTGCTGTATAAGATATTCCAGCAGATGAGAGAATGAGTGACGGGCAAGCTGATTGCCGATTATAATGCATGATAAATGAACAAAGCTGAATTCCATTGATGAAGCCATTGTCAGGTCGCGTACAGCTTGTGCAAGCGATGGGGCAGAGACCGAAATGTTTTCGTATTTTATGCTGTTTGAGTCTGAAGAGGAATCAATTCCGGCAGGAACAGCGCGCTGGAAGGTGAAAAGATAAACATCGTCTTCTTCGGTGCTGTCCATGCCGAGTCCGATGATGTAGCTTTGATTGTTAATCTCCTTCATGTCCCAGCAGCCGGAGAGAGGAATTGCAAACAGAATGGCGGCAACGAGCAGCAGTGCGGTCTTACGCATCAGCAGAAACCTCCTTCTTTGTGAATCTGCCTGCAAAATAAATTGCCGGAATAATTACAATCAGAAACACAACTGTTCCGCGCAGAATAATCTGACATAGCAGCCCTCTGAAAGCCTGATATTCTGCATAATACGCTATGGCGAAAATGACCGGAAGAAGCAGCCATGTGAAGCATTTCTGGCTGTTCAGGCTGAATACAGAAGACAGACAGTGTGAGGCACATCCGCCGAGCAATGCGAGCTGTGCAATTGCTGCAATCAGCATGATGCTGATGAATATGGCATCAAATCTTTCAGTAAGCGATATTGCGCCGATACTAACTGAACGAGCCATCTCAATAAACGGGAATTTCTGGACGGCAGTTCCGTCGGCGGTAAAAATTCCGGCAGAGCATATAAATAGAATAACAGAGATCGCTGCCGAACAGAAGAAGCCCAAAGCAGCACTTTTGCTGCCGGCTGATTTGTGACCTGCAGCGAATATGACAGCAGATGCGCCGGAGCAGGATATGACAGCCGGAGGAATCATTCTGATAAGCGCTGATATATCAGGCTGAAATATCACAGCGGCTTCACTCAGGTCAACATTGAGCAGGCACAGAAGAAGGAGTGCGGCGAGCGGCAGCGCGACAATCATGAGCAGCAGTTCGCAGCAGCGCGATGTGTATTTCAGCCCGGAGTCGTGAACGATACAGGCGGTAAAAATAACAGCAAGCAGGATAATTCCGCGCGGAGTGCGCTCAAGCAGATACATACCGGCGGCATCAGCTGCCGCAAATGCAGTGAAAGCAGATTGCACCGCAAAGAAAATACCGGCGGCAAACAGCAGAATCCGTGAAAATACCGGAGTCAGCAGCCTGCTGAGAATTTCACTGAAGCTGTCACGCCCGAGATTTCCTGAGGTATGAATATACAGCGCGGTCATCAGTGAAGCGAGCGCTGCAGCAATCAGAACAGCATATGGCCATGCAGCATCGGCTCCGCCGTCAGTATAATAGAAAGGCGCAAAGCATAAAGTTCCTATTCCGGTAGATACAGCACACAATGAGAATATCTGAAACGGCGAAAATGCCATCCTGTCAGCGTTCAGAATTATCAGCTCCTTTGTAAGTGTTTTTATTGTTAATTTTGGTTTATGTTAGTAAGATGAGCAGTGACATCAGAGGGAGGCTCCTTGAGCTTCTGCGAACTTGCTTCGCTAAACCAAAATTTACCCATTAAGCCTACTTTATTGCTTCCTGATGTCCTCAGGCGACAGATATGCCGGACGTCGGGTGCGGAGTCTTGCGGGAAACTGAAGCAGCCCGTGAAGCATCGCTTTCCATTCAGGCGGAGAAAACGGTGCAGTGAAATCCACACCATATGACGTCGTCTTGACCATCATTGAAATCCACAGAACAAAAGCACACAGCAGACCGGGCAGCCCGAGCAAAGCGGTGAATGCCAGCATCATATACTTTATCAGCCGTATTGATGCGGCAAAGCTGTAAGAGGGAATGACAAATCCTGCCATGGTCGTAAGTCCGATTATTATAACGAGCAGCGGACTTATCAGACCGGCGGTTATTGCGGCATCACCGATAATAAGACCGCCGACTATAGAGAGCGCAGTGCTTATTCCGGCAGGCATTCTTATGCTTGCTTCCCGTAGAAGTTCAAGAAAAAATTCGATTATCAACACCTCAATCAGTGCAGAAAACGGTACGTTTATACGGTTTACAGCAGAAATCATCAGGAGATTTGTCGGCAGAAGACCGGGGTGAAATGAAACCATCGCAACATAAAGAGACGGTCCGGTAACAGCAATTGCAAGCGCGGTCCATCGCAGGAGTTTTATAAAGCTTGAGTAACTCCAGCGCTGATATGCATCTTCGCGTACGCGCATGAGAAGTGACAGGTTTCCGGGAAGAATAAGCACCTGCGGGCTTCCCGAAACGATTATTGCCGCCCTTCCGTTGCATATCTCTCCTGCTACAGCATCAGGAAGCTCTGACAGATCCGATTGAGGGAAGAGTCCGTTCGGTGCGTCCTCAATAAGCTGTGCCAGCTCACCGGCGTCGTTGATAATATCAATGGATATAGCTTCTATCCGGCGTCTCAGCTCGTCCACCATAGCAGGGTTTGTCAGCCCCCTGATGTAACACAACGCTATGCTTGTGTGTGACCGCTGTCCGACCTTGAGATGCTCGACAGCAAGGTTAGGATCAGATATCCGGCGGCGTAGAAGTCCGGTGTTGACGCGGAAATTTTCAGTAAATGCCTCGTGTGGTCCTGCAACCGAGCCTTCGTTGGAGCTTTCTCCGACCGAGCGGGAGGTGATGAACCGGTATCCTGCCACAAGTACCTCCGGTTCGTTCTCTAAAATTATCAGAACATCGCCGGTCAGCGCGGAAATATACCCTTGCGACAGGCTTTTCTGCTTGGAGTATTCAGTGGTTCCGAACTGCTGTATAAGCTCGTCTGCAGAGATGAATTTATTTTCGCCTGATTCATCAGAAAAACGTCTTGAGGCAAGAACAATATTACGCTCAATCATATCCTTGTTTGACATTCCGTCGCAGAAGATAACCGCACACTGCCGGCCGTCAGCCAGTGTGAATTCACGCATTATCACATCGTTGTTGTGCTGCATGAAGTTTCTGCAGTAATCGCAATTCCTTCGGAAATTATCCTCACCGGTGAATACTGCCTGATCACTTCTGCCGCTCACGTCATATAGTTCAGGTGTATTCTGTCTGTCAGAGCTGTTCATGCCTGACCTCCTTGAAGCACGTTTCATTCATATTTATTCTGTGACGGTCAATGGAGAATTATTCCATGAAAATAAGTTGAAGCTAAACTGAACTTTTTCAAAATATGGGCTTTTATTATTGTTTGGATTAGTATATAATGTATAAGAATACGTGCGCATAGCCGTAGTAATACTGTGTCCGACACAGAAAAAGAGGTGCTGATATGTCTGCAGCTGCAACAGTGTCGCTTTCCCAGATAATGAAGGAAATGACACTTGAAACGGTATTCATGCCAAGTAATCCGGATACCATACTGGTTGAGTCCACGCAGGTCAATCGTCCGGGTGTTGAGCTTACCGGCTTTTTCAAGTTCTATGATAACCGCCGAATTCTTGTTTTCGGCAATACGGAAATGGCATACCTTGACGGTCTTGATTCAGAACAGCGCGCCAAAATACTTGACGAGCTTATGGCCCGCGGTGCGCCTGTAGTTGTAATGTGCCGTGACTTTGCTCCGTTTGAGGAGCTGCTTTCATCGGCAAAGAAATATTCAATACCGATCGTCAAGACAAGCGAGCAGACCTCTGATCTTATTGCGCGACTTGTTGCATATCTGAATGTCGAGCTTGCTCCGCGCATCACACGTCACGGCGTTCTTGTTGAAGTCTACGGTGAAGGTATACTGCTTGTCGGTGACAGCGGCGTCGGTAAGAGTGAGACAGCCATCGAGCTGGTCAAGCGCGGTCACCGTCTGATTGCTGACGATGCGGTAGAAATACGCAAGGTTTCCAGCAAATCACTGGTAGGTTCTGCGCCGGAGAATATCCGCCACTTCATCGAGCTTCGCGGTGTCGGTATAATCAATGCCCGCCGCATATTCGGTATGGGCGCTGTAAAGATGACCGAGCGAATCGATCTTGTCGTCAATCTGGAGATATGGAATCCGGATAAGGTATACGAGCGAATGGGTCTCGATGAGGAATATACCGAGCTTCTCGGCGTAAAGCTCAAGACAGTCACTATTCCGGTCAAGCCCGGACGAAACCTTGCGATTATCATAGAGGTTGCGGCGATGAATAACCGTCAGAAGAAGATGGGCTATAATGCGGCACAGGAGCTTCTCCATAACCTTGGTATGGATATGGATCTCGGCGGTGATGAAGGTCCGAGCAGCAGCTACGACGGGTTCTGATATTGAATGGCGATGCTGTAAATGATATCGGAACCGGTTCATCTGTGCACACAGAAATGAACTCGCTGCCTGAAATGAATACAGGAAAGAAGGGTGTATATGGGCTTTTGGAACTTTGGCTTCTTCGGAATAATCTTCATGGTGATGTTCGTATTTGTCATAAGCATATTTGCTGTGACTGCTTTCCGTTCCCTTAAAACATGGAACAGGAACAATAATTCGCCCCGCCTGACAGTGGAGGCAAAGGTTGTGTCAAAACGTATGGATGTGTCGCACCACAGACACGCCAATGCAGGTGATGCCACCGGAGCGCACGGCTGGCATACATCTTCATCGACATGGTATTACGTTACCTTTGAGGTGGAGAGCGGCGACCGCATGGAACTCCCGGTTGACGGCAGCGAATACGGTATGCTCGTTGAGGGCGACTGCGGAAAGCTTTCCTTCCAGGGAACCAGATATCTCGACTTTGAACGCGTATAAAGCAAAGCGGAGAATAATTTTCAGTTAATCAAAAGATTATATAAATTATTATTGAACAGGAGCAGAAGAAAAATGTATTATCTTGGCATTGACCTTGGCGGAACCGGCATAAAGGCTGGTATTGTAAATGAGAAATATGAGATCATCGGCTGGGGAACTAAGGTTACCCGCGTTGATCTTACTCCCGATGTCATCATGGACGATATCGCAGAGACCTGCAGACTGGCTGCAGCAGATGCCGGTATCACCCTTGAGGAAATCGAGCACGCAGGAATCGGTACCCCCGGTACAGTAAATGCTGCAGACGGAATTCTCGAGTTTGCAGGAAATCTCAATATTCATAATTATCCTATGCGCGCTGCCCTGAGAGAGCGCCTCGGTTTTGATGTATTTATGGGCAACGATGCCGATGCTGCAGCATTCGGCGAGCTTATCGCTGGCGCTGCAAAGGGGGCAAAGGATGCGGTCTGCATCACCCTCGGCACAGGTGTCGGCAGCGGTATCATAATCAATGGCAAGATATTCAGCGGCTCCAACTTTGCCGGCGCAGAAATCGGTCATACAGTTATCTGTGTTGACGGTGAGCCCTGCACCTGCGGAAGAAACGGCTGCTGGGAGGCTTATGCTTCTGCAACCGCTCTTATTAACCAGACCAAGAAGGCAATGCAGGAGAATCCTGATTCTGCTATGTGGCAGATTGCAGGCAGCCTTGACGGCGTAAACGGCAAGACTGCATTCGATGCAAAGCGTGCAGGCGATGCAGCCGGTACTGCAGTTGTCGATCAGTATATCAAGTATGTTGCTTGTGGCGTAACCAACGTTGTAAACGTATTCCAGCCGGAAGTCGTATGCATCGGCGGCGGTATCTGCAAAGAGGGCGAGAATCTGATGGCTCCCATGCGCGAGCACATTGTCAGAGAGCGTTTCTCCCGCTATTCCAAGAAGCAGGCGGAGATAGTCACTGCAAAGCTTGGCAATGATGCAGGCATAATCGGTGCTGCATTCCTTTATCGTGCTGTCTGATGAATCTTACAGTACAGTAAATCAGCTTACATACCGGGCAGGCTCGCAGGGTGTTGCGCCTGCCCGAAAGAATAATTTTTATGGCAGGTTATGAATCATGAGTATTGACGTTAATATCATCAATCAGCTGAAAGAGTTTGGCTGTACGGTCAGAGAATGTGAACCGATGCAGCTTCACACCAGCTTTAAGATAGGCGGACCGGCTGAAGTATTTGTGTCGGTTTTCAACATGGAGCAGCTGAAAAAGCTTCTTTTGTGCGTAAAGGAAAACAACTTGCCGCTTATGCTGGTTGGAAATGGTTCAAATCTGCTGGTCAGAGATACCGGAATCCCCGGAATAGTTGCCAGACTTGAGGGCGATTTCTGCAAGGCCGAGCTTACCGATGATGTTACAATAAAGTGCGGTGCCGGTGCATCGCTCTCAGCATTCTGTCATACTGCGCTTGAGAACGGCCTTACCGGTCTTGAATTTGCGTGGGGTATCCCCGGCTCGGTCGGCGGTGCTGCATTCATGAATGCTGGCGCATACGGCGGCGAGATGAAGGATGTAGTCATCGAATGCGAGTATATTACTCCGGACGGAGAAACCGGAACAATCAGCGCAGAGGATTGCGCTTTCGGATACCGTGAGAGCGTTTTCCAGAGAGAAAAACTATACGTTACATCAGTTACCGTCCGACTCACCAAGGGTGATGCGGTTGAAATCAGAAAAACAATGGACGATATTCTCGGACGCCGCAAGGATAAGCAGCCTCTTGAACTTCCAAGTGCAGGAAGTGTGTTCAAGCGTCCGGTCGGTTACTTTGCCGGCGGACTTATTGAGCAGTGCGGACTTAAAGGTGCAACTGTAGGCGGTGCGCAGGTGAGTGTAAAGCATGCTGGCTTTATAGTTAATATCGGCGGCTCAACCTGCCAGAATGTCCTTGATCTTATCGAGCATATTCAGAAGACAGTCAAAACTGAGACCGGAGTTGACCTCGAATGCGAGGTAAGAGCAATACCGGAGCAGTGATAATAGTCCCGGTATATCGCAGTTAATAATTCCCTTAACATTAAGGATTGATATCGGAATGTCATTTTGTTCAGGAGTAAAAAGTCAGATAGCTTCGGGCGGTCCGACAAATGGCTGCTGCATGAGAGCAGAGACCTATGGTCTGCTGCTCTTTTCGCATTTGCTCACAAAGGAAAAACATGTGTTCAAAACTGAGCAGTCATGCACGGCCCGCCTGATAGCTGAGCTCATTGCCGTCTGTTGTGGTGCTTATGCTGAGATACAGGAAGGCCGTGCGGTAGGCGGTGAGCGCGTGATGTATAACGTCTCGATTCCTGAAGCGGACCAGCGCGAGCGTGTACTAGCGTCCTTCGGAATAACTGCAGATCAGGCAGATGATATTGATTCCGGCATAATAGAGTCGGATTGCTGCCGTGAAGCATTTCTGCGCGGCGCGTTTCTCGCGTCAGGTTCGGTATCTGCACCTGATAAGGCATATCACATGGAGTTCTCATCTCACAGTGAAAAGGTGTGTGCAGAACTGAAAAAACTGCTGCGTAAGCATTATGGAATAAACAGCAGCGTGTCACCGCGCCGAAAGAGCTATTGTGTCTACATAAAGGAAGGCGACGGAATAGAGTCGATGCTCGCGCTCATCGGTGCAGGCGATGCCTATTACGAAATGGTGAATATCCGTATTTTCCGCGATGTGCAGAACAGAGCCAACCGTGCGGCAAACTGTGATAATGCGAATATATCCAAAACGATAAATGCCGCGCAGACACAGATAGCGGCAATAAAGACAATACAGCATACAATTGGTCTTGAAAGCCTCCCGTCGGACCTGCGGGAGATAGCTGAACTCAGGCTGAGTGACAGCGAGATGTCGCTGCGTGAAATGGGAGAGAATCTGACAGTTCCGCTGTCGCGCAGCGGAGTAAACCACCGCATAAAGCGTCTGCTCGAGATTGCCGACGAGTGCAGAAAAGAATGTAAAGGAGAGAAATAACCGTGGCATTTGTTCACCTTCATGTCCATAGTGAATACAGCCTGCTTGACGGCGCCTGCCGTATAAAGCGGCTTGTTTCTGCTGTAAAGGAAATGGGTCAGACCGCGGTTGCTCTCACTGACCACGGAGTCATGTACGGTGCCGTGGATTTCTATAAAGAAGCAAGAAAACAGGGGATAAAGCCGATAATCGGCTGTGAGGTGTATGTCGCAAAGCGAAGCAGATTTGACAAAGTTCATACGCTTGACGGTGAGAATTATCACCTCGTTCTGCTTTGCAAAAACAACACAGGATACCAGAATCTCATCAAGCTGGTAGCCGACGGCTGGACAGAAGGCTTTTACAACAAGCCGCGAGTCGATATGGAGCTTCTCAGTCAGCACACCGAGGGACTCATCGCACTTTCTGCCTGTCTTGCCGGTCAGCTGCCGAAGCTGCTGATGGAAGACCGTTATGAGGACGCCAAAAAACTCGCACTGGAATATCAGCAGATGTTCGGTGAGGGAAATTATTACATAGAGCTGCAGGATCACGGAATCCCTGAGCAGCTTGCTGTAAACGACGGTCTTATCCGCATATCCAACGAAACAGGAATACCGCTGGTTGTCACGAATGACAGCCATTATATAAAGAAAGAAGACGCCCGTATGCATGCCATTCTGCTGTGCATACAGACAAAGGACGTCATCACAAATCCCGACGCATTCAGTTTTCCGACGGAGGAATTCTATCTCAAGACCGAGCAGGAAATGGCTGCGCTTGTGCCCGGTCACCCCGAGGCAGTGACCAATACTGCAGAGATAGCCGAGCGCTGCAATGTCGAGCTGGAGTTCGGCAATATCAAGGTGCCGAATTTTGATATTCCCGGCGAAGATGATCACTATGCCTACTTCTGCCGCCGCTGCCACGAAGGTCTTGTCCGCCGCTATGGCGAGAATCCCGACCGGAAGCTTATCGAGCGTCTCGATTACGAGCTTGGCACGATAGGAAAGATGGGCTATGTCGATTATTATCTGATAGTCCATGATTTTATCCAGTTTGCCCGCGATAACGATATTCCGGTAGGCCCGGGACGAGGCTCAGGCGCAGGAAGCCTTGCCGCGTACTGCCTTGGAATAACCAATATCGATCCGATCCGTTATAACCTTCTCTTTGAGCGTTTTCTTAATCCCGAGCGAGTCAGTATGCCTGACTTCGACGTCGACTTCTGTACTGAGCGCCGCCCGGAGGTTATTGAATATGTCCGCCGCCGATACGGTCACGACCATGTTTCGATGATAGTTGCAATTGGTACGATGGCGGCAAAGAATGCAATACGTGATACCGCACGAGCCATGGGAATACCCTACGGCACAGCTGACCGCATCGCAAAGATGATACCGCAGGAGCTGAATATCACGCTGGAAAAGGCACTGGTCAAATCACCTGAGCTTCGCGGTGTTTATGAAAACGATCCGCAGACCCATGAGCTGATCGATATGGCGATGAAGGTGGAGGGAATGCCGCGAAATACCACCAAGCATGCCGCCGGTGTCGTTATTACTGTCAAGCCGGTCAGCGAGTATGTACCGCTGGCAGTGTCCGAAGGTGATACAGTTACCCAGTACACCATGACCACCCTCGAGGAGCTCGGTCTGCTCAAGATGGACTTCCTCGGTCTGCGAAACCTTACGGTTATCGATGACTGCGTGAAGATGGTCAACACAAAGGTTCCCGGATTTACCATAGACGGCATAGACTACGATGATCAGGGAGTCTATGCAATGCTCGCCGAGGGCAATACTGTCGGCGTGTTCCAGTTCGAATCGGAGGGTATGAAGCGGGTACTTACCCAGATAAATCCGACCTCTCTCGAAGATCTTATCGCAGTTATCTCGCTTTATCGCCCCGGTCCCATGGATTCAATCCCGAAATACGTACGCAACCGCCAGAATCCGGCGGCTATAGTATATGATCACCCTCTGCTCAGTGATATTCTCGATGTCACCAACGGCTGTATTGTATATCAGGAACAGGTTATGCAGATATTCCGCTCGCTCGCCGGATATTCCTACGGTCGTGCTGACGTTGTCCGCCGTGCGATGAGCAAAAAGAAGCATGACGTCATGGAGCGTGAGCGTGATGTGTTCATAAACGGTCTTGTTGATGAAGATGGCAATGTCGTTGTTGACGGTGCAGTACGCCGCGGTGTCGATGCCAGAATTGCCGACAAGATATTCTCGGATATGTCCTCCTTTGCTTCCTATGCGTTCAATAAGAGCCATGCGGCGGCATATGCGGTCGTATCTTACCAGACAGCATATCTCAAGCATCACTACCCGCGGGAATATATGGCGGCTCTCCTGACCAGCGTGCTGGACAAGCGCGGCAAGATAGGGGAATATACCGCTGAATGTCACCGTCTCGGGATAGAGGTTCTTCCGCCTCATGTAAATAAGAGCGACAAGAAATTCAAGGTAGACGGCGATAATATCCGATTTGGTCTGCTTGCAATCAAAAACCTCGGTTCCGGCATGATTGACGAGATTGTCAAGTGCCGCAAAGCCGATGGAGAATATCTCAATTTCTATGATTTCTGCGAGCGGCTCTACGGACATGATGTCAACCGCCGCGCAGTTGAAAGCCTGATAAAGAGCGGAGCGCTTGACCAGCTTGCCGGCAACCGCCGTCAGATGCTGATGGGCGTTGAACGGGTTATGGCTGATATCGATGACACCCGACGTCAGAATTTTGAAAATCAGATGGGGCTTTTTGATATGCTCGATGAGCCCGAACAGAAATATGTGCCGCTGCCTCCGGTTGAGGAACTGCCGCTCAGCGAGCTTCTTGCGATGGAAAAAGAGGTTACTGAAATGTACCTCTCAGGTCACCCGCTTGCAGAGTATGAGCCGGCTGCAGAGCGAATGAAGGCAGTGCGGCTGTCATCAATAATCTCGGCTGATGAATCGGAAGCCGATTCGATGGACGGACGTCATGTGTCGCTGCTGTGTATGCTCAACAATGTAAAACTCAAGGGAACAAAGAATAACGAGACCATGGCATTTGTCCAGATAGAGGACATAACCGCCGGTGTTGAGATGATAGTCTTCCCGAGAGTTCTGACCGAGAATGCTGCAAATATCCGCGAAGGCGCAATAGTACGCATCGAGGGAAGAGTCAGCGCAAGGGAAGATGAAGAGCCGAAGATAATCTGCGAGGCAGTGCTTGCTGTCACACCGGAATATGACGGTAAAATGCCCGGGAGAGCCGGTGCACGCCAGCAGTATGGTGAACGACCGCAGCCCCAGCAGCAGAGTGCTCCGGCAGCAGCAAGCCGCTCCAGCCGGCCGGGACTCTATCTCAGGTGTATATCGGTTACCTGCGATGAGTTTGAACGGGCGAAAAAGATTCTGCGCATTTTTGACGGACTTATGCCGGTATACGTTTACTGCACCGATGGCAGCGGACTTATGTCTGCTCCGCGTGAGCTGTGGGTCATGCCGAATGATGTCATGCTCAGAGAGCTGCGTGCAATACTTGGCGAAGAGAATGTCAAAATAGTGGAATAAGATGCCGGACAGCGTATAGTACAAAAAATAATGGCTAAAAATCCTATAATAGTAAAATTTAATATTGATTAATCATCGAAATATATTGTATAATATAAAATGTTTAAAAGCATTTTGTTGTGCTCTGCCGCGTACAGCGGCTTTCAGCAATGAAAGGAAGGGTATTTTATATGTTCAGCAGCAAGAAAACCACCAAGACAATCGCAGTTCTCACAAGCGGCGGCGATGCTCCCGGCATGAACGCTGCAGTCCGTTCTGTTGTCAGAAGTGCAATCGACAGAGGTATGACCGTATACGGTGTTCACCATGGCTACAACGGTCTGCTCAACGGTGACATTTTTGAGATGAAGGCACGTGATGTTTCTGACATCATTCATAGAGGCGGCACAATTCTTTATACTGCAAGAAGTGCCGAGTTTGCTACTCCTGAGGGTCAGGCAAAGGCTGTCAACTTCTGCCTCAAGAAGAAGATCGACGGCGTTGTTGTCATCGGCGGCGACGGTTCTTTCCGCGGCGCAAAGGAGCTTTCCAATGCCGGCGTTCCCTGCATCGGCATTCCCTGCACCATCGATAACGATATCACCAGCACCGACTACACCATCGGATATGATACTGCTATGAATACCGCTATGCGCATGGTTGATAATATCCGTGATACCTCCCAGTCTCACGACCGCTGCAGCGTTGTTGAGGTCATGGGGCGCAACGCAGGTTATCTTGCACTGAATACCGGCATCGCCTGCGGTGCATGTGCAATCCTGCTTCCTGAGTTCGGTTATGATTACCAGACAGATATTCTTGATACTATCCGCGCTTCTCAGGCTACCGGCAAGCAGCACTTCATCATCATCGTTGCTGAGGGTATCGGCGGCGTTGAGGAGCTTGCAAAGAGAATCGAGAAGGATACCGGCATCGAGAGCCGTGCAACCATCCTTGGCTACATTCAGCGCGGCGGTTCGCCCACCGTACGTGACCGCGTCGTAGCAACCAAGATGGGTTATCATGCAGTTGAGCTGCTTGCGGAGGGCAAGAGCAACCGCGTTGTTGTACAGCGTGATTCGCAGATCACCGACTTCGACATCAGCGAGGCACTTGCAATGGAGAAGCACATTTCTCCGGAGCTTTACAATATCGCAAAGGTTACCTCGAAATAAGCAGAGACAACCTGAAAAAATGTAATCTGTGAATTCTCTATCGGGCGGCATATTAAAGTGTGCCGCCCGGTATTGTGATTTACAGGTGAAAGGATGAAAATGCAAATGAGCGGATTCAGTGTCTACGGCAATGCCGTTGGCAGATACGCTGTGGAATCTGATATCAGAAACATATTTGAACGTTATTCGGCACAGACTGTACAGCCGGGTGCTGCTGCAAAGCGTCATGGTTTCTGCGGAATGTATGCGCCTCTTGGCGAAAATGAGAACGGTCCGGTTATTATTTCCGGCACAGACGGCGTAGGCTCAAAGCTCAAGCTGGCTGCACTCATGAACAGACATGATACAATCGGTATCGACTGTGTTGCACTGAGCGTGAATGACGTTATCTGCGGTGGTGCAAAGCCGCTGTTCTTTTCGACATACCTTGCCATGGGCAGAAGAAAGCCTGCGCTGATCGAGGAAATAGTCAGGGGCATAACAGCAGGCTGCATGGAGGCCGGCTGTACCCTCATCGGCGGAGAAACCGCGGAAACTCCCGGAACATACGGTGTTGATGAGTATGACCTCGCAGGTTTCAGCATCGGTATGGTGGAGAAGAACGATGTAATTGACGGCTCAAAGGTCAGAGAGGGAGATGCGCTTATCGCACTGCGCTCAAGCGGACTTCATTCCGACGGTTATGCCGCCGCAATGCGTATACTCCGTGTTACGGACAAAAATATCAGAATCTATCTTGACGATCTCGGCAAGACTCTCGGTGAAGAGCTTATCACTCCGTCAAAAATTTATGTAAAGTCTATGATGAAGCTGATGGAGACCTGCCGTCCGAATGGTATTGCCAATATTGCCGGTGGCGGACTCTACCGGAATGTTCCGTCGATAGTGCCCGAAGGACTCTGCGCCAGAATCTCCCGTGCAAGAATGCGTGTGCACCCGATTTTCAGCGTTATAAAGAGCATGAACAACAGTGTTGATGACAATGAGATGTTCGGCACTTTCAACATGGGTATAGGTATGCTGCTTGCTGTGCCGTCTGACAGAGCAGACGAAACTGTTGCCGTGCTCAATGTCTGCGGCGAAGAAGCATATATCATCGGTGAAATTGTAAGCGGCGAAAGCCGTATGATAATAGATTGATTTTATTCAGTCATACAGCAATCCGGAGATGTGAAGTCTCCGGATTTTTGTATATATGACTTTTGAAAAAAGTTTACGGGTTTGTCAGTTTTTCGTAAGAATTGTGAAAGTATAAATTAAAACATGGCGACCTCCCTGAATGGTAAAATTCAACCACAGGGAGGTCGTTATTATGTCAACAAAAATCAATATCAGCTTTATTACAGCTCTGACCGGTATGCTATGCGAAGCGGTCTGTCTTCTTTGTGCAGCGAAAGGAGGCGGACGCTGTGCGAAGTGAACGACGCGGGGGATATAACCGCAGAATGATAGCGGCTGCTTTAGTTATAGAGGCTGTCATAATTTGCATGATGATCGGTACCGCAGCAAAAGCGTATGAAAAATACGCCGGCAGAGAAAGCTGCTCGCCTCAGAAAACTTCATCGATAGATATCTCAGGGTTCACATCTCCGGAAACAAAAAATAATCTTGACCTTGCCGAGTGGGCTATTACAGCGTATGAGGAAGAATGGGGATATGTATGGGGAACTTACGGCTGTATTCTTGATGAATGGCGGCTTCAGCAGAA
Source organism: Acutalibacteraceae bacterium (assembly GCA_045580875.1). Classification (GTDB taxonomy): domain Bacteria; phylum Bacillota; class Clostridia; order Oscillospirales; family Acutalibacteraceae; genus SIG598. The sequence goes on from JAZNOP010000095.1 coordinate 40,599, forward strand.
AATAGCGCAGTATCCGAATTCCGTCGGCAGCTACAGTGATTTCATTGAAAATAACTGGCTCGGAGGACGTACTGCTGACTGTGTAGGTCTTATCAAGGGGTATTCGTGGTATGATGTTGAAGACGGCTGTTTCGGTTATTGCATAAATGGTATGCCTGATGTCGGTGCAAACGGAATGTATGATAACGCAGAAGAAAAAGGAGAAATAGACACTATTCCGGAGATAGTCGGTCTTGCCGTGTGGACAGATGGACACATCGGCGTATATGTCGGTGACGGCTGGGTAATTGAGGCAATGAGTACTCGCGATGGTGTGCAGCGTACAAGGCTGAATGAACGCCCGTGGACACATTGGTTGAAGATACCGTACATTGAGTATACTGAGCAGAATGATGATTGAGTGCAGGTAAAGCTTCATTATTTTCAACGCATAAGTGAAATTCTGTATTATGTTGACTGAGACAGAAATAAGCAATATAATAGAAACAATGGTCACAGATGCAGGCTGAGTAGTATGCTTGCAGGAAGGAAAAGATGCGATGATGATAATGTACTGTGCGATGATCGACGACGAGACAGAGCGCGAGCAGTTTATAAGATTATATAACGAAAACCGTGATGCAATGTATCACTTTGCGCTTTCAGTGCTGAGAGATCCTGCGCTTGCTGAGGATGCGCTCCACGATGCTTTTGTGAGAGTTGCCAGGAATATGAGCAAAATAGATTTCTCACGCAATACACGTGCACTTTTGCTCACTATCGTTAAAAATGTTTCACTCACCATGCTCAGAAAACGGGAACGCGAGATACCTACCGAAGTTCCTGAGCTGATGCGGAATATTGCACCGGATAACGAGGCTGGTGTCAAGGATGCTCTTGATGCGGTCTCGCGGGTGGTGAATGAAATGCCGGAGAAGTACACTACTGTTTTCCGGCTGCGTTTTGCTCACGATCTGACATATGTGCAGATTGCATCTCTGCTGGATATTTCGGTCAATACCGTAAAAAAACGCGTACAGCGTGTCCGTGAGCGTATTATGAAAGTAATGGAGGATAATGACAATGAATAATGCCGTCAGAATTGATAACAGCCTGTTCAGAGCTGTTGCTGAATGCTGCGAGCAGAAAGAGTTTTCTTTTATTCCGGGAGACGAAGAACTCAGAGGAGCACATATATTCTCTGAAGCGCACCGCAATAAGATGCTTATACTTGCAGATTCGGTAGAAAAGCATCAGAAAGTCTCCATTAAAGTGAAAGTACTTCTTGTTCTTGCTGCGCTTATTGCGCTGATTGCGGCAATGGCGGTTGGTGCTGGCGGCGTGCACGATGCGGAATACGAAATGGTTGTAAAGGAGCATGGACATTATATCAATGTGTCCTACAGGTGTAAGGGGGGCGGCGAAGGTGAGCTTGCCGCTCCGAACTGCCTTGAATTTGTCTATGAAGTCGCGGCACCGAAGGGCTATGACCTGGTTTACCGCAACATTAACTGTCTCGAATCCCGTCTTGTGTTCGAAACTCCTGAACCTGTTCACCAGAACGGAACCGGACATTCAGTGCATTTCATGCAGGGTACATTGCAGGGCAAATTTACAATAAATATAGAAAACACAGAGTGGAGCACCAGCGATATCAATGGTGTCAGCTGCGTGTGCCTTTCAAGTGAAGGGTGGAATCACGTCACATGGGTACAGTACGGATATGTATTCAGCATGATGTCAGATGATGACATAACAATGGACGGTTTGATTGCCATGGCTGAGAAGATGTATGTAAATGAAGAACTGACAGAGCTTATTTCTGATACAAATATTGCGTACCATGAGGATCAGAATGGCATAACAGTGACTGATCAGCTTACCGGTGAAATAATCCCTTACCCTTAAGGAGAGAACATGAACGAACATATTCTTGTTGTTGATGATGAAAAGGAAATTGCAGACCTCGTCGAGATTTATTTGACCGGCGAGGGCTTTGCTGTGCATAAATTTAATGATGGAGCATCAGCGGTTGCCTGCATCGAAAGTGAAAAAATAGATCTTGCCATACTTGATGTAATGCTTCCTGATGCGGACGGATTTTCGATATGCAGGAAAATACGCGAAAAGCATAACTATCCGGTCATAATGCTCACGGCAAGAGTGGAAGATATAGACAAGATCAACGGACTGGCTATCGGTGCAGATGACTATATAACCAAGCCTTTTAATCCGCTTGAGGTTATTGCACGTGTAAAAGCACAGCTCAGGCGATACATGAAATATAACCCGAATGCATATGAACAGGCTGAGAATGCAGCTGTATTTGATTTTCGCGGGCTGACGGTTAATAATGAGACCCATGAATGTACGCTTTTCGGTGAGCCTGTAGCCTTGACTCCGATAGAGTTCAGAATACTCTGGCTGCTTTGTGAGAATCAGGGTAAAGTGGTCTCGGCTGAGGAAATGTTTGAAAAAGTATGGGGCGAAAAATTTTATGAGGCAAACAATACGGTGATGGTTCATATCCGCCGACTGCGTGAAAAACTGCATGAACCGCCACGGAATCCTAAATTTATAAAGACAGTGTGGGGAGTGGGATACAAAATTGAAAAAGGACGATAATTTCAGTGTTGTGTCTGCTCTTGCCGCATTGTGGGAGGCAGTGCAATATTATTCTGTCAGATTGTGGAAAAGAATAACAAAGCTGTTGCGCAGTGCATGGAACACAGTGACCGCATGGGGTGAGGCTCAGCATGGAAAGCGCTCTGAACAAAAAGCTCTTCGGGCGGCAGCAAAAGATAATAGAAAAGAAATAAAACCGCCGCAGCATAAAATGGAAGAGTCAGCAGATAGCAGCGGAGAAAAACCCAAAAAACGCTGGTTGTTTCGTACGGCGGAGGAACGTCCACGCAATGAGTACCGCCGCCGCATAATGCTCCGTGCCGCCGGAAGAATGCTGGCGGCTACACTTCTTTACTGGGGAGCAGTCGTGCTGTATGTTCAGGTTATCAGCTACACCGATTTTGGTTACACGCTGGAAAGAAATGTGAACAATATCCTCAAGGGTCTGTTCGGAAGTTCGTTTGCCTATGATTTCAGAAGCAATATTGATATTATCATTATTTCGGTTTACATAATTTTGATGATAGCAATTCCGCTCAGGATTCTCTACCGTTCTGCAGGGCACGTGGATCGTATATATGCAGCGGCTGCTGCAGTGCTCCGTCCGGAATCGCAGGTTCCTGACGTGCCGCGTGATGTGCGCGATATTGGTACTGCCTTACGCGAAATAAAAGTCACCATGACGCAGAGTGAACAGAGCGCAAAGGAAGCAGATCAGCGTAAGAATGACCTTGTTGTATATCTTGCGCACGATCTGAAAACTCCGCTTGCATCAATAATCGGATATCTGACATTGTTGGAGGAAGCACCGGAACTGCCGGTTGAATACCGTGCAAAATACACCTCGATTACGTTGGCAAAGGCATATCGACTTGAACAGCTCATCAATGAATTTTTTGACATTACGCGATTCAGCCTGCAGTCGGTTGAACTGGACAGAAACCGTGTGGATCTGTCAATACTGTTCGAACAGATAGCCGATGAGTTTTATCCCGTGCTTGAAGAGAAGGAACTGAGCATTGTACTTGATGTTGAGCCGCATCTGGTGATAACCGGTGATTCTGATAAGCTCGGCAGAGTTTTCGATAATCTCCTGCGCAATGCGGTAAATTACAGTTACTGGTGTACGGAGATAAATGTCTCTGCATACCGTCAGGATGACAATGTGTATATCAGGTTCAGAAATACAGGCGATGAAATACCAACGCATAAACTTGAGCGGCTGTTTGAAAAATTCTTCCGTGCGGATCCAGCGCGCCGTACATCCACCGGCGGCTCAGGATTGGGATTGGCAATAGCAAAGCAGATCATCGAACTCCACGGCGGCAAAATAACAGCATCGAGCAGTCCGGAATATACCGATTTCGATATAGTGCTGCCAATAAGAGTATAAATAAGAGTATAATCAAAGTATCAGCAAAATTTTGTGTTTCACGAATCCTGTCGCATTATGAATATATCTCCGGCTGCACGAATATAATTCAATTGAGAAATTGCAGCAGGAGTGATAGATAATGAATTGCAGGATAGTTGATCTGCGAAATAAAGATGTCATAAATATCCATGATGGCACTCGCCTTGGATACGTGTGCGATGTTGAAGTGGATACCTGCACAGCGCGTCTGGTTTCCATAATTATTTACGGCAGAGGAAAGCTGTTCGGATTGCTCGGACACGAGGACGACTGCATTATCCCATGGCAGGATATTGAGCTGATTGGTGAGGACAGCATACTCGTCAGCTGCTCGCACAAAAAGCCAAGAGAACGCCGATGCGGATTCGTGGATAATCTGCTTGGTTGCAGCTCAGAAAGCTGCCGTAATTGCGGGGGAAAACAACGTAATGAAAGCTGTTAACTCCCTTTGATGCAATTCGCCCTAAAAAACGGCATGAAAAAGGCGAAATATTGCAAATTTAATACTTGAAACCTATTGTAGTACATGATATAATATTTGAGCCAATTCACACGCTGCTGCGTTTTCGCCGGGGTCGGGAATGTATCCCGCCGGTCGGATCGGCTTTACTGCCTGTCAGCGCGCAGCGGAGGAAAAAACCAAGGAGGATTATAAGAAATGGCAGTAGTATCTATGAAGCAGCTTCTCGAAGCAGGTGTCCACTTCGGCCACCAGACCAGACGCTGGAACCCCAAGATGGCAGAGTACATCTATGCAGAGCGTAACGGCATCTACATCATCGACCTGCAGAAGACCGTCCGCAAGATTGAAGAGGCTTACAACTTTGTTAAGAGCGTTGCTGCAGACGGCAAGGCAGTTCTCTTCGTCGGCACCAAGAAGCAGGCTCAGGAGTCCATTAAGGAAGAGGCTCTCCGCGCTGGTTCCTACTATGTAAATGCTCGCTGGCTCGGCGGCATGCTCACCAACTTCACCACCATCCGCAGAAGAGTTGAGCGTCTCAACCAGATCAACAAGATGGCTCCCGACGGTACCTTTGATCTCCTTCCCAAGAAGGAAGTCATCAAGCTCAACCTCGAGGTTGAAAAGCTCCAGAAGTTCCTCGGCGGTATCGCTGAGATGTAGAAGCTCCCCGGCGCACTCTTCATCGTTGACCCGCGCAAGGAGAAGATCGCTGTTGCTGAGGCAAAGAAGCTCGGCATTCCTGTTGTCGCAATCGTTGACACCAACTGCGATCCTGATGATATCGACTACATCATCCCGGGTAACGACGACGCTATCCGCGCTGTCAAGCTCATCTCCCAGACCATTGCAAACGCTATCCTCGAGGGCAGACAGGGCGACGATTCCGCTGCTGCTGACGAGGCTGCAACCAAGGAGAACGAGACCGCTGATCTTTCCGGCGCTGATGCATAATCAGCTGGTATATCAGCTAAATTCAAACTAAAACACTTTTAATAATAAAATACAGGAGGAAATAATCATGGCATTTACTGCAAAAGACGTCGCAACTCTCCGTGAGAGAACTGGCTGCGGCATGATGGATTGCAAGAAGGCTCTTACCGAGACCGATGGCGATATGGAGAAGGCAATAGACTTCCTTCGTGAGAAGGGTCTTGCTGCTCAGGCAAAGAAGGCAGGCAGAATTGCTGCTGAGGGTATGGTTTACGCTACCGTCGCTGACAACGCTGGTGTTGTTATCGAGGTTAACGCAGAGACCGACTTCGTCGCAAAGAACGCAGACTTCATCGCTTTCGTTGAGGCTTGCGCTGCTACCGTTCTTGAGAATTCCCCGGCTGATGTTGATGCTCTTCTTGAGTGCAAGATCGCTGGTGCAGACATGAGCGTTGCTGATATGCTCCGCGAGAAGGTTCTCACCATCGGCGAGAACATCAAGATCCGTCGTTTCGAGAAGTATGACGGCGTTGTTTCCACTTATGTTCACATGGGTGGTAAGATCGGCGTTATGGTTAAGTTCGACACCGCTGCTGAGATTGCTGCAAAGGCTGAGTTCCAGGCATTCGCTAAGGACATCGCAATGCAGATCGCAGCTGTCAGCCCGCAGTACCTCGATCCCTCTGAGGTTCCCGCAGAGGTCGTTGAGAAGGAGAAGGGCATCATCGTTGAGCAGCTCAAGAACGATCCGAAGAACGCTAACAAGCCCGACGCTGTTATCGCAAAGATCGTTGAGGGTCGTGTAGGCAAGGTCTACGAGGACATCTGCCTCCTCAACCAGCCGTTCGTCAAGGAAGCAAAGCAGAAGGTTGCAGACTATGTTGCAGCTACCGCTAAGGCTCTCGGCGGCGACATCGCTGTTGTCAGCTTCGTACGCTTCGAGAAGGGCGAAGGCCTCCAGAAGCGTGAGGACGACTTCGCTGCTGAGGTTGCAGCAATGACCAGCGGCAAATAATTGCTGAGTATAATCTGGTAATTTGTTTAATCCCGGCTCTGCCTGACAGAGCCGGGATTTTTGCGCTTTATAGGTTTATTGTGTATTATAAATTATATAGTAAATCGTAATGACCCGTCTGTCGCTGGAGGATTGTGCAGTCAATGATGCATCAGCACTGAATCATGCTGTCGGATTGAGGTCGATCGTAGTGAAGGAGACAACGCTGAATGGGTTTGACTGTGAGATGTTCAATGAAAACAACAGTGAGTGCAGTTATCGGGAAGATTGAAAATGAACAGGCGCAGGCACTTTTGGTCTGCGCCTGTTTGCGTCCTGCTTATAAATATTGCTTCCAGATAAAGGAAAATCTGTAAAGAAAAAATAAACTTTCTCAACAAATATTGACATAAAATGACAAACTTGTTACTATTAGCATAGCTTTGTTAAAAGGAGAAGCGCGCTCTTTTGCACTGGTTTTTTATACCGCTCATTGCGCGTTACATAAAGTCTATGAACTGCTTTATGAAGAGGATGATATCAATTGTCCTTGTCTTGTGTACAATATTTGTATGTCTGCCGCAGATCAACGTCTTTGCAGCTGACAACGGCCCCGGACAGTACCGCGTAAGCGTTTCCACTGCGCTTAGTCTGCGCAGCGGTCCGGGAACAGATTGTGACAGGCTGGAGCTTATCCCGAATGATACTCCGCTGACAGTTACAGAAACTTCAAACGGCTGGGGAAAAACAGTTTACAATGGCACGGAGGGCTGGATATCTCTCGATTACGCCATCTACTACGCAGACAATTCCGGAAACACAGTCAATAGTGATCAGCGAAGTGATATTGTGAGAATTGCTCAGGGCGAAGTAGGATATAAGGAAGGCAGAAATAATTACACAAAGTACGGTGAGTGGTACTCATCGTTTACAAAGAATGCTCCGTGGTGTGCAATTTTCGTGTCATGGTGTGCATATCAGACAGGCGTGTCTGAGCGTATTATTCCGAAGTTCTCTTATTGTGCAACTGGAATACAGCTCTTCAAAAATCTCGGAGTATGGCATGAAAAGTCGAGCTTTGTACCGCAGACAGGCGATATCATTTTCTTCCGCGGTCCGAATGCATCAAGCATCAGCGACCATGTCGGAATAGTTGTTTCGTGCGACGGCACAAAGGTATATACAATTGAAGGCAATAGTTCCGATGCGGTCAGCGAGCGAAAGTATAACCTGACTGACAGCTATATTATCGGATATGCCTCTCCGAAGTATGTTCCGGCACCTACAACAACTGCATCGACAACAACTACCACAGCTACGACGACCGCTTCAACTGCTGAGTCAACGCAGACTGATTCATCATCAGCAACAACGACAACAACCACCACAACAACGACAACAACAATTACCACCACCACCTCAACTACAAACTCAAAGCAGACCACTGCATCATCGCAGACTACAGCTTCAACAACAGTACCAACCACTTCAGCAGGTGCAGAGATGCTCAAGGTCACGGGAAGTGTGGTAAATGTCCGCGCAGGTGCGGATAGCGGAAGCAAAAAACTTGCCGCTGTCAGACGAGGTGCAGAGTTTGAGATTCTTGGTACAGCAAAGGATAATTCCGGTGTTGTATGGTATAAGATATCTGTCAACGGCAAAACAGGATACATCATCAGCTCACACGTATCGGTTGTAGCAGAACAGGAGCCGCCGACAGGCGGTGATACCGGCAGTGTGCGTGGATTGGTCATCATCACAGGAAGCACTGTTAATGTCAGAAGCGGTGCAGGTACAGGATATTCAAAACTTGGAAAAGTCAACGACGGCGATGTGCTTTCCTGCACAGGCAGCACTACGGTTAACGGCACGCTTTGGTATATCGTTGATTATAACGGTCAGACCGGATATGTAAGCGGTGATTACTCAAAGAAAGCCGACTCGGTGAGAGTAAGAGGTGCTGTTGTCAATGTCCGTACAGATGCAGGAACACAGTATTCCCGTGTCGGTACTGTAAAGAGAGGTCAGATATATACTCTTGTCGGCAGCAAAAAAGCCAGTGACGGAACTGCATGGTATATAATTTCCTATAACGGTCAGAATGTATATATCTGCAGTACTTATGCCGAACTTGTACAATGAAAATAAAAAGCAGCGTCCTTGCGGAGGCTGCTTTTTTGTGGTAAAATTACAGGAAAAGATTACAGGAGTAAAAACATGAAAGAAAAAGAGATAGAGCGAAAATTTCTTATATCAGCCTTTCCGGAAGGTCTTGAGGAGCTTGAACACGCGCAGGTTGAACAGGGATATCTGTGCCTTGAGCCGGAGGTGCGTATAAGACACAAGCACACGGCTGATGGTGACAGATATGTACTCTGCATCAAAGGTAAAGGGCAGCTGATGCGTACCGAAGTAGAGACCGAGCTTGATGTCGACCAGTATGCAGCCTTGAAGGAAATGCTTGACCGCAGAATGATAACAAAGGATTTCCATACCTACAGGCTTCCCGGCGGTCTGGTGCTTGAGTGCAGTCATGTAAACAAGGGTTATCCGGAGGAGTTTATGTACGCCGAGGTGGAATTTGATTCTGTTGAGGCTGCAAATGCCTATACTCCCGAGCCTTTTCTCCTGGAGGAGCTGACATATTCGTCGAAGTACCGCATGAGCGGAATATGGCGCAGTATAGGCTCGGATAAAGACAAATAATTACCAAAAGGAGTATCATCATGGGCACAGAAATGATTATCAAAACAGCGTTGTTCTGGTCGTTTGCTCCTATAGGCTTAGGCTTTCTTATTGCCGCGCTGTCTGTATGGCTTTCGGTACGGGCAAAAAGAGACAATTGTATCAGCAAAACCACCGGCAGGGTAGTCGGCTACAGCGTTGCAGAGCATGGAGAAAGCGGTGTTCATCTTCCTGTAGTCGAGTACGAGGCTGATAACCGGAAATTCCGCAGGAAAGGTCCGATCTACTCATTTACAACAGTGAATGTCAGTTCACCTTTTATAAAAGAAAATACCTGTGAATACACAACCGATATCTACGCGCAGAATTTCAAGGTAAAAACACGTACAAACGGTTTTATAAGTGTTATCAGAAATCCTATGACTGAGCTTTTTCCACTTGGTTCAGAGGTAGAGGTTTATTATGATCCCCGCAAGCCGAAGCGTGCATATATTCTGCGCCTTTATGAGAATAAAGCTGTAATCACTGTTTTTTCCATACTCGGTGCGGTGTTTACAGCAGTTGCGCTGGTCGCAGCTTTTATCTGAATAATCAGGAGAAATCGAAATGAAATATACAAACCCGATAGTCAAAGGCTTCTATCCAGATCCCAGTGTCTGTTATGCTGAGGGAAAGTTTTATCTGGTCTGCAGCAGTTTTCAGTATTTCCCGGGAGTGCCGCTGTTTGAAAGTGATGACCTTGTCAATTGGACACAGATAGGTCATGTGCTTACGAGAAAGAATCAGGTCATGCTGGAGAAGATTAACAGCAGCGGCGGCGTATTTGCACCGACAATCCGGTACAACAGCGGTCGCTTCTATATGGTAACCACCAACGATACCACCCATCAGAACTTCTACGTATGGACTGACGATATCCGCGGTGAGTGGTCCGACCCGATTTTCGTTGATCAGGGCGGAATTGACCCGTCACTGTTCTTTGAGGACGGGCATACATACTTCATGAGCAATGGCAGCGATGACGAGGGCAGAGGCGGCGTTGTGCAGTGCGAAATTGATATAGAAACCGGACGTAAGCTGACTCCAAGCCGTGTGATATGGCAGGGAACCGGAGGCAGATATCTCGAGAGCCCGCATCTTTATAAAATCGATGGTAAATACTATCTGATGGCAGCCGAAGGCGGCACCGAATACGGTCACATGATAACCTACGCACGTGGGGATTCACCGTGGGGAGAATTCGAAAGCTATCCCGGCAATCCTGTGCTGACCAATCGTAACAAAGCACCTTTTATTATTCAGGGTATAGGTCACGGCGATCTTATTCAGAGCAAGAGCGGCGAATGGTATATCCTCAGCCTCGGCTTCCGACAGATTCATATGTGGCAGACATTCCACCACCTTGGCAGAGAGGTTTTTCTCACACCGGTGCGTTTTGGCAATGATGGCTGGTTTACCGCCGGCAATGATGGTACTACCGACGAAAGCTATGAGATTCCGGGCGATTTTGAACAGTGTGAAAAGAAGCTTTACACCTTTGAGAATACAAAGTGGGATATCGATTGGTGTTTCCTGCGTCATCCGCGCATGGAAAACTATCAGTTTGCCGATGGAAAAGCCGTGCTTGCAGGAACAGATATTACCCTTGATGATGTAGATTCACCTACCTTTATCGGTCTGCGCCAGCGTGACTTCTGCGGTGAAGTAAGCTGTCGTGTCAGCCTTGCTGGCGGCGAGGGCGGTATCAGTATCTATATGAGTGAGAATGAACACTACGAGATAGCGCTGCGCGAAACACCGGACGGTATTGAAGCTGTTGAGAAGCTTAATATAGGCAATATAAAACACATTCAGAACAGCGTAAAATTGTCCTGTAATGAGGCGATTCTCGGCATAGAGATGGATAGTCTGACCTATAAATTCTATGTTACCGCCGACAGCAGGCGCTTATATCTCGGTGATGCTATGACCAAATATGTATCAACAGAGGTTTCCGGCGGCTTTACAGGCGTACTGATAGCCCTTTATGCAGTTGGAAACGGTAAGGCTGAATTTACTGAGTTTACCTGCGAATATAAATAAACAGAATACGATACTGCAAAATAAAACAACCGCCTGAGGCGAGAGGAAATCCCGCTTCAGGCGGCTTTGCATTTTCAAGAAAAAAGATTTCTGCATTGCACAATAAAAAACAGCCCGAATCGGTTGATTCGGGCTGTTAAGATATATAGCTTTACGCCTCGGAAAGCATGGAATTCATATCGTACATTCCGGCAGGCTTGTTCTTGAGATAAACAGCAGCGTTGACAGCACCGGAAGCAAATACGGTTTTGGACTGTGCGCTGTGTGAGAGTGTGACAACCTCGCTCTCGCCGGCAAAAATGACCTCATGCTCACCAACGATGGTGCCGCCGCGTACAGAGTGAATACCGATCTCGTCCTTCGGGCGCTTCATACGCTTGCTGTGACGATCGTATTCATAGTGGGGAGCGGTGTCGAGAGTTCTCGAGATGCCGTCAGCAATCATCAGAGCGGTGCCGCTGGGAGCATCGAGCTTCTGATTGTGATGCTTTTCGATTATCTCTATATCAAAGGTGCTGCCGAGAACTGCAGCTGCCTTTGCCGCAAGAGCGATAAGAAGGTTTATGCCGAGCGACATATTGCCGGAATAGAAAATAGCAATATCGTTTGCAGCGTCCTTGATCATCTGCTTCTGCTCGTCGTTGTAGCCGGTTGTGCAGATAACAGCCGGAGTGCTGTTCTTCTTCGCGAAGTCAAGCAGTCCGCAGAGGGCTTCGGGCAGAGAGAAATCAATGATGACATCGCACTCTGCATCACACGCATCAAAGCTCTTGTATACAGGATAGGTGCAGTGAACAGCCTCACGAAGGTCGATACCTGCAACGATTTCGCAGTCATCGCGTCCGGCGGCAATCTGAGTTACAGCACGACCCATTGCACCGCAGCAGCCGCTGAGAAGTATTCTGGTCATTTTACTTCCTCTTTTCTTTATTTTCTCTATTAAGACAATGCTTGCCGAAAACTGTTGGATTTCCGGCAAGCATTTGTGTTATTTATGCGGTTTTGGTCAGATAAGACCGTGGTTTGCCAGAGCAGCCTTGAGCTGGGGAAGAACGGCCTCGTTCATCTCACAGAGGGGCAGACGGCAGGGGCCGACATTGTAGCCCATCAGGTTAAGAGCAGTCTTTGCAGGAATCGGGTTTACGTCATAGAACAGAGCCTTGCAGAGGTCGAAGTACTCGAGCTGAAGAGCAGCACTCTCCTTGACCTTGCCCTCGTTCCACAGAGCAACGATGTTGTGTGCAACATCAGGAGCAACGTCAGCCAGAACAGAGATAACGCCCTTACCGCCGACAGAAAGAATAGGAACGATAAGATCGTCGCAGCCGGAGTAGATGTCGATGTCATCACCGCAGAGAGCAGAGATCTGAGAGACCTGAGAAATATTGTCACTTGCTTCCTTGATTGCAACAATGTTCTTGTGCTGGGAAAGCTCCTTAACAGTGGCAGGAAGCATATTTGTGCCGGTACGACCCGGAACGTTGTAAAGAATGATAGGCAGATCAACGCTGTCAGCGATAGCATTGTAGTGCTTTACAAGACCCTTCTGGGAAGCCTTGTTGTAATAAGGGGTAACAAGCAGAAGTGCATCAGCACCAGCTTCCTGAGCTGCCTTTGAAGTGCGGATAGCATAAGCAGTGTCGTTGCTGCCGGTACCTGCAATAACAGGAATACGACCGTTAACTATCTCAACAGTACGCTTTACGACAAGGTCGTGCTCTTCGGTAGAGAGGGTGGAAGCCTCGCCGGTGGTGCCGCATGCGCAGATAGCATCGGTACCCTTTTCGATATGCCACTCAACAAGCTGCTCAAGAACATCAAGGTTGAGTGAGTAATCATCGTTCATCGGTGTTACAAGAGCAACACAGGAACCGGTGAAAATAGTATTGTTCATTGTGGATTACCTCCGTTAACTGGCTGAATTCAGCCGGATTGTTATCTGTCGAGCCAGCCCTCAGCAGCAAGCAGCTCAGCCATCAGGACTGCGCCGCCGGCAGCACCGCGCAGGGTGTTGTGGGAAAGGCAGACGAACTTGTAGTCATACTGGGTGTCCTCACGCAGACGGCCGATGCTGATAGCCATGCCGCCCTCGAGCTCGCGGTCGAGGTTTGCCTGCGGACGGGTGGGATCCTCGAAGTAGTTGAGGAACTGCTTGGGAGCGTGGGGAAGCTCAAGCTCCTGCGGTTTGCCGGAGAAGTTTGCCCAGATTTCCTTGATCTCCTCGATAGAGGGCTTGTTCTCGAACTCTACGAAAACAGCAGCGGTGTGACCGTCGGAAACGGGAACACGCAGGCACTGGGTGGTGATGCTGACATCATCGCAGTTAACAATGACATCGCCGTCAATGTGACCCCATACCTTGAGGGGCTCGAGCTCAGACTTCTGCTCCTCGCCGCCGATGTAGGGGATAAGGTTGTCGACCATCTCAGGCCAGCGCTCGAAGGTCTTGCCGGCACCGGAGATTGCCTGGTAGGTGCAGGCGAGAACACGCTTGATGCCGAACTTGCGGAGGGGATGAAGTGCAGGAACATAGCTCTGAATGGAGCAGTTGGACTTGACAGCAACAAAGCCTCTCTTGGTGCCGAGACGCTTGCGCTGAGCGTTGATGATCTCAGCGTGCTCGGGATTGAGCTCAGGAATGATCATAGGAACGTCATCGGTGTAGCGATGAGCGCTGTTGTTGGAGATAACAGGGCACTCAGCCTTGGCGTAAGCAACCTCGAGAGCCTTGATCTCATCCTTGGGCATATCAACTGCACAGAAAACGAAGTCGACCTCAGCAGCGATTTCATTTACGTCTTTGACAGCATCGCGGATTACGAGATTCTCAAGCTTTGCAGGAATCTCAGATTTCATTGCCCAGCGTTTGCCGACAGCCTCGCGGTAGGTCATACCAGCGGAACGGGGGCTTGCAGCAAGAACGGTAACATCAAACCAGGGATGATCCGCAAGCAGAAGGGCGAAGCGCTGACCGACCATACCGGTCGCGCCGATGATTCCGACTTTGAATGTTTTCATTAGTAGTATCCTCCAATTATGTATATAATACTTTAAATTAATGAACAGGGAATTGAAAAAATAAAAATAAAATATTAAAATATGTTGATACAGAAGCCGATTTGCCATATAATGAATGTCGGCTGACAAAATATCAATATATATGGCTGTATAATTATAATATTATATGCTCATGTTTATTCTTCGTCAATAGATAAAATAATAGAAAAAATCAAAAAATAAAGGAAATATATGATGAAAACATCAGATTTTTACTACGATTTGCCTGAAGAACTGATAGCACAGCACCCTGCTCAGCAGAGAGACCACTCACGGCTGCTTCATTTTGACCGCGTAACCGGTGAGCTTGAGCACCGTCATTTCTATGATATTCTGGATTATATCCAGCCGGGCGACTGCCTTATTATGAATGATTCGCGTGTTCTTCCTGCAAGAATATTCGGTAAGCGTGCCGATACTGGCTCTGTCAATGAATTTCTTCTTCTGCGTCAGATTGAGCGCAATGTGTGGGAGACCATAACCAAGCCCGGAAAGCGTGCAAAGCCCGGCAAAATATTCGATTTCAATGACGGAATGATGACCGGTGAGGTTCTCGATGTGCTCGAGGACGGCAACCGCGTAGTGAAGTTCACCTGCGACGGCGAGTTTTTCTCGGTGCTCGACCAGATAGGCAATATGCCTCTGCCGCCGTATATCACTGAAGCGCTCGAGGATAAGGAGCGTTATCAGACAGTTTATTCAAAAGAGATAGGCTCTGCGGCAGCACCCACAGCCGGTCTTCATTTCACTAACGAGCTGCTCGAAAAGGTGCGCGAGAAGGGTGTTGAATGCGGATTTGTCACTCTCCACGTCGGTCTTGGTACCTTCAGACCTGTAAAGGCTGATGACATTACAGACCATCATATGCACTCTGAGCATTATTACCTGCCGCAGGAAACCGCAGATATGATAAACCGCACCAAAGCAAGGGGAGGAAGGGTCATTTCGGTCGGCACGACCTCCTGCCGTACCCTCGAATCGTGCGCTCAGCCCGACGGCATAATGAAGGAATGCGACGGCTGGACCGATATCTTCATCTATCCCGGCTATCGGTTCAAGGTCATAGACGGACTTATCACAAACTTCCACCTGCCGGAGAGCACCCTGATAATGCTGGTTTCAGCCTTTGCCGGCTATGAGCATACAATGGCTGCCTACAACGAAGCGGTAAAACAGCAGTACAGATTCTTCTCCTTCGGCGATGCTATGATAATAATTTAATCAGTTAATAACCTAATTATTTTCACCTTTATCTTTATAAAAAATGCCTATGAGAACTTTAGAAACGGAACGATTGATAATTCGAGCTTTAAATGATGCAGATTATGATGATTTTTATGCGTATATTTCAGACAATACTTTGAGCTATATGTATGGTTTTTCTTTAGATAAAGATGAGGATAGGTGCTATAAAATCTTTTCATCTTTTCTCTCTGGAGATAAAACCTATGCATTAGAATGTAAAGCGAATAATAAAGTTATTGGTCATATCATTGTTGCTGCTCCTGAATTTCCTAACCATAACGATGATAATTTAGTCAATAAAAAGGGTGTCACTTTAGCATTTGCAATATCACCAAAGTATCAACGACAGGGCTATATGAAAGAAGCCTTGAGATGTATAATAGACGATTTATTTTGTGTGCAAAAATACGATTATATTCATTGTGGTTATTTTGACTACAATATTCCTTCTATGAAATTGCAAGAGCAGTTTGGCTTTAAATTATACGGTTATCATACAATAAAAAATGGTGTAATTCACATTATGGATAATCTGCTTTTTAGAGAGGATTATTGACGATAAACAAATTTCTATGTAATTATATGCGTATCTAAGAGGACAAAATATCTCAGAATTATTCTACAGCGAAAAATCAATCACAAACCAAAGGAGTTATCTATGTTTGAAGTATTAAAAACCTCCGGCGCTGCACGCCGCAGCCGCTTCGATACCCCGCACGGAACAGTTCAGCTTCCCGGCTTTATGAACGTTGCAACCTCGGCAGCAATCAAGGGCGGCATCTCTGCTTATGACCTGCGTGAGCTCAATTGCCAGATAATGCTGTGCAATACCTACCATCTTCACCTGCGCCCGGGTGACGAAGTGGTCAAAAGCTTCGGCGGTCTCCGTGGCTTTACCGGCTGGGACGGCCCGACCCTTACCGACAGCGGCGGATTTCAGGTTTTTTCTCTTGCCAGTCTGCGTAAAATCACCGAAGAGGGTGTAAAGTTCCGTTCTCACATAGACGGCAAGGCTATTTTCATGGGACCCGAGGAGAGTATGAGAATCCAGTCAAACCTCGGCTCAACAATTGCCATGGCATTCGATGAATGTGTCGAAAATCCGGCTACCTATGAGTATTCCAAGAAGAGTGTTGACCGTACAGTCAGATGGCTTTACAGATGCAAGGCTGAGATGGACAGGCTCAATTCCCTTGAAACTACAATAAATCCCCAGCAGCTGCTGTTTGGCATCGGTCAGGGAAGCACCTTCGCCGACCTGCGCATCGAATGCATGAAGCAGATTGCCGAGCTCGACCTGCCGGGTTACGCAATCGGCGGTCTGGCAGTCGGTGAGCCTGCCGAGGAAATGTACCGCATCATTGAGGCTGTCGAGCCTTATATGCCCAAGAACAAGCCGAGATATCTGATGGGCGTCGGTACTCCGGCCAATATCCTTGAGGGTGTAAGACGGGGTGTCGACCTATTCGACTGCGTAATGCCCAGCCGAAATGCCCGTCACGGTCATGTATTCACCAAGGAAGGCATCAGAAATCTCAACAATGCCAAGTATATTCACGATGACTGTCCCATTGACGAAAGCTGCGGATGTCCTACCTGCCGCAGACACTCCAGAGGATATATCCACCACCTCATCAAGGCAGGGGAGATGCTCGGTCAGCGCCTGACGGTTGCCCATAATCTCTGGTTCTACAACAATCTTATGACTGAGATACGTGAGGCACTTGATAACGACAACTTCGACAGCTACTATGCTGACAATATTGAGATCATAGCAACAAGAATATAGTTGTCAGATTGGCAAAATAAATAAATTTTCATACTGCTGTATCGCCTGTGTTAAAGCGAAGTAACAGTATTTGGATTTATTCAGAAATTTATTGACAGATAACATAAAAAATTATATAATGTTGTCGTTTTGATGTTTATGATGCGTATTTCCGAAGTTTTCGTATTGATCGTACGGAAAAGCGGACTTTGATTGATGCAGGAAAACCTGCCTTTTGATTGACCATCTGAATATTTTTACACGGAAACAACATGAAACATGAATGTCCGGGTGCGCGCCTGAAACGGCGGGTATTTCGGGCATTTTTTGTCTTTCAGGGCAGATACTGCACCGCACGGCATAATGCCGTATCATGAGCTTGAAGGAGGCTGGGCGCGACATGAAAAAGAATCGACGCTGGCTGGCAGGTCCGTATTATATATGGATTCTTGGATTTATTATCCTTCCTCTGCTGACAATCATCTACTTCGCATTCACAAAGGCAGAGGGCGGCTTTACCTTTGAGAATATCATTGCTGTTGTAACAGACGAATATACCTTCAAGGCGCTTGGATTGTCGCTGCAGGTTTCGATAATAAGTACAGTGCTCTGCCTGCTGCTTGCCTATCCGCTGGCTATGTGTCTGAATAAGCTGAAGATGAAGAGCAAGTCGTTCATTGTCTATCTCTTCATTCTGCCGATCTGGCTCAACTTCATGCTTCAGATGGTCTCCATCACAATCCTTATCGAGGATAACGGAGTGCTGAACTTCCTGCTCACTAAGCTCGGTCTCCCTGAGCTGCATATTATGTCCACAAAGGCGGCAATTATCATTGGTATGGTCTACGATTATTTCCCGTTCATGCTGCTGCCGATATACAACTCGGTCGCCGATATCGACCACGCGCTGATAGATGCATCAAAGGACCTCGGTGCAAATCCGATTCAGACCTTCGTAAAAGTCACTCTTCCGCTGTCACTCAAGGGAGTTATCAGCGGCATTACAATGGTATTCATTCCCGCAATATCCGACTTTGCCATAGCTGAGATGCTTGGCGGCGGCAAGGTTCTGCTCATAGGAAACATTGTCGAATCCAATTTCACAAAGGGCTATTATCATACCGGCTCCGGTCTGGCAGTGGTGCTCATGCTGTTTGTTCTGCTCAGCATCGCAATTTCCGAGCGGAAGGAGGGTGCATCAGATGAAAAATAAGTCATTTGGCAGCTTCTTGCAGAAATCCTATATCGGCATCATATTTTTCGTTCTGTATCTCCCTATTGCCGTTATGATCGTGACCTCTTTCAATGAATCACGTTCAGCATATGTGTGGGAGGGCTTCTCGCTGATAAAATTCAAGCAGCTGTTTGAAAACCGCGTAGTTATGGACGCAGTGAAGAATACCCTTCTGCTTGCTCTTTCAGCGGCACTGATTTCAACAATCATCGGTGTGCTTGCCTGCATCGGTATAATGGCGCTTACCCGCCGTCTTCGCGGTACAGCTCTTGCAGCTATCAATATCCCGCTGCTTAATGCTGATATCGTCACAGGTGTTGCATTCATGATGTTCTTCACCAGATATTTCGGAAGACTCAGCTTTGCCACCGTGCTTATATCGCATATAACCATCACGCTGCCTTACGTCATACTCAACGTCATGCCGAAGCTTCAGCAGCTTGACGAAAGTGCATATAATGCAGCACTTGATCTTGGAGCCACTCCGTTCTATGCCTACCGCAGAGTTGTTATCCCTGAGCTGTGGTCGGATATACTTACCGGATTCCTTTTTGCATTTACCCTGTCATTCGATGACTTCACACTGACATATTATACCGCAGGTGCCGGTATTGCCACGATTTCTACAAATATTTATACAAACAAGACCCGCGGTATTCTTCCTGAGTATTATGCCTTGTTCTCCATCATGTTCGTAGTAGCGCTGGGTATTCTGTTCTTCGTGAACAGAAAGTCGGGCGATCAGGACAACAAGGTCAATGCTATAATATAATGCGAAAGCATCATAAAATCTGGAGGTGTATAGTAAATTGAAAAAATCTCTGTCCTTTGGAAAGATCGGTCTTCGCCGGTCAATAGCGGCTATGCTCGCAGTATTGGTTTTTGTCTGCACTATGTCTCTTACACTGAGCGGATGTTCATCTGCTGATAAGCTGTATATTCTGGCTTATGGTGACTATTTTGACACCGATGTACTAGATAGCTTTGAAAGCGAATACGGAATCAGAGTAATCTACGATTCCTATGCTGCACCGGAGGATCTTTACGCTAAGTTAGTTTCCGGAGCCACACAGTATGATCTTATCTGTGCGGCTGATTATATAATCGAAAAACTGATCGGTCAGGAAGAACTCTCGCCGCTCAATTTTGACAACATTCCCAACTATACAAATATCGGTGAGCAGTTTGTCGAGCTGACAAAGAGCTACGACGAGACCGGCTCCTATTCCGTTCCTCACTTCTGGGGCACAATCGGTATTCTCTACGATACCACTGTTGTCCCGAAGGAAGATGTTTCCACATGGAACGTCCTTTTTGACGAGAAGTACAGCGGCGAGATAATCATGCCCAACAGTGAGCGTGATGCAATGTTCATTCCGCTGCGTCTGCTCGGTCATTCCTTGAATACCACTGATACTGCCCAGCTTGACGAGGCGGCAAATATGCTGGCTGCCCAGAAACCTCTTGTTCAGGCATACCTTCTTGATGAAGCAGCAAGAAACAAGGTTGAGGCAGGCAACGCTGCAATGGCAGTTATCTACAACGGTGAAGCATATCTCGCAATGGAAAATAACGAAAACCTTGACTTTATCATTCCTGATGAGGGCACCTACGTATGGATGGATTCCTGGGCAGTACCGACAGGCACTGAGAAGCAGGATATGGCAGAGAAATTCATTGACTTCCTTTGCAGAGAGGAAATTGCAACCCAGAATTTCGAATATATCTACTATTCCACTCCGAATGCAGCAGTAGTCGAAGGTCTCGATCAGGAGATACTTGATATCGAAGCAATCTTCCCTGATGAAGTAATCTTTGAAAATTGCGAAGTGCTCAGCTATCTCGGCACAGAAACAGAGGAGTATTACAGCTATCTCTGGAGAATGATCAAATCCTGACAAAAGTAAAAACAGCCTGCGGGGGGAACGCTACCTAACCTGCAGGCTGATTTTTTGCTGATTATATGGAAAAGCTGGTAGCATGAAAAATCCCACCGCAGATGCCTGTTGACGGCTGTCTGCGGTGGGATTGCTTTTTGATTTCAGAAAATGGGCATAGTTATTCCGTTTGCATCAGATGCCGGAAGAATAACTGGACAGGTCAGAATCAGACCTCGCTGCCCTCATCGGGAACATAACTGCCGTTGCGCGGCAGACCAAGGCTGATCATGACGGTTTCTTCCTTTTCGCGCATACGCACAGCCTCAAGACCACCGTTTACGTGGTCGTAGCCGAGCAGATGCAGCATGGAGTGAGCAGTCAGATATGCCATCTCTCGGCGGAAGGAATGACCGTAGGACTCAGCCTGCTCCTGTGCGCGGGAAACGCAGATCATAATCTCACCAAGCATCTTTGCACCCGACTCAGGATTGGTATCATATATACCGTTTTCACCAAGCGGGAAGGAAAGAACATCGGTAACCGAGTCGTTGTTGCGGTGCTGAGCGTTGACCTCACGGATACGCTCGCTGTCTACAAAATAGATGTTGATCTCAGCGCGGTCGGTGAAGCCTTCCATGTCAAGCACAGCGTTGCAGCAGCGTCTGATAAGCAGACGGGTACCGGTAGGAATTTTGATCTCCTTCTGTTCGTCATGAATGATAACTTTAGTTTTATCCATTTTATTCAACCTCGATTTTATGTTGCGAATAAATTCGCGATTTATTGGTTACTTGTTATGTTAGTGAAATATGCCTGTGTGAGCGGTAATCTCAGCGCTTAGGGTCGTTTTTTCGCTCATCTGCCTTGGCGTATGCGCGGATTATATCCTGAACAAGCTTGTGACGGACAACATCACGCTCATCAAATGTTACGATCGCAATTTCATCTATATCCTTAAGGAGTCTTGAAAGCTCCATAAGACCGGATTTCTTGCCGTCGGGCAGATCTATCTGAGTGGCGTCACCGTTGACGACCATTTTTGAATTGAATCCCAGACGGGTGAGGAACATCTTCATCTGCTCACGCGATGTGTTCTGAGCCTCGTCAAGAATAATGAAGCTGTCATCGAGTGTTCGTCCGCGCATATAGGCGAGAGGAGCCACCTCGATGGCGCCGCGCTCCTGATAGCGCTGGAATGTCTCAAAGTCGGAGGCCAAGCCGGTCTTACGAAGACAAC
>JAZNOP010000096.1:0-7672 GCA_045580875.1 Acutalibacteraceae bacterium
AGGGCAACGCCCTTGCAGGTTTTAAGGACGGAGTCCTTAATTCTTTTTCGATGAGAAGTTGAGGCTTTGCCTCAAACTCCACGAGGACGCTGTCCTCGACCTGCCACCTTTGACAAAGGTGGACGAAACTTTTAATCTGCCTGCGCTTAATCGCATAAACCAAAATTTATTTTCTTGCGCAAACAGAAACCGGAAGCGCGGCGGTCAGCCATGCTTCCGGTTTTTCATTTTATTTTTATCAGTCGTTGAAAACTCTGATGAAACCGAGAACTTTTACGCCCTTAGCCTCGAGCTGTGCCTTCTTTTCGCACTGCTCTGCGTAGCTTGCTGCCGGAGCAATGAATGCCATTTCTCCAGCCGGAGCCTTATCAGAATCGATCTTTACATATTCGCCGTATATCTCGCTGACAGCCTTCTCTGCGTCATCAGCTGCAGCACGAAGGTACATAGGCATGACCATATCGCCTGCATCGCGCACCATTCCGGGATATCCTTCCTCCCAGAAGAGATACTTTCGGGCGTGGAAGTGCTTGGTACAGTCGATAACATCAGCAACAACTGCGCTTGCTGTAGGCAGCTTGCCTGCGCCTCTGCCATAGAAAACAACGTCGCCGGTAGCGTTTCCGCGGGTCATGATGGCGTTATTTACATCTGCAACATGGCTGAGCTGATTCTCGTCGGGTACGAGCATCGGAGCAACACAGATATCGATTCTGCCGTCCTCACAGGGCTTTGCAAGACCGATAAGCTTGATGCTTCCGCCCCACGCTGCAGCATAGTCAACATCCTCAAGAGTGATGCTGCGGATACCCTCGGTGCTTACCTGCTCGGGATAGACATGACGTCCATATGCAAGCGCTGCAAGAATGCATATCTTGCGGCAGGCATCAGCACCGTCGACGTCAGCAGACGGGTCGCGCTCTGCATAGCCAAGCTTCTGTGCCAGTGCCAGTGCATCATCAAAGGTCATCTTCTCGTTTATCATCTTTGTGAGAATGAAATTGGTTGTACCGTTAAGAATACCTGCAATTTCGAGAACTTCATTTGCAGCCATGCACTGATTGATCGGACGGAGTACAGGAATACCGCCGCCGACACTTGCCTCAAAGAGGAAGTTGAGGTTACGTGCCTGAGCCAGAGTGAGAAGCTCATGACCCTTTGCGGCAACAAGCTCCTTATTGGAGGTTACAACGCTCTTGCCTGCCTCCAGTGCGCGGCGCACAAACTCGTATGCCGGGTGCAGACCGCCGATACACTCAACGACAATTTTAATCTCAGGATCATTTTCGATTATTGAAAAATCCTTAACGAATTTATCAGCGTACGGAAGCTCAGGAAAATCACGGAGATCAAGCACATATTTGACCTGAATGGTCTCCTTGGCACGGCTGCTTATACCTTTCTGGTTTTTATCCAGTACCTCAACGACACCGGAGCCAACTACACCGTGTCCTAAAACTGCTATTTTTGTCATGCCTTCTATTAAACTCCTTTTGCAGATATTGATCAGTTGTTGTCGGTTATCCGCTCAATTGAGCGGACACATTCAAGCGACCGCAGGCAGGTGATAAACTCAGCAAGCGGTATCTTCATCGCATCGGTATACGCCGATACTGACACCGGAGCAACCGAGCCGGAGGGAATATTCTGATTGACCGTAAGAATATTCGCGCCGCAGTCAAAGAAAGTGCCGATAAACGAAGCCAGCGAACCGGGACGGTCGGTCAGCACCGCGTGGACAGTGAGAATACTGCTGTCCGGGCTGTTTTTGTATTCCATGACCGAATCCTTGTACTTGTAATATGCGCTTCGTGAAACACCTGCCATCGCTGCAGCCTCAGAGGCCGAGCTGACAACACCCTCCTTGAGCATCCTTTTGGCTTCAACAACTCTTAGAAAAACCTCGGGGAGTGCATCAGCCTTTACAAGCAGATAATCATTACCCATAATCATGCTCATTCCTTTTCAGATAACGCGGAAAGCCGCCGTGACACGCTCTTTCCAGTCCGCAACAGACGGACTGCTATGCGTGCGTAGAACACAATGATACCACATTTCACCGGCACTTTCAAGCATCGATTTCGACAAATAGCCGCATGATACGGACATATATTTCGGTATGATGAGCAAAAGCAATACCCTTTTCATTGTTCCGTTTCTATAAAACAAAAAGTACGACCTCCGCTCACAAGGAACGGAGGCCGATGCTTTATTTACTGTTATGTATAAACAATAATTTTTAGAATACCTCTGCAGATATTACAAGGTTCTCGCCGTCGATCTTGGCATCGAGCAGCTCGACGTTGATGAGGTTGGTTGCGAAATCAGAGAGCAGACCGCCGAGCGCACCGGAAACGCTCGAGGTGATTGCCTGACCTACAGCCTCGTCGATCATTGCATCGAGTGTGGCGGTATTGTAGCGGATATTGCCGTCTGCGTCGATTGTGACGTCCTCAGGCAGAGATATCTGTGCAAGAACGGTATCGATGACAACATCAGGAATATCGATCTTGCCGCAGGTGATCTGACCGATCTTTGCGATGATATCCTTGGTCTCGCTGTCGAATGCAACGTCAAAATCAGCCTGAACCGGAACTACCTTGTCGATGTTGATGGAGAAACCCTTGACCTCGACAGTGCCGATATAAACTCTTGCATAGAGCTTGCCGCCGCTGTTCTCAAGATCGCAGAAAAGATCATCGATGCGGATAAGATCGGTGGATGCATTGACCTGATCCTTTACAGTGATGAGAAGGTTGTTGATGATGTCAGCATTGAGGGTGATGGTCTTCTTGGTGATAACCTCGGTAACTGCATCAAGAACGAACTTTGTGGTGTCGAACTCTGTTGCAGCAGGAGCCTCAGGCATATCGTCAGCAGTTGCGCAGGAAATGACTCCGCAGCCGGTGCCGAACAGTGCAGCTGCAAGCAGAACGATAACACCGACGATACCAAGCAGTATCTTTGCAATGACTGCACCTGCGCCGCTCTTTTTCTTCGGCTTGATGTCGTCTACCGGCAGTGCCTCTGCCTTGACTACGGGTGCGTTGCCCTCTGCAAGCTCGATGAGTTCTTCTGTCTTCTTTTCAAAATCGTTGTTCATTGCTCTTTCTCCTTTTCCTTATTTTAATTCGATTATCGTAACACCCATTTCTCCCTCGCCGTATACACCGACGCGGAAGGTGCGGATGTTTGGATGACGTCTGAAATGCTGATGAAGTCCGGCACGAAGCGCACCGGTTCCCTTGCCGTGGATTACTCTGAGTTCACCGAGACCGCGCATGACTGCAGTGTCAATGACCTTATCGACCTCGATGGTTGCCTCGTCTACGCTCAGACCGCGCACATCAACCTCGGTTTTCACCGTTTCTGAGAGATTCATCTCTCGTGTGCGCTTCTGCTTCGGCACATTGACTACCGACTTCTCATCGGTCAGGCGAAGATCCTCTGTTCTGACCCTCGTCTTTATTATGCCCGCCTGAACTTCGACATTCCCCTGCGAATCAGCCAATTTTGTGACAACGCCTTTTTTATCGATGCTGACTATCAGCACGGTGTCGCCCACCTTGAGCGGACGGGGCAGGACGTAATCCTCCTGACTGCGGCTGACGATCGGGTCGGCAGCCTCCTCAAGCTCACGCATCTTCGAACGGAATGCGCTCTTGGCTCTCGAGCTTACATCGGCAGCATTCTTTGAATTGAATTCCTTTCTCAGCTGCTGCATCTCCTCAAGCAGCGCATTTGCCTGCGCTCTTGCCTGCGATACAATTCTGGAAGCCTCGCTTCTCGCCTGCTCAAGCTGCTTTTCGCGCTCACGCTCGACGGTGGATTTCAGTTCATTCGCCTTTGATGTTGCCTTCTGAGCCTCAACACGCAGATGCGCCAGCTCGTCACGCTCGTCCTCCAGCACTTTGCGGGTGGTCTGCAGACTTTCGACAACCTCCTCGAACTTGGTAGATTCGGTGGAAACAAGCTCTCTTGCCCTGTCGACAACCTCCTTCGGGATACCAAGCCGCTCGCCGATGGCAAACGCATTGGAGCGTCCGGGCATACCGATAAGCAGGCGGTATGTGGGACGAAGGGTTGCAACGTCAAACTCGCAGCAGGCATTCTCAACGCCCGGTGTGCTGATTGCATAGCTCTTGAGCTCAGCATAGTGGGTAGTTGCGGCAAGCTTTGCACCCTGGGAGCGCAGACGCTCGATTATGGACATTGCCAGAGCCGCGCCCTCGATAGGGTCTGTACCGGCGCCAAGCTCATCGAGCAGCACCAGCGTCTTATCGTCTGCCTCATCAATGATATCGATGATGTTCTTCATGTGAGAAGAGAAGGTCGACAGTGACTGCTCTATCGACTGCTCATCACCTATATCGGCGAGTACGCGGTCAAAAACCGACACTGTGCTTTCATCGCCAACTGGAATGAGCAGACCGCAGCAGGCCATCAGTGTGAGCAGACCTATTGTCTTGAGCGATACCGTCTTACCGCCGGTATTCGGTCCGGTAATCATGAGTGTATCGAATTCTCTGCCAAGGCGGATATCGGTAGCAACCACCTTATCCTTGTTGATAAGCGGGTGGCGCGCCTTGTTGAAGCAGATTATGCCGTTTTCATTGACATCAGGCATGGTCGCCTTCATGTCATAGCCCATACGCGCCTTTGCGAAAATGAGGTCAAGCTGTATGAGAATCTCATAGCCGGCGCAGATTGCATCGGCAAAATCGCCTGCCTCTGCCGAAAGCTCGGACAGCACGCGTTCAATTTCTGCCGCTTCCTTGCTTTCGAGAACCTTTATCTCATTGTTTGCCTCGACAACGCCCATCGGCTCAACAAAGACAGTTGCGCCGGAGGAAGATGTATCATGCACGAGTCCGGGCACACTGCCGCGGCACTCAGCCTTGACCGGCACGACAAATCTGCCGCCGCGTATGGTGACAATCGCATCCTGAAGATATTTCTGGTTGCTCTGAGACCTGATGAAGCGGTCGAGCTGCTCACGCACGCGGTTCTGCGCTGCGCGCATCTTGCGGCGGATATCAGCAAGCTCGTGAGAAGCCTGATCGCTCATCTCATCTTCGTTGATTATCGCTGTTGTGACCTTTTCTTCAAAGAACCGGTTGGGCTGCAGCGACATGAACAGCCCGTCAAAGCTGGTGACAACTCCCTCGCAGCGGCTTCTCCACTCTCTGAGCGAGCGGATCATGCGAAGCACCTCGGCTATCCGCAGCAGCTCAAGCATTGTGAGTACGCCGCCTGCCTGCGCTCTTCTGAGCGAGTTGGACACATTGCGTACTCCGCCGAAGCTGGGCGAACCGAACCGCCCAAGCAGCATATGAGCATCCCAGCTCTCCTGAAGCAGTGCCTTTACCTGATCCGCATCGGTCAGCGGTCTGAGCTGACGCGCGCGCTCGGCTGTATCCGCACATGAACAGCCCTCGGCAAGCATCTCGAGCACCTTATCAAGTTCAAGCACTTTAAGATGTTTTTCTGATTGCATTATTATTTTCGCGCCCTTCCGGACACGCTCCTCTCATTACTTGCAGTAATTTATATTGCAATTATTACTTTATGTTCATAAGACTTTTGTAAAAATCCAGCGTCGCAAAGCTTCTGCCGGTATGCTCAAGGAGATATTTTTCGGCAGCATCGCAAAGTTCTTTCAGGCTTTTCTCCTCCAGCATGAATGCGTATGTTCTGTTGAGGTCGACAAACACAGTGTGTCGAAGTGCTGCCATTGCCCCTCTTCCGAGCGCAACGCTGTCGCCCTTTGCGCCGCATTCTCCGCAGCGTATGGTGCCTGTCCTCGGGCAGAAATACATGGTCTTTGCTTCGTACGCACCGCATTCCTCACACATAATCAGGTCGGGCATATATCCGGCAAGCGCCAGCATTCTCATCTCAGAACCCGCTTTTATAACCTCGTGGGCGCGGTTGGAATTAGCCAGCAGAAAAAGTGCTGTTTTCATCAGATTCAGAAAGCTTTCGCTGTCATAATCCTGAGGAGTAAGCTCCTGCGCCAGCTCGCACAGATACTGACCGAGCGCCACCTTGAATATATCGTCGCGCAGGCGGACGAACAGCTCATCAAAGCTGGATTCAAGTATTGACCACGAATCCTTCGACCTGCGCAGGACATATTTGCCGTACACAAACTGGGCTGTGGCTGCGAAATTGCGGTTTTTCATGCTTTTCGCTCCGTAGGCAAATGCCTTGACCACTCCCATGCTGTCTGTCAGAAGGGTACACAGCCTGTCATTATCGCCTACAGGCTGAACCTTGAGCACTATGGCACTGACTGTTGTATTCATATCCGGTTATTCCTGTGAACGGAATCCGAAGGAACGCAGACTTCCCTCGCTGTTGCGCCAGTCTTCACGCACCTTTACCCACAGATTAAGGTTGATTTTTATATCAAACACGCGCTCAAGCTCCATTCGCGCATTTGTTCCTATACGCTTGAGCATTGCGCCCTTTTTGCCTATTATGATGCCCTTGTGGCTGTCGCGCTCGCAGTAAACAGTAGCTTCGATATCCATGATATCGCCCTTTTCGCGCTCACGCATTCTCTCTATATCGACCGCTATTCCATGCGGCACCTCGTCGGTCAGCAGCTTGAGCATTGCCTCGCGGATTATTTCAGCGGCGATTACTCTTTCCGGCTGGTCGGTAAGTGTATCATCAGGGAAGAAGTGCGGACCGGGCTCAGCAAGACGGCAGAGCTCACCCTTGAGGGCATCAAGACCCTCAGACGAGACGGCGCTTACCGGCACGATCGCCTCGAATTCGTACAGCTCATTGAGATACGCAATCCGCTCTGCAAGCTGTGATTTGTCACGCAGGCGGTCTATCTTGTTTATAGCGAGGATAACCGGCATATCCTGGGCTTTGAACTGCTCGATGAGTCCCATTTCGGCAGGATTGAGCTCACCCTTCTCCTCAACTGCAAAAACACAGAAATCCACGCCGCCGACGCTCTCGTTTATCTCTCTGACCATGAACTCGCCGAGACGTGTTCTGGGCTTGTGCATACCCGGAGTATCAGTGAACACAAGCTGGGTCTCATTTTCGGTGAGCACACCCATGATGCGTGTACGGGTGGTCTGCGGACGGGGTGAGACTATCGCAACCTTCTGTCCGAGCAGGGCATTGAGTATAGACGACTTGCCGACATTGGGACGTCCGACGATTGCAACAAAAGCTGATTTTGTATTGTAATTCAAATTATTTACCTCTCATATCAATGTATACAGATATCTTCCGGGCATAACTGCCCCAATATATTCCTATTCATAATATATTATAAACATACAGACTGCTTTTCTCAACTGGATTTTTTCGCTGATGGGTATTTTTTTCGCTGAAACGGCAAAAATATCGTCGAAGCGGACTTCAGAAGTAATTTCCGTCCGTATTCAGAAAGGAGCATGGCATGACAGACAACCCGAAATACGCCGATATGCCGCAGGGATTCAGCCGGGCACTGATGCAGAATATGTACGCAATGCAGTATTTTTCCACGCTGCCTGACGATGCCAGACAGAACATACTCCGCAGGGCTTCCTCTATAACCTCAGGCGATGAGATGAAGCAGTTTGTCGACGGACTTATAAAGCACTGACCAAGCAAAAGACCCGCCGCGTCGTGGTGAAGCGACGTGGCGGGTCGGCTTTTA
>JAZNOP010000097.1:0-5600 GCA_045580875.1 Acutalibacteraceae bacterium
CTACAAGATCCGTGAGGCACGCGGCGAGCGTATGCCTTATATCCTTGTTGTCGGTGACAAGGAGGTCGAGGACGGTACTGTAGCAGTCCGTTCCAGAAACTCCGGCGACCTTGGTGCAGAGCCGTTTGATGAGTTCCTTGCAAAGGCACTTGTCGAGCTCAACACCAGAGCAAAGACCAGCCGCTAATCAATCATTCAGGGCAATACCGTGTATCCACTATGCGGTATTGCCTTTTTTACACCTGAAGAAACGGGGAGGGGCAAAAACTGTTGAGAGATATGTTTATTGATACCGCTCATGCAGACACTGCCGAGCCGGATGAAATAAAATTTTCCGGCACTCAGGCAGATGAAATCCGCAAGCAGGCGGTAATAAAGCTTCTTCGCAGGCGGCGTCATATGCTGGCGCTTGTGATTGCGCTTCCGCTTCTGATGATATTCTATTGCTTCGGAAGTATAATTCATGCCGGCATAACCGACGGAGTAGAGCCGGAGCTGAAAAAAGAGCTGTGGCTTGATCCGGACAGAATCGAAAGCTACTACGATGTCTATGTGCGTTCCGAGTGGTATGCCTCAACGGTCAGCGGAAGTGATATCGACCCTTACGATATAAAGAACAATGTCTTCAGGTGGAGCATGATAACCGGTGCATTTGAGGCGCAGTTTGGATTTGACGCGACCTACGACCCTGCTTCAGTTGTTTCACCGACCGATTCGCTGGAGGTTTTCACGCAGAAGGTGCAGGCGACGGTTGACGAAACACGTGCAAGGCTGACAGAGGAATACCGGTGGAGAACGGTTCTGCTCTGGTGTCTGGCAGTGCTGCTGTCGGCGGCTTTCCTGCTGACCGTGTATGCTCTGATTTTCCCGCCGATTATCAGGCGAATGAAAAACTCTGCGCTGATAGTGTGCGAAGGTGAATGCAAGGGCTTTGGATATTTCAATAAATGGTATCGTCTGACAGCAGTTCTTAATAACGACGCAAAAGATGTGGTCAGCGTAAGAATTGATGACTCCGAGCTGCCTTTTGGTGAACGCAGGGCATTCAGAAATAGTGAAGACACCCGTGTGCTGGCGGTCAGAATCGAAAACGACACCCGCCGCAGACCGAAAATAGAAGTTTTCCCGCTGGCATCAATTGAAAAGATAGAAAGCAGAATTTATCTGCCGGGGAAATGGCAATAACGACAAAAGGTCACACAGTCCTCAATATGGCTGTGTGACCTTCTTTATTATTCAATTACTGTTCAGCTTTGGTTTATTCAGATGACTATCCAATCAACTACGCCATAATAGCCATTTTTGAGAAATTCCATGTAATGGTAGTAATAATACTCGTCATCTTCCATAATATAGCGCTTGGGAGGGTTCTGTTCAGCGAGCCATTGCTCATACTTATGGGTGTAATACTCAAGATACTCTTCGGGAAAGCCAAGGTAATAAAACGCTTCGTGCGGCGCATATACGGTTATCTGACATTCCTCAAAAGCCTTTAATCCGATGCATTCAATGCTTTTAGGTATGGTTATTTCAGTAAGACCAGTGCATCTGAAGAAAGTATACCCATTGATATTTTTCAGTCTGCCGGGCAGTTTTATCTCCTTGAGGGCATAACAGTTGCTGAAGGCACCCTGCTCGAGAGTTACCAGACTGTTTGGAAGCTTTATTGAAGCAAGAGATTCACAACTGGCAAATGCATAGTAATTTATGCTTTTAACGCTGTTGGGAATGGTTACGCTTGTGAGGTTTATGCAATCGTCAAATGTAACGTCATCAATAATTTTCAGACCTCTTGGCAGTACAACCGATTTCAGATTTTCGCACTTCTTAAAGCAACCCTGACCAATTTCCTTGATATGCGACGGAATGACAACGCTTTCAAAACCGCAGCCTGCAAACATATACTCACTCAAGGTTTTCATTGATTTCGGAATATAGACCGCTTCAAGCTTGCTGCATTCGTAAAACATACCCTCGCCTGCGGTTTTAATGCCGTTGGCAAAATATACGGTTTGCAGGTTTTCGCACCCACAAAAACAGTAGCTTTCAAACTCAGTTATAGAGGCAGGAATATATACACTGGTCAGGTTTGAACGGTAGCGGAAAGTGTTCTCGTCAATTCGCACTACCGGCTTGCCGTTGTATTCCTCCGGCAGCCACAGCTTGCTTACAGAATTATCGAACCCCGTTATCTCATAACCGCCATCACATTCCTCAAATTCCAACGCCTGGATTGCTCGTGCCTGATGCTCTGCAATATTTGCCGGCAGTCCAAACGGCGCTGAGGTAATATCGGTGTTGGTACCTGCAGCTGTGCAGCCGGAAAGCATCAGCACGGCTGCCAGAATCGCAGCTGCAATAAAATACAGATAATTCTTTTTCATGGTTCATCCCCCTTTTCTGAATTATAGACTGTCGCTGCAGCTTTGTCAATCCTGCGTTAAATGGTGCAGAATCAATACAAATAGTATTATTTCATGACGATATTACGAATTTTAGGCAAAAAATTCGTTGTAAAGAGCACATACCTGTGGAATATCATAACTTATCATATCGTTAAACTCATGTCCGCTGTAATTATATAAAAAATAACGGTCTGTGCAAGCGCTTAAGTCTTGCACAGTCCGTCTGTTTATCCGTTAGTCAGATTATCAATCTGCGATTAATATCTGGTCTTTGCGGTGTAGCTGGTGTGGAGAAGCTCGTGAGCCTTGTGGCTGCCCGGCTCGCCAAGGAACTCATCGTAGATCAGCTTGATAGCCGGATTCTCGTGAGACTTGCGGATGGGCTTGCCAGCGTCTTCTCTGTAGAGAGCAGCGCCGCGCAGTGCCTTGACATCAGTGGTGTTGAGAACAACTGCAGGCTGGATGGGCTGACCACCGCCGTTGATGCAGCCGCCCGGGCAGCACATGATCTCAATGAAGTGATACTCACGCTTGCCAGCCTTGATGTCATCAAGAAGCTGAGCAACGTTCTTCAGACCGGAAGCAACAGCAACCTTAACGTCAAGATCGCCAACCTTGATGGTAGCTTCCTTGATGCCCTCGAGACCGCGAACCTGATGGAACTCTACGCTCTCAAGGGTCTTGCCGGTGATAACCTCAGCAGCAGTACGGAGAGCAGCCTCCATAACACCGCCGGTAACACCGAAGATGGGTGCAGCACCGGTGGACTCACCGAGGATAGGATCGAAGTCCTCATCGGGGAGGAGGTTCCAGTCAATACCGAAACGATCAATGAGCTTTGCAAGCTCACGGGTGGTGAGAACTACGTCAACATCAGCATAGCCGGAATCTTTCAGCTCATCACGGCCGCACTCGTACTTCTTGGCAGTACACGGCATGATGGATACGGAGTAGATGCTTGCAGGATCGATGTTGTTTCTCTGTGCGTACCAGGTCTTGGTTACGACACCCTGCATCTGCTGCGGGCTCTTGCAGGTGGAGAGGTTAGGAATGAACTCAGGATAGTAATGCTCGCAGAAGTTGATCCATCCGGGGGAGCAGGAAGTGATCATCGGGAGAGTACCGCCGTTCTTGATGCGGCCGATCAGCTCGTAGCCCTCTTCCATGATGGTGAGGTCTGCGCCGAAGTCGGTGTCAAATACAGCGTTGAAGCCGATGCGGCGGAGAGCAGCGACCATCTTGCCGGTGACAAGAGTACCGATTGCATCGCCAAAGCACTCGCCGAGAGCTGCACGGACAGCCGGAGCGGTCTGAACAACAACGTGCTTGGTGGGATCGTTAAGAGCAGCGATAACCTTAGCGGTATCGTCCTTCTCCTGAAGAGCGCCGGTCGGGCAGTTGGTGATGCACTGGCCGCAGGATACGCAGGCTACGTCAGCAAGCTTTGCTTCGAAAGCAGAGCCGATGTTGGTGTCGAAGCCACGAGCGTTTGCACCGATAACAGCAACATACTGATTCTGGCAGGCTGCTACGCAGCGGCGGCAGAGAATGCACTTGGAGTTGTCACGAATGAGATGAGCGGCGCTTGCGTCGATCTCAGACGGAGTCTTGGAACCTGCAAAGTACTCTTCGTCGTCAACGCCGAGATCCTTGCAGAGCTGCTGAAGCTCGCAGTTGTGGCTGCGTGCGCAGGAAAGGCACTTTCTCTCATGGTTGGAGAGAATGAGCTTCAGAGTGGTTCTGCGGCTGTTGAGAACCTTCTCAGAATTGGTGATGATCTCCATGCCCTCGTTGACAGGATATACGCAGGAAGCAACAAGGGAACGTGCGCCCTTGACTTCGACAACGCAGATACGGCATGCGCCGATCTCGTTCATGTCCTTGAGGAAGCAGAGAGTGGGGATATTAATTCCAGCATAACGAGCGGCCTCAAGAATGGTAGAGCCCTGAGGCACAGCGTAATCTACGCCATTAATTTTAACATTTACCATATTTTCCATTTCAGGCACACTCCTTTCTTATTTCTTTTCGATTGCGTTGAACTTACAGGTCTCGATGCAGGCGCCGCACTTGACACACTTGGAGGTGTCGATAGCGAGGGACGGCAGCTTGTGACCCGGAGCAGTGTAGTCGGTCTTGGAGATAGCGCCGACCGGGCACTTTCTGGAGCAGGCGCCGCAGCCTATGCACTTCTCAGCATCGATGGAGAAGTTAAGGAGAGCCTTACATACGCCAGCCGGGCACTTCTTGTCAACGATGTGAGCGATATACTCATCGCGGAAGAAGCGAAGAGTGGAGATAACGGGGTTCGGAGCAGTCTGACCGAGACCGCAGAGGGAGTTCTCCTTGATGTAGGTAGCGAGCTCCTCAAGCTTGTCAAGGTCGGAAAGCTCACCGTTGCCGCTGGTGATCTTCTCGAGAATTTCGTACATTCTGCGGGTACCGATACGGCAGGGAGTACACTTACCGCAGGACTCGTCAACAGTGAAGTCGAGGAAGAACTTTGCAATGTCAACCATGCAGTTGTCCTCGTCCATGACGATAAGTCCGCCGGAGCCGATCATAGCACCGATGGATGCAAGGTTGTCATAGTCGAGAGGAATGTCAAAGTACTCAGCAGGAACACAAGCACCGGACGGACCGCCGAGCTGTGCAGCCTTGAACTTCTTGCCGCCTGCTACGCCGCCGCCGATTTCGCTGACAACGGTGGAAAGCGGAGTGCCCATCGGGATCTCAACAAGGCCGGTATTGGTGATCTTGCCGCCGAGAGCAAATACCTTTGTACCTGCAGCCTTCTCGGTGCCGAGGTTTACGAACCACTCCGGACCATTGAGAATGATCTGCGGAATATTTGCATAGGTCTCAACGTTGTTGAGAACGGTCGGCTTGCCGAACAGTCCCTTGACAGCCGGGAACGGAGGACGGGGACGGGGCTCACCGCGGTGACCCCCGATGGAGGTCATAAGAGCGGTTTCCTCACCGCAGACGAATGCGCCTGCGCCGAGACGGAGCTCAAGGTTGAAGTTGAAGCCGGTGCCGAAGATGTTCTCACCGAGGAGACCCATCTCGCGAGCCTGGTCGATAGCAATGTTCAGACGATGGATAGCGATAGGATACTCAGCACGGACATAGATGTAACCCATGTTTGCGCCGATAGCGTAACCAGCGATAGCCATAGCCTCGATAACAGCGTGG
>JAZNOP010000098.1:0-36944 GCA_045580875.1 Acutalibacteraceae bacterium
CACTTGGTGAAAGCGTTGTTCGGAGGCTTAAGCGTGTACGAAGTATCTGGCGGCTTCGATTTAAGGCCGCCAGATCAACTTCGTACCGTTTAACAGCGGCTCACTTTCCAAGCCGCTGTTAAACTGCTAAACCATAATTTATCGTCCCTTACCCCAAATCCGTTGTTTCCAAAACCACTGGATATTTTCTGCGCATGGTGTATAATAGTGTTGTGGTTCTGATTCGTCCGGTTTATCATTCAGATGACATGACGGCAGAGTGACAGAACTGACCGGAATGAGGTGGAGCAATGGATATGACACGGCTGTCGGACAGATACTCCGTCCGCAGGCTCACACAGGAGGATATTCCTGATATTCTCCGGCTGTGCAGGGGAAATCCGCTG
The DNA here is from genome assembly GCA_045580875.1 of Acutalibacteraceae bacterium. Lineage (GTDB taxonomy): Bacteria > Bacillota > Clostridia > Oscillospirales > Acutalibacteraceae > SIG598. The sequence continues at coordinate 387 of JAZNOP010000098.1, forward strand.
TATTATCAGCACTGTCCGCCAGAGGTCAGCAGGCAGAGCATCGCCGCGGATATGTCGGCACTGCCGCCGCGCACGACGCCTGAGGACAAGTATTACCTCGGATTTTTCGACGGCGGAGAGCTCGCGGCTGTAATTGACCTGATACTGAATTTCCCCGATTCGCAGACGGCTTTCATCGGCTTCTTCATGATGTCGGCAGACCGTCAGGGCAGGGGCGCGGGCTCGGCACTGATAAGAGAGATATGCCGCTGTCTCGGAGAGAAATTCTCCTTCATTCGCCTCGGATATTCCGAAAACAATCCACAGAGCAGGCATTTCTGGACGAAAAACGGCTTTGAGCCGACCGGCGTTGTTGCGCATACCGACGATTACGATATCGTGGTGATGCAGAAGAGTCTCCGGAAATGAAATCTGCTGCTGATTGCGGTTTTAATTCACAAAAAATACATTGATATAATTGAGAAAGGAAACCTGAACCATGGTTGATATCTGCATTATCGGCGCCGGCATCGCCGGACTTACCGCCGCTGTCTACGCACACCGCTCGGGGCTTTCCACGGTCATTCTCGAGAAGTATATCTACGGCGGTCAGATGACCGAATCGGCTGAGATTGAGAATTATCCCTGCGTGCCGCGCACCGACGGCGTGACCCTTGCAAATGCCGCCTACGAGCAGGCTGTCGCACAGGGCGCTGAAGTGCTCTTCGAGGAGGTTGTCAGCGTCGAGGATTCCGGTGATTTCAAGCGCGTGACTACCACGGCAGGCGTCCGCGAGGCGCGCTGCGTTATCATTGCCAACGGCGCAAAGCGGCGCCGGCTCGGCTGCGACGGCGAGGAGCGGCTTTCCGGCAGGGGAGTGTCATATTGCGCGACCTGCGACGGCGCATTCTACCGCGGAAAAACGGCTCTTGTCGTCGGCGGCGGAAACACCGCACTTGAGGACGCGGCATTTCTTGCCAATCTCTGCGAGAAGGTGTATCTTGTCCACCGCCGTCAGGAATTCCGCGGCGACAGGGTGCTGGTTGATGCTGTTATGAAGCGCGGCAATATCGAGCTTGTGCTTGACGCTCAGGTTGAGCGCATCACTGGTGAAGACAGGGTCTGCGGTGCGGAGATCATATTCCGCGACGGCGCGCGCCGCACAATTGATACCGACGCTGTGTTCGTGGCTGTCGGTCTTGTTCCCGATACCGCCATCGTGAGCGGGCTTTGTGAGACAGACTCTGCAGGATACATCATCGCAGGCGAGACCTGCGAGACCACCTGCGCAGGAATCTACGCTGCGGGCGACTGCCGCACAAAACGTCTGCGCCAGATTGTCACCGCCGCCGCTGACGGAGCAAATGCCGCCAACAGCGCGTTTGAATATCTGACGAAGAAATAAGGGCAGCGAAAAGGCAGTCAAGGCAATAAGAACAGCAAAGGTAATAAGAACAACAAAGGCAGAGCAAAAGACATCACACTGACGGAAGCTTTTTTTAGTGAAGAGTGAATGGTGAAGAGTGAAAAAGTGGTGATTTCCCACCGAAGGAAGAGATTCTGCGAGGGCAGAGTGTGCAAGTTCGCGGGCGGTGAATCATTGAAGAGTGAATGGAGAAGAGTGAAAAAGTGGTGATTTCCCACCGAAGGAAGAGATTCTGCGAGGGCAGAGTGTGCAAGTTCGCGGGCGGTGAATCATTTTTCGCGGAGCGGGACAAATCATGGTCGGAAGCTCGCTTTGTTCTGTGTGTTTTTGGGCTTGCTTATATGGTAAGGTGATGTTATAATATATAAGAACGTGCCTTCGCGAAGGTGCGTCTGCATGATAATCTGCCGCAGTGCGGCCTGGAGGATATAATTAATGAAGCTTGGTATAGTCGGTCTGCCCAATGTCGGCAAATCCACTCTTTTCAATGCGATAACCAATGCCGGCGCGCAGTCGGCAAACTACCCCTTCTGCACCATCGAGCCCAATGTCGGCGTTGTTGACGTACGCGACAAGCGCCTCGACGCTCTGGCAGAAATATACAATCCGGTGAAGTATACCCCTGCGTCCATCGAGTTTGTTGATATCGCAGGTCTCGTCCGCGGCGCAAGCAAGGGCGAGGGTCTTGGCAACAAGTTCCTTGCAAACATACGCGAGGTGGACGCTATCGTCCATGTCGTTCGCTGCTTTGAATCGACCGATATCGTCCATGTCGACGGCTCGGTTGACCCTGCACGTGACATCGAAACCATCAATCTTGAGCTCATTCTCTCTGACCTTGAGGTGCTTGAGCGCCGCATAGACAAGACAAAGAAGATGCTCAAGGCTGACAAGAAGTATCAGGAGGAGCTTGACTTCTTCGAGCGCGTCCGCGAGACCCTTGAGGCTGGCAAGCCCGCCCGCTCGGTCGAGTGCGACGAGGATGAGCAGAAGCTTCTCGAGACAGTCAGCCTGCTTACCGGCAAGAAGGTCATCTATGCAGCAAATATGTCCGAGGACGATTTTGCCAACGGCATTGAGGGCAATGCAAACTACGAGGCTGTATGCAGAATCGCTGAGAGCGAAAACAGCGAGGTGCTGCCTATCTGCGCCGAGCTGGAGGCTCAGATTGCCGATATGGACGCCGAGGAGCGCATGATGTTCCTCTCTGAACTGGGCCTTGACGAATCCGGTCTGGACAGACTTATCCGCAAGGGCTATCATCTGCTCGGTCTTATCAGCTTCCTTACCGCCGGTCAGCCGGAGGTGCGCGCATGGACCATCACAAAGGGCACAAAGGCTCCGCAGGCTGCAGGCAAGATTCACTCCGACATCGAGCGCGGCTTCATTCGCGCCGAAGTCATCGCCTTCGACAAGCTTATGGAATTCGGCTCCCTTGCAGCTGCAAAGGAAAAGGGTCAGATCCGCTCGGAGGGCAAGGAGTATGTAATGCAGGACGGCGATGTCGTGCATTTCCTTTTCAACGTATAAATTATGACCGCTCGGCTTGAGGTGCTCACAGTAATGCACCGCCAAAGCAGAGCGGTTATTGTGCATAATGTCAAAAAATCTTTGATGATGTCGTTTGCCTTGAAAAAAGGGCGCAAAAGTGCGATAATAATATAGTAATGGAGGATCTGTTATGTTTTCAAAAGCATATCCGTCGGTCTGCAGCAAGAAGATCGGCACTCCCTCTGACAGCAATCTCTGTGCTGTCATTCTCGCGGCAGGCGAGGGCAAGAGAATGAATTCTTCCCGCCCCAAGGTACTGCTCGAGGTTCTTCTCAAGCCTATGCTCGGCTGGGTGGTCGATGCCGCCCATCGCGCCGGAATTTCAGATATATGCGTTGTCACAGGTCACAAGGAGGACATGGTAAAGGCTTACCTCGGTCCGGATATCATGACCGTTACTCAGACCGAGCGCAAGGGCACCGGTCATGCGGTAATGATGGCGCGTGAATTCCTTGAGGCTCACCGCGGCGGCAAGGTTCTTATCGCCTGCGGAGACGCTCCGTTCCTTGATTACAAGACAGTCAAGCACGCTCTCGAGCAGCACAAGGCAAGAGGCGACGCGGCCACTGTCATTTCTGCAAGCCTTGTTGACCCCACCGGCTACGGACGTATTATCCGTGAGGACGACGGCTCTGTTCAGCGCATCGTTGAGCAGAAGGAGGCAACACTCGAGGAGCTTGCAGTGCGCGAGGTAAACTCGGGCACATACTGGTTTGACGTTGATGCTCTGCTCACCGTTCTCGACCCTGAACACCTCAAGGAGAGCGGCATTACCGGCGAGCATTATCTCACCGACACCATCGCAGCACTTATCGGCATCGGTCTGGGCGCAGGTGCATACAGCGCCTCCTCCGCTGACGTTGTCATGGGTGCAAACAATCCCGTTCAGCTCCACGAGCTCAACGAGATCGCCCGTCAGAAGTACATCACCAAGCAGGTGGTTCTGGGTGCCAATATTCCCTGCTATGACGGCGTTATCATCGGTCCTGACGTAACAGTCGGTCCGGATACAAGCATTCTTCCCGGCTCGGTCATCACCGGCGTGACAAACATCGGCTCAGGCTGCATGATCGGTCCGAATGCTACAATTCACGACAGCAACATCGGCGACAATGTCGTCGTTACCTACAGCCACGTCAGGGACAGCAATGTGCTTGAGGGTACCGACGTCGGTCCCTTCTCACAGATCCGTCCGGGCAGCACCGTCGGTCCGAATGTCCACATCGGCACATTTGTCGAGGTCAAGAATTCCAACATCGGCGAGGGCACTCAGGTGGCTCACCTTGCGTACATCGGCGACTGCGACATGGGCAGAGAGGTCAACTTCGGCTGCGGCAGCATAACCATCAACTACGATGGCAGAGAGAAGCACCGCACCGTTGTGGGCGATCATGCTTTCATCGGCTGCAACACCAACCTCAAGGCTCCGGTCACGGTGGGCGAGGGCGCTGTCACTGCGGCGGGAACCACAGTTACCGAGGACGTTCCCGAGGGCGCACTGGCTATCGGCCGCGTCCGTCAGGAAAACAAGCTCGGCTGGGTAGAGAAGGCAAACGCTTCCTTTGCGGCTGTTCCGGCTGACCTGAAGAAATAAGCCCTGTGCGGCACAGCTGCGCAGGCAGGAGAAAAGAGAAATTAATCTGCCGGACGGCGGATTGAAATACAAAATATTTTATAAGGGGTAATCTGCTTATGAATTATCGCGGAAAAGACATTAAGATTTTTAGCTGCAATTCCAATCCTGTTCTTGCGGAAACCGCAGCAAAGCATCTTGGTCTTGAGCTCGGCAAGTGCTCGGTTAAGAGATTCAAGGACGGCGAGGTCTCCGTCTCCATCGAGGAATCTGTCCGTGGCTATGACTGCTTCATCATTCAGTCGACCTGCTATCCGGTCAACGACAATCTCATGGAGCTGCTCATTATGGCTGACGCTCTCAAGCGTGCTTCCGCAACACGCATCACTGCTGTCATTCCGTACTTCGGCTACGCACGTCAGGACCGCAAGGATAAGTCCCGCGCTCCTATCTCTGCTAAGCTGGTAGCTGACATGCTTCACGCTGCAGGCATCAACCGCGTAATGACCATGGATCTTCACGCTCAGCAGATCCAGGGCTTCTTCAACATGCCGGTCGATCACCTTGTTGGCGCTCCGCTTTACGCCAACTACTTCCTGCAGAAGGTCAAGCAGCATCAGGACGAGTATGTATGCCTGTCTCCCGACCTCGGCTCTGTCGGTCGTGTCCGTGACTTCGCTCACAGACTGCTCGACTGCCCGATCGCTATCATCGACAAGCGCCGCCAGAAGGCTAACGAGTGCGAAGTCATGAACCTCATCGGCGAGGTCAAGGGCAAGAAGGTTCTTCTTATCGATGATATGATCGACACTGCAGGCACTCTGTGCAACGCAGCTGTAGCAGCTATGGAGCACGGCGCAATTTCCGTATGCGCTGCTGCAAGCCACGCTGTTCTTTCCGATCCTGCTATCGAGCGTCTCGCAGCTGCTCCCATCAAGGAGATCATTCTGCTTGACACCATTCCCGTACCTGAGAACAAGATGCTTGACAAGTTCAAGATTCTCCCGACCGGCGACTACTTCGCAGAGGCTATCAAGTGTGTACACTTCGATGAGCCGATGTCTCCGATGATCGCAGGAATGTACGACATCGTTGAGTAATTCTCTTTGCGCGATAATTTGAATATGGTCTGAAATATAACAAACCCGCCACATTTCTGGCGGGTTTGTTGGCAGATATGAAGTAATAATGTGCGGTGAGCACATCGCCATGATGTGATGCAAATATTCACCTTCCGCCTCAGGCAGCGGCGCAGCTTTTGCTGAAGCAAAAGCGCCGTTATTCCATTCGGAATAACTGGGCCCATTCATTTTTTTGTTCGGCGAAAAAAATGAAGCAAAAAACGCCGTTTAAAAGGTCGTCTCGTATTTATATCGAATTGCATGTATTTCAGAAATAATTCTGAGCGAATCATTTCTGAAAACCTCAATTCGGAATAAATACATGCAGCCTGCGCCACTGTCCGGCGCACATTCACCGGAGTTACGTATGCGGATTGCCAACGCTTTATCATCTTCCAACGTTCCACCCCTCGCCGATATAATTCCGGCTCGGTCTTTGGGCTGTGCGGCTGCTCTCTGACCTGACCTTTCTGCGTTAAACCCGAATTTACCGCTGCACACAGACCGGTCATCTGCTGCTTTTTTGGCGGCGGAGGAACTACTTATTCACTATTCATTATTCACTTTTCACTCGTAATCCCCCTCGGAGGTGCTTATGATTTTCTCACGCGGTTCTTCATCTATTGAATACATCATCGTCGGACTGGGTAATCCAGGAAAGAAGTACGAGAATACCAGGCATAATGCCGGCTTCATCGCGCTCGACGCCATTGCCGACAAGGCAGGCATAAGGGTCGACAGGCTTAAATGGAACGCTTTGACCGGAGACGGCAGGATAGGGCAGACGCGCGTGCTGCTGATGAAGCCGCAGACCTTCATGAACAACTCCGGTGAGGCTGTCACGGCTGCAATGAAGTTCTACAAGCTGCCGCCGGAGAATGTAATTGTCATAATGGACGACATTTCGCTCGAGCCGGGTGTCATGCGAATCCGCCGCAAGGGCTCAGACGGCGGTCAGAAGGGTATGCGCTCGATTATCCAGCTTTCGGGCAGCGATAATTTCCCGCGCATCAAAATCGGAGTCGGAAAGAAGCCGAATCCGGAATACGACCTTGCTGACTGGGTGCTCTCGAAGTTCACACAGGCGGACAAGGAACAGCTTGATTCCGCGGTGAAAAATGCCGTGGAGGCTGTGCCGATGATAATCGGCGGGCAGTTTGAGCAGGCAATGAACCGCTTCTCGCGCTGAGAATGTTTCACGTGAAACATCTGCGCGGCGCGCGGTGAAAAATTAAACCTGCCGGACGAAAAAAATTCGCATTGCGGCTGTAATGAAATAATTTTGTAACATTTATCTGCTTTAATTTGTAGTATAATAGGCTTGACTAAGTCAGTTATCGACGGAGGGTGCCATGAACAGTCAGAACAACGAAGAGCTTCGCATCGTTCTCGGCGAGCCGGGACAGCAGAATATTTCCCACCGTAACGCGCCTGATTACGGCACAGTGAGCTATGACCAGAACGCGCAGTACGGTCAGTATGACCCGTATGTCGTTCAGGGTGAGCAGCCGGGCGCAAGGCAGTCGACAGGCGGAGATGTCAAGGAGTTTGTCAGGAAATCCTTCTCGGTCACTGTCAAATATTTCGCCGCAAAGCTGCTGGTCAGCGTGATTATAACCGTCGGCTGCTTCATCGTACTGTCGCTCCTGCACGTGCGGCTGTCGCTCGTGTGGGCGATTCTCGCAGGCGTAGGCAATTTCATACCGGTGTTCGGTCAGTGGATAGGAATGCTGGGCTGTATAGGCGGCGCGTGGGCGATGAGCGGCGACTGGAAGGTGGCGCTCTACACCCTGCTGACCATCATTGTGCTGCAGATACTGGACGAATTCCTGCTGACTCCGCTGCTTGTCGGCAAGGCAACCTCCATAAAACCGCTGCTCGTAATCGTCGTCATGCTGGCGGCAAGCTCGCTGCTCGGTTTCTGGGGCATAATGTTTGCGGTGCCTATCGCGGCGATAATCAAACTGGGCTTTGATATCTTCTACCGCCGCAAGAAGAACGGAGAGCAGTAAACCGTGCGATAATACGATAATACAGGCTGATGCTGTCGATTGACGGTATCAGCCTTTTTGTTTGAATCAATTACCGGAAGACGGCAGGAATGTGCGCCGCCGGAGGGCTGCGGTGTACTGCAGGGCAGGGGAGGGGCTGCCGATGCATCGCGGTGTTGATTTTCTCTGTAATAATTAGTATAATAAATTGTTAGCATTTATTTTGCGAAATTAATCTTGCTGGGCTGGTTTGATTTATGATTACGAATACAACAACCATCGCCGCTATCGCCACCGGACAGGCGGCAGGCGGAATAGGAATAGTGAGACTCTCTGGCTCTGATGCGCGGCAGATTGCCGACAGGGTGTTCACTGCCGCTTCGGGAAAGACTCTCGCGGAGTCTGCAGGCTATCGCGCGCATTACGGACGGGTTTCGGACAATGCCGGCTGGAGCGACGAGACGGTCGCGATAGTCTACGCAGCACCACACAGCTACACCGGCGAGGACGTAGTCGAACTGTGCTGCCACGGTGGTCTGACTTCCACCAGACTGACACTTGAGACCTGCCTTGCCGCCGGCGCACGTCCGGCTTCCGCCGGTGAATTCACCCGCCGCGCATTTGAAAACGGCAAGCTTTCGCTGACTCAGGCGGAGGCGGTCATGGAGGTCATCTCGGCAGAGGGCAGACAGGCATCTCTCGCGGCGCAGGCTGCTCACAGCGGCAGGCTTGCGGCGAGAATACGCGCGGTGAGCGGACAGCTGACCACCCTTGCCGGAAAGCTCTCGGCATGGTGCGATTTTCCGGACGAGGAGGAGATCCCTGCGGTAACTCAGGAGGAGCTCATCGACGGGCTGACTCCGGCGGTCGAAGAGCTCGAAAAGCTGGTCTCCGAAGGCGAGAGGGGAAAGCTGATTCAGGGCGGAATTGACGCGGTAATCTGCGGCAAGCCCAATGTCGGCAAATCGACGCTGATGAACCTTCTTGCAGGGTGCGAGAAGAGCATAGTCACCGATATTCCCGGCACAACGCGCGATATTGTCGAGGAGCGCATAGTCATAGGCGACTGCGTGCTCAGACTTTCTGACACGGCAGGCATACACGACACAAGCGATGCAATCGAGACCATCGGTGTTGACAGAGCCCGTCAGCGGCTTTCCACCTGCGCTCTGGTGCTGGCTGTATTCGACGGCTCGCGCGCTCTTGACGACAACGACATCGCGCTGATTGAGAGCATAGCAGGCAAGCCGTGCGTTGCCATCATCAACAAATCGGACAAGGCTCAGATTATTGACAGCAAATACATATCCGGACGCATCGCCCGCACTGTGTTTATCAGCGCGGCTGAAAACTCCGGCTTGGAAAGCCTCGAGAAGGCGATAATGGAGGTCACTGAACTCGACCGGCTCGATCCGTCGGCGGGAATTCTTATCAACAGCCGTCAGCTGGACTGCGCCCGACAGGCGCTGACTGCCGCCAGAGAGGCTCTCGACGGCGCTGTCATGGGAGTGACCTTTGATGCGGTCAACGTGTCCATCTGCGATGCAATTGAGGCGCTGATGGAGCTCTCGGGCGTGAGGGTCTCCGACAGGATCGTCGACGAGGTGTTCTCTCACTTCTGTGTCGGCAAGTAAGGAGCACTGATTTTAATTCACCCAAAAAGACAAACTGGAGGTGTATGCCGATGGAATATCTCTCCACGGCATTTGATATTATAGTTATCGGCGCGGGTCACGCGGGTATCGAGGCAGGTCTTGCCGGCGCCAGACTTGGCTGCGCCACCGCAATTTTTACCATAAACATGGACGCTGTGGGCAATCTGCCCTGCAATCCGGCGATCGGCGGCACTGCGAAGGGTCACCTTGTTTTCGAGATTGATGCGCTGGGCGGCGAAATGGGCAGAGCGGCTGATGTGTCCACAATTCAGAGCCGTATGCTCAACCGCAGCAAGGGTCCGGCGGTGCAGAGTCTGCGCGCGCAGGTCGACCGCCGCCGCTACAGCGAATATATGAAGCACGCGCTCGAAATGCAGGAAAATCTCTTCCTCAGACAGGCGGAGATCGTCGAGCTCAGACGCAGTGAGGACGAAAACTATCCGTGGCAGGCGGTGACGCAGCTGGGTGCTGTTCACCCGACGAAGTGCGTTATCATCGCATCGGGAACCTTCCTCGGCGGCAGAATATTCGTCGGTGATGTCCATTACGACGGCGGTCCGGACGGAATGTTCGCCGCAACCCGTCTCAGCCGTTCGCTTGTTGAGCTTGGTGTCGGGCTTCGTCGATTCAAAACCGGCACACCGGCGCGAGTCCTGCGCTCATCGATCGACTACACCGGACTTGAGGTGCAGTCGGGTGACGAGCCGGTCACGCCGTTCTCATCTGAAACGGCTGTACCGCCCCAAAATATCGCTGACTGCCATGTATCGTGGACAAACGACCGCACAAAGGCTGTCATTCTTGAGAATCTCCACCGCTCTCCGCTTTACGGCGGCGATATCGAGGGCGTAGGTCCGCGCTACTGCCCCAGCATCGAGGATAAGATCGTACGATTCCCCGACAAGCACCGCCATCAATGCTTCATCGAGCCGTGCGGCGCCAACACCGAGGAGATGTACCTGCAGGGTATAAGCTCCTCTCTGCCGGAGGACGTGCAGATACAGCTTTACCGCACAATGGACGGACTTGCGAATGTACACATCATGCGTCCGGCTTACGCTATCGAGTATGATTGCATTGATCCGCTGACCCTCCGTCCGACGCTGGAGTTCAAGAAATTGCCCGGACTTTACGGTGCAGGTCAGTTCAACGGCAGCTCGGGCTACGAAGAGGCGGCGGCACAGGGTATTGTTGCCGGAATCAACGCTGCACGAAGCGTGCGGGGCGAATCTCCCGTCATTCTCGAGCGCAGCGGCAGCTACATCGGCACTTTAATTGACGACCTTGTCACAAAGGGAGTATCCGACCCCTATCGCATGATGACCTCGCGCTCGGAGTACCGCCTTATTCTCCGTCAGGACAACGCCGCCGAGAGACTTATGCCGCTTGGCTACGAGATAGGGCTTGTATCGCAGGAGCGCTACGACCGCTATCTCGAGCGCCGTCAGATGAAGCTTGACGAGATAAAGCGCGCTCATACCACCGTTCTTTCGCCAACCGAGGAACTCAACGCCATACTTGTTTCACGTGAAACATCGCCGGTTTCCACCGGTGTGCATATAGACGACCTGCTGCGCCGTCCGCAGATAGACTACGCTGCACTCACTCCGGTTGATAAAAACCGGCCGGATATTCCGCACGAGGTGCTCATGCAGGCGGAAATTGAAATAAAATACGAGGGCTACATCAAGCGCCAGAGGGCGGCAGTTGCCGAGGCTCAACGGCTGGAATGCCGCCGTCTGCCGGAGGATATCGACTATTCGCAGATAACCGGACTCAGGCTCGAGGCTATAGAGAAGCTCGGGAAGATACGTCCGGTCAGTGTCGGTCAGGCTTCGCGCATATCGGGCGTATCGCCGGCTGATATATCGGTGCTGCTTATCTGGCTTGCAAAGAGGGACGGTGAGCAGCGATGATTGACAGCGGCAGACTTGCCGGACTGCTCTCCGGCTACGGCATCTCGCTTACTGACGCGCAGTACCGCAAGCTTGATGTGTACGCTCAGATGCTGGTTGAATGGAACGAAAAAATGAACCTCACCGCCATTACCGCGCCGGAGGAGATGGAAATAAGGCATTTTCTCGATTCTCTGCTTGCGGCGCAGCATCTCAGAGAAGGGGAGAGGGTCATCGACGTCGGCACCGGCGCAGGCTTTCCCGGAATGGTGCTCAAAATTGCACGACCGGACATCGAACTCTGCCTGCTTGACAGCCTCGACAAGCGCCTGACCTTCCTCGAAGCGGTGGCGAATGCGATAGATGCGCCCTGTCAGCTTGTCCACGCAAGAGCCGAGGACGCAGGTCGTCAGCCGGAAATGCGCGACAGCTTCGATGTCGCCACAGCAAGAGCGGTAGCGCCGCTTAATGTGCTGAGCGAATTCTGCCTGCCCTTTGTCCGCGAAGGCGGCAGATTCGTAGCTCTCAAGGGCGCAGCGGCGGAAGATGAGCTTTCCTCAGCCGGAAGGGCTCTCGAGGAGCTGTGCGGCGAGGTCACGCAGCAGCACCGTCACACCCTGCCCGACGGCAGCGAGCGAGAGATACTTATTATTACCAAAACTGCACCGACGCCGGAGCGTTATCCCCGCAGAGCGCCGGCGATAAAGAAGAAGCCGCTGTGATGAAAGCGAGTACAGTTATGTAGGAGGAGGTAAATTGCAATGTCAGTTCCAAAATTCCATGAGTTTATGAAACCAATACTGATTGCGGTTGGAGATAATATAAGTTGTACAAGTAAAGAGTTACGTGCTATTCTGTCTAAAGAATTAAAGCTTTCGGCAGATGATTTATCTCAGATGCTTCCCAGCGGAACGCAAACTGTATTTGCGAATCGTGTGCAATGGGCAGCAACGTATTTGTTTAAGGCGGGGTTACTGGAAAAGCCTATGCGTGGTGTGTTTGCTATTTCAGAACAGGGAAAGCAGGTTCTTTCGGAACTGCCGGAGATCATTGATGTTGAGTTTTTAACACAGTATGAATCTTTCAGAGAATTCCAAGGTGCGACAAAAAGCTCCAGATCAACAACAGTCGCCGATGATGATACACCGGATTCGACTTTTGAGGATGCGTTTGAAAGAATCAATGAGAGTTTAGCTGATGATCTTCTTTCCGAAGTGATGAAGCTTACTTCTAAGGCATTTGAAAAAATGATAATTGATTTACTTAAACACATGGGGTATGGTGCCTTTGATAATTCAAGCCGTACAACTCCCGTATCTTCCGACGAAGGTATTGACGGAATTATTATGGAAGATAAACTTGGATTCAATCTTATTTTTATTCAAGCTAAACATTGGGCATCAGATAATCCGGTCGGAAGACCGGAAATACAGAACTTTGTCGGTGCGATTTCTGGCAAAGGCGGAAATGGACTTTTTGTTACAACTTCAAAATATACAAAGAATGCTATTGAATACGCTTCGCAACATCATATAATTTTGATTGATGGAGTGAAATTGTGTAAGTTAATGATTGAACATGATTTCGGCGTAACAACCAAGCAAATTTTTAGAGTTAAGGAGATTGATACCGATACTTTTGCACGCTATGATAGTGTGTGAAAATTATTTTTTACGTCAGCCACACTTCGACCGATTTCTCCTCCGGTGCGGGATATAATACAGGTGAACTTGGTTGATTACCCCAGCCAATTCCCTTTTCTCTATTTCCTAAACCAGAGCGCCGAGCCGGATTTTGCCCACCGGTTCGGCGTTCTGGTTTTTATTCCTGCGAAACAATTTCACCACAGATATACCGCTGCCGCCCGTTCTGATGTTTCACGTGAAACATTCTGCGAAAAATTCCCGCAAGAAATCACTGTAAAGACGCAAAAAGCTCTTTAACAGTAGACATAACTGTGCTATAATAGTGAAATAATCATGTAAAAGGACAGGTGAACGCGTTTATGGGCAAGATAATTGCCATCGCAAATCAGAAGGGCGGCGTCGGAAAGACCACAACCGCCGTCAATCTCGCGGCAGCACTGGGCGTTCGCAAGAAGAAGGTGCTGCTTATCGACATGGACCAGCAGGGCAATGCAACTTCCGCCCTCGGTGCCAGCAAGCGCGATCAGGACAACACCTCCTACGAGCTTATCATGGGTCTGAGAAAGGCTCCCGAACTGGTCAAGCAGACCGAATACGCAAACGTCTCGCTCATCTCCTCCAGCCGTTCGCTGGTCGGTGCCGATCTCGAGCTCGCAGAGGTTGAGGGACGTGCATATATGCTCAAGGCGGCGCTCGCCGACCTGCGCAGTGACTACGATTTCATTCTGCTCGACTGTCCGCCGGCGCTCGGTCTGGTCACAATCAACGCGCTGACTGCCGCCGATACCGTGCTTATCCCCATGCAGTGCGAATTCTTCGCCCTCGAGGGAATATCGCAGGTATCCGACACCATCAACCGCGTCAAGCGCTCCTCCAATCCCCAGATCGGAATCGAGGGCGTGCTGATGACCATGTACGACAGCCGTCTCAACCTGACCCATCAGGTCGCAGCGGAGATAGAGAAGTATTATCCGAAGCAGATATTCAAGACGGTCATTCCCCGCACCGTTCGCCTCTCGGAGGCTTCCAGCTACGGTCAGCCCATTGCTTATTTCGACAAGCGCAGCAAGGGCGCAAGGGCTTATGACGATCTTGCAAAGGAAATAATCAAGAAGAACAAGAGATAAATCGCTTCGAGAGGAGGAAAAAAGGGTATATGGCAGCAAGAAAAGGCGGATTAGGAAAAGGTCTCGATGCGCTTTTTGTTGAGAATACCAGCGAAAGCGGCAATTCGGCGCTGATGCTCAAGGTCAGCGAGATCGAGCCCAACCGCTCTCAGCCGAGAAAGACCTTCGATCAGAGCGCGCTCGAGGAGCTTGCCGATTCAATGCGTGAAGTCGGCGTTATCCAGCCGCTCATCGTCCGTCCGATAGCCAGCGGCGGATATCAGATAGTCGCAGGTGAGCGCAGATGGCGCGCCTCGCAGATGGCAGGACTTACCGAAGTGCCTGCGGTTGTGCGCGATTTCACCGACCGCGAGGTGGCGGAGATCGCCCTTATCGAGAATCTCCAGCGCGAGGATCTCGACGCAATTGAAGAGGCTGAGGGCTATCAGCATCTCATTGAAGAATACAACATGACTCAGGAGCAGGTTGCTGTCCGCGTGGGCAAGTCCCGTCCGGCGATAAGCAACTCGATGCGCCTGCTCGAACTTCCTGACGGCATCGTGAGACTTGTCAAGAGCGGCGACCTGTCGGCAGGTCACGCAAGAACGCTGCTCTCCCTTGAAAGCGACGAGGATATGCTCCGTGTGGGCAATATCGCAGTGCGCAAGGGAATGTCGGTGCGAGAGCTTGAGCGTACCGTCAAGGCTGAGAAGCAGGGCGGCAAAAAGAAGCCCTCCCGGCCGGCAACACGCAGCAGCATCTACGACGAGGTGCAGATCGCGCTTTCCGAAGCGCTCCAGCGCCGCGTAAAGGTCACCGGAAGTGACGGCAAGGGTACTCTGGAGATTGATTTCTTCTCAATAGAGGAGCTTTACGACATGGCAAACCGTCTCGGCAGAGACTTGTAATCAATTTACAGGCAATAATCAATTATATAAATCAATTACGAAAGGAAGCATGGCAAAATGCTTGACATCAATGTAATCCGCGCCGATGCACAGGGCGTAAAGGACAGACTTAACACCAGAAACGGCGATTATACCGCCGCTATCGATGAGATTCTCGAGATCGATGCCCGCCGCCGCGAGCTGACCACCGAGATCGAGACCAAGAAGGCACAGCAGAACGCTGTCAGCAAGAAGATTCCCCAGATGAAGAAGGCCGGTGAGGATACCACCGCCATCATGGAGGAGATGAAGACCCTCGCACAGGAGGTCAAGGACGGCTTTGCAAAGATTGCTGAGCTCGAGGCAGAGCAGAGAGAGCTTCTGCTAGCAGTTCCCAACCTGCCCAATCCTGACGTTCCCCTCGGCAAGGACGACGGCGACAACGTAGAGGTCCGCCGCTGGGGCGAGCCCAAGCAGTTCGACTTCGAGCCCAAGGCTCACTGGGATATCGGCGCAGACCTCGGAATCCTCGATCCCGAGTCGGCAGCAAAGGTCTCCAGCAGCCGTTTCCACTTCTACCGCGGTCTCGGCGCACGTCTTGAGCGCTCCATCATCAACTATTTCCTCAATACACATACCCAGAACGGCTACACCGAGATATTCCCGCCCTTCATGGTCAACCGCGATGCTATGGAAGGCACCGGTCAGTATCCGAAGTTCGTCCAGAATGAGGGTGCATACTCGGTCAACGGCGGCGAATACTATCTGATTCCCACTGCTGAGGTGCCTGTTACCAATATGCACCGCGAGGAGATCCTCGACGCAGCAGACCTGCCCCTCAAGTACTGCGCATACAGCGCCTGCTTCCGCGCTGAGGCCGGCTCTGCAGGCCGCGACACCCGCGGTCTTATCAGACAGCACCAGTTCAACAAGGTTGAGCTGGTCAAGTTTGCAAACCCGGAGACCAGCTACGAGGAGCTCGAGGAGCTCACCCTCGAGGCTGAGAAGGTTCTTCAGGGACTCGGACTGCCCTACCGCGTAGTCACCCTGTCCTCCGGCGACCTCGGCTTCTGCAGCGCAAAGACCTACGATATCGAGGTCTGGATGCCCAGCTACGGCAGATATGTCGAGATCAGCAGCTGCTCCAACTTTGAGGATTATCAGGCTCGCCGTGCAATGATCCGCTTCAAGGACGGCGCAAAGGGCAAGGCAAAGATGGTCCACACCCTCAACGGCTCTGGTGTAGCAGTCGGCAGAACTGTCGCAGCCATCCTCGAGAACTATCAGAACGCAGACGGCACCGTCACCATTCCGGAGGCTCTGCGCGCAATGATGGGCACCGACGTTATCGGCAAATAATCAACGCATACAACAGCAGTCCGCCGGAAGGAGTCCCTTTCAGCGGACTGTTTTTATGAATTCACTGGAGTGATATATGATGAAAACCAACAAGCCGGTACGGGTGGCGCTCGGCATGAGCGGCGGCGTTGATTCGGCGGCGGCTGCGGTATTGCTGCAGCGGCAGGGGTACGAGGTGTGCGGAATTACACTGCTCCTTTGTCCCGATTCGAGCCCCGAAGACCAGAATGTGCGCGATGCAGGTGCGATATGCGAGAAACTCGGCATGGAGCACAGGGTGGTCGACCTGCGCCAGCGCTTTGCAGAGACAGTAATTGCTGATTTTGTCAATGAATATTCCCGCGGCAGAACGCCGAACCCCTGCATAGTCTGCAACCGCGAGATAAAGTTCGGCGCGATGTTCGAAGAGGCTGTCGCAGATGGATTCGATGCCATAGCCACAGGTCATTATGCCCGTATCGTCACCGATTCCAACGGCAGGGCAAGAATCGCCAAGGATCCGTCGCCAAAGGATCAGAGCTACGTGCTGTGGCAGCTGAGGCAGAGCCAGCTCGGGCGGATAATTCTTCCGGTGTCGGGCTGCACAAAGGACGAACTGCGCCAGATAGTCAAAGATGCCGGACTTCCGATATTCTCAAAGCCGGACAGTCAGGATATCTGCTTCATTCCCGACGGCAATTATATATCCTTCCTCGAGAGATACGCTGGAGTGAAACCCGTTCCTGGTGACTTCATCGACCGCTCCGGCAATGTCATAGGCAGGCACAAGGGGGCCGTCTGCTACACGATCGGACAGCGCAAGGGTCTCGGCGGCGGCTTCGCTGAGCCGATGTATGTCGTCAGACTCGATACAGAGCGCAATGAGATAACCCTCGGCGGCGAGGGCAGCCAGTATTCCGACCGCGTCATCTGTGAGCAGGTCAATCTGCATACCGACGTCTGCGTGTCAGAATTCCGCGCGCAGATAAAGCACCGCTACGCCTCCCGTCCGGCGGAGGGTACGGTGAGATTACTGCCTGCAGAAGGGGAGAGCGAAGGAATAGCACTGTCTGCAGGATTTATCACGCAGAGCGCACCGACCGCTGATGCAGGAGATTCGATTGTAGGAGATGGCTGCGATAAAAATACCGCAGCAGGAATGATCGGCGGAATTAATACCAACAGCTCGCCGACTTCAGGAGAAACCACTGCCGCCGCACCGACCGCTTCAGTCTGCGCCGCAAACACCCTGCGCGCTGAAATCATATTTGACCAGCCGCAGCGAGCGCTCACCCCGGGACAGTCGGCTGTATTCTACGACGGCGACCTCCTTCTCGGCGGCGGAGTGATAAGCGCTTGCGATGCCGCAAGCGCAGTGAAGAAGTAAGAGTGAATAGTGAATATGTGATAACATTCCACCGCCGGAGGGAGAGCAGATAAGCTGTGTTATCACACCGCCGACATATGGCTGAGGAAATAAGTGGCGGCGCAGATTGCACCGGCGGATAGATTCCACCGTCGAAAGAAAGTACGGTGAGAAAGTAACAACAAAGAGCGAAAAGACATTTGCACCGCATTGCTGGAAGATTTTCTCACCTTCCGCAGTGCGGTGTTTTTTGCTGAGTGTTAACCGGTAAGATAAATTCTGGTTTAGCGCACTCACCTTCAGTGATGCACCAACCGCACCTGCCCACGAACCTCGCCGGAATTATATCGGCGAGGTCAGCCGGCCTGAGATGTTGCACCGGGAGCCGCCCATAGGTGAGATCCGAGCCGGATATCAATCGGCTCGGGGAGCGGTTTGCGTGAGATCATTTGCAAAGCAAAAACGAGAGCGCCTGGCCCGAGACGACGAACCTGCAAACAATCATGATTGCGCATTGCAGATCGGCTTTAAACGGTATTTTGGTTCCTTTTTTACCGAACAAAAAGGAACCGCCCCGCCGGCGCAAGGTGAAAGCTGAATATCAGCAGACCATTATGGCGGTTTGCTCAGCGCAACGACAAAACGTTATTTTGTTTGAGGGCTTAATATTATCCGATTTCCGTTATAGATTTCGGAGTTTCAACTTATTTTCCACCTCAGGCCGGCGGAGGCCCATACTTTGCCAACAGCGGCAAAGTATGCAAAACGCCGTTTAAAAGGTCGTCTCGTATTTATATCGAATTGCATGTGTTTCAGAAATAATTCTACCGAATCATTTCCGAAAACCTCAATTCGGAATAAATACATGTAGCTTGCGCCACTGTCCGGCGCACATTCACCGGAGTTAAGTGTGGTGATTGCCAATGCTTTATCATCTTCCACACTTCCACCCCTCGCCGATATTCTTCCGGCTCGGCCTTTGGAAAGTGCTGTTGTTTCATTACCGAAAGGTAATCCGCTAAACCAAAATTTATATTATCTAAATATTATTGTCCTCGACGGTGACACGCAACTTTTCAGGAGGCCGACCGCCCGGGCTGCTGATGATGACACCGGCAATTCTGTCCTTGACCTCGCGGCGAATAAGGCTGTGCAGGTCGTGCGCGGCTGCGGTGCATTTTTTCTTTAAATTGGTGAAACCTATTTATTGCATCGGATATATATGTATGTTATAATAAAGTGATTCATTGTGGGTTACTGTATACTTGTGCGCCCACGCTGACAAGAAATCATCAGTAAGGATATGAAAAAATGAGCTATAAAATTGGAATAATGTCGCTCGGCTGTCCAAAAAATCAGTGCGATGCCGAGATAATGATGTATAACCTTCGTCAGGCTGGATTCGAGCTGGTGGAGGATATCGCCTACTGTGACTGCGCCATAGTCAACACCTGCGGCTTCATCGAAAGCGCAAAGAGCGAATCCATCGAAGAGATAATCGAGCTCGGCAAGCTCAAGGCTGACGGCAACATAAAGTCCATCGTCGTCACCGGCTGTCTCGCTGAGCGCTACCGCGACGAGATTCTCGACCAGATGCCTGAGGTCGATGCCGTTGTCGGTATCGGCGCAAATGCAGACATCGCAAAAATCTGTCTTCGCACCCTCGAGGGCGAGCGTTTCTCCCAGTACGGTGAGAAAAAGGATATGCCCATGGACGGCGGACGAATCCAGTCCACACCGCCCTTCTATGCATACCTGCGCATAGCCGACGGCTGCGACAACTGCTGTACATACTGTGCTATTCCCGGCATTCGCGGCGGATATCGCAGCAGATGCATGGAAAACATAATCGAAGAAGCAAAGATGCTTGCCGGCAACGGCGTAAAGGAAATAATCCTCGTCGCTCAGGATACCACCCGCTACGGCGAAGATCTCTACGGCGAGAACAAATATTGCGACCTGCTCGACAGCCTGTGTGAAATTGACGGCATCGAGTGGATACGTATGCTCTACTGCTATCCCGACCGTATCACCGACAGACTGCTCGACACCATTGCAAAGCAGGACAAGATAGTCAAGTACATGGATATTCCCGTGCAGCACTGCAGCAAGGATATCCTCACCGCAATGAACCGCACCGGCGACAAGGCTTCGCTGCTGGCGCTGGTAAAGCGTATCCGCGAGAAGGTGCCCGGAATCTCCCTGCGCACCACCCTCATGGTCGGCTTCCCCGGCGAGACAAAGGCTCAGTTCCGTGAGCTTGCCGAATTCGTCCGCGAGGCAAAGTTTGAAAAGCTCGGCTGCTTCGTATGGTCACCTGAGGAAGGCACACCTGCCTACGATATGCCCGACCGCGTGAGCGAGAGTGTCGGCAACCGCCGTCAGGAGGTCATCATGGACGAGCAGAGCCGCGTTATCGACGCATGGTGCGAATCGATGAAGGGCAAGGTCGTTGAGGTCGTTGCTGAGGGCTATGACCGCCTTGCAGAGTGCTGCTTCGGACGCACCTCCGCTGATGCACCCGAAATTGACGGCAAGGTATTTTTCACCAGCAAAACGCATATGAATACCGGTGACATAGTAAAGGTGCTCATCAACGACAACATGGGCTGTGACCTTATCGGCGAGCGCATCTCCGAGCTCGACTGCATCACCGAAACCGTCACTGTCGACTGATTCCCTTCAGGAGGTTTGCAATGAATACACCAAATAAACTCACCGTCGCCCGCGTGGTGCTCATTCCCTTCACTGTAGCTCTGCTGCTCATCGCTCCCACCGGCGGCTGGCTCTACTGGCTGCTTTCCGGTCTTATCTACGGTGCAGCGGCAATCACAGACGCTCTTGACGGCAATATCGCCCGCAAGCGCGGTCTTGTCACCGACTTCGGCAAGCTTATGGACCCGGTAGCCGACAAGCTGCTGGTCACTTCGGTTTTCGTCTGCTTTGTAGCCATCGGCATCTGCTCCCCGTGGGTGCTGATAATCATACTCGCCAGAGAATTCCTTGTCACCTCTGTGCGAATGGTCTCCTCCAGCCGCGGAATAGTCATTCCGGCAAACAACTGGGGCAAGGCGAAGACCATCACTCAGATGACCGCCATCGTTGCGATATTCGTATTCGAGATGTGCGCTTCGCTCCTCGGCGGGCTGGGCTTCTGGCAGCCCCTTTTCGACAGCATCATCTACTACGCTGAGCAGGTGCTCCTGTGGCTCTCCGCCGCAATCACCATCGTTTCTGGTGCTGTCTATGTCTGGCAGAGCCGCGAGCTCTTCCTTGATGCAAAATAATCACAGCGGTCAATCACACTGTACTGAATATATTACACAATCAAAAACGGAGGATTGAAAATGAGCAAGCTTAACGAAAGAAAAACAGCTATTGAGCAGCTTATTGAATCGGCACAGGATTCCGGTGCTGTCGG
The DNA here is from genome assembly GCA_045580875.1 of Acutalibacteraceae bacterium. Classification (GTDB taxonomy): domain Bacteria; phylum Bacillota; class Clostridia; order Oscillospirales; family Acutalibacteraceae; genus SIG598. The sequence continues at coordinate 21,342 of JAZNOP010000098.1, forward strand.
CGCTCTGATAATATACGGCGATGATGCCACTGAAAGCGGCGATCTTCGCGCTGCTGCTCTGGTCGATGACGCTTCTGCCGTCGCTATGGCTTACACACGCCTGAGCTACATAATCGCAAGCGATATGGACATAACCTCAAGTCAGGTCATTGCACGCGATGCTGACAAATGTGTCAAGAAGTTCTCCCTCGCTAACGGCGTTGAGCTGACTCTCACTGTAACCACTCCCGACAAGACCCCCGCAGACGGCTGGTATCGCATCGCATGGGACGAGATGAACGCCGCTGCACTCCTTTCTGCCGGCGTTCCCGAGGATATCCTCTGCGATCTCGCTCCCGCTCCTGTCGAGGAGCCTGCCGCGGAAGCTCCTGCCGAGGACGATATGGCTGACGATTTCGATGATATGCCTGAAGAGGAGACCGTTGTAGTCGCTCCGGTCATTATTGAGAAGGAAGAAAAGGAGGAGCCTCAGCCCGAGCCGGCTGCAGAGCCCGAAACCACTCCGGAAAACGAGCTTGAGCAGTACCTCGAGTTTGTTTCCCGCAATCTTAGAAACGCACAGCGCGCTATCGCTTCCGGTCAGCTTATCCGCGCCGGCGAGATAGTAAGCGTTCTTCGCAAGATGGCAATTGAGCTTATCTGTGTTCGCAACGGAATAGACAGCAACTTCGAGCAGTCCATTGACTTCATCGACTGCGAGGAGAAGCGTATGCTCACCCGAACCTATCCGCGCAATATGGACCAGCAGAACCTCGTGCTGGCTCTCGGAACCCTTTCCGAGCTGTTCGACCGCCTGATCTGACCTTCAGGCAGGTGCGGCAGAAATCCCCGGTTTGTAAAGTGACCGGGTCTTTCTGCCCTCACACTTTCCCACCGCCGGAGCGCTCCGGCCGGACTCAGGTCTGAGTCCGAATCGATTCACCAAAATCCACCAATTTCGGAGGCGATGCTATGGCAAGCTATCGGCGCGAACTTATAGACGCGATACTTGAACACGACCCTGCCGCAGGCTCACGCTTTGAGGTGCGTCTGCTTTACCCCGGATACAAGGCGGTAATGTCACACCGCAGAGCAAACTGGCTGCACCACCACGGCTTCAGGCTGCTCGCCCGCTGGATAAGTCAGCGCACAGCCCGCCGTACAGGTATCGAGATACACCCCGGCGCAACTATCGGCAGAGGTGTCATGATAGACCACGGCACCGGTGTTGTTATCGGTGAGACTGCAGTTGTCGGCGACGGCTGCATGATCTATCAGGGAGTCACCCTCGGCGGTACAGGTAAGGACAAGGGCAAACGTCATCCGACCCTCGGCAGAAATGTCCTCGTCGGAGCAGGCGCAAAGGTGCTCGGTCCCTTCACCGTCGGAGATAATGCACGAATTGCCGCAGGTGCTGTCGTTCTCAGTGAGGTGCCTGCCGATGCCACAGCTGTCGGTGTTCCGGCAAAGGTAGTGCGCGTTGCAGGACAGCGTCCGCCCGAGCTTGACCAGATTCATTACGATGACCCCGTCGCTCAGGAGCTTCTCCGTCTGCGCGGTGAAGTTGAACTGCTGCGTCAGGAAATCGCATCGCATCACCCGTAATCCGGTAATTAATTGCCGCAATATTACAAAGAGTATATACAGACCGCTCAGGTCTTTGATCTAAATAATGAAAGGATTGGTCAAAATGAAGGTTTTTAACACCCTGACCAGACAGAAGGAAGATTTTATACCGCTTAATGAGGGCAAGGTAAATATGTATGCCTGCGGTCCGACTGTTTATGATTTCATTCACATCGGCAACGCCCGCCCGCTTATCGTTTTCGATTGTCTGCGCCGTTACTTCGAGTGGCGCGGCTACGAGGTGAATTTCGTCCAGAACTTCACCGATATCGACGACAAGATCATCCGCCGTGCAAACGAGCAGGGCGTTGATTACGTCACCATTTCCGAGCGTTACATCAACGAATACTGGACCGATGCAAAGGGTCTGGGCGTACGTCCGGCAACCACCCACCCGAAGGCTACCGAGAACATGGACGAGATAATCGCCATCATCGAGAAGCTTATCGAAAACGGTCACGCATACGAATCCGGCGGAGATGTCTACTTCTCCACCTCCAGCTTCGATGAGTACGGCAAGCTTTCCCACACTCCGCTCGCCGACCTGCTCGAGGGCGCAAGCAAGCGCACCGAGGATCTCGGTCTCAAGCGTGAGAGCGCAGACTTCGCTGTATGGAAGTCCTCCAAGGAGGGCGAGCCCTACTGGGAGTCCCCGTGGGGCAAGGGCCGTCCCGGCTGGCACATCGAGTGCTCGGCAATGAGCCGCCGCTACCTTGGTGAGACTCTTGACCTGCACTGCGGCGGTCAGGACCTTATCTTCCCGCACCATGAAAACGAGATCGCACAGAGCGAGTGCTGCAACCAGAAGCCCTTCTCCCGCTATTGGATGCACAACGGCTTCATCACCGTTGACAACGAGAAGATGAGCAAGTCGCTCGGCAACTTCTTCACTGTACGTGAGGTTGCCGGCAAGTTCGGCTACGAGCCCATCAGAATGATGATGCTCTCCTGCCATTACCGCAGCCCGCTCAACTATTCCTACGATGTCATCGAGCAGAGCAAGGCAGCACTCAAGCGCCTTTACACCTGCCTCGAGAATCTCGAGTTTGTCCTCTCCTCCGCTGAGAGCGGTCTGAAGGAAGGCGAAAACGAGAAGATGGCTGCTCTTGATGCTTTCCGTGAGAAATTCATTGAGGCAATGGACGATGATTTCAACACTGCAAGCGGCGTTTCTGTCGTCTTCGACCTTGTCCGTGAGATCAACACTGCCTGTGCAGTAGGCGCAGGCGCTTCTAAAGAGCTCTGCCAGCACGCTCTCGACCTCTACAACGAGCTGACCGGCGTTCTCGGTCTTCTCTACGAGCGCAAGAGCGACAACATCGACAGCGAGATCGAGGAGCTTATCGCTCAGCGTCAGGCTGCCCGTAAGGAGCGCAACTTCGCTGAGGCTGACCGTATCCGTGACCTTCTCAAGGAGCAGGGTATAATCCTCGAGGATACTCCGCAGGGAGTAAAGTGGCATAAAGCATAAGACTTCATGCCACAGTGAAAAAGTAAAAGTGAAGAGTGAACAAGCAGTTACGTCCGGAAACGAAGATCTGAACAGAGCCTACAGGCAGATTCTGTGCTGATGATGAAAACGGAAGAAGTACATTCCATCTGTCCGCACAACAGACCATCAGCTGAAAACGGCAGATTCATTTCTTCGCCGGAGCGAAGCTGATATTCTGATACAGAAAAAAGAGAAATATTAAACAGAAAAAAGAGAAATATTAAAAGGAAAAGAGAAAATGAACAGCACATTCATCTGCGTGGGTGTCAGCCCATGCTTTGATATCACACTTGTACTCGATGCTCTGGAGCCCGACCACGTTTCCAGAGTTGCCGATGAGATGAGAGAGGCAGCCGGTGTGGCTGTCAATGTAGCCCGTGAGCTCAAGCGTCTCGGCAAGCGCAGTGTTGTCACCGGTCTGCTCAATGAGGACGGCTCGGACGAATACTGCGATGCTCTTGACTCTGAGCATATCGAAAACGATTTTGTCCACATTCCCGGCAGAGTGCGTATAAACATCACTCTGCTGGTAGGGCAGGATACATACAAGGTCAACCGCCGCAGCGTGTGTCCCACCGACTCTGCAGGACGTCTGCGCATGAAGCTGCTCGACTGGGCAGGCGCGCGCAGCATAGTGGTCTTCGGCGGTGCAACACCTGAGGGTATGTCCCCTGAGCAATACACCCAGCTTATGCTCGCCGCACGAGAGGCTGGAGCAAGGGTCGCTGTGGATACCGACGTGCTCACCCGTGAGCAGCTTGTCGAGGTCAGGCCGTGGCTGTACAAGCCCAACCGCAGCGAGCTTGCCGCTCTGTGCGGAATAAACGAGGACGAGCCGGGCGATGAAGCACTCATCGAGGCTGCCCGTCAGCTCACCCGCGAGGGAATCGGAATTGTCCTGCTGACCTTCGGCTCAAGAGGTCTTGTTGCTGTCACAGCTGAGGAGACCGCATTTGTCGAAGCGATCCCCGTGGAATGCCGCAACTCTGTCGGCGCTGGCGACTGCGCTCTTGCAGGATTCATGGCAGCTTACGACAACGGACTCAGCCTTGCCGAGTGCGCAAAGGCTGCCGCTGAAAGCGGAGCAGCAGCTGCTGCCGGTGCAGGTACCGGTCCAACCAGCAATCAGTAATATTTCAGGCGCAGACCGCACTGCGCAGCCCGACCGCGGCGGATATGCCGCAATCTGTAAATCAATCAATTATCTGCCGTCATACACGGCAGCTCTGGGAGGAGAACAATATGAAAAGAATTACCGCTATCATTCTCGCAATGCTCATGATCGTCTGTCTTGCTGCCTGCGGCGGCAATGATGATGAAGGCGGCAAGGAAGTCGCAAACGGCAACGCTGCTGTACTGGGCAGAGAGGCTTACGATGAGGTCATCGCAAAGAACGATCTCACCCTTGTCAACATCTGGGCAACCTGGTGCACTCCCTGCGTAAATGAGCTTTCCGAGCTTCAGAAGATCGACGACGAATACAAGAACGTCGCTGTTGTCGGCATTCTCTTTGACGGCGTCAATCCCTCCACCCTCGAGCGCGACGATGCAATCATCGACTTCGCTGTCGAGCTTATGAACGAAAAGGGCGTCAGCTACACTGTAGTTGCTCCTGATGAGCAGCTTTTCAGCACCTTCTGTGCAGACCTGATGTACTTCCCCACCAGTTATTTTGTTGACAGCCAGGGAAATATCGTCGGCGAGCAGATGATCGGCGCCAACGATTTCGAGACCTGGAGCCAGTATGTCGACGGCGCTCTCGGCAAGTAATCAAAGGACCCTTCAGTTACTGACCAATGAATAAATTATATACCGCAGCCGAACACGCCGCCGCTTTTGCCCGCTCTGTAACAGCGAAAGTGCCGGCGTGGGCATTGCTGTGTGCATCTGCAGCAATAATGCTCATCATCGGGCTGCTGCGCGGCGAGGCAGGCATACAGCTTGCAAAGGCGATACGCGTCTGCCTTGAATGCATCGGCATAGGATAAATCATCATGAAAAAAAAGAACAGCAAGAAAAACATTCGCCCGCTCCGACTGACCGTTCAGCTGCTGTGGGCGATTATTACAAATTCGTATGTCACCGGCTTTACTCAGGGTGCAATTTATCAGGGAAGCCTGAAGAACATCTGCGTTCCCGGGCTCAACTGCTCTTCCTGTCCCGGTGCGGTTGCCTCCTGCCCTATCGGCGCGATACAGTCGGTCATCGGCGGCAGAAAATACAAGCTGGCACTCTATGCCGGCGGTCTGGTTCTGATGTTCGGCGCTCTTCTCGGCAGATTCATCTGCGGCTGGCTGTGCCCCTTCGGTCTTGTGCAGGAGCTCATGCACCTCCTGCCGCCCAAGAAGAAGATTCAGACCTTCCGCGGCGACAGACAGCTGCGCTGGCTCAAATTCAGCGTGCTCGGTTTGCTGGTTGTGCTGCTTACGGTTATCCGCCACGAGCCGATGTTCTGCAAGTGGCTCTGCCCGGCAGGCACATTGGAGGCAGGAATCCCGCTGGTATCGCTCAACGAACAGCTTGCCGCACAGGCAGGCGGTCTCTTCATACACAAGGTGGTCATTCTAATAGCGCTGTTGGTGCTTTCGGTATTCATCTACCGCCCCTTCTGCCGCTATCTCTGTCCGCTTGGCGCAATTTACTCCCTGCTCAACCCCCTCTCGCTCTATCGCTACACAGTCGATGACTCCGCCTGTGTCCACTGCGGCGCCTGCTCGAAAGCCTGCCCCATGGCATGCAATCCCGAGACAAAGCCCAACGACATAGAGTGCATACGCTGCGGGAAATGCGCCGATGTATGTCCGACAGGTGCCATAAAGACCGGCTTTGTGCTCCGCCCTGACAGCACTGCTGCAAAAAGCGGCTGCGGCGGCAATTGCGCCTCCTGCGCCTCGTGTACAGGCGATGAATTGAAATAAAATGAGTATATATGTCACTGCTCTTGGTTGAGAAAGGAGCTTTGTGATGAAGGAAAAAAACAAAAACACCGCGCACAACCGCGAATATCTGCGCGCTCAGCTCACAGCAAAGCTTGGTGACAAGCAGCGTCAGCTGAGCGAAAACTCCGACCGCGCTGCGCAGTACGAAAAGGTCATCAGCGAATGCCGTGAGCAGCTCGAGGAAGGCAGAGACAGAAGCCACGTACGCTGGCTTATCCCCACGCTGATACTCGCTGCCGGCGGCGCCTTTCTGCTGACTGTGCAGAGCCGCGTGCTCGGCTGGCTGTGCCTTGTCATTGCCTGCATCACCTTCTTCAGGTGGCTGGCTGATTTCTCCCACTGTCTGCGCAAATACGGGCGCATAATCAAGCGTATGCGTCACAGCATGAGCGAGTGCGACAAGCTGAGCGATAAATCCTCTGCGCTTCGTCTTGAAACGCTTGAGCTCAGACAGCAGCTCGACCAGCTCGAGCGCGAGCAGTAATCATCACATTATTTTCAGGAGAGACACCTGCTATGTTCAGAAAAATAAAACCGGAAGACCGTGAGGAATTTCTGCGCATGGGACGTGAATTTTACGATTCCGCTGCAGTTCTGAATACCATTCCGGAAAGATACCACGCACAGACCTTTGACGAGCTGATGCGCTCCGACGTCTACGCTGAATGCTACATATTCGAGCAGAACGGCTGCATTGCCGGCTATGCAATGCTCAACAAAACCTTCAACCATGAGGTCGGCGGCACAGTAGTATGGCTTGAAGAGCTGTATGTCCGTCCTGAGTTTCAGGGCGGCGGTCTGGGCAGTGCATTTCTCGACTGGCTGCCGCAGAATATCCCTGCCGCGCGCTACCGGCTTGAGACCGAGCCGGAAAACGAACGCGCCTCTGCACTCTACACACGCAAGGGCTACAAGCCGCTCGGCTACTGTCAGATGATTCTCGACACCGACGAATAATATCATACTGTTTTCCACAGGTGCATACTCAGCTTCGGGTATGCACCTTCTTTTTTCACAACCGGCTGTTCCTTGCGCTGTTTTCACCCGCCGGTGTGAAAAATCACTGCCTTTCTCACTGCCCTGTGAGGTTTCTTCCTATGTTTTCAGGTTGATAGCTGTGGAAAACCCTGTGGAAAAGGTGGAAAATGATGTGGATAACAAAAACCGCACTGTTATGCCATTTTCCGGCCTTTTGCATCAATCTGTAGACATAATTCAGTGGTCAGAAAACCGGTTTTTTTACATATAATAAACCCTTTACAGTAAAAAAAGGCATAACTGCAAGCTTTTCACAATTTCCACCGAGTTTTCCACAATCATTATGTCAACGGGTGAATATTCCTGAAATATTCCTTATGAATTCTTTTTGTGAATTTTACTTTTTCGATGGAAAACCACAGGTAACTGTGCTATAATCTGCCTGTGAGCGCATCCTGCTGCTCATGTTAATTAAAATTTACTGAAACTTGAAAGTGAGGTCGTTTATCATGGAACTCAAAGGTTCAAGAACCGAAGCCAATCTTCTTGCTGCATTCGCAGGTGAGTCTCAGGCAAGAAACAAATACACATACTATGCTTCCAAGGCAAAAAAGGAAGGCTACGAGCAGATAGCTGCCCTCTTCCTCGAGACTGCTGACAACGAGAAGGAACACGCAAAGATCTGGTTCAAGCTTCTTCACGACAACGGAATCCCCTCCACCGCTGAGAATCTTCTTGATGCTGCTGAGGGCGAGAACTACGAGTGGGTTGATATGTATGCAACCTTCGCAAAGGAAGCTGACGAGGAAGGCTTTACCCACATTGCCTCCCTGTTCCGCATGGTCGCTGACATCGAGCGTGAGCACGAAGAGCGCTACCGCCGCCTGCTCGCTTCGGTTGAGGGCGAGATCGTCTTCTCCCGTGACGGCGATGCTATCTGGAAGTGCCGCAACTGCGGTCATATCCACATCGGTCCTGTTGCTCCGAAGCTCTGCCCGGTCTGCGCTCATCCTCAGGCATACTTCGAGATCAAGGCTGAAAATTATTAATAACTGCGCATAAAGAAAAAGGGTAGGCAGATTATCTCTGCTTACCCTTTTGTTATTGCCTGAGATTATTTTCAATCAGCTCAACTGCGCAATGACAGCATCAGTTGTTCACAGCGTGGTGTACCTGCGGTGTGCTCTCAGTGATGGGCAGAATCTCATAGCCCTTCGACTGCAGATAGCGGATGATATCCGGCAGCGCTGTGACCGTCGTGGTCTTTGACGGAGCGTCGTGCATCAGTATCATAGCCGTCTTCTGCGAGCCGCAGTTACGCTTGATATTGGAAACAATGGTGGAGGCGCTGACGCGGTTTGCGCTGGCGTCACAGCTGTCGACATTCCAGTCGTAGTATTTGTATCCGCGGTTCTGCACCTCGCGTGTCAGGGTGGTCATAATGCCCCTGCAGTAGCTGCGGCTGACGGTGTTGCTGCCGCCGCCCGGGAAGCGGAGTATCTTCGAACGAACGCCGGTAAGATTTTCAACGTAGTCGGAGAGCTTGTTGAGGTCGTTGAAATATGCTGTGGTGCTGCGGTAGATTCTTGCGTAATCGTGGGTGTAGCTGTGCAGCGCAATGGTGTGTCCGCGGCTGACTATGTCCTTGTATACCGATTCATAGCCTGAACGGTAGATGACAAAGAAGGTTCCCTTGACGTTGAACTGGTCGAGTATGTCGAGTATCTTTGTTGTGTTCTTCGAAGGACCGTCATCAAAGGTGAGGTATGCCTTCTTGCCGGTTGAGGTGTTGGTGTTTGTATTGCTTCCGTCAACAATTCTTACGACAGTGCTGCTGACGTAGCCCTTGCCGCCCTTGTAGGAAATTATATACCATACCGTACCCGTCGAATCCTTCTCCGAGCCGATAACAGCGTGGACTTCGCCCGAATTTATTGTGCCGATTTTACTGCAGCCAAGACCTGCGCCCGAGCGCACGTTGACAGTGCCGTCGGGTGTGATTTTCTTCGACGAAGCAGCTGCAGTGGTTGCAGTTGTCTTCTGTGTGGTTGTTGTGGGTGCGGCGGTTGTCGTGGTTGTAGTAGTGGTGGTGGTTATTGTACCGCCGGCAAGGAATGTATTGACCGCATAAGATGAAAGCGCGCCCTCAAGGCCGAAGACGTAGGTCCTGCCGGCATTTCTTTCGGTGACATAGTCGTATGCGCCCGGAATGGTTCTGATATTGCTCATCAGCACCACCGGAATGCTCTTCTGCGCGGCAAACGCACCGCCGGAAAGCGCATCAGGGAAATTTTCTCCTGAAGCCACTGCAATATCTGTGCCAATCAGGACATCATTATAATAGCGGTTGATGGCAAGTGAGGTCTGATAGCGGTCGCTGCCGGCTATACGCTCGATGCCGGTCACTCCGACAGAGGTAAGAATTTCGCTGACCTGTGCAGGCACTGCGACCTCGCCGCCCAGTATAACTGCTCCTGCGGCATCCGAGTCGCTGATGACGTCCAGTGTTTCGGTCGAAAGTGTTCCGTCAGCGCCTGCGTAGAGAATGGGCTGACCGAGCACTCCTGCCGCGGGACTTACAGCCAGCGCATCAGGGAAATTGACGCCGCTTGCGATGAATACGCTTTCGGGCTCTGCACCGAGCTCAATCATCTTCCCGGCAACTGCAGCCGCTGTTGCGTATCTGGTAGCGCCTGCTATTCGCTCAACGTTGTAACCCTTTGCCGTCAGCGCCGCGGCAAAGTCAGCCGAAATGCTCAGCTCACCGCCGAGGATATAGACATTCTTCGCCGAAAGCCTTTCGAGCTCACCGGCAACACTCTCCTCCGGCGCCTCGCCCTTTGTCAGGATTATCGGCGCATCAAGCTGAGCTGCAAGCGGAACTCCTGCCATTGCATCGGGATAGGAATATCCGTTTGCAATTATGACATTATCCGAGCCCTGCTGCCAGCCTTCGCCGCTTATGCGCACAGCCGTGTCAATTCGGGTTGCTCCTCCGAGTCTTATCACCTGGCTGAGTGCCTCAACTGTCGCGGCATTGAATACAAAAGCCGCTGCCACAGCAAGAATGCACACAAGCGCAGCTGCTGAGAGTGTAAATTTCTTCGCTTTCATTGATTATCCCTTCCTTGATATACTCCTGCATGATCAGACAGTTTGTCCGATATATATTAAGTATAATACTAATATTCCTGTGTTGCAATAGCTTATACAGCAGATGCGGCGGAATTCGTCAGGAAGTGATTTGCTGCGACAGGCTTTTGATTGTCTGCCGAGCTCTGAGTATTCAGAAAATTAAAAATCCGTATGTAATATTTTTAACAACATCACAAAATGCGATTTGTTAAGAAATTCACGAGAATTCGGCTGAAAATAAAACCGGATTGTGCATAAACAGTGCATAAAATTCATTGATTTAAATTCCAAAGTATGGTATTATTTTGTTGCACATAAAACCATAATAATATGCGAAGTTTTTATGACAAATGGTGGTGACGTAAATGGCAAAGGATTCCATCGAACTTATCCGCGAGGCAGAGCGGCAGGCACAGGAGCTGGTCAGCAAGGCTTCCGCCCATGCTGAGGAGATAATCGCACAGGCAAAAAAGAGCGCCTCTGAGCAGTATTCTGAAACGATTGCTTCCGCCAGACAGGCAGCTCAGGAGGCTCTTGAGGCTTCCCGCGAGGAGGGGCGCCGCATGGCTGAGAATGACACCGGAAAATACGAAGCCGAATGTCAGGCGGTCCGCGCTGCAGCCGACAAAAAACGAGAGGCGGCTGTCGGGCTGGTCATTAAGTGCATTACCGGCTGAGACCGGAGCAATAACCAAATCATCTGAATAAGGAGAAACATCTGTCCGCAACAGGTGTGATGACTGTATGGCGAAGCAAAAAATGCTGAAGCTGCGCATAATCGCTCTGCGCAAGGACCGCAAAAAGGTGCTGGAAAAGCTCCAGCGACTGGGCGCGGTCGAGCCAAGACAGGTCGATTATGATGATGTGCTGCGAAGAACCGATACCTCTCAGCAGCGCGCGCAGTTTGAAGATGCGATAAAGAATATCGACACCGCGCTCGGCATACTGCAGGAATACGACCCGGAGAAAAAGCCATTCCTTTCGGGCTACAGACCAAAGGAGGCAATCTCCGGTAAGGATTACCGCAGGGTCATGGAAAACAGCAATGCCACGATGGACGCGGTCAAAAATATAATAAAGTGGCACAGGGAAACCGGCGAGCTGAAGGCTGAGAATATTCGTTCTCAGACAAGGATAGACCAGCTTGAGCCGTGGCTGGGGCTGGACATACCGGTAGGCCTGCGCGGCACCTCAAGCACGAGGGTGCTCATCGGAACAATGCCCAGAATAAAGGACTCGCAGGAGCTGCTCGAGAAGCTTGCCGCCGCCCTTCCCGAGGTTGATGCGCTGGAGACAGAGCTCATCGGAACACGCGGCGACATAAGCTTTGTCAGCGTGATTTGTCTCAAGCGCGACAGCACAGCGGTCGAGAACGCTCTGCGCGGCATGGGCTTTGCTCATACCTCAGAGAGCGGAGAGCTCACCCCTGCCGGGACTGTAGAACAGCTCCGGCTGGAAATCGAGAGCCGGAACGAACAGGCAGACAGGCTTCGCGGCCAGCTTCTCGAGGTGTCGTCAAAACGGCAGGAGCTGCAGTATCTGCTGGGCTGCTACCAGATGCGCGCCGAAAAATACAGCGCGATAGAGCATCTAGGAAACGGCGAGAATGTCTTTGTACTTGAGGGCTGGGCGGTTGCAAAGGATTATGACCGCATAGCCGGAGAGATGGAAAAGCTCGGCGCCTTCTGCGAGCAGACAGCCCCTCAGAAGGGCGAGGAAGAGCCTGTTGCACTCCGGAACAACGCTTTCACCGAAGGCGGTGCTCCGGTACTCGAGATGTTCTCCATGCCGTCAAAGGGCGATATCGACCCGACGCCTGTAATGGCATTCTTCTACTACCTGCTCTTCGGCATAATGCTCGGAGATGCGGTTTACGGTCTGATAATGGTGCTGGCTACCGGCTTTGTACTGCTGAAATTCAAGCCTGATGCACCGCAGCGCCGCTCGATGAAGCTTTTCTTCTTCTCCGGACTTTTCTCAATATTCTGGGGAGTGCTTTTCGGAAGCTACTGCGGCGACCTGCCGAATGTGATTGCAAAGACCTTCTTCGGTGCGACGGAAAATGTCGTGAATCCCATTCTGCTCGACCCGATAAGCCAGCCGATGAATATGCTCTATCTTTCGATAGCGCTCGGTGTTGTGCATATCTTCATGGGTCTCGGCATGGGAATTGCCGCTTCACTCAAAAACAGGGACATCGCTGCGGCTATATTCGACTATCTCGCATGGATAACCATGGTGGGCGGCATAATCGCATGGGCGCTGCTGACCATGATAAAGCTGCCCTTCGAGGTACCGGCAATCGTACCGGATATAATTCTCGGCGTGGTCATTGCTTCGGTCGTCGGCATTCTTATCATGAACGGCAGAAGCAGCAAAAATATATTCAAGCGGCTGGCAAAGGGCGCCTACGCGCTTTACGGCGTGACCAGCTATCTGAGCGACATCATGTCCTATTCTAGAATACTTGCCCTCGGTCTTGCCACCGGCGTTATCAGCCAGGTTTTCAACCAGATGGGCTCAATGGTAGGCAGTGCCGGCGGTGTTGTCGGCGCCATAGGCATGGCGGTTGTCTGTCTGATAGGACACGCATTCAACATCGGCATCAGCCTCATCGGCTGCTATGTCCACACCTGCAGACTGCAGTATATTGAATTCTTCGGTAAATTTTACGAGGGCGGCGGAAAGAAATTCGAACCGCTTTCGGTCAATACTAAATTTTTCAAACTCAAGGAGGAAAATTAAAATGGAATTTCTTCAGAGCAACTATGGTATAATCTTTGCTGTGCTTGGCGCAGCTCTCGCAACCATTCTCCCCGGAATGGGCTCCGCTATCGGTGTCGGATTAGTCGGTGAAGCCGGTGCTGGCGTTACAGCAGAGGATCCCTCCAAATTCTCCAAGGTACTTGTTCTTCAGCTTCTCCCTGCAACTCAGGGTATCTACGGAATGCTTACCTCCTTCCTTCTCCTTAATCAGCTTGGCGTTCTCGGCGGTACAATCGCAGATATCTCTGTAGCAAAAGGTCTTGCATACCTTGCTTCCTGCCTGCCGATAGCTATTGTAGGTTATCTTTCCGCAATCAAGCAGGCAAAAACCTCCGCTGCCGGTGTCAGCCTCGTTGCAAAGCGTCCCGACCAAATGGTCAAGGGTATGCTCCTTTCTGCAATGGTCGAGACCTATGCAATTCTCGCACTCCTCATCTCCATTCTCGGCAACTCCGGTATCGCAAAGCTCAATATCTAAAAGCTTTATTATAACCGAAACGATCGGTTGCAAATACGCGTTATTCCGAAAGGAAGCCAACACATGACTGGATTGGATAAAATTATTGAAAGCATATCAGCCGAGGCTCAGGCAAAAGCAGCAGGCATAATTGCCGGCGCACGTGAGCAGGCTGAATCCATAATTGACGAGGCGGTCACTGCCGCCGGCGCTGAATGTGCAAAAATAGTCGATGCCGCGCGCGACGAAGCCGAGCTCATCGGCAGAATATCGCAGTCGGGCTCTGAGCTCAGCGGCAGAAAGATGATGCTCAAGGTGCGCCGCGAAATTCTCGACGATACCATAGCCGAAGCCCTCAGACGTCTCAAGAGCCTGCCGGCAGCTGAATACTTCGCAGTGCTCGCAAAGCTGGCGGTCAGATATGCGCAGAAGGGCAGCGGCGAGATGATTCTCTCGGCAGCCGACAAAGCGCGCGTTCCCGGGGATTTCATTGCCTCCATAAACGCACAGCTCAGCGGCTCCTCCCTTACGCTTGCGCAGGATACTGCAGCAATTGACGGCGGATTCATTCTCCGCTACGGCGGCATAGAGGAGAACTGCACCTTTGATGCTATCGCCGAGCAGGAGCACGACAGCATCTCCGACAAGCTCAGCGCTCTGCTGTTTGCCTGACGGCGCAGCAGCACCTTACCCGAAAGGAAGTCCGTACGGCTTATGCACGGCGGCAGGGTCAACCTATGCGTGATTCTGATTTCGCGTATGCCGTAGCGCGCATACGTTCAAACGAAAATAAACTGCTTACCCGTCAGGATATCGATTCGCTCCTCTTTTCCGAAAGCTGTGAGAGCTGCATTGCGCGCCTTGCCGACAAAGGCTGGGGCTCAGCTGACAGCTCAGGCGACGATATTCTCTCCGGCGAGCAGGACAGGCTGTGGGCTCTCATCGATGAGATTCTCCCCGAGAGTCCGGTATTCGACAGCCTGAAGATTCCCAATGATTACCACAATCTCAAGGCGGCGCTCAAGGCAAGACTCGTCAATGCCGACTGGAAGAGCTATCAGCTCAGCCCGTCGACAATTGATGCCGATGTCATCACAGAAGCAGCTCAGAAGAAGGAATTTTCCCTTCTTCCGGCAAAGATGGCGCAGGCAGCTGAGAAGGCATACGACGCGCTCATCTCGTGGGGCGACGGTCAGCTCTGCGACATGATAATCGATGCCGCATCGCTTGAAGCAGCCATTGAAGCGGCAAAACCTCACGGCGGAATACTGCTGGAGTTTGCCGAGCTTGCGGCATTCCGCGCTGACGTACGCATTGCGGTGCGCTGTGCCGGAATGAAAAAGACGCTCGATATCACCCGTCAGTCGCTGGCGAAGTGCAAGGCTGTCGATGCTGACAGGCTTGCTGCGGCGGCTGTGCAGGGCGTGGAAGAAATCTGTACCCTGATAGCCGAAACCGACCGCGAGGCGGCAGATGCACTGCGCGATGGGCTTGGTAGCTTTGAGCGGCTGTGCGACCGCAGAATGGACAGCCGGCTTGAATACACAAAATATACGAGTCTTGGCGTTGAGCCGATTATCTCCTATATTCACGCCCGTCAGAAGGAGCTGCGCGAGGTACGCATAATCCTCGCCGGTCTGCGCAATGAAGTGCCTGTCGAGCGCATACGCGAGCTGTTATAAGCGGCGCGAAAAATCTGAACTGACCGTGACGCATCACGGCATGGTGATTTTCTATGGACGAGAAAATGAGCATAGCGGTCGTCGGTGACCGCGACAGCATATATTGCTATTCCTCACTGGGGCTGGACATCTTCCCTGTCACTGACAGCACTGAAGCGAAGAATGTCATCTCCCGCCTCAGCGCAACCTGTGCAGTGATATATCTGACCGAGCAGTACGCCGCGGAACTCGAAAGCGAGCTGCTGAAGTACCGTGATCAGCGCACTCCGGCGATAATCCCGATTCCCGGAGTGGCCGGCAACACCGGCATAGGCATGCGCTCTGTACGCAGTGCCGTCGAGAAGGCCGTCGGCTCGGACATAATATTCAATGAATAATTAATAGTAATCGATAAATTTCGGTTTATGCGATTAAGCGCGGGCAGATTAAAAGTTTCGTCCACCTTTGTCAAAGGTGGCAGGTCGAGGACAGCGTCCTCGTGGAGTTTGAGGCAAAGCCTCAACTTCTTATCGAAAAAGAATTAAGGACTCCGTCCTTAAAACCTGCAAG
>JAZNOP010000099.1:0-37321 GCA_045580875.1 Acutalibacteraceae bacterium
TTCTATCATTACTATCAGTTCTGCTTCAAATTTCTTTATGTGTGTATATTTTCTTGGCATACAATTACCCCCTAATGTAGTTTTATTATCCTACATTAGGGGGTGTTTTGTCTATTGTCCGTTTTTACTAGACCTGTGCAAAGAAAATCCAGTGAATGGGGTTGTTTTAATTTGAGATTTTTATTATGAATTGCCGATTTTATAATGTATCTCTTATTGACAGTGTGACAGGCAGAGTAATTGTTCCGCTGTTTTCCTTGCCGTTTTCAATGATATCAATAATAGAGCGAACTGCTGTTTTGCCGATTTCCTCAAGAGGCTGCCGGACTGATGTGATTTTTTTCAGACCATATGTGCAAAGATCGAGATCATCATAACCGGAGATTACGATATCAGTGCCAACGTTCAGCCCGTTTTCAATTGCATAATTTGTTGCACCTATTGCAAGTTTATCGTTTTCAGCAAAAATAGCGGTAGGCGGATTATCAAGACAGTTGAAATATTTCATGGCAGAGTAGCCGGTCTGAAGAGAGTGGGAGCCATAGAAGATATATTCTTCTGAATGCTCAATCCCATGTGCCATCAAAGCTTCGTTAAATCCCTGCTGCTTCTGACGGGAAGAATTCGGGCGATGTCTCATGGCTATGTATCCAATACGTCGGTGTCCGGTTTCGATCATTCTTTCAGCAGCAATTTTAGCGCCTTGTTTGTAGTCACTTATGATAGTAAGAAGTTCGGATTTGGCTACCTGTTCACAACACAGAATAGTAGGAATCTGACGATTTATATCACTTAGTTCATGGCTGTCAAAAAAAGTTCCGAGAAAAACAAAGCCCTTGACAACATCTTTGAGTAAACGATTAACTATAGTCTGTTCATATTCACGGTTATTGTTGCAGGCGCTGATCATAAGTGAATAATTGTTGGCAATTGCCTCCTGCGTCATTGCATCTACAATTCTTCCGTAGAAGCTGGAAAGACGGTAGGGAAGAATAACCATGATTGTGTTGTTTGCGCCACTTTTTAGGATTCGACCAGCAGGATTGGGAATATAACCAAGTTCTTCTATAGCCTGCTGAACCTTTTTTCTGACCTTATCCGTTACCTTTGGTGAGTTGTTTATTACACGCGATACAGTAGCCGTAGACGTGCCGGCAAGCGCCGCGACATCTTTAATTGTTGCACTCATTTGTCTGCCTCACATTTTCATTATTTAATGTAATTTTATCACACTGTGAAATCAATTACAATATCAGTTACAATAATTAGTGTAACAGCGAAATGAATAATCTGTCTGAAATATGGGATAAGAAATCTGAGAATGAAATACTCAAATAATAACAATTAATTTACAAATCACAAAATTAATATGCTATAATAAAACACAGAGGTGATATTAATGACAAAAAGGGATAAATGGATTGTAGGTATTTTGATTGCGGGAATAATTCTGTTTATCGCGCTTAATAATATTGAATTGCTGACAACGTTTATGCAGTATCTCAATAATCTGCTTCTGCCGGTCATAATAGGTGCTGTAGTGGCGTTCGTACTCAGTGTACCGGTGACCGGCTTTGAGAAAATGTTTGATAAAATATTCCGCAAAGCAAAGCGCAAGCCGGGAAAAAATCTGAAGCATATTCTGAGCATTGTACTTACTTTTATATGTCTTGCACTTGTTATTGCGTTGTTTGCTCTGCTTGTTATACCGGAGATGGTAAGTACGGTCAGAAGCGTTGCTGCTTTGATTGAAGAAAACTGGCCCTCCTGGCTGGCAATGCTCGAAGAATATGATATTGATACATCCAGTATAAAAGAGTGGCTTTCTACATTTGATATTCAGAATCTCGTAACCAAGATAACAAGCAGTGCAGGTACGCTGCTTGGCTCAATTGCAAATGTAACAACTTCGACAGTTTCGGGTATATCAACATCGCTTATCGGGGTGATTATTGCCGTCTACATACTCGGAGACTGGGAGGGTCTTATTGCAAGATGCAGAAAAATGCTTTATGCATATACCAAAAAAGCTACAGCTGATAAAGCGTGTTATGTTTTCACTCTTGTAAGAGATGCTTATACCAAGTTCTTTACCGGACAATGTGTGGAATCGATAATACTTGGTGTGCTTATATTCATTTCATTTCTGATTTTCGGCCTGCCTTATGCAGGTCTCATAGGTGTTGTTACTGCAATCTGCGCTATAATCCCGTATGTAGGTGCGTTCATCTCCTGTGCTCTTGGTGTTGTTCTTACGCTTATTGCTGCACCGGAGAAAGCTCTTACATGCCTTATAGTTTATCTTGTTGTTCAGTTCATTGAGAATCAGTTCATTTATCCGCGTGTGGTCGGCAGTTCGGTCGGACTTTCTCCGTTATGGACTCTTGTAGCTGCAATTGTGGGCGGTAATCTTTTCGGACTTCTCGGAATGATCTTCTTTGTTCCGCTGTTTGCTGTACTGTACACACTGCTCAAAGAAGATACATACAGCAGAATTGCAAAAAAGAAGGCAGACAACGAGATCCCAAAGAAAATGGATTTATAAATTCCTGTTGGTTTAATATAAGGGGGCGGAGGAAACTCCGCTCCTTTATTTTATAAGTTAAGGCAAATTTACAACAAAAAATATTCGCTGTCACTATATATGAAATATGCAGAACGACAGTTTAGTTGAGTTGTAGTTGTTTTTGTCTGATGATTATTGACGATACAATATTTAATGGTTATAATTACGTGCGTTGATAAATAACAGATTAAGGTGATAGAGATGGAAAATACTGCAAATAAACCCGGAATTCATATTGGTCAGCGAAACATAAAAACTGCGCTTGCCGCGACAATATGTGCGCTACTGTATTTTCTGGTTGACCAGAATCCGACCTTTGCATGCATAGGAGCAATATTCGGAGTCGGAAGTGATATGGGAAACTCGCGTCTTAATGGTGGAAACCGATTCTTCGGAACAATAATCGGCGGTGTTCTTGGGATGATACTGTTCCGGATTTATATTTGCTTCTATCCGGATGGAAGTTATCATGCACTTATGCTGCTGATGCTTTTCATCGGAGTTGTAGTTCTGATTCTTGTAAGCCAGCTTTTCAAATGGCCCGGTGCAATTCAGCCGGGTGGAGTAGTTCTTTGCATTATACTTTTTAATACACCTGTAGACTCATATATTTCGTACTCGGTCAATCGAATGATTGATACCGGAATTGGTGTAGCGGTTGCGCTTCTGATAAACTGGCTGCTTTCAAAAGAGCGTGTTGACAGATGGATCAATGCATTACGCAGAAATCCTGCAGCGGACAGTACAGAGCTGATCGAATGTACTGCATCAAAAACAGATGATGAAGTAACAGCAGATAATGAGAAAATCGAATCTGTTATAGCAGCTGAAATAACAGCAACTGAATAAACGAAGTAATCCCCCTGATGCAGCAAAGTATCAGGGGGATTTTGTGTCAGATTGTTTTATTTTGCAGGACCATAATAGAATGTGATCGAAATGGTCTGAACATTTCCGATTATCGGATCTGCAGGATCGATAACACAGGGAGAACAACCGGTAAGACCGCCTACGTATGTACGTGCATCATCAGGAAGGTGATCAACCCAACCGTTGTAAAGATTAACACGGGTACAAAGCTTATCGTCAGAACTTGTGTAAGGTCTTGCAACAAACTTATAGGGCTCACCGTTTATGAGAATCTCTGTGATATTGATGCAGTAGCCCGGATAAAGAACTTCACCGTTTGCAAGACCGATAGCAGAGAAGGTGAGGCTGTTGGAGCATCCTCCGGCAGTGCCGGTAAAATCAAGAGAAACAGTGTAAGTGCCTTCGCCGGTGATCTTTGCATCGGTAGGAACAATGCCGGCACTCATATCATCAGGGTTGTATTTATCTCCAACACTGTAGGATAATCCGCCGCCGTTCCACATGATCCAAGCGATAGCAGAATCAGCGTCAACGACTACTGCATCTTCGCGGAAACTGTCAGGAGCAGCATCATAAAGAGCCTGTGCACTTGATGCTGCATTTTTCTTAATCTCTTCAGCAGTAAGCTTGGATTCAGCAGCATAATTTCTGCCGGTATAGACAGCACCGAAGTCATCGTCTACCATCTTGAGCTGGCTGCGCTTATAGAAGCCGCTGCAGTCCCAAAGGCAGGAGGTGTAGCCGTAAATATCACACAGGTCAAGGAAGAGAGTGTGATAGGTGGTAAGGTTTTCTCTGAGTGAGCCGTCTTCGTTCTGGAGAACACCGTATTCACCAATGACAACGCCATAGCCCTGCTCGGTGAACTTGGTCATCTGAGAAAGAGTATTGTACATGGTTTCAAGATCGCTCTTGGTGCCCCATTTCACAGTACTTGTGCCATCTCCGCAGTAGCTCCAGGGATCATAGTAATGAACGGAGATAAGAAGTCTGTTGGCTTCGTCTTTTGGCATGATAAAACGGTCGTCACAGGTGTTTGCGATGTTGGTGTTGAAACCGGGGATAAGCAGGAAACGCTGTGCGTTATTTCCGCCGGTAGCGCGAACGGTATCAACGAATGCCTGGTTGATCATCAGTGCAACTTCATAGAGTTCGTCTTTGGAAAGACTGCCGGAGTCAGAACACATGATTCTGTCATTAAGGCTGTCACCGATCTGTTCGTTTGCACCTTCAAAGATAAGATAATCAGAATATTCCTTATATCTCTCGGCAATCTGTGTCCACATTGAGGTGTACATAGTCATTGCAAGCTCACGTGTCTCAGGGGACGCAGAACCGAACATACCAAGCCAGCCGCCGTCCCAGTGGTCATTGATAATGACGTACATATCAGCGTTAAGGGCATAATTGATTATTTCCTCAACACGGTCGAGATAAGCTTCACTGATAGTGTATTCGCCGGACTCAACAAGCTCGGTTGCATTCATCATCCAGGAAACAGGAATTCTGATGCTGTCAAATCCTGCGGCTTTCATGCCGTCAAGCATTTCCTGTGTGGTGATTGGCTGTCCCCAGTATCTTTCATAGTACTGAGGATCATCAGAGGTGCTTCCGAGGGAATTGTTGCATGCTTCCATTGTGTTGCCAAGGTTTGTGCCGTTACCCATAAGCTTTGCAAGCTCTATGGAGGTCAGGTCAGGACGCATATATCCGTTGTCGCTGGTCTGAATTCCATTGCTTGAAAAATGGAGTTCTTTTGCAGGGATTTCTTCGTTTGTGCCGCCGGCGGGTTCGTCAGAGGTAATGTTGTTGTCGGCAGATGGGGCAGTGGGCTGCGGATCACAGGCAAGAAGGCTGATGCCAAGACCGACACATGCCAGACCAACTACCAGTATCACTGCACAAAGAGCAATGATAAGCTTTTGGTTTTTCATTACTTTCTCTCCTTTGATGTTGTTATAATGCACATAAATTCTTCTGATGCGCATTATTATTTTAATTATAATAAATTAATTGAAGTTTATCAAGTAATTATGATTAACTGGTTGAAAAAATATAAAAATTCCCTCTGCTCCTTAATTGGCAGGAGCAGAGGGGTGGTGAGAATGCGATTTTATTCGCTTCTGAGGGCAGTGACAGGGTCTTTTGTTGCCGCTTTCTTTGAAGGAATAAGTCCGCCGATTATTGTGAGCATCATGCTGAGAAGTATCAGTACTACAGCACTTATTACAGGCAGCTGTGCATTAATATCAGATGAACCGATAAGTGCATGAATAATAGCGTTGATAACAGGAATAAGAAGCAAGGTTACGCCTACACCAATAAGACCTGAGCAAAGACCTATAATGAATGTTTCCGCATTGAAAACCTGAGAGATATTGCCTTTCGATGCACCAATTGCTCTGAGAATACCAATTTCCTTGGTGCGTTCAAGCACGGAAATATAGGTAATAATTCCAATCATAATTGATGAAACGACAAGTGATACAGCAACAAAGGCGATGAGAACATAGCTGACGCTGTCGACTATTGTCTTAACTGATGACATCAATATACCGGTCATATCGGTGTAATTGATTACCTGGTCATCCTGACCCGCTGTTTCCATATCGGTGTTGTATTGCTCGATAAAGGATAAGAATTTTTCCTTGCCCTCAAAGTCAATCAGATAGATTGATATTGCAGTCGGTTCAGCTCTGTCAGCAAATCCAAGTGACCTGAGATTGGATTCAGCTGTTACCGTGGTATTAGGCGAGGAGAGGGTCTGCATGAGTCTGTAAAGCTCTTCTTCGCTGAAGTTGAAGCTGAATGCACCGGCAATTTTTGATGCGTCAACTGTAATACTGGATGCAACAGAATTCATCAGCTTGGTTCCGATTGAGCCAAGTTCAGAAAGAATGAGTTTCTGTGTAGCTGCTTCGGTCATGCGGAGAGCCATTGCTCCTGAAGTTCCTGTAACCATTGCGGAAGAGGTATAGGAAGAGACTGCAGAGTCAATATTATCTGCTGTAATAGTGGCGCTGAACATTTCAGGATCAAATACAGAGCCAATATCAGAACCCGAGATAATTGGTGCATCAGAACCGGATATATCAGGAATTTCGGGTGTGGGCATATTGGAAGTGACGTAATCGGTTATCATTCCTGACATGAGTGGACGGAATACCTGAGAAAATGAATCCTCAGGAAGAACATACTTGTTTTCCAGAGATGATATAAGTGATTTTGCCTGGTCGGTGCTGAGATAAGCTTCTGCAATAGCTGAGGCATCAGACAGTGAGAGGTAAGCTTCACCGGTTGAAGGATCGGCATTTTCAGTTATATAATCCGTAAGCATTCCGCGTAGAAGCATACTGAGTGTTTCTGTGAAGTCAGCTTGTGCAGGAGCAGTATTTTTTGCTATGGAATCAGACAGATCATCCATGTAGCCAGTGAACATATCCTTCAGAGAATCCTGATCAAAATCCATTCCGAAAGCAGAGGATATCATATTTCCGTCTACTGAAATCATATCCTGAAAATTAATTGCAGCATCACTTGATGATGTATCATCAAATCTTTTGCCGGTAAATACATTGATGTCGCTGTCAGAAAGCTGCTGATTGACGATTGTGGAATTTTCTGCAACAGAAATAACTCGCTCAGTAAGTTCGTGAGTGTATGCAATTCCTGGGACCATAGCGTAAGCTGATACGCCTTCTTTAGGACATACAATTCCGACAATTACAAGCTCTTCGCCCTGACGTACAATATCGTCCATGTATTCTTTATCATCACGCATATCTTCCCAGACACCATAGTCCTGATTGAATTTATATAATGAGGATGCGTGGACAAGTCTGAAGGAAAGATTCATGAGGTCATCATAGGTCCATACCTTGGAATCGCTGACAGTTTCCACTTCATTACCAGCCATAACATGAGCGACCATTTCGGAAAGCTCTGCCTGATCTCTGAGACCCAGAGTGTAAGTAGTATAGTCGGTAATGCTGTTTGGATCTGAAAGAACCATGACCATTTCGTTGTATTCTTCAGGCCAGCGTCCCTGCAGAATGTCATACTGTTCTTCGAGAAGTCCGCGGTTATCAATCATTTCCTGAAAAACATTGGAATCCATATAAGCTGACATCATCGGATTGCCGGTGAGATCAGCAAAAAGTGTCGCCGGATTTACCTGTACCAGCTTATCGGATACATTCCACGCAAAAATCTGCGGAGTTACACCATAGCTGTACTTTATTGCATTTATTGAATCACTGATTTCACTCATGTTAGTGTCCATATGTGCCTTGAAAGATCCAAGGTCGTTTGTGCCAACCTGAGCGAATACCTGACCGATCATCTGCTGTTCCACAACAGTTCCTTCTTCGGCGTTCTGAGAAGAAGAGACCTCGCCTCCTACGGCCATCATTGTTGCGGCCATATCAGCAGTTTCAGACATTATTGAAAGCGGATAGCTTGAGAGAGTATCTTCCTGAATCTTATCGATATACATCTGGAAGCCGTTTGAAAGCGACATAATCAGTGCTATGCCAATAATTCCGATTGAGCCGGCAAATGCGGTAAGGATTGTGCGTCCTTTTTTTGTCCAGAGATTATTGAAACTGAGTGAAAGTGCAGTAAGAAATGACATGGAAGCGTGTCCCATGTTTTTGTGCTCAGGAACAGCAAGTGCCTCTTCGTTTATCTCAAACGGATTTGAGTCGTCTGTGACCTTTCCGTCGCATACACGAATTATGCGGTTTGCGTATGATTCAGCGAGCTCCGGGTTGTGGGTAACCATTACAACAAGTCGGTCACTTGCAACTTCCTTCAGGAGATCCATTACCTGAACACTTGTTTCTGTATCAAGCGCACCTGTGGGTTCGTCTGCAAGCAGAATTTTCGGATCATTGACAAGAGCTCGCGCGATTGCAACACGCTGCATCTGCCCGCCTGACATCTGATTCGGCTTTTTGTGAAGCTGATTGCCTAATCCTACTTTCTCAAGTGCAGCTTTTGCTTTTTTGCGTCTTTCAGCCTTTGAAATACCGGAAATGGTCAGAGCGAGCTCAACGTTTGCAAGTACGGTCTGATGCGGGATAAGATTATAGCTCTGGAATACAAATCCTATTGTGTGGTTGCGGTAGGCGTCCCAGTCCCGGTCGGGATATTTCTTTGTGGAGATACCGTCAATTATAAGATCTCCGGTGTCATAAATGTCCAATCCGCCGATGATGTTAAGCAGTGTTGTCTTACCCGATCCGGACGGACCGAGAATAGCGACAAATTCATTATCACGGAAATTCATGCTCACGTCGTTAAGCGCAGTCTGCACAAGATCTCCAGTGACATATTTTTTTGAGACATTTTTAATCTGAAGCATTTTTTACTCCTTAGAGGGTATGTAATTGCAATTAAAATACATTGGGATTATGTTTCCCATGATAATGCAGAATTATTAAGTTTGCAATAATAAAATGTGAGGTTTTTATGATAGAAAAAACACTTGTAGGAGTGTATATAATACACATATCATACAAGTGCTTTTTGTTGCATTTAACTATTCATGTTTTCGTCGATTATATCCTGTGCCGCAGCTGCGAGAATGGCGTTGGTAACAGGGATGATAAAAATTATAGTAAAAACAAATATTCCAAGGAACCATATTGGAATACAGGAAAGATAAATACGGAGAACCTTGCCGATATTTCCTTTCATATATTTGTTGGAATAACGGAAGCAATCCTCTACACCATAACCATGACCGCCGACAAAGAGGTATTTTGCTACAAAGCATCTTAAAATAACGAAAGCATAGATCAATATTCCAATGAAAGCCAGTGCTGCGCCTGCAATCGTCAGAGGTGCAGCGGCATTTGCCTGAGAAACAGAAGCGCCGTCAAGCGAATAGTTGAAGGCTAAGGAAAAACAAACAATAGAAGGGGAGAGTGAGATAAGCAGTACAATAAGATGTCTTGCGAGACGTGAGAGTTCAAAGACAAGTGCACTCAGAAACAACTCGTTCGAACGATAGAAGTAAAATATCTGTCCGACCTGAAGATTTGAGCACAGTGCCAGTGACTGATACCAGTTTACTACACCAAGGTTAAGCGGCGAAATAATCATAAAATAAAAAAGTGCCATAACAGCGCTGATGGTGAGATTAAGTCTGGCTTTCTGTGTGCTGAAATATTCGACCAGCTCAGAGGCTGTTTTCGGAAAATCGGTACGGACAGCATCGTCATAAAGTGTAGCGGCTGAAACCAGCGAAAGAACAAGCTGATTGAGCAGCATAAACATCATTATCGCAAGAAGAGAAAGACAGAAAACAGAAATAGCTCTGCTCCAGTTATCATTGAGAAGACCCAGTGCCTCACGTCTGATTCCTTTCGGTGCAAGTGTATGTTTGTCCACAGGGATCCCTCCATAATTGA
This sequence comes from Acutalibacteraceae bacterium, assembly GCA_045580875.1. Lineage (GTDB taxonomy): Bacteria > Bacillota > Clostridia > Oscillospirales > Acutalibacteraceae > SIG598. Next base: position 9,853 of record JAZNOP010000099.1, read on the forward strand.
AATTTACTATAAAAATTATAACTCAGATGTAAACTTATTTCAACTATAAAATAACAGCCGGAAAATCGAGGATTCCGGCTGTTATTGAAGCAATTTGCGTTGTTATGGTGCTTAGGATATGCTATTATTTTCTGAGAATTCGCATGGAGTTCAGTATTGCAATCATTGCGACGCCGACATCACCGAATACAGCCTCCCACATTCCTGCGATACCAAATGCACCGAGAATAAGGAAGATGGATTTAATTCCCAGAGCGATAACAATGTTCTGGATTACAATACGTCTTGTGCTCTTTGCGATGCTGATAGCTTCCGTCAGTTTTGAGGGTTCATCAGTCATGAGAACAACATCTGCAGCTTCAATCGCAGCATCAGAACCAAGCCCACCCATTGCTATTCCTATGTCAGCACGTGCAAGGACAGGAGCATCGTTTATTCCGTCTCCTACAAAGGCAATCTTGCTGCCGGCTTTCTTTTTGGCATCGAGCTGTTCGAGAACTTCAACTTTCTGTGCCGGCAGAAGCTGTGCGTAGTACTTATCTATACCGGCTGCTTCGGCTACAGCAGCTGCAATAGACTCATTGTCACCGGTCAGCATGACGGTGTTTCTGATACCTGCAGAGCGAAGCTTCTTTATGGCTGATTTACTGTCGGATTTGAGTTCGTCAGAAATCAGAATGCAGCCTGCATACTTTCTGTTTACTGCTATATAAACCTTTGTTCCAATTCCGGTCTCCTCGTGGATTTCAACACGCTCTGAATTCATCAGCTTTACATTGCCCGCAAGGATTTTCTCGCCATCAATAACAGCGCTGATTCCGTGACCGGATATATCATTATAGCTGCTTATTGAGGATTGATCGATAGTTTTTCCGTATGCAGCTATAATTGATTTTGCAATGGGATGATTCGAAAGACATTCGGCCTTTGCAGCATATTCAAGAAGCTGAGCTTCGGTGAAACCATCGGCAGGAATAATCTCAGTGACATTGAATACACCTTTTGTCAATGTACCTGTCTTGTCAAACACAACAGTTTCAAGTTTGTTAAGTGCCTCGAGGTAATTGCTGCCCTTTACGAGTACACCGTGTTTTGATGCTGCACCAATTCCACCGAAAAAGGTCAGAGGAATAGAAATAACCAGAGCACACGGACAGGAGATAACAAGGAATACAAAACCGCGATGTATCCAGTCGCTCCAGCCGCCGCCAAGCACAGCAGGAGGAACGATTGCAAGAAGTGCTGCGAGAATGACAACAACGGGCGTGTAGTATCTTGCGAATACGGTAATGAAATTTTCTGTCGGTGCTTTTCTGCTGGAGGCATTTTCAACCAGATCGATTATTTTGGCAACAGTAGATTCCCCGTAAGCTTTCTTTACAACAATTGTAAGCGCTCCTGTCTGGTTAATACAGCCGGATACGACCTCGTCACCGCAGGAAACACTTCGCGGAACAGATTCGCCGGTCAGCGCTTTGGTATCAAGCATGGAGCTGCCATCTATGATTTCGCCGTCAAGGGGAATACGTTCGCCCGGTTTGACAACGATCATTTCGCCCACGGAGACATTTTCAGGAGAAACCTCAGTCAGCTCTCCACTTCTGATGACAGTAGCTGAATCAGGGCGAATATCCATGAGTTCAGAAATGGAACGTCTGGAACGTCTTACAGCAAGGCTCTGGAAAAACTCGCCAACCTGATAAAAAAGCATTACAGCAACTGCTTCGGGATATTCGCCTATAACGAATGCACCGACGGTTGAAAGTGTCATAAGGAAATTTTCGTCAAAAATACGTCCGCGAATTATATTTTTTATTGCTTTCCAGACGATATCTGCACCAAGGATAATATATGGAACAATAAGCAGAAGAACCGGAACGTAAGATGGCATATTCACAAAAGAGGGGAGTATGAGTGCAGCTGCATAGAGAACTGCACCGATAATGATTCTTGCGAGCATTCTTTTGCTGTCAGTATCAAGTCCTTTGTTTTCCGTAGCTTTTTTAACTGCAGGAGCATTGTATTCACTTACTTCAACGTCAGGTTCGTATTCGTGAACGATATCACATATCATTTCATACATGAAATAAGGAGAAACATCACTGAACTCAACTGTCAGTGTCTGTTTCATAAGATTGACCGATGCGGAGCTTACCTGCGGAAGAGCAGCTGTAGCCTGCTCGATTTTCGCGGCACAGTTTGCACAGTCAAGTCCTTTGAGAAGATAATCTTTTGAGGTGCCGGAACGAAATTCAATTACATCAACGGCAGGTTCGTATCGATGTACAGTCTTTGTAACAAGCCAGACAGCGGTGTCCTCGATGGTAGGATCTATATCGAGGACAAGTGTCTGGCGGATAAGGTTTATTTCGGAAGAGTTGACACCGGGCGCATTGCCGATATCCTTTTCAATACCGGCTGAACAGTGCGGACAATCAAGTCCTTTTAGCTGAAAGACTTTTTTCATTGTATTTTCCTCCAACAGCCGTTTGATTGTTGCTCAATTGTTCAACTAAACGGCAAAAAAATAATTTGGACTAAGTTTATATTACATTTTTAATTACTCATCAAGATGTTCAAGTCCTAAATCAATGATTTCTTTGACATGGTCATCAGCAAGAGAATAATATATAATCTGAGCCTCACGGCGGAATTTGACAAGGTTTGCAAGACGCAGAGCCTTGAGTTGATGAGAAACTGCTGATTTTGTTACACCCAGAAGTACTGCCAGATCACACACGCACATTTCCTTCTGCTCAAGAGCATGGAGAATCTGTATTCTTGTACCGTCGCCGAACATTTTAAACAGAGAAGCAAGCTGCAGATAATCATCTTTGCTGCGCATCAGCTCGCGTACCTCGCTGACGGTTTCATCGTGAATGACTTCACAGTCACATGAAGGAGCTGGATTTATCATTAGTTGAACACCTCCGTTGAATAGTTGAATAATTACTCAACTATGATATCATGCTTTTATTCTTTTGTCAACCATCTGTATTAAATATTGTAATTCTGATAAACGCATTACCGTTTATAGAATGAATGACATTTTTCTTTAAAATTAACATAAAGGTGTATACTGATTAATCGTTTTATGGTATAATTGTCAAAAATAACCATTCTGATTTATATGAATAGAAAGTATGGTCTATCATTTAATAAATTTTTCAATGGAAAAATGAGAGGAGAAAAGCATGGCTAAATTAAAAATCAATGAAAACATTAAGATTAGCCGTATAGCGCCGGAAATCTATGGGCATTTTTCAGAGCATCTTGGACGGTGCATATATGGCGGTCTTTTTGTTGGCGAAAATTCTGAAATTCCGAATATTAATGGAATGAGATGTGATGTTGTCAATGCTCTGCGTGAACTCAGGATTCCTGTGCTGCGCTGGCCGGGAGGCTGCTTTGCTGATGAATATCACTGGGAGGACGGAATTGGTCCGAAAGAAAACAGAAAGCGAATGATAAATACCCATTGGGGCGGAGTAGTTGAGGATAACAGCTTCGGCACACACGAGTTTATGGAACTCTGCCGTCAGCTTGGCTGTAAGACATATGTAAATGGTAATGTCGGCAGCGGAACGGTCAGAGAAATGAGCGAGTGGGTTGAATATATGACCTTCAACGGTGTTTCACCGCTTGCTGAGCTTCGTAAGTCCAATGGTCATGAGGAAGCCTGGAAGGTTGATTATTTCGGTGTTGGCAACGAGAACTGGGGCTGCGGCGGAAATATGCACCCGGAGTATTATGCCAATGAATACCGTCGTTATCAGACTTACATAAGAAATTATGATTCATCAAAACCGATTATGAAAATATGCGGTGGAGCCAATGCCGATGATTACGAGTGGACAAGGATTGTGCTTGATACTGCATTCCGCAGAACTCCGGATTATCTTCACGGTTTTATGGACGGTCTTTCGCTGCACTATTATGTTGTACCCGGTCCCTGGGAGAATAAAGGAAGTGCAACAGAATTTGATACAGCAGAATGGTACAAAACGCTTTCCAAGGCACTGTATATGGATACACTTGTAACTGAGCACGGGAAGATAATGGACGAATATGATCCGGAAAAAATCATTGGAATGATAGTTGACGAGTGGGGAGCATGGTATGATGTGGAGCCCGGAACAAATCCCGGATTTCTCTATCAGCAGAATACTGTTCGTGATGCTCTTGTTGCCGGTATCACTCTGAATATTTTCAATAAACATTCGGACAGAGTAAAAATGGCATGTCTTGCACAGACGGTCAATGTTCTTCAATCTGTTGTTCTTACTGAGGGTGACCAGATGATTCTGACACCGACCTATCATGTAATGCATATGTACCGTCACCATCAGAACGGAGAACTTCTGAGCAGTTCTCTTTCAGATGTAAAAAGCATTGGAACTGAAACAGAATGTGTCCCGATGATTTCAGAATCTGTTTCTGTGGATGAAAATGGAATTATTACAATAACTGCAGCTAATCTTTCTGCTGATACTGACGAAGAACTCACCATTATGCTTGAAAATGATGGCTACAGTGTGATTGAGGCAAAAATAGTCACCGGCAGCACCATAAACAGCTATAACACATTTGATGATCCGGACTGTGTTAAGGAGATTGATTACAGCGGATATAAGATGGATAATGGAATTGTGTGTAAATTACCGGCTGCATCTGTTGTTGAGCTCAGAATAAAAAGATGAGTGTAATCTGCAAAAAATGCTTCATAGGGCAGCAGGCGGAAGATTATATCAAGCTGATAGAGAAGAATAAAGCCGCAATGCCCCGGTCATCGCGTGCAGATGACATCGTGATTGAAAAACGCATAACTGTATGCGAGAATTGTGAATACCTGGTTGGCGCAACCTGTAGTGCATGTGGGTGTTATGTTGAACTTCGTGCACTTCGCAAATCATCAAAATGTCCGAATAAGAAATGGTCGGAGTAAATGAATGATGAGTTTAAACCTGATTAATTAATAAAGGAGAATTCTTATGAAAAATATACCCGATGTAAAGCTTGGCATAATTGCTGTTTCAAGAGACTGTTTTCCGCTTGAGCTCTCTGTTTCACGCCGCAAAGCAATTACAGATGCTTATGGTGAAGGAATTTACGAGTGCCTTATAACCGTTGAGAATGAAAATGATGAACTGAACGCCGTTGCGGATGTAAAAAATGCAGGCTGCAACGCACTTGTAGTATTCCTTGGCAATTTTGGTCCGGAAACACCGGAAACCCTTATCTGCCAGAAGTTTGATGGTCCTGTCATGTATGTTGCGGCAGCGGAAGGCGACGGTGACATGATAAACGGACGAGGCGATGCATACTGCGGAATGCTTAACTGCTCCTATAATCTTGGAATGCGTCATCTTAAAGCGTATATTCCGGAGTATCCGGTTGGAACTGCTGAAGAAATCGTAGAGATGATACGTGAGTTTATACCGATTGCACGCGGCATAATCGGTATCAGAAATCTAAAGATAATAACTTTCGGTCCGCGTCCTCAGGATTTCTTTGCTTGCAACGCACCTATCAAAGGTCTTTACGAGATTGGCGTAGAAATTGAAGAGAACTCAGAACTCGATCTTCTTGTTGCGTACAAAGCACATGAGAATGACCCCAGAATTGCTGATGTATGCGCAGAAATGGCAGAAGAAATGGGAGAGGGTCGTTACTATCCTGACCTGCTTCAGCGAATGGCTCAGTTTGAAATTACCCTTCTTGATTGGGCGGAGGCACATAAAGGTGCAAGAGAGTATGTTGTCTTTGCAGATAAATGCTGGCCTGCATTCCCTGAGACATTCGGATTTGAGCCCTGCTATGTGAATTCAAGACTTGCATCAAAAGGCATTCCTGTTGCCTGCGAGGTTGATATCTATGGCGCTCTGAGTGAGTATATCGGCGCATGTGTATCTGCTGATGCGGTCACACTTCTGGATATTAACAATTCTGTACCAAAGTATATTTTTGATGAGGATATTGCAGGAAAATTCAATTATTCAATAACAGACACATTCATGGGTTTCCACTGTGGTAATACACCAAGCTGCAAGATGTGCAATGACTGCGCTGTAAAATATCAGCTTATTCAGCATCGTCTTCTTGAGCCTGCTGGCAGTGAGCCTGATTTTACGCGCGGAACTCTTGAGGGTGATATCGCAGCATCTGATATAACATTCTACCGTCTGCAGTGTGATAGTGACGGTGTTCTTCGTTCATACATTGCTCAGGGTGAGGTACTGCCGGTCAGAACTCGTTCTTTTGGCGGAATCGGAATTTTTGCAATTCCTGAGATGGGAAGATTCTACAGACACGTGTTAATTCAGAAGCGTTATCCGCATCACGGTGCAGTTGCATTTGGTCATTATGGCAAGGCTTTGTATGAAATATTCAAATATATCGGTGTAAAGGATATTGCTTACAATCAGCCTGCTTCTCTGCCTTACACAACTGAAAATCCATGGCAGTAATTTAGCATAAATCGTAATCAAATAATAAACAACGCCGGAGGTCAGACGATCTCCGGCGTTGTTTATTAGATTGAATAAGTAGAGCTTAATCATCAGAATATAATTATCGGCTTATATCTGATGCTGAGACAGGCCACTGCCTTCCAGTGTGATCTATTTCATAATTTTCATAGTATATGTTTTCTGTAATCGGAACAAATTTGTATCCATCTGCAAGCAGCTGTTCGATAAGTATCGGTAGTGCGGCAGGTGTGTTCTTTGCTGCGTTGTGGAAGAGAACAACCGAGCCAGGACAAACATTGCGGCAAACACGGTCGCATATCTGCTGCGGTGTTGGATCCTTCCAGTCGAGACTGTCCCCACTGGCAGCAGTTGGAAAGGCGCATAACGGTGCGGTTTGTATAACTTACTTCGCCTCCACACGGAATATTTTTTTCGGATCTTTGATTTTGCTTACGAGCGAATCGGCATATTGCTCTATCTGCTCCAAATAATCACAAAATTCAGAAGTGTAGATTTTTTCGGTTACAGGGACTTGCTTTAAGCGCAGTCCAATAAAGCACATATGAGTCTTTTTATCTTCTCCGTAACGACTGACTTTGTACGTCACATCTGACGACAGCAGCTTTTTTATCTCCCTGATAAATACGAAGCTGTTTTCGGTAGGCTCGCATCCATATGCTGCTTTATGATAATCGCAATAAGCATTATACATTTCACTGCGTTCAATTTTTTGTCCTTCAGCAATCTCACATTGACCGATGAAGAATTCAAAAATCCTGCTTGAGTGGATTGTAATCTGAGGCTTATGTCGATTACTTTTTCTTTCAATGTACCGTAATCTGCACCCGTGGAGAAGAAATGCTGTGCGCAGCCAGATTATATCTGTATTAAATAAAATATAGCTTAACTCAGATGCAAGAGGCTTTGGCTCTAGTGTGACAACGTTAGCACCAAGTTCTGCGAATTTATTGACTACTTTCTGCTGTGATGTAATACATACCATATGAAAATGGCTGTAAAAATGCTGATTTGGATAGGGATCGATATTTACACTGATTTTCTTACCGCTCATAAGCTGTGCGAAGTTTTGTATATTGTTATAATTTGGCGGAGTATCTTTGAACAGTATAAGTGGTACACCTTTTATGTGTTTATCAAGAAGTGAGCGTTTACCTTCTGGTGAGAACGAAGTGTTAATAAATGCAGGTTCTTCAGTTGGGTCAATCATAAAAACAGATTTAAGAAGCTTAAGAATAAGCACTTCGTTACAACTGGTATGAATTACAGACATACTGTGCTTAGATGATCCGGGCACAGCGATATCAGCAAAAAGCATGGCTAATCTGTCAGCCGCTTCAACACTTCCTGCGATAGCTTCAAGGAATAAAGCAATCCTTGAATTATTACCATACTGTTGCTTGTAGTTTTCAAGCGGCAGTTTTTTTATCGAGTGATGGGGGAGTGGAGGCAGCTTTTTTAAGGCAATGGTGTAGCTTATATTGCGCTTTTTCCTCTTTTTCTTTTTAGCTTTCTCTTCTGATGAGCTTTCAGCAACCACTTCAGCTTGGATTTCGGATGTTTCTTTGGCTGTGCCTTCAGTACCCTCTTCTGCTTGAGTTTTTACAGTATCTACTATTTCCTCGACGTTAGATTCCGGTGTTTTTTCTTCGTGTTCTTCAACTTCAAGCACGTAATTTTGGTGTTCGAGACAAAATACAGCCTTGTAGTTACTGTTACTGTGTAGCTGTTCAAGCTCGCAATGTCCGGGTGCAGGAATCAGTCGTTCTGATTCAATAAATCTATTGTATAATGCGTTGATTATTTTCTTTATATTGGAATTTTCAACATATGGATTGTTTTTTAGGTATTCATAGAGCTGAAATGCTGACATATGCGTATTACTTTGTGAATCATAGTAAATCAGGTACTTATCATAGAAGGAGTATGAAGATGTCAGATGTAATTCCAAAGCTTTTTCCGTAATTAATTCATTTAGTATTGTCAGAAATTTATTGTTTGAAACCCGGAGCAGCATTGCACGTATGTTTTTTAGAAGCTGTGCAGCAGCTTCCTCATGATATGGAATTTTAAATAAACCAAACAGGCGTTCTATGGTTCGTTCAGTTACCTTGTGGGATTTATTTTTACCGTCCGAAGATTTTGAATATGCGTATATACCAGAAGGCTTTATCTGACATGATACAAGAAATGCTCTTAAATTTCCAAGGTTATTATATAGTGATATACCTGCATAAACCTCAATTAGATCATCAATATTTTCTGGTGGAATATCACCTTTTCGTGGACGCTTTGGAATATGAGGCTGACAGTTTAGTTGATCATTAACATCCTTGAATCGTTCACCCATAGTTTTATCAGAACGGGAAAGGGCAGATGGAAACTGCTGTATTCCGTATAATCTATTATATCGTTCAGATAAGCTCATTTTATCGTTACTCATGGATAATAACCTCCGCTTTGATTTATGTTGAAAGTTTAAAGAATTTTATCAAAAAATTATTAAAATGTCAATTATTGCTATGATAATAGCAGAGTATATGCGTATATACAATACCTGTATATACGGGCGCAGTGTGTTGAATTGTAAAAAGTTACAGACCTCATAACAGTTATGTAATGCAGAGAAAACCGTATTCGTCATTCGATAATGTTGAACGGAATGATTGCATATTATTGTTGTGGAGGTGCTTGGAATGAGCGTCATAAACACATATAAATCGGAAAAAGAAAATGAAAGATTGCAACGTCAGGCGGAAATACACCGCAGATGTATACTGCTGCTTCAGTCTTCAAGAAAGCGAGGCAGTAAAAAATGAACGCAATATATGCGCGTCAGTCAATAGATAAAAAAGACAGCCTCTCGATCGAGGCGCAGATTGAATACTGCAAAAAGTACGCCGGGGAAGATGTAAAGGTATTTCAGGATAAAGGCTTCTCCGGAAAGAATACAAAGCGACCGGCATTTACGGAGCTGATAAGAGCGGTTGAAAACGGAGAGGTGCAAAAGATATTTGTCTATCGTCTGGATCGCTTCAGCCGCTCAATAGCCGATTTCAGCCGTCTGTGGGAGCTGCTCGAACAACACGGAACAGCATTTCAGTCGGTGACCGAGCAGTTCGATACGTCATCGCCGATCGGTAGGGCGATGCTTAATATTGTTCTTGTATTTGCGCAGCTTGAGCGTGAGACTACTGCCGAGCGAGTCAAGGACAATTACATACATAGATTCAAACTGGGGGCATGGGGAGGAGGGCCGGCACCTTTCGGCTACGATCTGACAAAGATTATGTCTGATGGCAGAAGCGTTTCCTCGCTTGTCGAAAATGAAAGTGCTGATATTGTGCGTCGTATATTTGAGATGTACGCAGAGCCGGAAATATCGCTGCGCAGCCTTGCCAGACAGCTGAATGAGCAGGGAATACATGGCCCGAAGCGTGAGGTATGGGACAGCGTAACCCTATCGCGCATACTACATAACCCTTCCTATGTCAAAGCTGATGAAGATGTTTATCTGCATTACCTGACTACTGGAATTCAGATTGATCAGACGGCAGAGGCTTTTGATGGCATACACGCCTGTAATATTATAGGCAGGAGAGACAGAGGCAAAGGAAAGTACAACGCTGTTGGCGCACAGATGATCTCGGTTGCAAACCACTGTGGAATCATAGAATCATCACTGTGGCTAAGGGTACAGGATAAGCTGAGCAATAACAAGCAGATATCTCGTGCCAATGCCGGAAAATACTCGTGGCTTACAGGTCTGATGAAATGCGGCAGGTGCGGATATTCAGTCAAGATCAATCACATAAAAAGGGAAGACCGCTTCAGTCTGCTGTGTTCTGGCAAATCGAATTTCTCAACCTGTGATGCATTGATCAACGTTGATCTGCGCGAGCTTGAGGAATATATTGCAGGGCAGATATCTGATATTTTATCTGCATCGCCGCCAGATGAGCTGATGCCGGCGGCAGATGAACTGGCATCGGAGATTCTCGAAATTGATCAGAAGATAGAGCGGTTGGTAAATGCTCTGTCAGAATCAAGCAGTGTGTCAGCCGCATACATATCGAGGCAGATAGACAGGCTTCATAAGGAACGCGAGGAGCTGCTGAACAAACCAGCAGCGAACAAGAATGAACTGCCGCAGATAAATTTCACGGAGCTGTCCTTTGAGGAGAAAAAGGTTGTTGCAACGGAGTTTATTGAAAAGATCCTGCTGGACGGAAGCGATGTAAATATCATATGGAAGGTGTAAAGCCCATGTGTCGAGTGATATCAACACATGGGCTTTGGTTATACTATTATTTTTTTAGTTTTGATTTTTCTCTGATGAATTCTATAACAGCAGCTTTCGGGATTCGCCAGATACGTCCGTTTTTATAGCACTTCAGGCTGCCGTCCTTCAGCAATTTGTATACGGAATTGTATCCGATCCTAAGAATGTCACATACCTCTTCAACAGTGAGAATATCGGCGTAGTTTTCAAGCATTTTTACACCTGCTTCCGTTCATAGACAGTTGTTTATAAGCGGACAGATAGATGAGTCGGCTGTGCAGGTGGCACATAAGCAGGTGCTGCAGCGTCTGACGGCAGACCTTTTTCGTTGTGGATTTGCTTTTCTGCCATACAGATCGTCTTTTTCGATCTGCTGGAAAATTGCCGGTTCTGTTCGCTGTAAAGTGAGAGAGATTTCAGAAACGCCTGCACCTTCATAAAACATTGTACGCAGCTGCTGCCGTTCTTCGTCCGACCAATAGTCGTTTTCGCGCTCGAATTTTATGTTTCTGTTTCGCATATCAATGAGCCTTTGTTTATCAAAATAATTCATATGAGCTTGAGGCTCCTTTCTTGAAGATTACTTATATGTTGGTTCAGTAATCTCTCGTTTGGTAAAATTATCATTCTTTTTTGAGCATTACTTATGATTTGAAATTGATAATTTTCCAATATAGTAAGCGTGATAAAACAAAAGCTGATAAATGGTGTGAAATGTTTAGTAAAAAATTAAAACAGAACTAACTGATAGATAAGATTAAGGGACCCTTGGGGAAGAAATATTGATTTTCTTCCCCTTGCGTTTAGTATAAAGGGTTTACATATATATGTAATGCTTATGCTTTAGTTGATATTTATCTTAGATATTAAATAAGATTAATAAAAGAGTAATTAATAATATAACATGTAGATAAAGAATAATAAATCTACATGTAGATTGGTAAAGGAGAATAAAAATGGCTACGATTAAAACAGCAAACGGAAGAGGCAAGTATCACGACGCTGACGCCAAGGATTATCTTATCAATTATATCTTCAATCATAATAAAATACCCCACTATTACATAGGCGGATACAATATCGATATGCGTGATCCTGCAGCAAGTATGCAGTCGGTTTCATTAGGATTTGGAAAGGAAAAAGGAGTCCAGATACATCATCTTATAATCAGCTTCAGTCACAGGGAGCTTTCTGATTATAACGTTGCAAATTATATCGCGGACAGGCTTTCTCAGTATATAGGGCGTAAGTATCAGACGGTATATGCGGTGCATGAAAATACCAATCATATACACTTTCACATCCTTTTCAATTCTGTCAGTTACATAGACGGCAGCAAGTATTACGGCAGAAGAGAGGATTTCAACCCAATAGTATCATATGCGAGAAAACTGCTGCGCGAGGTGGGCATCAAAGAATTCTATTATGTCTCGAATAGGGGATAGGCGTGCATATATTACAAGAGGATATTATTGATATAAAAACTCTCTTGTTGTGCCTATATTAAAGTAGTATAATATATAAATATACATAAAACCTAAGCATTAGCAGCAGGAGGTGTATGATGGAATTAATAGATAATATCAACAAAACACTGCGTGATGATCTCAGAGTTGAAATCCAGCAGGGGAGTAAAATATCTATCGCCGCTGCTTGCTTCTCTATTTATGCCTTTCAGGAGTTGAAAGCACAGCTTACTGACATTGACGAGCTGCGATTCATCTTCACTTCTCCGACATTTATCACTGAACGTGCAAAGAAAGAGAAGCGTGAGTTCTATATTCCGCGCCTTGAACGTGAGCGCAGCTTATATGGAACTGAGTTTGAGATTAGATTACGCAATGAACTTACACAGCGAGCTATCGCCAAAGAGTGTGCTGAATGGATTAGAAAAAAAGCGGTTTTCAAATCAAATACGACCGCTGAGAATATGATGGGCTTTATCAATGTGGACAGCAAAAACTATATGCCCGTCAACGGATTCACTACGGTTGACCTTGGTTGTGAGCGTGGAAACAACGCATATAATTTTATCCAGAAAACCGATGCTCCGTTTTCACAGGCATATATAGAGCTATTTGAAACAATTTGGAATGACCCAACTCGCCTTCAGGATGTTACTGATGAAGTTATCGATAATATTTCTACTGCATATAACGAGAACTCGCCTGATTTCATATATTTTGTTACGCTATACAATATTTTTAATGAGTTCCTTGAAGATGTCTCCGAAGATGTCCTTCCGAATGAAGCAACCGGTTTTAAAGACAGTAAAATCTGGAGTATGCTATATGATTTCCAGAGAGACGCTGCTCTTGCAATAATCAATAAACTCGAAAAATTCAACGGTTGTATTCTTGCCGACAGTGTTGGTCTCGGAAAGACCTTTACATCACTTTGTGTAATCAAGTATTACGAGAACAGAAATAAATCCGTGCTTGTACTCTGCCCGAAGAAGCTCGGAAGCAACTGGAATACCTATAAGGCCAACTATGTCAATAATCCCATAGCCTGTGACCGCCTTCGTTATGATGTGCTGTATCATACGGACTTGAACCGTACTCACGGCACATCGAACGGCCTTGATCTGAGCTGCATAAACTGGGGCAATTATGACCTGATTGTCATTGACGAATCACATAACTTCCGCAACGGCGGTAAGCTTTCCGGTGAGGATAACGAAAAAGAGAATCGATATCTCCGATTGCTGAATACAGTTATTCGCAAAGGCGTCAAAACAAAGGTTTTAATGCTCTCTGCCACACCGGTAAACAACCGATTCAATGACCTGAAAAATCAGATTGCACTTGCATACGAAGGTCATACCGATATTGTCGATGAGCGTCTTAATACCACACGCTCTCTCAATGAAATCTTCAGAAATGCACAGCGAGCTTTCAACACCTGGAGTAAGTGGGACGCTGCTGAAAGAACTACGGCAAATCTGCTGAAAATGCTGGACTTTGATTTCTTCGAGGTGTTGGATTCAGTTACAATAGCACGCTCCCGTAAACATATTCAAAAGTACTATGATACAGCTGAAATCGGCTCATTCCCGATTCGACTGCCGCCAATCTCTAAAAATCCTCCGCTTACGGATTTATCTGATGCTATCGGATACAACGAGATATTCGAGCAGTTGATGCAGCTTACACTGTCTATATACACTCCGTCTCACTACATTCTGCCGAGTAAGATCGATAAATACGCAGAACTGTACGAAGATAACAAGGTCAATATTGGCTTTACACAGGCAAACCGTGAGCAGGGTATCCGACGCCTCACTGCAATAAATCTGATGAAGCGTATGGAAAGCTCTGTGTACTCATTCAATCTCACCTTAACACGAATCAAGGCACTGATCGAGCAGACAATCGACACAATAGATGCGTTCTGTCAAAAATCCTCTTCTGTGCTGTCTCTCACAGACATTACAAATCTCAGCGAGTTTGATGAAGAGGATCAGGGAGACGACCTGTTCACCTTCGGCCGTAAGGTCAAAATTGATCTGGCTGATATGGATTATAAATCCTGGCGGCATTCGCTGGAAAAGGACAAAGAAGTTCTGGAACTTCTCTCGCTTCTTGTTGGTGATATCACACCGGAGCACGACAGCAAGCTTCAGGAACTGCTTACTGTCCTGACCGAAAAAGTGGAATATCCCATCAACGAAGGCAACCGCAAAGTGATTATTTTCACCGCCTTTGCAGATACTGCTGCTTACCTGTTTGAGCATGTAAGTCAGTTTATGAAATCAAAATTCGGACTTGATACCGCTATGGTTTCCGGTACCGTAGACGGTAAGTCTACGGTTAAAAATCTTCGTGGCGATCTGAACACAATTCTGACCTGCTTTTCTCCGATTTCAAAGGACAAGCACCTATTGATGAAGGACGACACCATATCAATTGATGTTCTGATTGCTACCGACTGTATTTCCGAAGGACAGAACCTGCAGGACTGCGATTATCTGATTAACTATGATATTCATTGGAATCCCGTTCGCATTGTTCAGCGTTTCGGACGAATCGACCGTATAGGCAGCCGCAATTCCGTAATTCAGCTGGTAAACTTCTGGCCTGATGTAACTCTGGACGAATATATCGATCTGAAAGCCAAAGTTGAAACCCGAATGAAGATTGTAAATCTTGCTGCTACCGGCGACGATAACATTCTCAGTTCTGATGAAAAGACCGATCTTGAATACCGCAAAGCACAGCTTCAGCGTCTGCGTGAAGAGGTTGTAGACATTGAAGAAATGACCAGCGGTATATCCATCATGGATCTCGGCTTAAACGAGTTCCGTCTGGATCTTCTCGAGTACATAAAGCAGCACCCTGATCTTGACAAAACGCCAATGGGACTTCACGCAGTAACTGCCGCAACAGAAGATACCCCTCCCGGCGTAGTATTCGTGCTGAAGAATCGCTCAAACAGCGTCAATATAAATCATCAGAACCGTCTGCATCCGTTCTATATGGTTTACATCAGCGACGATGGTGAAGTTGTATGCGACCACCTTTCGCCCAAGGATATGCTTGATAAAATGCGTTATCTCTGCAAAGGCAGAACTGAGCCGATAGCAGAACTTTACCGCAAATTCAACAAGCAGACACGTGACGGAAGGGATATGAGAGAAGTATCTTCTCTTCTCGGCAAGTCTATATCATCAATAATAGAAGTTAAGGAAGAAAGCGACATTGACAGCTTCCTTAACGGTGGTCAGGTCAGCTTCCTTTCTGATACCATAAAAGGACTTGATGACTTCGAATTGATCTGCTTCCTTGTTATCAAAGAGACCGAGCAGCTCATTGAGAATAAAAAGGAGTTCCGCGTGGTAGTAGCAGGAAGCCGTGACTTCAATGACTATTCTCTGCTCTCTGCTGAGCTTGATAAGCTGCTTGCGGGTCAGAGCAATATAATTATCGTAAGCGGCACCGCAAGAGGTGCAGACAGATTGGGCGAGCGTTACGCAGCGGAGCACGGTCTGAAAATTGAGCGTTATCCTGCTGAGTGGGAAAGATACCACAAAGCAGCCGGACCGATTCGCAATGCACAGATGGTGCAGAACGCAGATGCAGTAATCGTCTTCTGGGATAATGAATCTTCCGGCACAAAGAACATAATCGAGTGTGCCCGTAAAGAGAATATCCCATATAAAATAATACGTGTATAAGTAGTTTGGAGGGGTTCCGTGTTAGGCTTACCGCAGGCAACCATAATGAACAAGCAGTTACCCAAAACAGCAATATATGCGAAGTTCCAGATGAACAACGCCGCTAAGGAAAGGTTTGACACGGACATCTCCCGAATCAGCATTATTGCAGAGATTTCGCCCAATACGACAGGCATAGCAAAGGGCGATGAAGTGGCTTCAATATTCGTTTTGCTTGTGTCGCTTAAGCGTAAGGATTTTGCACCGAATACGGTTGCTCAGATATCAAAGCTGATTGAGCAGAATATGCTGCTTGTGCTTGAATATGAGGGCGAGCGAAAACTTGCAATTTATCATTCCAAGCTGATACAATCAGAATGGACTTCGGCAGAGAACTGCTCCATTGCACTTAAAGGACTCGACCTTGACGCAGTATGGGAAAATCTCATCGTGCAGGTCGGCGGAATCACAATCGAGCAGGGAAACACGCTTGACGAGCAGATTGTGGTCGATGAGCAAAAAGCCAAGCTCGAGAGGGAAATCTCACGGTTGGAGCGATTGGCTCGTACTGAGAAACAGCCGAAAAAGAAGTTTGAGCTGGTTACGCAAATTACTATATTAAAAAACAGTTTGCTGAGTGATACTGGGAACTGTAATAAGGAGGTTTAGAGCATGGCGTATACTTGCATTTCCGCAGATGAAGTAAGAACAACAATAGAAAAAGCAGAAAAAACACTAAATGAGTGTTTTGATATGCTATTAGACTTTCGCTATGGACGAAATGACTTTGGAAATGCAATTTTGAAGTTCCAACCTCTACTGGCAGAATGTTTATTGGATTTAATGAGATTCTATCAGAAATTAATGCAGGAAAAAGATACTCTTATTTCTTTGAAAGGCAGTTACGATAAATCAACTTTTTCAAATATAATGCAAACAAACTCTAGGTATTCAAAGGTTGTTAGTACATGTATTGAAATAGGCAAAGATATGGGAGATTCGTTTGCATGGTTTTTCTTCAGAGACAATCGTAAAGAATTAGAAGAACATTTTGAACACGAATCAACAGGTTTATATGTAAGTGGTATCGGGGGAAAAGGAGAACTTGAATTTATCAAAAGAGCCAGTAATATAGATGGACTCTATGTTATATATCACAGCATTACTTCGATGTTGCGAATTGGTGATTTTTCTCTTTACGATTTTGATTACGGTATTGCTGGTGTGGGAGAATTGAAAACAAAGCAAGTGGATAATTCCCTTCAGACAACGGCAACCATCACCGCAAAAACAGATATTAGATTACCCAAATCGCCACAAGAAAAGGAAATAAAGTTTGAAGATAGAGTTAAAGAACTAAAGAGAGATTTCCCAAAAATTGAACAACAGCTTGCAACTCACGAGAACTTGCTTAGAATAAAAGATTCCGATAATTCGTTATCATTTTACTCGTCGTATGATTATGTAATTTTTGATGGATTGACACCAGAATCTCCATTTGCATTGAACAGTGATAATTCATTGATGATCGTTGCTTCATGGAGCAAGTATGAATCCTTGTATGATATTTTGTTCGAGAATGAGAACGATATAGAGCATATCAATAGCGATTTTCAGTTAAAGGCAAAATCGTTAGTAGACGCAGAAAGTAAATATAATATGTTATTCATAGGTAACCTAAACACCAGAATCAGCCGCTTAAGTATGCCGATTTTGTGGTGGGGCATTGATGAAAAGATTTGCAGAGACATCTATTTCAGAAAACTCAGTATTACAACAATATTTAATCCCGCAAAATTACTACAGTACTTTGTTGATGATGGTTTCTCTGTCACAACTTCAAATAAACTAGCTGACTTTGAAATTTTCAAGAAAGTCGATAATCATCGTATAGATGTTGGGAATTTTCACTCCTTGTGCTATCTCATAACAAACAATTTCATGAAAACAAAGGATGTTTATACTTCTTCAAAGCATGTAACCACCGCAATGGAAAGCGGTGAATTTCAATCCAATTCACGAGTCGAACTGCGTATTAGATTAAGCAACTTTGACAATGAAACCAAAATTCAAAACGAAAGCAACAGCAGAGAGGACGAAACTAATGGACAAACTCAAGATGCACTCACTGAACAAGGTGAATGAGAATATATCGAAGATTGCGGCGCTGTTTCCGAACTGCGTGACGGAGCGGAAGGGCGAAGACGGCGAGATTGAGTATGCTATTGACTTTGATATGCTGCGTCAGGAGCTTTCTGATGTGGTTGTTGAAGGGCCTGAACAGCGTTATCAGTTCACATGGCCGGACAAGCGTCAGTCTGTTCTGCTTGCAAATGCGCCCATAACCAAGACTCTGCGTCCCTGCCGAGCCGAAAGCGTTGGCAGAGACGGCACTCCCGGCGGCTTTGACTCCGAGAATCTTTACATCGAGGGCGATAATCTGGAAGTTCTTAAGCTCTTGCAGGAGACCTATCTTGGCAAAATTAAGATGATATATATTGACCCGCCGTACAACACCGGCAATGACTTTGTCTATGAGGATGACTTTGCCCAGAGTGCCGAAGATTACATGGCTATCAGCGGTCAGTTCGATGAGGAAGGTAATCGTCTTGTTCGAAATCTTGATACCAACGGCAGATTCCATACTGATTGGCTTAATATGATTTACCCGAGATTAAAGTTGGCTCGGGAAATTCTTTCGGATAACGGGCTCATATTTATCAGCATTGATGAGAATGAGATAAACAATCTACGCAAGTGTTGCGATGAAATATATGGAAGGCAAAACTTTATTGGGCAAATCACTTTGCTTTGCAACCCGAAGGGACGTTCTCAAGACAAATATATAGCAAATTGCCACGAGTATATTCTTATTTATTCTAAAAACCAATTGGTTGCAGGAAGTGTTTCGATACCGAAAACATTAAGCGAAATATCCAAGGATTATCCTCTGCTTGACGAGCATAACCAATGTTACCGAGAATTAGAACTGCGTAATACGCACAGAGACTTTGGAAGATTTAATAGACCTAAACTATGGTATCCTCTTTACGCTAAAATAGATGGAAGCATTTCTTTGGAAAATGAAAACGGAAGCATTGAAATATATCCCGTTTGGGACGACGGATTTGAGGGTTGTTGGACTTGGGGTAAATCGAAGGCAAAAGAATTGATTCATCTTTTGGTTGGTAAACAAGTACAAGGGAAATGGAAAGTTTATAGAAAAGCGTACGCTTATGACGATGGTCAGCTTCCACTTAAGCAAGTTAAATCGATTTGGAATGACAACACTTTTTTCACGGAGAAAGGTCAATCAGAAATTTTTACCCTTTTTGAGACAAAGGAGAAACTG
The DNA here is from genome assembly GCA_045580875.1 of Acutalibacteraceae bacterium. Classification (GTDB taxonomy): domain Bacteria; phylum Bacillota; class Clostridia; order Oscillospirales; family Acutalibacteraceae; genus SIG598. The sequence continues at coordinate 29,130 of JAZNOP010000099.1, forward strand.
TTTCAAGCACCAAAATCAGTTCAAATGCTAAAGCAATGCATACAGATGTGTCAGGACAAAGATGCATTTATCCTTGATTTCTTTTCAGGCTCTGCAACAACAGCTCATGCTGTAATGCAACTAAACGCTGAAGATGGCGGTAATCGTAAATTTATTATGGTTCAGTTCCCCGAAGTAACTGACGAAAAGTCTGAAGCCTACAAAGCAAGCTACGAAACAATCTGTGAAATCGGCAAAGAACGAATCCGCCGCGCAGGTCGCAAAATCAGAGAAGATAGCCCTCTCACTACACAGGATCTCGACATCGGCTTTCGTGTTCTCAAGTGCGACACCAGCAATATGAGAGATGTATATTACAATCCCAGCGAATACACCGCAAGCCTTTTCGATGCTCTTGCAGACAACATCAAAGAGGACAGAACTCCCGAAGACCTGCTGTTCCAGGTCATGCTCGACCTTGGCGTAACCCTTTCCAGCAAAATCGAAGAGACCGTTATTGCCGGCAAAAAAGTGTTCAACGTCGCTGACGGCTTCCTCCTTGCCTGCTTCGATGAAGATGTATCCGAGGACACAATCGCGGCAATAGCCAAAATGCAGCCCTATTACTTCGTCATGCGTGACAGCTCCATGGCAAGCGACAGCGTCGCCACCAACTTCGAGCAGCTCTTCGCCACCTACAGCCCAAGCACAGTAAGGAAGGTGCTGTAAGATGAATATGATATTGTGTATCCCTACAGATTTTTCTATTCCTATAACTTGGTCAGATATCATTAACGTAGTTTATACACTTATTACTCTAGGCGCTCTTATAGCTGCTATTGTGGCAAATTGCAAATCCTCAGCTTCAATAAAGAATTCACTTAAAATGCAGGAACAATCAAAAAACATTGAATTGTTTGATAGGCGCATCGCATTAATTGATGAAATAAAGGTGCATAATAGCACCAATGTTTTGCATTTAGTGCTACTCTTTAATGAGAGTATAAAAAAAGAATATGATTGCTTTAATGCACTGCTGCAAGGATTAGCCAGTGCACATCACGACATGAATGAGTATGAGGAAATGCTGTCTCATATGGATGGCGCAGATTTATACAGTACACCTTTTGATCAGATGGCAGACGCTGAAAGCATTTTATCAGAGCACGATTACCCCGCCGATAAAGTTGCTGAATTTGAAGCCTTATGTCAAAGCTATGAAATAACCAAAATTGAAAAAAGTGAAGGTTCTGAGCTTAAGATTTACAATTATGCTGAGTTATCTGAACGAATATCATCCGCGCAGGTAAAATTAGATGCACAGAAGGCGAAATTAATCAAAATGATGCAAGTGTTCGTTCAGGATTCTATTTCTCCAGTGACAAGGAAATAAATATGGATAATTGGCTTCACAATATAACTGATAAGGATATTTTGCAAGACAACCTAACTTTTGCATCAATGTATATTGCTGTATACGAGTATATGACAGACCATGTGGAGTCATATATCAAGGATTTCTTGTGCGATTATTGCATTAAAGACGGCAAAGAGCACTACAAGGAAACTCCTTCGTATCATAGTGAAATAAAGCAACGAGTGGTAGATGAAAAAGGAAACAAGGATAGGACTAAAGCCTCTTTTCTTTGGTTAGTCGATAATGACGCTATATCACAAGATGACTATAATACCTTTTTAGCCGCGAAGGAAGTTAGAAACAGATATGCTCACGAGCTAACAAATGTAATTCTATATGGAATTACTGAGCGTGAAATCTTATTGTTTTTTGAGTTGTATGCATTGTTTCAAAAAATCAACAAGTGGTTTTTCATTAATATTGAGGCACCTATTATTGGGGAAGATCTTCCTAATGATGCTGATCTAGAATCAGTTCTGTCTGCTGCAGATATTGTGTTTGATACGGTCATCAATGTTTTATACAATGGAAAATCCGAAGACTACAAATCAATAATTGCAGAAGCGGAAAGTATAATGAATGGACAGGATGAATCGGAATGAGATTTAATTTCAAAATACAACAGTACCAATCGGATGCTGTCGATGCGGTGGTGCAGGTGTTCAACGGTCAGGGGTTCTACGACCGCATCAGCTACATCCGTGATTTGGGAAAGAAAAAAGCTGACAGTCAGATGTCCTTTGCTCTTGTGGACGAGTTCGGTGAGTCCGTTGATTCCGACAGCGACACCGGCTTCAAGAACGAGCAGATAGAACTTTCTGACGATCAGCTGCTGCATAATATTCAGAAACTGCAGTCAGAAAACAATATCAAGCTTTCGCCTTCTCTGGTTAAGGATTTAGGTAGATGCAGCCTTGATATTGAGATGGAAACCGGTACCGGCAAGACCTATGTGTACATAAAGACTATGTTCGAGCTGAACAAGCGTTACGGCTGGAGCAAGTTTATTGTCGTTGTGCCGTCTATTGCTATCCGTGAGGGTGTTAAAAAGACCTTTGAGATAACTGCTGACCACTTCCAGGAGCACTACGGAAAGAAAGCTCGTTTCTTCGTATACAACAGTTCTGACCTTGATAAGCTGGACAGTTTTTCGTCCGGCTCCGGTATCAATGTAATGATAATCAACACGCAGGCTTTTGCTTCTTCCATGAACGAGGACAAAAATGTGGAAGGCCGTGCTGGTGATGCTGCGGCAAGAATCATCTATTCCAAGCGTGACAGCTTCGGCTCACGCAGACCGATTGATGTTATCGCCGCGAACAGACCTATTCTGATTCTTGATGAGCCGCAGAAGATGGGTAAAAGTGACTCCGCAACGCAGAAGGCCTTGAAGCGATTCAATCCGCTTTTCTCTCTCAACTACTCTGCTACTCACGCAAAGCAGCACAACCTTATCTATGTTCTTGACGCACTTGATGCGTTCAATAAGCGTCTGGTAAAGAGAATCGAAGTCAAGGGCTTTGAGGTCAAGAATTTCCGTGGCACCGACAGTTACCTGTACCTTGAGCAGATTGTCGTGTCGCCGAAAAAGCCGCCTATGGCTCGTCTTGAGCTTGAGATAGGCTACAATAAGTCTATCAATCGTGAGACACGTATTCTCGGAGAAGGCGATAATCTTTACTATGTATCGCAGGAAATGGAACAGTACAAGGGCTACACCATTTCATACATTGACCCTGTGAACGGCACTGTGACATTCACCAACGGAGAAGTAATCTATGTCGGTCAGGTTGTCGGCGATGTATCTGAAACTGATATGCGCCGTATTCAGATAAGAGAGACTATTCTTTCCCACTTTGAAAAGGAAGAAAGGCTCTTCAATATGGGAATCAAAACGCTCTCTCTGTTCTTTATTGATGAGGTTTGCAAGTATCGTCAGTACGATGAGAACGGCGATCCCGTCCTTGGCGAATATGGTGTGATATTCGAGCAGGAATACAATAACATTCTCAACGAGTATCTGACTCTGTTTGATACTCCGTATCAGAATTATCTTCGTTCCACCTGCTGTGATGTTTCGAGTGTTCACAGGGGTTATTTCAGCATTGATAAAAACGGTCGAAGCATAGACAGCAAAACCAAGAAAGGCAGCGAGTTCTCCGACGATATTTCTGCCTATGATCTGATTCTCAACAACAAGGAAAGGCTTCTGAGCTTAGCAGAGCCGACAAGATTTATCTTCTCGCACTCTGCTCTGCGTGAAGGCTCGGACAACCCTAATGTGTTCCAGATTTGTACATTGAAGCACTCCGAAAGCAATACAGCAAAACGGCAGGAAGTCGGTCGAGGACTTCGTCTGTGCGTAAATCAGTCCGGCGACAGAATGGATGCCGAAAGCTGCGGTGATCTGGTACATGACATCAATATGCTTACTGTCATTGCCAGCGAGAGCTACACGGCTTTTGTTTCTGACCTCCAGTCTGATATCAAGAAAGTTCTTTATGACAGACCTACTGCTGCAACCAGCGAATACTTCAAGGGCAAGTATGTCAAAGTCGGCGATATACCTACTCTGATTGACGACAAGGCAGCCAACGCAATTGAGTTCTATCTTATCAGCAATGGCTATGTTGATATGCAGCGCAAGGTCACGGACAAGTACAGAGCTGATGATGAAATGGGAACACTGGCTCCGATGCCTGAGCAGATAAGCCACATGGCAGAAGGAATTCATCTGCTTATCAAAGCGGTCTATGACGACAGTATTCTCGAGAAGATGTTTGATGACGGACATCAGACTAAGGTCAGAGAGAATCCGTTTAACGAAAACTTTGCCAAGAAGGAATTTCAGGAGCTTTGGAGACAGATCAATCACAAGTACGCATATACGGTTACATTTGACAGCAATGAGCTGATTGCCAAAGCAATCGCACACATTGATGAACATCTTTTTGTATCTGAACTTCAATATACCACTTCTGTCGGTAAGCAGAAGGCCGAAATGAGCGAACATGAGGTTGGGCGTGGTGATTCATTCAGCACAGCAAAAACTCGTACACAGACCTTAAAGCACCATGAGGCAAGTCAGGTTCCATACGATCTTGTTGGAAAGGTTGCTGAAGGAACTGTACTTACAAGAAAGACCGTTGCTCAGATTCTTGCCGGAATACGTCAGGATAAGCTCTATATGTTCCGCCACAATCCGGAAGAGTTTATCTCAAAAGTTATTCGTCTTATCAAAGAGCAGAAAGCTACTATGATTGTTGAGCATATCTCATACAGTCAGATTGACGGAGAGTATGACAGCACTATATTCACTGCAGAGAAAGGCACCCAAAGCTTTGACAAAGCCTACAAGGCTGAAAAGGCTATTCAGGATTATGTCTTTACTGATGGTACTGCCGAAAAGAGCAAAGAGCGTGTGTTTGCCGAAAGTCTGGACGGCGCAGAAGAAGTGTGCGTTTATGCAAAACTGCCCAAAGGATTCCACATCCCTACTCCGGTTGGTAATTATTCTCCTGACTGGGCAATTGCTTTCCATGTAGGAACAGTAAAGCATATTTTCTTCATTGCCGAAACTAAAGGCACTATGGAAAGCCTTAACCTTCGTCCTATCGAGCAAGCTAAGATTTCCTGTGCAAAGAAGCTTTTTAATGAGCTTTCCACGAGCAACGTCAGGTATCATGATGTTGATAGCTATCAATCGCTGTTAAATATCATGAGTACTTTGTGAACGAGATAGTAAATGTTTTTAAAGTTAAATCACGATATTATTTACAGTTTTAATTACATATTATTTCTATGAAAAGCCCAGAGCTGAGTTAAATCGGCTCTGGGCAACTTTATATTCTGGAGGTAATATGAAATGAAAGAACAAACAACCTGCACAATATGCCACGAGCCATATCCGCTCGACCATCTTGTCGAGTTTCATGGTGAGCTATGCTGTCCGAGCTGCCTTGGTGTTGAAACAGTTTTCTGTATTCATTGCGGTACGCAGATCTGGCGGGACGACAATGCTTGTGATGATGGCACACCACTCTGCCGAAGCTGTTACAACGATTATTACTACTCGTGCTCTCACTGCGGCAGACTCATCCATCACAACAACGCCTATTTCGCCGCAGATGACGATGAAGAGCCATACTGCCATGACTGCTATCTGCAGTATTGTGAGAGCCATTCAATTCACGAATACTTCTACAAACCGGAGCCACATTTCTATGGCGACAGCAGCCGCTACTTTGGTGTAGAGCTTGAGATTGACGAAGGCGGTGAATGCGACTCACACGCTGACCGTGTACTGGACATCGCAAACTGCAACAGACTTGAGCACGTTTACTGTAAGCATGATGGCTCACTTGACGATGGTTTTGAGATAGTCACACATCCGATGACGCTAAAATACCACACCGAAGAAATGCCGTGGCAGCGTGTGCTTGATACAGTCCGCTCGATGGGATACGTGTCGCACCGAGCCGGAACCTGTGGTCTGCACGTTCATGTCAACCGTGAATCACTTGGCGCAACCGAAGGAGCAAGAGACGCCTGCATTGCTCGTATTCTCTTCTTCGTCGAAAAACACTGGGATGAGCTTCTCAAGTTTTCACGTAGATCACGGCGGCAGCTTGAGCGCTGGGCAGCCAGATACGGCTACAAGGATCAGCCGCTCGAAATTCTTAATCACGCTAAGAAGAATACCAACTACACTCGCTACTCCTGTATCAATCTGCAGAACGTTTCGACCATAGAATTCCGAATATTCAGAGGCACACTAAAATACAATACGCTCATAGCCACATTGCAGCTCGTTGATCGAATCTGCGATGTGGCTCTTTTTATGTCCGATGAGGAAATCAAGGAGCTCTCGTGGACAAGCTTTGTTTCAAGCTGCACTCAGCCGGAGCTCGTGCAGTACCTGAAGGAACGTCAGTTATACGTGAATGAACCCGTTGCCGTAGAGGAGGATATGTGATGTGCTGTTTATTTGGAATTCTTGATTATGGTCACAATCTCACAGGCAAGCAACGAAATCGAATGATCTCTGTATTGGCAACGGCCTGTGAACTTCGTGGTACCGATGCAACTGGCATTTCATACAACTCAAGTAACGATCTGCGGATTTTCAAACGACCCATTCCTGCGCACAAGATAAAATTCCGTATACCGGAAGATGCTCACTTCATAATGGGGCATACCCGAATGACTACGCAGGGTAACGAAAAATACAACTACAATAATCATCCATTTCCCGGTATGACCAATGATGGTAAGTTTGCTTTGGCTCATAACGGCGTACTGCGCAATGATATTGAGCTGCGTGCTCAAGAAAAGCTGCCCGAAACAAAAATTGAGACCGACAGCTACATTGCGGTTCAGCTTATCGAACAGCTAAAGCGACTGGATTTTGCCACTCTGCGTTATATGGCAGAACTACTTGAAGGTTCATTTACGATTACAGTGATGGATACCAAGGATAATCTGTATTTCATCAAAGGTGATAATCCGATGTGCATATATCACTATCCGGAGCTGGGATTCTACATTTACGCATCAACCGAGGATATTCTGAAGGAGGCGATAAGGCGTATGCTGTATCGCTCCATCAAGCCGGTAAAGGTTGACATATCGTGTGGAGATATTCTGAAAATTGACAGAAACGGCATACGTTCACTTTCTCATTTCAACACTGACAGACTTCTTATGTACAGCTACTATCCTTTCTTTTCGTACTCAAGACAGTTTGTCCTGTCCGAAAAGGCGATAAACAACCCTTTCGAGGATGAGTATCTCGATGAGCTGAAAGCCGTTGCATCAAAGTTTGGCTACTCCGGACAATACATTGATTTCCTGCTTGACGAAGGTCTGACAACAGATGACATAGAGGAAATCATATATTGCGGTGAATTTGTGTGACTGTGCCATTAGGGTACACCCATATGGCACACCGAAAAAGTATGCCACATGGGTCGGTATTCGTATTTTGGCACATGTCATTTTGCTCGCTGACCCTATTGAGAATTGAGGTGATTATATTGAAGATAGGCTACATACGAATCAGCACGACAGATCAGAACACCGCACGGCAGGAGGTGCTGATGTCGGAGCTTGGTGTTGAGCAGGTGTATATTGACAGAATGAGCGGCAAGAATACCGACCGTCCGGAGCTCAAACGCATGATGAGCTTTGTGCGTGAGGGTGACACGGTCATTGTCGAATCGATAAGCAGGTTCGCTCGTAATACGCGAGATCTACTCGAGCTTGTCGAACAGCTTACAGTAAAGCAGGTCGAGTTTGTGTCAAAGAAAGAGGCCATTGACACATCGACACCAACTGGCAAATTTATGCTGACAGTGTTCGGTGCAGTTGCCGAGCTGGAGCGTGAATACATACTCCAGCGTCAGCGTGAGGGTATAGCCATAGCAAAGGAGAACGGAGTATACACCGGGCGCAAGGCTATCGAACGGCCTGACTTTGTGCCGGTTGTGTCACAGTGGCGAAAGGGTCAGATAAAGGCGGTTGAAGCGATGAAAAAGCTCGATATGACACCGAGCACATTTTATAGGAAAGTGAGGCGAATGAAGCTATGAGCGAAATCGGACTTTTTATCATCGGATTCACAGTCACGCTGGTGATCTTCTGCGCTGCAGATGTAATCCTGCGGTGCTGCAGAGCATCAAAATGATTGAGGGACTCGCTGCACTGGTGGAGATTTTCACCAAAGGCGTCAGTCTTGCGATCAGCGTAATACTGATGCTCCGCAGGCGATCGGACGAAAAATCATGATACATACAAA
>JAZNOP010000100.1:0-79219 GCA_045580875.1 Acutalibacteraceae bacterium
ACTTGCCGTCCGCATCATTCTTGACGGTCTCGATGAGCTCGATTGTATCACCATCAGAATTTGACTTCCACAGCTCGAAGCTGAACTCGCCCGCTGCAAGAGCCTTGAAGTCTCTGCCGGTGAGGGTCTTGGTACCTTCGATGACAGTGCCTGCATTGGTGGACGAATAGGTATTGACGAATGCGACTGCATCAGCATCTTCACCGCCTACGGTGATGTCAGAAACAACCGCCTTCTTTGTACCGTCGCCCTTATCGGTTACAGTGACCTTTACGAGATACTCGCGGTTATCATACTTGACACCGCCCACATTGCCCTGAACTTCCTTGACAATGTAGTATGCATCTGCATTAAGACCGCTGACGCTGAAGCTGAACTTGCCGTCTGCATCATTCTTGACGGTCTCGATGAGCTCGATTGTATCACCATCAGAATTTGACTTCCACAGCTGGAAGCTGAACTCGCCTGCCTGAGCCTTTGTTGCTCTGCCGGTGAGGGTCTTGGTGCCCTCGATGACAGTGCCGGTGGACTCAGAGGAATAGGTGTTGACGAATGCGACTGCAGAAGCAGTTTCACCGCCCTTGGTAATCTTGGAAACAACTGCTGTCTTTGTGCCGTCGCCGTTGTCGGTTACGGTGACCTTTACGAGATACTCGCTGTTATCGTAGGTGACACCGCCCACATTGCCGGAAGCTTCCTTGACAACGTAGTATGCGTCTGCCTCGAGATTGCTCAGAGTGAAGCTGAACTTGCCGTCTGCATCATTCTTGACAGTCTGGAGTGCCTCGCTGCCGGTTGTCTCGCCATTTGCATTTGCTGCCCACAGCTCGAAGCTGAACTCGCCTTCTGCAAGAGCCTTGAAGTCTCTGCCGGTGAGGGTCTTGGTACCCTCGATGACAGTGCCTGCATTTGTGGACTTATATTCGTTAACGAAATCAACAGTGGTGTATTCTCTCTCGCCGCTGCCGGACTTGGTGACTGTCTTCTCATCAAGACCAGATTCGGAAGCGAGCTTGGTGATAACGTTCTCTGCTTCCAGAGCACCCTTATTATTGTCAGTTACGTTGACAGTAACAAGGTATCTGTCTGTGTCGCAGGTAATACCGTTTTCGTTAACGATGGTCTCCTTGACAACGTAGTAGGAGGTCTTCTTCAGTCCGGTAATCTCGAAGCTGAAGCTGCCGTCTGCTGCGTTCTCAACAGTATGGAGAGCCTCTTTGCCGGTGATGTTGCCCTCTGCATCAGCCTCCCAGAGTTCGAAGCTGAACTCACCTTCGATAAGAGCCTTGACATCTCTGCCGTCGATCTTCTTGGTTCCGTTGATGACAGTGCTTGCATCGGTTGCTGTGTACTTGTTTGTGAAGATAATATCTTCTGCTTCTTCATTGTCTCTGAGGATAGTAACAGTGGGCACAATTGCACCCTCGCCGTTGTCTTCGACGGAAACTGTAATGAAGTAGATGCTCTCATCGCACTTGATGCCGTTATTATTGTTCTTAACTTCCTTGATTACATAATTGGCATCTGCTCTGAGCTTGATCTGAGTGAAGCTGAAGCTACCGTCTGCATTATTGCTTACGGACTCGATGAGCTCGATTGTCTCAGCAGCAGAATTTGACTTCCACAGTTCGAAGCTGAACTCGCCAGCCTCAAGAGCTTTGCCTGTTCTGCCGTTAAGAATCTTGATACCCTCGAGATTGATCTCAGCATCAGATGCATAGTAGGTATTCTTGAATGTAATTCCTGTATAATCCTCGTTATTGCAGGTAATTTCGGTTACAACAGCTTCCTTGCTGCCGTCACCCTTGTCAGTTACTTCAACCTTGACAAGATACTCGCTCTTATCGTAGGTCACACCACCGACATTGCCGCTGGCTTCCTTGACAATATAATAGGTATCTGCACTGAGGTTGCTTACTGTGAAGCTGAAGCTTCCGTCTGCCGCGTTGCCTACGGTCTGCAGAGCCTTATTGCCGGTTGTCTTGCCATCAGCAGTTGCTGCCCACAGTTCGAAAGTGAATTCGTTCTCTATGAGAGCCTTGAAATTTCTGCCTGTGAGGATCTTGTTACCCTCGATGACAGTACCTGCATTGGTGGATTCGTACTTGTTGGTGAAGATGATTTCTTCTGTTGCCTTTTTATCCTTGGTATAGATAACAATTGCACTCTTCTTACCAAGATTGTCATCAGAAACCTCAACGGTAACGCCGTATACAGTGGTGTCGCAGGTGATACCGTTGCCGTTCTTCTGGACTTCCTTGACAATATAGTAGCTGGTTTCTGTGAGTTCCTTGAGCTCGAACTTGAACTTGCCGTCTGCACCATTGACAGCCTTAACAGGAGTATTGTCAATGATGTTTCCGCTTGCGTCAGTCTTATAAAGCTCAAATGTGAACTCGCCTGCGTTGAGCTTTCTGCCGTCGAGAACCTTGATTCCCTCAACGACAGCAGTTGCATTGTCAGGTACATAGTTGTTGGTGAAGGTGACTGTGGACGCAGTCTCGCCGTTTCTGGTGATGGAGGTCACCTTTGCAGACTTGGCGCCTTCATTGTTATCGGTTACCTCGACAGTGACAAGGTATACACTTTCGTCACAGACAATACCATTTACGTTATTCTTGACTTCCTTGATAACGTAGTAGCTGGTCTCATCGAGGTCGGTAAGTCTGAAGCTGAACTTGCCGTAAATGTCATTGACTGCCTCGATCGGAGTATTATCAATGATATTACCCTTATCGTCAGCCTTGTAGAGATTGAATGCAAACTCACCATTCTTGAGAGCCATGCCGATTCTGTTATTGAGAACCTTGTTGCCGTTGATGGTGATGCTTGCGTTGGTGGATTCGTAATTGTTGGTGAAGCTGATTGCAGTTACGGTGGTGCCGTTCTTGGTGATGGAAGCAATCTTTGCACTCTTGGCACCTGCATTGTTATCAGTTACCTCAACGTATACGAGGTACTGACTGTCATCACAGGTAATGCCCTTCTCATCAACGATAACTTCCTTGACAACGTAGTAGCCGCTTTCCTTAAGGTTGGTAAGCTCAAGCCTGAATCTGCCGTTGCCGCCGCTGACAGCCTCAACAACTGCAGTATCAACAGGCTTATTATTTGTAATCTTGCCTGTGGAATCTGCCTCGTAGATTTCAACGGTGAACTGGTCGCCCTCCTTGAAATCTCTGCCTGTGAGTGTCTTGGTACCCTCAACGGATACATCAGCGTTGGTAGAGGTGTACTTATTGGTAAAGGAGATGGAATCTGCGCCATTGCCGCTCTTGGTAATGGTCACATCTGCGATCATCTGACCCTTGCCATTATCCTCTACGTCAACAGTAATAACGTATATGCTGTTATCGTAGGTAATACCGCCTGCCTTGGTATCGGTCTCCACGACAACGTATTTTGCATCTGCAGTAAGGTTGAGCTTGGTGAAGCTGAACTTGCCTTCAGCATCATTCTTGACAGTCTCAATTGCCTTATCGCCGGTCTTGTTGCCATTTGCATCTGCAGCCCACAGCTCGAAGGTAAACTCGTTTGCTTCAAGCTCCTTGCCGGGTCTGTCATTAAGGATCTTTGTACCCTCAATGACAACCTCAGCTGCCTTTGCGGTGTACTTGTTCTCAAATGCAATGGAATCTGCTGCCTCGCCGTCCTTGGTGATGGTGACATCTGCCTCGAGTGCAGTCTTGTCGTCATTTTCATGGACATTGACAGTTACAGTGTATACGCTGGTATCATTGGTAACGCCGTCCTTATCGAGAGCCTTCTCGGTAATGGTATAGGTATGAGTTCCGACATCAGCGTAGGTGTAGTTAATGGTCGGGAATGTGATGACAGAGCCGTTGTTCTTAACGGTAACAGTCTTGCTGCCGTCATTGAAGTCGAAGCTGAATACATCATTCTCGGTCATATCTCTGCCGTCGATAGTCTTTATACCGGTAAGGGTAAGCTCGCCGACAAGAGGTGCGTTGGTGTGGTTGATTATATGCTCGCTGCTGACATTAGCTGCTGTGAGCTCCACGCTGTTGGTGAAGCCAAGAGCAGGTACATATCCGGCAGGAGTGGATACTTCCTCAAACTTGTAGGTGTAGCCCCACGGCAGGTCGCTTACGCTGATTCTGCCGTTTGCATCTGTCTTGTAGACATCTTCAGAGTACAGTACATAAGAGGATTCGTTATCCGGAGTTGCGGAGTAGTAAAGCTTGAATTCAACGTCCTTGATGAATGTATCGCTGCCCTCAGCCTTCTTGACAAGCACGATTGTGCCGGTCTTCTGGGTGTTGCCGAAGTCGATGGTATTCTCAAGGTTATTCTTGCCGATGGTGATAACCTCTGAATATGCATTATCAGTGCTGGTCACATCGACGTAACCGGTTGCAGGAGTAATTTCCTTGAAGCGGTAGGAAGCACCGTAGGTAAGATTATCAACGGTGATGCTGCCGGCTTCATTCTCGCCTTCGCCGGTTGTATAAGTACCGATGGTGGTCCAGTTCTTTCCGCCGTCAGTGGACTGCTGGAGTTCGAACTTAACGCCGTCGATTCGTGCATTGTTGAGAGAATCTCTCTTTACAATTGTGACAGAACCGGAGAGCTTCTGGTTCTTTACAATATAAGTATTGTCAGCGCCTTCGACTATCTCGGTATCTGCTGCTGCAGCATAGCCGTCAGGAGCTGCGGTCTCGACAAGATTGTAATCGTAATCGCCCGGGAGACCAAGCAGTGTGACGCCCGCAGCATCTGCTGTGGAAGTCCATGCAAGGTATTCCTGACCGTATCCGATGATGTTGCCGTCCTTGTCATAAATCTTCTCGCTGTAGTGAGTAAGATCAACAGGAGTGTAAACATCATAGGTGTGGGTCTTGTTGTCGTTATCGGTTACAGTCTTCTGAGTGATAACGTATGCAGAGACGCCTGCAAGAAGCTCGTTTGTGGTGTTGCTGTTCTTTGTGATATCGAGTCTGAACTGAGCACCTGCAAGAGCATTGCCCTCGCCGTCCTGCTTCTTGATGGTTGTACGGAAGGCCTTGTCGGTTATGTCGACAGCACCCTCGTAGATGTTCATGGTCTTATCGGTCCAGCCGGTAAGTGCGCCGTTACCGTCAACGGTAACTACCTTGGAGGTGATGTTCTCGCCGAGAACAATACCGTAGTTAACTTCTACATCGTTAATGATATACTTGCTGGCGTTAGCGCCGGAAGAAGCAAGCTGCGGCAGTTTGAGTCCATCGTTGGAGTTTACCAGACCGTTAGGTGCCTTGGTCTCTACTACATAGTAGAGATATCCGAGAGGCAGACCGGAAACAAGGTACTTGTCGGTCTTATTCACTTCATTCTCTGCAGGAATGGTGCAGTACTTTGAGCCTTCCGGAATAGTGCCATTCTTTATATCGTCGAGATCAACCTGCCAGAGTTCGAAAGTGGCACCGTCTCTGAGGTTGCCAGCATCGTCGTACTTGGAGATAAGAATCTCGCCGGTCTTGAGCTCGTTCTCAATGGTGATCTTCTTGGGGCTGCTTGCAAGATGGTTGAGGTTGACGACAAAACCGGTGGACTCGTGAGAAATCTCATAATCCTTCGGTGCCTTTACCTCGTAGAAGGTATAGCTGCCTGCATCAAGACCGTAAACGGTAAGTTTACCGGTTGCAGGATCAGTCTTGAGGGGAGATGCGTTTGTGTTGTGATAGACCGCATTTGCTGTGGTGTTATCAAACTTATAAACACCGTTGCCAGTGTTAGTGAGATTGGTAACAAGTCTGTCATTGCTGTCGAAGAGCAGGAAGTGTGCTTCTCTGCCATCTCCGGTGATAGCATTGCCATCTTCATCCACCTTGGTCATCTCAACAACGCAGACATTCTTGTACTTTTCGGGAGTCTTGTAGTTCGGGAGAACAACATAAGCAGTCTGGCCGCCGACACTCTCGAAATACTTACCGAGAGTACCCTTGTTTTCCTCAGTGGAATTGTTATTGCCGCCGAGATCTCCGATAACTTCGGAGAATCCCTCGCCTACGTTGATGGAAGCATCACCGGTTACATCACCGCCGGTGCTGCCTTCACCGTAATCGATGTACAGGGTAGCATTTACTGTATTAGCATCCTGACTATAAATCTGGAAGTTATCAGTTAACAGCTGATATGTATATTTCGTCATATCAGGGTCAGCCGCAATCCAATTCTGCGCTTCTGTCTTATCTGTAACAACAAATTCTACCTCGGATATCGGGTCACAGTTGTTGTATTCTGCGATGAAACGGAACTCAGAACCGCCGGAGCGCATCATCTTAAGTTCCACCTTGAAATTCACCTTAACAGGCTCTCCTGTTGTTGGATCTGTAAATCTGATGATGAATTTCTTTGGGAAAACATCCTTAAAGTCAATGGTCTGACCACTAAAGCCCTGTCCAACGCCCGAAGCTACTTCCTGTTCGCCTTTGGTAACGCCAACATACTTGAGCTTGAGCTGAATTGTATCAGCAACGTCGGCTGTTATCGGTTTATTGTCAGCATCAACTATCTGAGCAACAGCATAATAGGTATAGCCGGGCTCATAGTTGTTGCCGACGGTGTTGCCAACAGGAACATTCCACTTGTTTGCCGGATTTTCCAGATCGTCCGCATCATACTCGACAACAGGCATCGCTACACCGTCAGTTCCCTCTTTGTAAAGAACAAACTTTGTGCAGGTGAACTGATCGTCAGTGTTTCCGATTGCAAAGTCAATGGAAGCCGGATACTCACCGTAGTTCTCAAATATACCTGTGGTTTCAAGTGAATAGTAAGAGTTGGGGACGTTTGCGCCCAGACCTGCATCAGCAGGGTTGCCGGGCTTTGCAACTGCAAGCTCGTCAGCGTCAAGAGACTTGACTACGAGTTCGCCGTTGTTGACCTCAAAATGAATCTTATTGGTGGTCTTTTCGTAACCGTCAGGTGCATCAAGCTCTACAAGGACGTACTTGCCGTCCGGAAGCATGAGCTCTGTCGGGCCTTTGCTGTCAGTTTCAATGATTGCTACAGCATTCTCAGCAGCATAAGAGACCGCATCTTCGCCGAAGACACCCAGCCTTGCCTTGCCGACAAACTGAACGCTCGGACTATCAGCAAGATATGCATCTGCGTCAATCTTTGAAATAACAAGAGAATGGAACTTCTCCTTATCGTCGGTCATAGTGACGGTATTAGTATAGGTAAGGGTACCGTCATTTTCAGAATCATAGTCATTGCCGTCGGACTTGATGACCTTCCATATATCATTACCGGAGGAATCCTTTGTGCCGGTATTGACCATTATGGAATTGACAGCGCCGCCGTCAACAACGAATCTGATATCGCCGGAGAGCAGGAAGCCCTCAGGAGCAGAAATTTCGTGGAGGGTATAAGTACCATCAGGGATACCGCGCAGCTGGTTGGGGGTACCTGTGCTGGTCCATGTGAGGGTGTACTCATCGGTATGCTCTACCTCAATGGTACCTGTTACATTAGCAAGATTGATCTTGCCGGAAGCGTTTGTACCGGTCAGCTGTACCTGAGCACCGGCAAGAGCACCGGTCTTCAGATTGTTACTGTCGTCCTCAAAGAGGTATCTCTTGGCAACCTCTACAACTGTGGGGGCATTATAGAATGTGCAGGTGCCGTTGCTGATACCGTTGCCGGAAATGTTTCCGAACTGGTCAACAGTGAAGGTTACAGTGGAGGTATTCTTGGTGTAGCCTGCCGGAGCCTCAAGCTCGGACAGAGTGTAGGTACCTGCCGGAAGCTTGCTGAATACAGCCGGAGTACCGGTGGTGACCCAGGAAATGCTGTTGCTGCCGGCATTGAAGCTGTCAGCATTCTCAGCAGTTACCTTGGAAAGATCGCCTGCGTTGGAGCTGGTGATCTGGAGCTTTGCACCGCTGAGCTCAACTCCGGAGGTGGAATCCTTCTTGGAGAAGCTCATGGTGATAGCATTGTCAGTCATGGTCTGAGTACAGCCGGCGCTGACAGTGAAGCTCATCTGAGCTGCCTTCTTGTATCCGGCAGGTGCAGACTCCTCGGAAAGGGTATAGCTTCCCTCCGGAAGATTATCAAACTTGACAGAGCCGCTGCCGGTGGTCCATGTGATGGAATCGCCGTTGTGGCTTACATTGCTGCCGCCGCTTACATTAACCTCTGAAAGGTCGGTGCCTGCAACGCTGGTCAGTTTGAGAACTGCGCCCTGAACAAAGCTGTTCGCACCGTCAACCTTATTGATGTTGACAGTGTAGGTCTTGAGCACAGGCTCCTCCGCGGGAGCCGGATAGTCGGTCATCTCAATTCGGGAAACCTGCTGGCTCCAGTTGAGAAGAGTCTTGCCGCTTTCATCAACCTGGAAGGTGATGGGAGCTGCCTTGAGGTAACCAACAGGGGGTGTTACCTCGGTAAGGGTATAGGAACCGGCGACCATGCCTGTGATGACCACCGGAGAATTACCGGTAGTCCATGTGATCGCATCGCTGGTCTGGCTGACATTAGTGCCGCCGCTGATGCCAAGCTGGCTGAGATCAGCACCGTAGTCAGATGTAAGTGTAAGAACTGCGCCGGGGAGATTATCTCCGTAAACGCTCTCGAGCTTTGCAATTGTAACCTTGGTCTGTTCGTTGGTTACATTGAGAGTATGCTCTTTAGCCTTCGGCTCGATCTTGACCTGCTGGCTGAAGCTGCCGATATAGCCGGCAGGAGCCTTGAGCTCGGTTACGGTATAAGTACCATGAGGCAGGTTCTTGATGACTGCAGCCTGCTCGCGGGTGGTCCATGTGACAATCTTGTCGGTTGCGACAAAGTCGTCAACATTCTCACCCTGTGCGCCTGCAAGGCTGGAACCATTGTCGATGGTCAGCTGGAACTGAGCACCTGCAAGCAGATTGCCGCTGGTGTCCTTCTTGTTCACGGTGATCTGACCGTCCTGAGGCTTCGGAGCTTCTTCCTTCTTGCCGCCCTCTGCTGCATTTATAATTGTATTATTGAATACAGTACCCTTGTAGCCGTGAGGAACAACCTCTTCAATGGTATAGCGATAGGATACACCTCTTGCGTCAGTTACGGGGAGATCGCTGAAGGTGTAGCTCCATGTATACTGGTCGTCGCCGACCTGATTATCCTTTGTAAGCTGGACAGTCTGGATAACCTTGCCGTTCTGCAGAAGCTTTACGCTGATAGCAGTCGGACGGGTATCGGGATTGTCTTCCCACTTCTTGGTGACTTCGATATCGGTGGTGTCACTCTTGGTGACCTTCTCACCGGTGTAGTCGGACTTATGGGTCTCGGCAGAGGTGGTTACATTCTTTGCGATGATACTGCCGTTGAGGCCTGCGCCGCAGTTGACAGTTGCATCAGGAGCAAGAACGGTACCGATCCATGTACCGGACAGTCTGATTGTAGAATCACTGGACTTGGGAACACCTGTTCTGTCGGTGTTCTCATACTCATAGAAGTTCCAGAGAATATTGTTGTCAGACTTGACGGAATCTTCGCTGTTGCTGAGATTGTCAGCAGACATATTGATACCGCTGAAGGTGATGGTATCCATGCCTGTGGTCTCAACGTTGAAGATGATTCTCTTGCCGGTTGTGCCCTTAAGGGTGATGTTGCCGGCGATAAGCTGCTTGGCATAGCTGTCCCAGTGTGCGTCCTTCCACTGCATATTCCAGCCCCAGCCTTCCCAGCCGGCTTCTACAAAGTATGAACCGAGGTCAACGATTATGGTGTCCTCTTCATACTTGCTGAAGTCAAGAGTGGTACCGAACCAGCCCCAAGCACCTTCAGAAGCCTCCATGTAGTTAAGGCGTCTGATGGTCACGTCACCGTTATCAGAAGAGTGAGTGAAGGTACCGCCGAATCCGGTATCAGAATTGTTGGTACCTGTGTTATGGTTCTTTCTTGCACTCTGAGCCATCCAGATAAGGTAACGCTGGTAGTCCTCAGCCTCTGCAAGCTCTTCAGTGATGTCGATAAACGGCTCGTTGTCGGTCTCGTCATCAAGGTAGACCTTGTCAGCAAGAGCCGGACCGTTACCAAGCATAAACCGCTTGCCATTGGAATTCAGATGAACCTGACCAGCAGATGCATCTACAGTATTCTCCTCGCCGAACACAAAGATATCAGCAACAGCAGAAGGGCTCCAGCCAGTGGTATTACCGACATAGCTGAGCTTTACTGATGATGTGTTGTGGTTCTGACGCGAGCCGAACTCAGGTACACCTGTGTTACCCAGAACAGGTGCGCCGAGATTCTCTACGGCAATATTACCGCAGGTGTGAGCGCCGCTGGCGAAATTTTCCGCAAAGATATGGAAATCAAATGCGGCAATACCGTCAGAGCTTTTCTGCGGCTGCGCTGTCTGTCCGTTCAGGTATTTCTGGTACTCTGACTCCGACATGGTATATGTACCAGCCGGAACGTTGACAGGCTCGTAGGTATCGGGAATGTACTTCTTCCCGCTTACCGATGTGAGCAAGCCGTCATCAGAGGCTTCTGCAACAAGACCACGTACCCCGGGGACGACACCGGTAAACAGTGTCATCACGATAGCAAACACCAGCACTATTGATGTTGCCGAGATAACAAGTTTCTTTGCAGAAAAACCGCCTGAACCTTCAAGGTTTTTCTTCATTATGTTAACCCCCTTTGTGATTCATCACAAAAAAATCACCTGTTATTGTGATTTTCATCGAGAATTATATCATATTTTTCCTATTTTCTCAAGTATTTATATAATTGATATAAAAAATTAAACTAAAAAAGGCATCCGCGCAAAAATGTGCGCAGATGCCTTTTTATGCAATTCCCACAATAAACAGCGGTTTTTACGCTACATGTGGTAGTGCGGCATTTTTTGCGATGTGTAAAAATTTTACAGTAACATTTTTACACATCAGCAGTTTTTAATCTCTTCAGAGGTCATTTTCACCACTTTCCAGCGACGGAAGCTCCAGCCAGCCGTCTTCAGGAAGGGGTTCACGCTCACACTGAGCCTGTGTTTCACCGTTTTCTGCAGTGATAACGGTTTCACGCTCAATCGCATCTTCGTCGCATATTGCTGCAGCCGTGTTTTCAGCAACTCTGCAGGCCGGCAGTACCACCACTGCACGGAACATATCGCCCTCTATCGAAAGTCTGAGCAAACCACCCTGCAGTTCAACAAGGCTCTGCGCGATGGAAAGACCCAGACCGCTTCCGTCGGTGTGTCGTGAACGGTCACCTCTGACAAAGCGTTCCATCAGTGTTTCTGCCGGAATATCGAGCGCCTCTGAAGAAATGTTCATGAAAACGATCTCAATGTTTTCTCCGTTTGGAGCTGCTTTGATATAGGCTCTTGTACCCGGCTGCGAATATTTGCAGATATTCGAAAGCAGATTGTCGAATACTCTCCACAACAGCCTGCCGTCAGCCATAACACCGCTGCAGTCCTCGTTCACCGATATTACCGGAACGATACTGTTTGCAGCCATCCTATCAGAATACTCTGCGATAGCCTGATCGAGCAGCTCACGCAGATCGACCGCTTCAAGCTGAGCCGATATGCAGCCGCTCGATGCCTTTGATGCATCCACGATATCCTGAACAAGTCTCTTGAGTCTGATTGACTGCCGCTCAAGGACATCAATGTATTCAAGCGCAGTCGGGTCGGTGATGTCTGTGTGTCTGAGAAGGTCAATATAATTGATGACAGATGTTAGCGGTGTTTTTATATCGTGAGACACATTTGCTATAAGATCGGTCTTCATTCGCTCGCTGCGAAGCCGCTCCTCAACAGCATTGCGAACCGAATCGCCAATGCTGTTGATATTCTCGCCGTGTTTTTTCAGCGGCAGGACAAGCTTGCCTGTATCAACCTTGCAATCGGCATCACCATGCGATATTTTCTCTGTTATCTTAATTATGGACTCAAGCTGGAAATCAAAAATGCACACGGCTGCAAAAATGCAGAGCGAAAGCAGAGCCCAGAAAATTATCGCAGCTTCATTCATCGAAGCAATACATAAGATGGAGATAAATCCGTAAATCACGCCGGCAATAACCACCACCCAGATCGACGGCAGGGCGGCAATTATCTTTTTGAGAAGACGGAAAGCGTATACACAGACTGTGTTTCTGAAGAGGGTGCGTGTCTTTATACGGCGGACAATACTCATCATAAAAACAAGCGCCAGTGAGACGAAAGCTGCACCTGCAAGCGGTATTCCGATAATCATATCTGCATCGCCATAGCCTGTAAGTTCCTCAAAGCACAGCACTATCAGCACGGCAAGTGCCAGCGCTGCAGCGCTGAATATTTCAAGCGGTATCTTATCGATCCATCTGCGCTGCGGTCTGTCGCTGTCCGTTCTCCAGCCGGCATAGCAGAACATCAGTATAAAGCACACAATGCAGGCTATGACCGACAGCACACCCAGCACAATCACGCTGGATCTGAGCGGATATAATACCGTATACAGACCGCGGTAGAAATCCATCTCCTCGCTGAGGTTTTCATCGCCGCGCAGTGAGGCATTGCATCTGATAACTGCCGCAGGCTCTATTACTTCCTCGCTGCGTTCAGTCACAAAATAACTGCCAAGGCTCTCATCGTAGCCGTAATTGTAATAATCGGAACGCAGTATTTTCCATGCATAATCGGCAAGCACATCCTCCGCAATTGCCGCGTAATCATCGCCGTTCTTTTCCATTATGAGATAAGCCGCATTGCCGTACAGATCTCCGACATCGTGCACTTCTCCAACGTACGGAAGCACATCACTGTAAGAGGTAACATCACTGCCCGAAGTCATGCGCCATTCATCAGCATACTGGAAGACCGGCTCAAACAGCCTCTGACAATTCATAATTGCATATTCGGTCAGCTCTTCATAGCCAATATAATGATATTCGAAACATTCAGCTGTAAACTCATCGTCATACATCGACCAGCCGTAACACAGCTCACCCTGGCTGTCAACACCTATGAAAATATAGGTTTCTTTCGATGTGTCACGCTCTGCCGGATTGTTTTCATATATCTTTTCGCCCTTCTCGTCGGTCATGGAAATCGATATATTTCTGAGAAAGAAACCTTCTTCACTTTGGTCTGCCTCGTGAAGAAACGGGGATTCGCTGACCGAAACTGTACGCCCGTCATCAAGCTCGACAGTTGTCAGCAGAAGCTCCTCGTTCACCTCTGTATCTTCAGACATTACCTCGATATCAAGATAATAGCTGAGATTCTGACCGGCAAACAGTGTCTCGTAATAAGGTTTCCACGTCAGTTCAAAAGGCACTTCTTCCAGTTTCAGACTGAGTTTATCAGGTACTATCGAGCCCTCAAATTTATAATAATCCTCGCTCGCCATCCAGCCAAAGCCGGCAAAGCTGAGCGCTCCGGTTATCAGGCTTATAATCAGCACTGCAACGACGATTACCTTATAGCTGATTTTTGCTCTCAGTTTGTTCATTGTGTCTCATCCTTTCGGTTTTACACTGTCACATTTTCTCCATTTTATAGCCCTGTCCCCACACCACCTTGAGGTAGCGTGGCTCCGCCGGGTCTATCTCAAGCTTCTCGCGCAGATGCCGTATATGCACTGAAACAGTATTCTCTGAGCCATAAGCCTCATCATGCCACACGCGGCTGTATATCTCCTTCGACGAAAACACCTGTCCCGGGCGGCTCATAAGCAATCTGAGAATGCTGTATTCTATGGGAGTCAGACTGACTGGCTCGCCGTCGAGTGTGACCGACTTTTCGGCATCGCTGAGTGTTATTCCGCCGATTGTGACACTGCCGTCATCAGATGCTTTTGCGGCCGCGCCGCCAAGCGTGATGTATCTGCGCAGGTGAGACCTCACCCTCGCCATCACTTCGACCGGATTGAACGGTTTGGTAACGTAATCATCTGCGCCGACATTCAATCCGAGCACCTTGTCGGTATCCTCGCTCTTTGCCGTCAGCATTATGACCGGAATATTGCTCATCTCGCGTATACGCGCTGTTGCTGTGATGCCATCTGTGCCGGGCATCATGATGTCCATCAGCACAAGCTGTACGTCACCGCCGCGCACCAGCTCAACAGCTTCGTCGCCGCTGTATGCCTCGCGCACACGGTAGCCCTCCGCGGTAAGATAGATTTTAAGTGCAGCGACGATATCGCGATCATCGTCGCAGACAAGGATGTTATACATGTATCATCAGCCTCCGATGATATGATACCATGAATATCATTAAGAACAAACCCCCGAAACCTTTAAGATTTTATTAAGCTTCTTAATCTGTGCTGCATTTTACAGGTAATATGCCCTGTACCGTCACACCTGTGCTGTCGACAGTAAAATCAATCTGCAGCAGTTCTCCCTCCATTTCGGCAAGGAATGCCGGAAGAACGCTGCGGTGTCGGCGGCTCTTTTTGCCCTTTCCGTTTGCTATGCGCATACAATAGCTCTCTCTGACATATTCGCGGCACAGCCCGCTGCTTCTCACAAACAGCCTGCACACGGCATAATTCACTGCATCTGCGCACAGCTCACCTATTTCGACCTTAAGACCGGAACGTACCTTCACTTCACACTCAAGACTTCTGTAAATCATCTTCATTGCAATTTCCTCCTGATTTATAAAATATGAAATATGAATTTTCCGGCTGATGGCAGCCCTCCCGCGGAATATTCAGCCGTTCCGTGTCGCTGTCGGAAAACTCTACGCGGTTCCGACCCCGCACAGGCTGCAATAAAAAAAAGCGCCGTATCCAAGCGGACACAGCGCAAAAAAAGACGCACCATGCCCCTTGAATCATACGAAATCAATAGCATAATGCGTTTCATTTTTTATAGACCGCAGCCTGTGCAGTATGATTATTCTAAACCTGATGCACTGATTTGTCAATACTCTTCAGGTATTTCCAAAAAAGAGGCATCTCCCGAAGGAAATGCCTCTTATACCAATCCAGACAACAGGGTCATGTAAAAGCCAGGCACAGAAACTCCTGTTTGACCGGCGCAGATACCGCACCGACATCACGTCTGAATCATGTATCAACTCTTCTTTCAACTTTTAAGAAAATTCACTGCTCCTCTGAGCTGTTAAGCGCGAGCTTTGCGAGACCTTTTCTGTGAAGTATCAGCGCACCTGCCAGAAGAGAGCCCTGTCCTACAATATTTACACCCTCAGCTATCCAGTTCATCGATGCCTGAGCAAAATCCTGCGATGAGAGATAGCCCATGCACATCGAGCATACAAAGGACAGCACAAAGAGGGTAATTACGCCGGGCTTCTTAAGCTTTGCGGCAAGTATACACAGTCCGGTATTCATCATGCCAAGACCGGCAACCATAAGCCCGACAAACACGAATGTACCGGCAAATACCGGCGGCACGGCAGCCATTGCTGCGTTTTTATGCTTTCTGCTGCAGAGCATGGCAATAACACCCAGACCGGAAAGCAGAAGTCCTATTGACTGTACCGGGAAGAACATTTCGCTGAGTGCTTCAAAATCGCACACACCGGCAGCATAGAGCAGCTTGTAAAGTGCCTTGAGTGCTCCGGCGCAGGTAACATTTATCGTTCCCGCGGCAAACAGAGCAAACACACCCTTGCACATCTTGCTGTAGAGGTCACGCTGCAGTATTACTGCTGCTGCGGCAAACATTATTACAGGAATAAAATCAACCAGTGCCATCGCTACAGAAAAATCCTTCATTATGATTCTCCTCCTTGGTCAGCATTTCACGCACAGCTTATTTCTTGCCCTTTTCCTTTGCGCGCTTGTCGTTGATTATCTTCATATGCTCCTCTGTGATGAGCTCGACATTGTTCTCCTTTGCCCAGTCGACACAGCCCTTGAGCACCAGCGGCAGGAATACGCGGGGCACTGCAAGAACGGTCTTGAGTGCCTCATCGGTGAACTTGACCTTATCGTCAGCACGGTCTGCGGCATAACGTACAGACTCAAGCGAAGCCTGACGCATCTGAAGCAGCTCTGCTCTCATTTTTGTCTTGCGATGGAACCAGAAGTTCTTGCTGTCACGGTAACCGTAGTCAACCGGAAGAGCCGGGAAATCCTTTGCCTTTACGCCGTTTATGATGGCATCACGGTACTTTTTCTTCATCAGTATCTTATCAACGCGCAGAATGAAGTGTGCGCCCAATTTGCTGGTTATACCGTTGAAATCGTGATAGGGCGGCTCATAACCGTTGAGCTCACCGGGAAGATCAGCATCAGCACCGTCAAGCTCACGCATCCAGGTACACTCGATAACCTCAATGGCATCGGTCAGCACCATGGGGCGGATATCCTCAGGATTCTCCTCCTGAATCAGGCTGTTCTCCAGCTTGAACTTACACTTGGGCATCTTCTCGGAGGGCTTGTCTCCCGGCCATGAAAGCTTGACAGCCTCTTTGAAGGTGCCGGGCTTGTCGTCAATAAAATTAAGGGCACACTTGCCGGTGCGCAGTATGTTCTGCGCAGTGTTGGAAGAATTGCGGCAGCAGAGCAGCATGGCATAATAATCCTTGCCTGCTACATAGTAAGGCTGAACCAGAGAATAGGGTCCCAGGTTTGTACTGCCGTCCTCGCAGAGGGTGCTGATGATGACTGTTGGCATCGGGAAGAAAAGCGAGGTCTGATAGAAATTGTCTACGATACGAAGATTTTCAAAACTGCTCATAGCTGCATACTCCTTTTAACAAAATTATTTCAATAACAAGCAGAGAACCGGAATTATATCGCTGTCCGGCTTCCCTGCAGCAGTCCATGTTAATATCGATTCTGCGATAAAGTCAGCAAGAAACGACTTGTTTTCATGCGATGCCCGCTCGCACAGCGGAGCGATCACCTGAGCCATCTGCTCACGCAGCATATGATGCCGCTCGGTAAAAACCGTCATGAAAACCTTGATTGCATCACTATCCGAAAAGAGCTTCTGATGTCCGCTGATAAAGCCTCTGAGAGCTCGGCAGATATTCCCGAGGAATTCCTCGTTTTTCTCACTGGAACAGCTTTTCATTTGTGAGACACACTCCTGCCAGTCCTCGAGCATAAATGTGCCTATCAGCATTTCCTTGGAACTGAAGTAGTTGTAAACCGTACCTACTCCCAGCCCGCAGGCAGCCGCGACAGAGCGCACAGTGGTCTTTGCATAGCCATTTTCCGCTATCTGCCGTTTTGTCTCAGCAAGAAGCTGTTCACGCACATTTTCTATTATTCTGGGCATCATCTCACCCCTTTTATGAACACGTTCATTATAATTATTATATCAACTCATGCCGCAGGTGTCAACCGAAGCCGACCGCGCTTTGCAAAAAAGACCGGAGTACAATCCCGCTTAAGGAACTGTACTCCGGTCGTAATTCAATTGTTAATTCTCATTGCCGCCGCAATTTCCGCCACATTTGCCGCTGCACTGTTTTGCATACGGGCAGCCTATGCAGGTCTCTCCGCGCTTCTTTGCACGTCTGAGATAAAGCACTGCGCCGCCGACAATTAAAATAAGTATTAATATTATAATAATATTTTCCATAATAATATTTGTTTTCATGTTACTTTCTGAGCGCTGATTCAGCACTCAGCTTCTTCTCAGTTCTTCTGATAAGGAAAATGATGATTCCAGCCATTACTGCAACCGCTGCACCGCCGGCAATTGCTGCACCGACGCCAAGAGCTGCCGGGTCAGTAATAAGAGTACCGATTGTATAAACCAGATAGGAAATGGTGTAGCCTACAGCGAACTGGAGACCAATGCCGCCCCAGAGCCACTTTGCACTCTTCATCTCAGCGTTCATCGCGCCGATGGCTGCAAAGCAGGGAGGTGTGTAAAGGTTGAACATAAGGTATGCAAGAGCCGCAATCTTGGTGATAGCCATGATTCCTGCAGCTTCAGAGCCTGCGCCCTCCATGAGTGCGAGCTCCTCGGTGTCGATAAGATTCTCAAGTCCGACAAAGCAGACTGCAAGTGTACCGACAACGTTTTCCTTTGCGATGAATCCGGTAACAGCTGCTGCTGCCAGCTGCCAGCTGAGAACGCCGACGATGGGAACGAGCAGGTAAGCAAAAGGACCTGCGATGGAAGCAAGAATAGAAGTATCTGCGGTCTCTGCAATCTGGAACTTCCAGTTGAAGGTCTGCATTATCTGAACAGCGGTGTTACAGAGGAGAATAATGGTCGCCGCCTTGACTATGTATGCCCAGCCGCGGCTGCACATCGACTTGAATGCTCTCCAGATCGACGGTGCCTTGTAATCGGGAAGCTCAATGATAAAGAAGGATTTCTTAGCCTTGGGACCGGTAATCTTATTTACCAGCAGAGCGCCGACGAAGATGAGGATAATGCCGGTCAGGTACATGACAAGACTGACCCAGCCTGCATTGTCAAAGAATGCGCCGGCAAAAAGTGCGATAACAGGAATCTTTGCACCGCAGGGCATGAAAGGAGCGAGCATTGCTGTTGCTCTGCGCTCACGCTCATTGCGGATAGTACGGCTTGCCATGATACCGGGGACAGCACAGCCGACAGTGATAACAAACGGAATGACAGACTTGCCGGAGAGTCCGACTCTCTTGAAAATCGGGTCAAGAACAACAGCAACACGTGCCATGTAGCCACAATCCTCGAGGATTGCAATGAGGAAGTACATTATCATAACCAGCGGAAGGAATCCGATAACCGCGATTACACCGCCGATAACGCCGTCAACCAGCAGCGCCTGAAGAAGCGGATTGGCATTCTCCAGCAGACCGCCCACCCAGCTCTGGAAAGACTCCAGCAGACCAACAAGCAGGTCAGCGACAGGTGTTCCGACCCAAACCTGGGAAATCTGGAAAACAAGGTACATAACCAGCGCAAAAATCGGAATGCCAAGCCATTTATTGGTGAGAACCGCATCGATCTTGTCGTTGATGTTTCTGTCCTTTGTGAGCACCTTGCGGGTCTCAACCGCTGCGACAATGCCGTTTACGAACTCAAAGCGCTTGCGATCTGCAGCCTCAACAGCCTTCTTGTCACTCATATCAATATCAGCCTGAACATAGGGAGCCTTCTGCTCTGTACCTACAATCGCTGCTGCTGCCTTTACAACTGCGGCAAGACCTTCAGATGAAGTGGACACTGTCTCGATAACCTGACAGCCAAGCTTCTCAGAGAGTGCTTCGGCATCAATCTCGGTCTCTTTCTTTTCGTTGATATCGCTCTTATTGAGAGCAACTACCATAGGAATACCAAGCTCGAGAAGCTGAGTTGTAAAGAAAAGACTGCGTGAGAGATTGGTTGCGTCAACAATATTGATTATAGCGTCGGGATTCTCATTTTTTACGTAGGTGCTTGTCACGCTCTCCTCGCTTGTAAAAGGAGACATGGAGTAAGCGCCGGGAAGGTCAACAGCAATAAGCTGTACATCTCCGGTGTACGCCTTTTTGATAGGTGCTTCCTTCTTGTCAACTGTAACGCCTGCCCAGTTGCCGACCTTTTCATTGCGGCCGGTCAGAGCGTTGTACATGGTCGTTTTACCGGAATTAGGGTTACCCGCCAAAGCGATTCTCATTTTTATTTCCTCCTCAGACAATTCTGATCTGTAAATCAACAACCCTGATGAACCCACAAGGTTAGTTTATGCTAACTGATGTGCAAATAAAAAACGATGCATTGACCGTCTTTTAATCTGAAATTGCGATTACTCAGCTTCATTGAAAACGTAAACTATACGATAATAGCCTGTGCAAGCTGCTTGTCGATATTGTATCTGCCGTCCTTAATGGACACTATGCAGCCGCCCTTGAGATGCGATACAACTGTAATAGGCTCACCGCTGTAGCAGCCAAGAGAGAAGAGAAACGAATTGAGTTCCTCGTCGTCGGTATTGATCTGCTGAATGATATATTCCTTGCCCTCTGCAGCTTCTCTCAAAGTCATAACAATCACCTTTTTTCACTGAACTCATGCTGAATGCCGGTATTTATGCCGTTCGATTAGTGCAGGCTAACCGGATGGTCAAAAAATAGCGGTTAGCCTCGGCTAATCCATGAGTAATTATAGTCCTTCAGGCAGCAGATGTCAAGCCCCCATTTTTACGTTTTTCTATAATTATGCAGTTTTACCATTTTTACGAAGATAACGCGGCGTGATATTTTCCAACCGCTATCACTGCGGCAGAAAACATATCATATCGCTCGCCCCTTTGCTATACAATATGTAATACGCGACAGATATATTACATAATTAACACAAAATTTTCCCTCGCATACGGATAAAAAATGCCCTGCATTCCGAATTATTCGTAAACATATCATCTTTTGGGCGCATCTCTATTCTATGCGCAAAAAATACAAAAAAAAATCATTTGACTTTTTATTTATGTACGATATAATTAAGACGAAAGGAGTGAATCACTGTGAAAAACAAAGCAAAAATCTTAGTATGTATCTCGCTTATCCTATGTCTGCTGAGCTCTGTCGGTGCGGCAGTGTTCCAGACAAACTTCGGCTCAGTGGAATATCACGACATGACCTTTGTTACCGAAAGCGGTCATGAGCTCGATGCTCTGCTGCTTGTGCCGAAAACTGCTACTGCTGAAGCAAAAGCACCTGCAATTGTTGTCAGTCACGGCTGGTACAACAACAGGGAAATGCAGGACCTCAACTACGTTGAATACGCCCGCCGCGGCTACGTTGTCATGGCTATAAGCATGTA
Organism: Acutalibacteraceae bacterium; assembly: GCA_045580875.1. GTDB lineage: Bacteria > Bacillota > Clostridia > Oscillospirales > Acutalibacteraceae > SIG598. The sequence continues at coordinate 20,662 of JAZNOP010000100.1, forward strand.
CGGTCACGGTGATTCCGAGGCAATTGCCTCCAACACCTGGTGGGACGACGAAAACAACGCAAACGGTCTGTATGACGCAGTAAAATACGTATCAACCCTGCCCTATGTTGACATCACACGCATAGGTGTTACAGGACATTCCAACGGCGCGCTCGCCAGCCGCGAGGCTGTGCTGCAGGACGCTGACGGTCTCATCGCAGCCGCTCTGCTTGTTTCCAATGACGCTGTTTATTATGATGAAAACGGCGAATTCTACAATATGTTCGGCTCGCGCGATGCCGCAATCGTTGCCTGTCAGTACGATGAATTCTTCCACCGTGTTGACGGAAATCCTCCGAGAGAATACATCAATCAGGCAACTGCTCAGTCCTTCCTCAACTTCGGCAAGGACCCCGCAGAGCTTGAGAAGCGCAATGCCGGTGAATTCTACACTGAGGAAGTAGACGGCGAACAGGCTGTCAGAGCAATCTACAATCCGCCTATTTCTCATCCGTGGGCTCACTTCTCGGCGAGCGTCGTATCCTTCAGTGTTGAGTTCTTCGACACGGCTCTCGACGCACCTGTCAAGCTTGCCGCAAACAATCAGATATGGCAGTGGAAGGCTGCATTCAACGCAATCGGCGTTGTCGGCTTCTTCATGTTCGTACTCTTCGCAGCACTGGCTCTGCTTGACACCTCCTGCTTCAGCGACCTCAAGGCTGAAACAGAGGTAATGCCCTGGCCGGCACTTGAAGGAAAGGCAAAGCGCCGTTACTTCAGCCGTCAGATATGGGCTGCTCTGTTCAGCATTCTCGCATATTTCATTGCCTTTATTGTAGGCTACATGGTATGGCAGTCTGATATATGGAATCAGGGTGCCTCCCGCATCATCGGTCTGTGGTGCGTACTTTGCGGATTGTTCACACTGGCACAGATTGCTGCCGGACGCAAGAAGAACCCCATCGACAAGGTGGAGCGCGGCGTAAAGATCGGTGCAAAGAAGATGTTCAAGACCATTCTTCTTTCTCTCACCGTAATCGGTGCAGCATTCGCTCTGGTATTCATCTCCGACTACCTCTTCCTCACCGACTACCGTCTGTGGTGCTTCGCCACTATCCGTGCGTTCAGCGCAGATAATCTCCCGGCAATCCTGCTGTTTGTCCCCTTCTGGCTTGTATATTACATTATCACAAGCGTTGCAGGCAACTGCTACAACTACACCCAGCGCGGCAAGGGCACATGGGGCAGCGTAATCTGGCAGATGTTCTTCGTCTTCCTCGGACCGCAGATCATGATAATGGCACAGTACATCAAGTTCTTCACCACCGGCTTCATGGTACTCGATCCCATCACCGGCATCATGGGAATATGGCTTTTCCCCATCGTTCTCATTCTGCCGCTTTCGGCTCTCATCAGCCACGTTATCTACAGAAAGACAAAGAATCCCTACATCGGCGGTATCATCATGGGCATAATCGCCTGCATACTCACCGTAACCAACACCCTGACCGGCTGATAGCAGCTGACTGTCCATAATTGATTCTTAAATGAACAACCGCCCCGGAGTTTTTGTGCATTCCGGGGCGGTTTGCACAAGCAAATTCTGCTGTTATTTCAAATAAAGAAAAGAGGAACCTGTCATGTGCGATACCATAGGAAAAATAACTGAAAACGGGGCACTGTTTGCCAAAAACAGCGACCGCAGCCCGAACGAACCTCAGGTAATAGAGTTTTATCCTGCCGCAAAACATGATGAATCCAGAGTAAAGACCACCTACATCGAGGTGGAACAGGTAAGCGAGACGAGAGCCCATATTCTCTCACGCCCGTCGTGGCTGTGGGGAGGTGAAATGGGCGTCAATGAGTGCGGCGTCTGCATCGGCAACGAAGCTGTTTTCACCAAAGGCGGATATCCGAAAAGCGGTCTGACCGGCATGGATATGCTTCGTCTGGCGCTTGAACGCAGCGAAAGCGCACTGTGCGCCGTCAGTTGCCTTATAGACCTGCTCGAGAAATACGGACAGGGCGGAAACTGCGGCTACGACCACAGCTTCTTCTACGACAATGCATTCCTTGTCATGGACAGAAATGCTGTTTATATTCTCGAGACAGCCGGAAAGAAATGGGTATACAAGAAGGTCACCACCGGAGCTATCTCCAACCGTCTGTCCATCGGCAGAGAAGGAGATGTCTACAGCGGAAGAAAGTGTAATTTCGCCAAAAAGCACACCGACAGGCTGTACACCCACTTTGCACAGTCGGTGCAGCGCAGCGATATGTGCTGTGAGGGTGTTTCCGCCGCTGAGGATATTGCAGGAATGATGAGCACCCTGCGCCGGCACGAGAACGAGAAAGCCCCACTTTGCCGCGCAAGCGTAGGCAGCCCATGTATGCACTACGGCGGCATGGTAGGCGACCACACCACACAGTCGCTTGCTGTCGAGCTGCCTGCAGAAGGTGATATGATTATATGGGCAACCGGCACCTCCATGCCCTGTGTGTCCATGTTCAAGCCCTTTGCTTTCGGCGATACTGTTCTGCCTGCTGTATACAACACAGGCGACGAGACCTGCTGCGAATACTGGTTGGAAGCCGAAAAATTCCGCCGCCGGCTTATCGGACACGTTCTGCCTGATGAGTATTACGCAGAGAGGGATACCATAGAGGCTGAATTTATCGCCATGACACGCGGCGCCGATGCCAACCGCCTGCACCGCGCAAGTCTGCACGCACGTGAAGCAGAGAAGGTATTCTTTGAAAAGTGGGCAGCTTATGATTTTCCGAAGGGGCGCTCATCGGCTTCATACAGGGCCAACTGGAAAAAGAAGAATGCCGCACTCGGCAGCGAGCCTGTTCGCCGCTGAGCGGGTGTTCACAGCGCAGGCTGACTCTTATAATCGCCACATAAAAACAGACCGACCGGCAGAATTATTCTGTCGGGCGGTCTGTTTTTATTCTGTTATTATTTGTTCACTTCTGATCACTCTCTGCGCAGTGCCTCTATCGGGTTGAGGTTTGCCGCCTTTATCGCAGGGAAAAGACCGAATGCAACACCGATTACGGTTGAGAAGAGCACCGCAATAAGGCTGTACGGCACGCTTATTGCAACCGGTACGCTCATGAACTGGGATATAATCAGAGCCATGATTATACCGGCAAGAACACCTGCCACACCGCCGATGCAGGTAATTACAGCTGCTTCGGTCAGGAACTGGCGCAGTATGCGGCTCTTTTTAGCTCCGATAGCCTTCTTGAGACCTATTTCGCTGGTTCTCTCGGTAACAGTTACGAGCATGATGTTCATAACGCCTATACCGCCTACCAGCAGTGAAATGCTGGCAATCCAGATAAGCTGGCGGTTTGTCGCATTGCTCATGCTCTGCAGCTGCTGAGCCTGTTCAAGCAGATCCTCACTCTTGTAGGAAAGCTCGCGGCTGCCGGTATTTCCGAGATTGTTCTCGTTGAGATAATCGGCAACCTTCTGACCGGCTGTTGTCATTGCATCGGTGCTTGCAGCACGTATCGCAACACTCTGCGGCTCATCGAACTTGCAGATAAGACCCCATATTCTGTCGGGAACGTATATCGCACCGCCCGATGTGTCTGTGTACATATAATAGTCGTTGAGTGAGGTTATAACCGGACTGAACTCGCTTGAGCGCGACACAACACCGATAACCGTGAAAGGCTCACGGGCTATCTCGATGGTCTGACCTATCGGGTCAACCTGTGAGAAAAGAGTTTCGGCAACCTGCGAATCAATAATGACAACACGTCTGGTTTCAGTGAAATCGGCATCAACAAAACCTCTTCCGCGGCTTACGACATATGAATATACGCTGAGATAATTCTCATCAACACCGTACATTCTGCCGTTAAATGCTGTGTTTTTGTAATAAACATTCTCACACCATTCTCTGCTGTGGAAAACGCTTGCCTTCTCAACGCCTCTCAGGTCTTCTATTGCAAGAAGGTCTTCCTCATTGATGGCAATAACGCCTTCGGGATTGGGCTGATATGCGCTGTCAAAGGGATAATCGCTCTCATTGAGTCTTATCACCACAGTATTTGTACCCGAGCCGATAAGGTTCTGCTTTATCTGCTCGTTGGTGCCCTTTATTGTGGAAACTATTGTAATTATCGAAGCAATGCCGATTATTATGCCCAGCATTGTCAGCAGGGAGCGAAGCTTATGACCCTTTACGCTGTCTATGGCGAAACGTAGATTTTCAAGCATAGTCAGTTTCCTCCCTTAGTAAGAATAAAGCTCTTCGAGACCGGCTTCCACCGTTGACGCGCCGTCCTTTGCATTCTTGTCATAGGGGAATGCAATGCGGTCATCGACTGTAAGTCCGCCGGTAATTCTCATGTAAGAGCCCCAGAGTATCTCTCCGGTCTCTATCTCGCGCTTTTCGAGTCTGCCGTTTTCATTCTGAACAAAGGCATAATTCTTTCCGTTCTCGCTGAGAATAAACGGACGCTCAAGGTAGAAGCAGTCTCCGGAATCGCCCTTTGAGCTGTAGGTCACCGAAACATATTCATTCTCCTTGAGATTCGCGCTGCCGTCGATGTAGACAGTGAACGGATAATAGGATACGTTGCTGTTTCCGTTTGTCCAGCCGTTCTGCATGGCAGGCACAGTTGAGATAGATGTTATCTCCGCCTCATACTCTGTGTAGCTCTCCCATGACATTACCTTGACTGTCTGTCCGACATTGACAGTTCCGAGCTCCAGCTCGCTGAGTGTTCCCTCAACGATATATCCACCGTTTGCCGAAAGCTTTATCAGCGGCTCGCCGGTCTCCATTGCTGTTTCAATATCATTGACCTCAACAACAACAGCATCAAGCTGTGCTGTAACAACACCGCTGTCTATCTCCAGCTTCATCTGCTGATATTCGATTTCTGCCATGCGGTATTTATATTTTGCTTCTTCTATTCTTTCCTTTGCCGCCGCGCGCATCTGGCTTATTTCGCCTGCTGTGAGACCGCTGTTCATCTCGATCTCCTCATAGGGCTCTGTCGGCTCATTCTGGCAGAAATCAAAGGCATCAAATTCCTTCATTGTGATACCGGAGATGGCATTGGTATAGCAGAAGCCCCAGTATTCGGTAATAATGCCGTTTGACATATTGCCGGCACGCTTCTGATAAACAACCCATGAAGCTTCTGTACCGGGAGGACAGATACTCTCGATAAAAGCGTTTCCGCAGGGGATATTTCCGTCTTCAACAACGAAGATATAAGGCTCCTCTTCAGTACCGCTGCCCGAAAGCTTTGCATAGCCGGTAACCTGTGTTCCGACTGTGCCTGACTCGGGCGGGATAACGGTGGTTATAACCATCGGCTTGTAGGAATTGACTGTTCTCAGCTCGTCTTCTGCATACTTGAGCTGAAGCTCAAGCTCGAGCACCTCAAGTTCCTTCTTTTCGAGTTCGATGTCGGTCAGGGTGGTGTCATAAGCCATAAGCTTGTCGCCCTTTTTGACCTCCTGACCTTCGGTGACGAATATATCAAGCACCTCTATTGATTCAGAAGCGTAGACATTCTGCATATTGCGGGTCTTTACCTCGCCGTAGGTCTCAGAGGAGTCCACCCAGCTGTCGATGTATGCAATATCGGAAACACTGTAGGTATTGACCTTGCCTCCGCAGCCCGGAAGACAGAGCAGACCGGCTGTAACGGAGAGGCAAAGCAGGAATGCAGCTATCCGTTTAACTGTACGGTTATTCATCATTCCCGACCTCCTTTTGCTTCAGCGCTTGTCTCAGGCTCTGCCGCCGGAATTTCAACTATCGGAACAACCTCGCCCGTATCTGCAGGCTCTTCAGCCGTAGCATCGCTCTCACCGACAGTCACAGCCGCTTCATTTTCGAGCTCAGGCAGTGCAGTAATTGCAGGAATATCCGCCTCTGCTGCAATTTCAGCTTCGGGAAGCATCTTCAGCAGGCCGCCGGTTCCGACCTCTTCAGACACAATACGACCGTCAAATATGCGGTAAATTCTGTTTGCGCAGTCGGCAACCGCCTGCTCATGCGTTATGACAATGATCGACACGCCTGCTTCGTTGAGCTCACGGAATATCTCCATGACCTGTCTGCCCGATGCAGAATCGAGCGCACCGGTCGGCTCGTCGGCAAGCAGAAGCTCGGGATTTCCAACTATCGCTCTTGCTATTGCCACACGCTGACACTGACCGCCGGACAGCTGATTGGGCATAAAGTGAATTCTGTCTCCAAGACCTACTCTCTCCAGTGCAGCCTTTGCGCGCTCGCGGCGCTCCTTGAGCGGCACATCTGCGTAAAGCAGCGGAAGAGCGACGTTATCAAGAGCATCAAGCTTCGGCAGAAGGTAGAAATTCTGAAAAACAAATCCTATATTCTTATTACGCACACCGGCAAGCTCATCATCGCTACCGGAGGTGTAATCCTTGCCTGCAAGTCTGTAGCTGCCGGAAGTAGGCACATCAAGATAGCCGATGATATTCATCAGCGTTGTCTTGCCCGAGCCGGAAGGACCCATTATGGCAATGTAATCCCCTTTCGGCATCGAAAGGTCAATATCGTGCAGTACCGGCACAGGCTCCTTGCCTCTGGTGTAATTCTTGCAGATGCCATTGAGTTCAACGATCATCCCTGTACCTCCACAGTATCATCATACATCATGGAATCGTCCGTCATGGAGCCGTCAGAAAAATCTTCTGTACCGCCCTCTTCGATAACCATATCACTGTAGATTACGCCCATTCCCTCGCTGAGAGACTCGTCCGGGAATGCTATATAATCCTCCGGAGAGAGACCCTCGAGAATTTCATAGCTCCACAGTTCTTCATTGTATTCACCCAGCACGACCTCGCGCTTCTCTATTCTGTCACGCTTGCTGGCAGCCCATACCCATGCATCGCCGCCGATGTCGTTTATGTAATACTCAGGCAGCAGCAGCCCTGTACCATCGGCGCCTGACGGCTCGATGTATACGTGCTGACCCATGATAAGTCCGTCTGTATTGTCGAGCGAAACATAGAAGGGATACTTGCTCGCCATGTTTTCGCTGTCGGTATAGTAGTAGTCATTCTGCTGCTTTTCCGGATTGTCCCACTCAATATAATCGACAGTGCCTGTCCATGTGGCATCATCGACGCGTGAACGGATAATAACACGGCTGCCCTCGCGCAGGCTGTAGATATCCAGCTCGCTGGCAGTGCCCTTTATGCGGTACGCACCTGTTTCGATTATGGTCATGTAGGGGATTATATCTCCGTTTTCATCGGTCTCGCCTGCGGTATCCTCGTTGATGGTCTGAACAATACCTGTGACCTTTGAAACCACATCAGAATTCGAGAGCATATCGGTCGTTCTCTCGATCTCTGCCTGCTTCGACCTGAGCTCAAGAGACTTCTCCTTCTCCTCTATCTGATATGTCTGCAGCTGCACCTCATACTCAAGCTTTTTTGCCGCAGATGCATTTGCTACCTTTTTTTCGTATTTTGCAATATTCTCCGCAAGAAGCTTCAGACTCTTTTCCAGCTGCTCGCATTCAAGCTCAAGCTTGCTCAGCGCCAGTTCAACCGCCTGAACATCGTACGAAAACAGGGGATCACCAGCCTTTACGCTGTCGCCTGCAGAGACATAAAGCTGAAGTATCTTCTTATCTTTATCCTTATTTATAGTCTGGGTGCTGCCTGATACGACCATGCCGGAAAATCTGTTGTTGAGTCCGGAATAGCCCATACCGGTTATCGCTGCGACCGAATCAACATAAACCTGCTGATCGTCTGAGCCGCCGCAGGCAGTGAGCAGCATACATACCACTGTTGCCGCCGCAAGCAGCGCCGCTATAATCCTCTTTGCCATAATAATCTACCTCCGCTTTGCCTGATAGTAAAATTTCCCATTACTGTGGGATTTGGTTCCATTATAGACACATATCCTTCCCTATTCAATAGCATAGCGCAATATTAAAGAAATGTTAAGATTTTGTGAGGGATTCTCAGCCGAAAATCCTTTTATGCTTGGTACAGAATTATACAAAAAATCCGCCGGTGCAGGCTATGCACACCAGCGGACTTTCAGGCTGATTTTCAGATTCCGGACATAGTAATTAAAAATACTTCTTTTTGACACCATAGGTGTCGGTATAGTAGTCTATACGGTCAGAATTGGCGAAAACCGGCTCGTATATATTCTCTTCCGGCTCAATACCTGCAAGGCGGCAGACTTCAGCGTGTACCCTGCGCGCGAGGTCATCGGCTGCGGCAGGCTTGTTGAGTTCCGGATTGTGATAAACCGGCTCACCTATATGCAGAGTGAGAAGCGGCTTGCGCCAGAAAAGCTTCTGCAGACCCTTCGGCTTGCGGTATGAGAATGCGAAAGGCAGAACAGGAACATTGTTCCTGACTGCAAATGTGAATGAGCCTTTCTTGAACGGGCGAATGGGCATATAATACTCCCACATACTGCCCTCGGCGCAGATATGCACCCACTGCTTGTCCTCTGAGAGAAGCTTGTCTATTGCTTTTGCAAAGGCTGCAGTTGCGCGGTGACTCTCTGTCGGCAGCGGAATACCGCGGCTGTATCTTATCAGATTACGGTTTTCGCCGCGCATATTCTTATCCCACGCCGGTATCCACGGCCGAAAAGGCTTGACGGCATACATGATGGCGATGAAATCCCAGATGAACACGTGATTTGAAACCGATACGATACCGTTTTTTATCACGTCACGGTGCTTCTTCAGGTTTTCCCTGCCTTCCACCTTGAGCAGGCAGCGTATTCTCATTATAGGAAAGGCTGCAACAAGGGCAAGCACACGCATCATTCCACTCAGTGCACGGTGTCTGAAAGAACGGTCCACATAGGGGTAATTCTCATCAAATACAATATCCTTCTGATACTTGAGCGGCAGATAGTGCTGGTCGGTCTTTTCGGGAAAAAGGTACTCTGTAGGCCGCGGATCGTAAGGCATGATGTCTTGTCTCCTTTTTGGCTTTTTCTTCCCCTTTAGCTTACCATCAATTGTCTTGCAGTGCAATAGTTTTATTAACTGAATATTAACAAAATTTTTTCATTTTTGTTTTCGTTTTGCAGCCTTTTAAAGGGTTGAATCGATTGACAAAAAAAGGAATAAACAGTATACTTAACTAAAGTAGAGTGCCATGCTCTCAGCAGACATTTTACTTGTAAACCGAATAAAGAAAGGGTATGTTAAAATGAAAATCGGGAACGAACTGAAGCGCATTTTCGCGGTCATGCTTGCCTTTGCGGTACTGCTTTCGGGCAGTCCGATGATGTGGGCAAGAGCAGAAAGCAGCATTGCTTCAGAATATGCTGCGCTTGAGAACGCAGACGAGGTTACTGCACCAATCATAGTCAAGGCACCGCTCGGAATTACTGTCACTCAGATTGAGAACAGCCCGTCGGCAGGCATAATGATGTTTGCCGCACTCGACGACGAGCCTGTTTACTTCGAAGACCTCGAAGATGCTGTCGACGTGCTTCGTGCAGGAATGAAGGCACGAGACACCGAGATTGCTGTATCTGTCATTATCGACGAAGCCGACGCAACTCCGGAAGGATTTGACATTCTCTTTGGCGGACTCTACGGTCTTGCCTGTGAGCATACTGGCAACCCCACCGAGGGCGACTACCTTGCCTTCCACACCGCTGAAGCCAACGTGGATGCAACCTACTGGATTTCCGGCGGCAAGGCATATGTCGACATGATATATACCTTCGATTACTATACCACTGCTCAGCAGGAAGCCGAGCTCGACATCGTTTTCGATGTTCTCATGGAAGAGCTCGACATTGCCGGCATGAGCGCATTCGACAAGATCTGCATGATCTATGCTTACATCATCGATACTGTTGTATATGATGACGTGCATAAGAATGATCCCGGCTATCCGCTGAAGTGGTCCGCATACGCAGCTCTTATCAATGAGACCAGCGTATGTCAGGGCTATGCAAACCTCTTCTACCGCATGGCTCTTGCTGCAGGTATTGACTGCAGAATCGTCGGAGGTACTTCAAACGATGAATCCCACAGCTGGAACATCGTAAAGATCGGTGATCTTTATTACAATGTTGATGCCACATGGGACTCCACTGTCCACCAGAACGGCGGCGACGTTCTTTTCTTCCTCAAGGGCAGCAGCACATTTGAGGATCACGACCGCTGGGACGAATATCTTACCAGGGAATTCACCGAGGCTTATCCGATGTCTGATGAGGATTACGTCCTTGTCACCATAGACGGAGAGCTGCAGGAAGGCAGCTTCACCTACACTGTAACCGACGGTCTTGCAACCATCACCGGCTACACCGGCAGCGCTGCAAACGTTGTTATCCCCTCCACCATCGGCGGCTTCCCTGTCGACCATCTTGCAGGCGGTGTTTTTGAGAACAACAACACCGTTAAGACAATAACCTTCAGCGAGGGTATCCGTACAATTCATCCCAATGCAATTTACGCCTGCGAATCACTGCAGTCGGTCCATTTCCCCTCCACCATGAAGCTTGCTGACGATCTCAGAAAGGACGTAATGACCTCCGGCGTCAGCTACATTCCGCTTTACTGCACCTCTCTCAAATCCATTACTGTAGCAGAGGGCAATCCCTTCATCAAGGTTTATGACGGCGCACTTTACACAGCAGACATGAAGATGCTGCTTATGCTCCCCCCGGCAGACCCGCGCGAGAAGTTCGTCATTCCTGACGGCGTTGATCTCATCGGCTGCGAATCTGTCGGCAGCAACCAGAATCTTAAGGAAGTTGTTCTTCCCGACAGCATCAAGGGAATAGGCTTCTGGGCATTCAACAACAGCTATAACCTTAAGAAGGCAAACATTCCTGAAGGCTGCACTGCTATCGGCGGCTATGCATTCTCCGGCTGTCCGCTCGAGACAATTCATATTCCTGCTTCGGTAGAAAATATCATGCGCTCTGCGTTCTGCTACGCTGAGCCTGCAACCATCACTGTTGACGAAGCTAACCCCGTTTATTACGCAGAGAACAATTCTCTCTACACAACCGCAGACGACGGCAGCGTATGGCTTATCAAATATCCGTCAGCCAGCTTCATGCCCACATACACTGTGCCTGACTTTGTTGACCATATCGACTGGCACGCATTCACACGCGCTGACGATCTCCAGTCGATCGTTATCCCCGAAAGCGTCAAGTCAATCGGCTACGTTGCCTTCGGTGACTGTCTCGCTCTCAAGCAGATAATCTTCAAGGGCGATGCTCCTGCAATGAACGACGAGCTTATCCTTGACTACTATGCAGATTACACCGTTTTCTATCCCGCAGGAAACGACACATGGACACAGGAAGTCATTGATGCTTACGGCTATCCCGATGTAACCTGGCTGCCGCTGTGCACCGGCGAGCACACCTACGACAATGATCAGGATCTCTCCTGCAACGTCTGCTCTTATGTGCTTCCGGTCATCACCCTCGATAAGACCGCTGTAGAGCTCAAGGTCGGCGAGAGTGACACTGTAACCGCAGATATTGATTACGCTGCTCCTTACTACGAGATTCACCTGCAGTCCTCAAATCAGTCAGTTGCAACTATCGATGCTAACGGCAAAATCACCGCAAAGGGCGCAGGCACTGCTGTTATAACCATTACTGTTGACGGCGTTTCGGCAATTTGCAATGTAACTGTCACCGTACCGCCTACCACAACAACTACTACCACAACTACTACCACAACTACCGCACCAACTACTACAACCACTACCAAGGCAACCACCACTACCACCACAACAACCAAGCCGACCACCGCTCCTACAACTCCGGGCAAGCCGGTATACGTGACAACTCCGATGTACCGTCTGTATAACCCCAATTCTGGTGAGCATTTCTACACCGGCAGCACTATCGAGCGCGATGACCTTATCGGTTACGGCTGGATTTACGAGGGTATCGCATGGAACGCTCCCGTCAACGGCGGCGATCCTGTTTACAGACTCTACAACCCCAACTCCGGTGACCACCATTACACCATGAGCGCTGTTGAGCGCGATATGCTTGTAGGCTATGGCTGGATTTATGAAGGTGTCGCATGGAACTCCGCGTCCCCTGACAATCTCCCGCTTTACAGACTTTACAATCCTAACGCTGACTGCGGAAGCCACCACTACACCGGCTCTACCGTAGAGCGCGATAATCTTGTTGATGTTGGCTGGATTTACGAAGGCATCGGCTGGTTTGGTACTCTGAATTAACAGTTCAGAATTTCGACAATCAATCTCAGATCAATACACAGGAAGCCGTCGGGCAAAACGCCCGGCGGCTTCTTTTTATCTGCACGGCTTTCTTCTGACCGTGCTTTCCTACGACTCTCTGGGCAGCTCGTTCTACTGTTCTTTATATGTGTTTTTACCCGCCCTTTTACAGCACTCTCTAAGTTTCGGGCGCACTATCTGAAAACAACTGCGCAGCAGTATTTTCTTTCAGCCATTCACTTTAACATACAGAGAAGCTGGGGCACTTTGCTGTGCCCGCCTTCCCCTGCAAGGTATATTTATTTATCGTGTAATCATTTCTTTTCTGCTCTTTGTGTGGAGGACATAAGCCGCAGCCACAGCAGCAGATACAGCTATCAGACCAAGAGCTATATAAGTTCCTATATTGTCATCGCCAGTATCAGGAGTTATATAATTCTTGCCGTTGTCGTATACCGACAGTACCCATGTGCTCTTCTGTTCGGGAGCAACATCATTGATTCCCTTGACATTATTGGTAATGGAGGAGGAATCCTTTGCGTCGGAAGGAATGGTGTAGACAACATCGCTGCCGGTGGTGCGCCAGATCTGACCGATTCCGAGATCACCCACCTGGAAGGTCTTTCCGATAAGGTCATCGTAGATGGAGAGATTCTTGAGTGCGCAGTTGCCGGTATTGGTTACAACGATTGTGTAGGTAACCTTCTCGCCCGGATGGACAGAGGTCTTATCAGCGATCTTGACAACGCTGTACGAAGGATTATCCGCTGCAAGGATCTGTACATTGTTGTCAGCCTTCTTTGCATCGAGCTCTTCAGGCTTTGCAGAAGCAGTATTGGTGATGAACTCACCTGCAGCTGCATTGGTCGGTACAACATATCCAACGCTTATGACAGTGGATTCACCCTCTGCCAGAGTGGGGATAGTTGTAAGAACTGCGTTTGCTGCGAAGGTATTGTCCTTGTAGCTGACAGGCAGGCTGTCAGTTATCTTGATGTTGGTAAGCGGTGTGTTGCCGGTGTTGGTAACGACTATGCTGTAAACGATAGTCTCACCCGGCTTGACAGTGGTTCTGTTTGCTGTCTTTGTTATGGTGAAGTTAGGAGCCTTGGCAACCGGAACATATACAGTTACTGTATCGCTGTCCTGATCGGAAGCGCCGTTGCTTGCGACAGCAGAAGCGGTGTTGGTAAGCTTAGTACCCTCAGTGACACCTGCAGGAACAGTATAGGTGACCTTGAAGAGCTTCTGAGCACCAGGAGCAAGGGAATCGATTACTGCGAAGGTCTCGTTGGGCTTGTAGTCCTTGCCTTCGTAGGTGATTGCCCATACGTCGCTCATGCTTACGCATTCGAGAGCAGTTTCACCGGTATTGGTTACACTGATGTAGAAATCGACCTTTCCGCCTGCCTCAACAACAGGAGTGGAAGCAGTCTTGACAACCTCGATGGAGGGGATTACTACATCGACGACTGCAGTGGATTCGACAGGATCAATGTCATCTGCATCTACAACAACAACGTTGGTGACAGTGTCGCCGGATTTTGCTGTTGCAGGAATCTTGCAGGCGTATTCAAGCTGGAGAGGAGTCTCAAGACCGGCTGCGATCTCAGAGATGGAGACGGTGCCGTTCTTGTTTACTGTGACAGTACCGAAGCCCTCGGGAATCTCCTCGGGAACGGTCCATGTGCCGCCGGCAATCTTATCCTCGACAACAACATTCTTGAGAGTGGTGTTGCCGGTGTTGCTTACGAGAATGGTGTAAACAACGGTATCGCCGGGCTGTGCTTCCTCGACGTTGGCTGCCTTGATAACTGTGAGCTCAGGTGCCTCGAGGACATTGATTACTGCATCGTCCTCATCGAGCTGATTGTTCTCACTGTCGAACAGCTTTGCAACGTTGACGAGCTCACCTGCCGGTGTGCTGTACGGAAGTACCATTGTGGAATCAATGACAGGAATGATATAGGAATCGCCTGCCTTGAGCTTTGCAATGGTCCACTCCTTGCCGAGGAGGCTGTCGGTGACCTTGAGGTCCTTATAGTCGATCTCGCTGTTGTTGGTTACGAGGATTGTATAAACAACCACGTCGCCGGGATTACGCTCAGCGCTGCCGACTACTTCCTTGGTGATGGTGATGCTGCCAACTTCAGGCTTCTCAAGCGGAACAACGATTGCATCGTCAGTTGCCTCGAGTTCGGTCTCGCCGTCAGAGAGAGCGGTGACCTTGACTGTGTTGGTGATGACCGGCTCATCAAGGATATCATGATTCTCAGGAATGGTATAGGTTGCAGTGAAGCTCTGTGTCTCATTGGGCTCAAGCTTCTCAACGGTCCAGGTCTCGCCGAGCATCGGGTCGGAAACTACGACGTTGGTAAGAACTGTGCCGCCATTGTTGTAAACGTTGATGGTGTAAACTACCTGACCGCCAACTACCTGCTGGAGAGGAGCAGCTTCCTTAGTGATGATGATGCTGCCGTCCTTCTTGACGGTGAACTGAGCATCATCGCTCTTCTCGTCAAGCGGAATCTCTCTGTCGCCCTTCATGTAGCTTGCATTTACGGTGACAGTGTTGTCGAATACCTCACTGTGACCTGCATTCTCAGGAACGACATAGCTGAGCGGTGTGCTGTTCCATACTCCGCCTACCGGGAGGGTATCCGGGCAGTCAAGAGTCCAGCTGCTGGTATCAATCTCGCTGCTCTGGTCACCGAGGGTTCTGATGAACTCGTCGGTCAGCTCGATGCTGCAGAGTGCCTTGTTGCCGGTATTGGTAACAGAAATCCAGAAGTATACGGTATCGCCGGGCTTTGCTTCATCGGTGCTTACATTCTTTACAACCGAGAAGGAAGGTGCCGGAGGATCGGGAATCTCATCAACAGTGATATCTGCATCGTCATTGTCAGTGATATCGCCATCATCGGTCGGAGCAGTGACAACTGCAACGTTCTTGATGGTATCACCCGGATCTGCTGATGCAGGAACGGTTACGGTGTAGGTCAGCTGGAGAGGAGTATCGAGACCTGCTGCGATGGATGCGATGGTAACTGTGCCGTCGGTATTGACAGTGATTGCGCCGATGCCTGCCGGAGCAGTCTCGGGAACGGTCCACTCACCGCCGCTGATTCTGTCTTCAACAACCACATTGGTAAGAGTGGTGTTGCCGGTGTTGTTTACAAGAATGGTATAGACTACGGAATCGCCAGGCTTTGCAGAGTTGACGTTTGCGGTCTTGATGACCTCAACGCCCGGAGCCTCAAGAACTTCGATAACTGCATCGTCATCGTCAAGCTTCTTGTTATTGCTGTCGTACAGAGTTGCTGTGTTGGTCAGCTCGCCTGCAGCAGCATCAGGAGCAAGAGTCAGAACGCTTTCAGTTACAGGAATGATGTAGCTCTCGCCTGCATCAAGCTTTGCAATTGTCCATGTCTTTCCGATAAGGTCATCAGTGACCTTGAGGTTGGTGTAGTTGGTTCTGGTGTTGTTCTCAACAAGAATGGTGTAGACTACGGTCTCACCCGGCAGACGCTCGGTTGCGCCGACAACCTGCTTGGTGATGAGAATTTCGCCTTCCTCAGGCTTCTCGACAGGAACAACAGATGCGGTATCCTCAGCCTCAACAGGTGTGCCGTCCTCAGCAACTGCCTCGACGACAACGATATTGTTGATTATCGGCTGATCGGTAATGTTGTGATTCTCAGGAATGGTGTACTTCTTGGTGAAGGTCTTGGACTCACCCGGATCAAGCTCGTTGATGGTCCACTCTTCATCGAGCATTTCGTCGGTGACAACGACGTCCTCAAGAACGGTCTCGCCGGTGTTGGTAACGGTAATGGTGTAGGTTACCTTCTCGCCGACAGTCTGCTGCTTGGGAGTTACGTCCTTGGTAACAGCGATGCTGCTGTTCTCCTTGATGGTGAACTCTGCATCATCTTCCTGCTCAGGCAGGTCAACGATCTGTTCGCCGTTATTGTAGCCGGCATTTACAGTGACGGTATTGTTGAATACCTCATTTGCTGCTGCATTTGCAGGAACAACGTAGGTGAGCGGGTCACTGGTCCATGTTGCGCCTACCGGGAGGGTCTCCGGGCAGTCAAGAGTCCAGCCGCTGGCAATAACGCTGCTCTGTGCACCGAGAGCTCTGGTGAATTCATCCTCAAGCTCTACATTGTGCAGGGTCTTGTTGCCGGTGTTGGTAACAGTGATCCAGAAGAATACGGTGTCGCCCGGCTTTGCCTCGTCGGTGCTGACGTTCTTCACAACAGTGAAGGAAGGTGCCGGAGTCTCAGGAATCTCATCGACAGTGATATCTGCATCGTCCTGATCGGTGATGGTGCCGTTATCAATCGGAGCAGTGACAACTGCAACGTTCTTGATGATATCGCCGGCATCTGCATTTGCAGGAACAGTGACGGTGTAGGTCAGCTGGAGAGGAGTATCGAGACCTGCTGCAATGGAAGCAACAGTGACTGTATTGTTAGCGTTTACTGTGACTGCACCGATACCTGCAGGAACAGTCTCGGGAACAGTCCACTCACCGCCGCTGATCTGGTCGGTGATGACCACATTGTTAAGGGTGGTGTTGCCGGTGTTGTTTACGATGATGGTGTAAACTACATTATCGCCCGGCTTTGCGGAATCAACGTTTGCAGTCTTGATGATCTCAACGCCGGGATTCTCAATAACCTCTACGGTTGCGCTGTCATCATCAAGCGGATTATTGTTGCTGTCATACAGGGTTGCTGTGTTGGTCAGCTCACCTGCAGGAGCATCAGAAGCAAGAGTGAGGATACTATCGGTTACAGGAATGATGTAGGAAGAGCCTGCATTGAGCTTTGCAATGGTCCAGGTCTTTCCGAGAAGATCATCGGTAACCTTAAGGTTGGTGTAGTCGGTTGCGCTGTTGTTTTCAACGAGAATGGTGTAGAATACATTCTCTCCCGGCAGATACTCAGTCTTGCCGGAGACCTGCTTGGTGATTGTGATGTAGCCTACCTCAGGCTCTTCAACAGGTACTACAACTGCGGTATCGGTATCCTCGAGAGGAGTCTCGCCGTCAGAAAGTGCTGTAACAGTTACAGTGTTGGTGATGGTCGGCTCCTCAGCTATGTCGTGGTTCTTCGGAATGGTGTAGGTCTTGGAGTATACTCTTGTTGCACCGGGCTGGAGTTCATCAAGAGTCCAGCGCTCGCCGAGCATCGGGTCGGTTACCTCAACATCAGTAAGAACTGTGTTGCCGGTATTCTCAACAGTGATGGTATAGGTGACCTTCTCGCCGAGAACCTGCTGCTTCGGGGTGACTTCCTTGACGATGTTGACGCTGCCGATCTCCTTGACAGTGAACTGCGCATTGTCGCTCTGCTCAGGAAGTGCGGTTACCTGTGAGCCGTTCATATAATCTGCACTTACAGTGACAGTATTGTCAAACAGCTCGCCGCCCTTTGCATTTGCAGGAACGGTGTACTTGAGAGGAATGCTGCTCCATACGCCGCCGACAGCAAGGGTCTGCGGGCAGTTGAGATCCCAGTCACTGGTCGGAATGGTGTTGCTCTGCTCATTGAGGGTCTTGACGAATACGTCCTCAAGATCAACATTGATGAGCGGTACATTACCGGTGTTGGTAACAGTGATCCAGAAGTAAACAGTTTCGCCCGGATTTGCCTCGTTTGTGCTGACATTCTTGGTTACGGTGAACGAGGGTACGGGTACGAGAGGAATCTCATCAACAGTGATATCAACATCATCGCTGACAGAGATTGTTCCCTTATCGGTTTCTGCTGCTGCGGTTGCAACGTTCTTGATCACGGAATGAGGCTGTGCGTCAGCAGGAACAGTGCAGGTATAAGTGAAGGAAACGTGTCCGCCTGCAGGCAGGGAAGCGATTACCGGGTGACCGTTATTCATGGTCACTCTGTAGGAAGTTGCTGTATAGCCCCATGTGCCGCCTGCAATGGAATCGGTGACATCAACGTTTTCAAGAGTGCAGTTGCCGGTATTCTCGACAAGGATAGTATAAACTACAGTGTCGCCCGGTTTTGCAGACTGAACGTTAGCAGTCTTGATTATGCTGAGTGCAGGATCATTCTCCACATCGAAGAATGCATTTGCGCTCTTAGGTGCAAGAGGAACTACGGTATCGCCCTTCTGATAGGAAGCGTTTACGGTCACTACGTTGTTGTAATGATCGCCGCCCTTTGCATTCTCAGGAACGGTGTATGCCATGGGCTGGCTGATCCAGGACTGACCGACAGCAAGAGCTACAGGGCAGCTGAGATCCCAGCCGGTGGTGGGAATGGACACAGGAATTGCATTGCCGGATGCCATGGTGAATACATCACCGAGGGTGACATTGGTAAGTGCAACGTTGCCGGTATTGGTAACGCTGATTATGAAGTAAACAGTGTCGCCGGGCTTTGCATTTGCGCTGGTGACGATCTTGCTTACTGTGAATTCCGGCTGAATCTCTTCCGGAGGAGCAACTACTGTTACTCTTTCGTCATCAGAATCAGGCTCGGTACCCGGAGTGGTGCTGGTTGCAGTTACGACATTCTCAACAAACTCGGCATCTGCCGGAATTGTGTATTCGTAATTGAGAATAACCTCACCGTTTATAGGAAGTGTCGGGATAACAGGATTATTGCCGGAAATAACTACATTGTAGGAATTTACACCGGGCAGCTTCCATGTACCGCCGGAGAGCTGCTCTGCAACAGTTACATTGGAGAGTGCGCAGTTGCCGGTATTCTTTACAACGATTGTATAGGTGACCTTCTGTCCGGGATTTGCAATGTAGCGGTCAACAGTCTTTACAACATCAAGAGAAGGCTGATTGTTCACATTTACAGTGACCTCAGAGGACTTCTCAGGAAGTGCGGTAGACGGGTCGTTCTCTGTCTGGTTTGCATTGACAGTAACGCGGTTTCTGAATGTATCTCCGCCAAGAGCATTCTGTACGGTGTACGGCATGAAGTCGCTTACCCAATACTCGCCGGGCTGGAGAGTATCCGGGCAGTCGAGCAGCCACTCGGTGGGGATAACAACAGTATTCTTGGTGAATACGTCAGTGAGTCTTACATTATATACAGGAACATTGCCGGTATTGGTAACGGTGATCCAGAAGTTTACAGTGTCGCCGTTATTGGCAGTTTCTGTGCTTGTATGCTTGACAACTGTGAGTTCGGGAGCAGGTGCTACAGGTCTCTCGATGATCTTTACGTCGTCGACAGCGGTCTCAGGAACAACACCCGGAGTGGTGCTGTCTGCAGTAGCTTCATTGTGAACTACAGTGCCGGGAGCAGTCTTATCGGAAACAGAATAGGTAAAGGTGAACATCGCCTCTGCGCCGACAGGCAGCGAGGGGATTACCGGAATACCGTCGGTTATAGCAGCTCTGGGAGTATTTGCGCCTGCAATAGACCATGTACCCTCAAGGATATCCTCGACGGTTACATTTTCAAGGTCGCAGTTGCCGATATTCTTTACTACTATGTTGTAAACGATGGTATCGCCGGGATGTGCTTCGTCTACGTTCGCTTCCTTGGTGATGGAGAGCTTCGGATCGTTCTCTACAGTAACAACTGCATCATCGCTTGCGATGTAGCTGCTGCTGTCATCAGGATCGAAGGTATTGTTGTTGTCAAGGTAAGCGGTATTGAGGATATCGCCGCTTTCAAGAACAGCAGAAGTCGGGACAGATATTGTCTTTGTCCAGATTCCGCCGGGCTGCAGAGTTCCGACATACCACGGAGCAGTCTCGGTAAGATTTACCTTGGTGCCGATTACGTCAGCTATATCGTATACAACGAGGTCATTGATGACAACGTTGCTGTTATTGGATACAACGATGACAAAGTCAGCGGTCTGTCCGGGGAGAATGGAAGTCTTGACAGGCATCTTGCTGATTGTAACAAGATCATAGATGTCAGTGCCGACTGCTGCAGTTGCGTCGTCACTGCGTTCACCGGTTTCGTTGGAGCTTACGAAAACGGTATTGACATACTTGGTTCCCTCTGCTGCATCGGAGCTGACAGTATAGTGCATTTCTTCCGAAGTCCATGTCTGACCGGGGGTAAGGGTCTCGGGAAGCTTGGAGAGAATATTCTGCCAGCCTGACGGAGCGGTGAGCAAGATGCCGCCAGACTTGAACTCGTCACGAATGGTCACACCGGTAAGAGTGGTGGAGCCGTTGTTGGTGACGGTAACGGTGAAGTAAATATCTTCACCGGGCTCGGGAGCTGCATTGGATACAGTCTTGGAAACGAGAATATCTGCGCTCTGACCGACTGTTACGGTCTCATTGTCAGTATCCTCGATGGTGCTGCCGCCGGGGGTGACAGCGCTTGCAACTGCAGTGTTGAGGAAATTCTCACCGGCAGTAGCATTTGCAGGAATTACATACTGATAGGATACGGTCTTCTGGCTGCCTACACCGAGAGTACCGACATTGTAGGTACCTTCAGTACCGGTGGTATTGGTCCATCCGGAAGTGGTGGATTCAACAACGTTGGAATCAAAGACCTTGCTGTCGGTGATTACAACACTGGAGAGTGCACAGTTACCGGTATTGGTTACGGTAATGGTGTAGGTAACGGTGTCACCTGCGTGAGCGGTGGCTGCCGATACGCTCTTCTTGATATCGATAGCAGGAACGATGTTCTCGTTTCTGACTACTGTGCTTGCATCATCGTTATCGGCTACAGTTTTGTCGGTGCCGGGAACAGTACCGGTAACCTCAGCGATGTTGGTGATGATCTCAGCATTTACAGCATCAGCCGGAATCTCACGTACAACAGTGATAACCTTCGATGCGCCTGCTGCAAGCTGGAAGCTGGAATCAGCTGCCTGGAAGGATGCAGTTATATTTGCACCGTTGAAGATATCGGTCAGTGCAACATCAAGAGCACAGTTACCGGTATTCTTTACAGTGATGGTATAGGTGATCTTGTCACCAGGTGCAGCAACGGGGATCTCAGCAGTGCTGGAATTGCCGTTGATTGCTGTGATAGCCTTATCAACAGTGATGCCCGGAACATTCGGGTCGGTAAGAGTTACCTCTGTCTCACTGATGATCGGGTACTCAATGTAGTTCTTGGTCTCGGAGGTTTCCGGATCAACATAGGTTGCGTAGGTATTAAGGGTATTGACTGCGGTATCGACATCAATTGTCTCCGGGAAGAGAACCGGGAGATTATCGAATACACGGGTCTCGCCAGGCTCTACCGTGAAGCTGGAGAGTGCGGAATTGACCCAGTTGAGTGCGGTTATGGAAGCAGGATCCATAACATCCTCAAGCTTTACAGTCATCGGTACGTTACCGGAGTTTGTGATAGTGAATCTGTAGTATACAGTAGATCCCTTTTCAGCGGTTACAGAGCTGGAGTAAGGTCCGCTTGCAGAAAGGGAAACTTCCTTGATTGCAGTAAGCTGCGGATTTGCCTTGACAGTATGGCTTGCGGTATCCTCAACAACGATGGGGGTATCGTTATGAGTACCGGAAGCGGTTGCAATATTTACCTCAGAGGTTGATGCAACACTGCCAGCAGGAACAGTATACTCGAGAGGTCCGATAACCTGTGCGGAGGAACCTGCAGGGAGGTTATCGATGACAGTGATTACCTCATTTGCCTTGTATTCGACGCCATTGTATACAACGTCGTGGTTATCGGTAATCTTGATATCGGAGATGGGAGCATCACCGATATTGGAAACAGTAAGGAAGTAGTAGATCTTATCGCCCGGGTTTGCAGCGACATTCTCAGAAGAGCCGCTGAAAACATTGCTGAGCGATACGGTCTTGTTGATCTCAAGCTGAGGATTGTTTGCCTCGATTGTGGTTTCCTCAGTGTCGCTCTTCTCAACAGTCTGACCATTGACCTTTACGCTTGCGGTTGCGGTATTTCTTACAATACCGTTTGCAAGATCATCCTCAGTAACAGTGTACTGGAATGAAAGCTCAACAGAAGCGCCGGAATTAAGAGAAGCGATGTAGCCGTTGCTGCCGGGGAGCCATGAGCCGCCTGCAGGCAGAAGGCTGTCGTTTACGATTATATCTGTAAGGGTCTCGTTGCTGGTGTTGGTGACGGTAATTCTATATATAATAGTATCGCCGGTGGTGTAGGAGGTCTTCTCGTCCACGATATCCTTCTGAACGTCAAGAGGATTGGTGTAGAGAGTTTCAGAATCAGCCTCAACACCGTTGACAACAACAGTATTGGTAATGGTATCGATGTGGCCGGAAGCACCCTCTTCGGCTACTACCTTTGCATCGAACTCAACGTATACAGTGCTGTTGCCGGGAAGGGTGACAGTACCCGAAAGTTCAGATGCGTTCAGATTCAAGCCAGGCTGATCGATGAACTGATGGGTATCGTCACTTCCCAGAACATAGCAGGAGAGGGTGCCGGGAACAAACTCGGTTCCCTCCGGAGCAAAGTCGCTGACTGAGATGTTGTCAGCCTCAAGAAGGCTGGGGTTCTCAATCTTAACGACGTAGCGGATGGTATCATCTACACCGACGATGATATCATCAGTGATGCTGCCGTTTTCATCAAGCTTGAAGCCTTCCTTCTCGACAACAACGTCAGCGAAGGAAAGGTTGGTTCTGAGCATGAGGTTGGAGTCACGGGTGTTTCTTTCCATATAGTATATGGTAAGATCATGATAACCCGGGGTAAGCTTGGAGTTTTCGTTAGCGTTCGGGCCGAACATCTCGTCAAGCTTTGCCTGAACGCGGCTGTCGCCGGCGCCGTATGCGCTCTCAAGACTGCGCTTTGCTATTGTATAGAGCTTCTGATTTTCACCGCCGCTTGTTTCATCGCCGGTATCGAAAACAGTTGCAGTGGAGTTGCCGAGGTCAACTGAGCCTTCAATCTTGGTGTGAACACCGCCGATATCAAGGATAAGAACATCATCGATGAAGAGCCAGAAGTCATCGTCTCCGATGAAGGTAAACTTCTCAGCGCTGTTTTCAGCAACAAGGAACTGTGCGTTAAGTTCCATGCCGAAATGGTAGTTGTGGCGCAGACCTTCTGCGTCAGTATCAGAATCACAAAGCGGGAAATAACCGCCGTTGCTGGTATCGGTAGCGCAGGGGGTGTTGTTTCTGTTAAGGGCGCTGTCGAATACATAATATCCGTCATTGTCCTTGTAAAGAGTAATAGTGGAATCAATGTCATCAGTGCGGAACATCTGAACCTTGTTGTTCAGAAGATCTGCAGTAATCTGCTCTGCATTGGAGGGGTTTGCGTTTACATTGTTATGATCGGTAGGAGTATTGTACTTATCTACACGATCAGTAAATACAGGTCTTCCGTTCTCATCAAGAACGCCCTCGAGCAGTCCGGGATAAACACCCTTCTGATGGCTGGAGCTCTGGCTGTACCAGGTGAACTCGAAGAATCTTGCGGTATCAAGATCACGGAAGCTGTAGTCATAAAGCTTGATGGGAATATCAAGAGCCTCAGCCGCAGGCTTACGGTAGGACTTCATGGTAACATCATCTACATAAAGGGTGTAGTAGGAGCCGTAGGTATCGATGTTATCGTAGTCGCTGTGCTCGCCTATTTCAGAAGTGAAGGTAAGAACAAGCTCACCGTTTGCACTCGGGGTGGCAACAACATAGCATTCATGCCAGCCCTGAACCTGAGTCTGACGGTTTGTTTCGTTAGTGCCGGTAATGCCGTTACCGAATGTGCCGAGGTTGCTGTTGATGTGGAAGGTCTCCTCCTCGGTGGGAGTTGCGCCGGGAGCGCATGCGGTAAATGTGGAAACGCCGAGACCGATGGTCTTTGCGTCAAAGCCTATGAGATACTGATAGTCAGGATTAAGACCTGTGATGGTCTGGGTGGTAACGGTGACCTTGTTCTGCGGTCTTTGCATGAGAACATAGTTGCCGTTGCCGCTTATATTGTGAGAATAGTTGGTAGGATAACCACCATCAGGATTGATATTCTGGAGGTTGGTGTTTGCCGATACACGGGAGGCACCGTCGCCGTAGGTCCATGCCTTGTTATCGGTATTGGTATCGTTGTTTTCGAAACCGAAGTTAAGGTCATGACCGTTTGCAACCTGAGTAATGTTATTTGTGCTTACTGAAGGAAGATAGCTTGCGCTGGCGTTCTGCGGAGCAGGAACGTTGGTTACCTGAGTACCGGTAACGGTAGTGCTGCCGCCGGTGTTGCCATTATCACCAGTATTGCCGTTGTCGCCAGTGTTGCCGCCTTCGCTGCCGGTGTTGCCGCCCTCACCGCCGGTATTGCCGCCTTCAGAGGTCTCGCCGGTAACAGAGATGGAATTGAGAGTGAAATCGTACTTCTCATCGTTCATCATGAGTCCGACATAGAGATGCTCGGTTCCGTCAGCAGTTGTGGTGCATGTACGGGTATGCTGATTGGTCGGAGAACGGAAATTTGCACTTGTTACAAAAGCGGACGAACCTGTTATCTGATCATCTGCGAGAATGAACAGCTTGGTAAAGGTGTCCTGCAGACCGTTTCCGTAAGCAGTCTGTCTGCCCTCTGCATCTGCAGTAACAGTGTACTCACCTGCAGGAACAACGCCGAGATCAAGATAATAAAGGAATCCCTTGTTATCTCCGTCGTCGCCGTCTTGTGCGAACTTTCCGGTAAGTCCGCTGGGAGCCGAAGCTACCTGAGTCTTGCCGGAGTAATCGTTGTAGATATCACCTGCAGACTCAGCTGCGTAATTGCCGCTCTCAAGAATCTGCCACGGCAGCTTCTCGGAGAGGTTTACGCTCAGCTCAGCGGCGTCGGCCTTGAAGCCGATGTTTGTGACATCCGGCAGTACTACAGCAAAGATACTGCCGATAACCAGTACAAGACAGAGGACAATGGCAATGCCTCTGAATGCCTTGCGGCGGTTTGAGCCGGTTGTTTCGAAAAGATTTCTGAACATTTCCTCATTCCTTCCTTCGCGCTTTTTGCGCTACAATGGTTCCACAGCTCATAAAAGAGCATACCTTGCTCTATCATACTACCAGTTTTTATTCGGCTAATATATTAAAATCGTGTTTTTTTTTGCAAAATGGTGTTGCAAAAAAATCGTTTACATGTATAATATTAATTAAATAATTTATATCTAAATTTTGTCAAAAATTATTTGAGGAAATCGTTTACATTTAATTGCAACATTTCATCTCATCAGAGTATCCAATAAACTACTCCAAAGTATGTGCAAAACGCAGAAAAGATGTGCGAAATATAGAAAACAGGGGGCGTTAAATTATGGTATCGAGCAAAGATCTTGCTAACAGAGAATTCATTCAGCGTGAGTATTCTTTTTCTCACCGCCCTTACAGTCTTGAATTTGAATATTACGATCTTATAGTCAACGGAAAGATCGACGAGGTAAAAGCCGGATTCACCACTCTTGGCGGCGAAGGCGCCGGCAGACTTTCGGTCAATGATGTCAACAATGTACGTTATCACTATGTCATAACCGCAGCTCTTATAGCTCGCTACTGTATCGCCAACGGCATGGATATGGAGACCGCATTCAATCTGAGCGACTACTACATCAATCTGGCAGACACCTGCACCACAGTTGAAGAAATTGAAAAAGTGCATTTCGATTCTGTGTGTGATTATACAGAACGAATGAAAAGAATACGGAAGAAAAATGTCTGCTCCAAGCCGGTTATTATGGCGCTTGACTATATTTATGATAATCTGCACAGCAAAATCGGAATAAAAGAGATAGCTGACCACGTCGGTCTGAGCACCACATATCTCTCTCGCATATTCCACTCTGAAACAGGAACCCCGCTCAGTGAATATATAATAAAATGCCGCGTTCAGGCAGCTGAGAATATGCTGATGTATTCAGAATATTCCTCCGATGAAATAGCCAATTATCTTGCTTTCAGCTCACAGAGCCATTTCATAAATGTATTTAAGAAACACACCGGCATGACACCGAGAGAATACAGGCTCACTCATTACCGCACCGAGGCATCCGATATAATCCAGCCGCAGTAAGTATCCGCGGCACAAGCACATTTCATTCTCAGACAATTCACCGATAAAAATACCCGACGGACCGCACAACAGCTCCGTCGGGTATTTTGTTTTAACCAGAGTTCTGATACAAAAGTAATTTATATTGACGATTCAATACAAAAGGTGTATCTTAGAATAAGCAATATACTGAATATTCTTGACAGTACGCAGGAGGTAATTTATGGACATCAGACAGGTACAGGAGCTTGGCAACAGGCTTTCAGCAAATATCAGCAAGGTTATTATCGGCAAGGACGATGCGGTTGCATTCACTGTTGCCGCTATTCTTGCGCAGGGTCATATTCTTCTCGAGGACGTCCCCGGAACAGGCAAAACCATGCTGGCAAAGGCTGTTGCACGTTCAATCAATGCCGATTTTTCACGCGTGCAGTTCACCCCCGACCTGCTCCCGGGCGATATTACAGGCGTCAGTGTATTCGACAGAAACAGCGGAAGCTTCTCTTTCCACAAAGGACCGCTGTTCACAAACATACTTCTTGCCGATGAGATAAACCGTGCAACTCCGCGCACTCAGTCTGCACTTCTTGAGGCAATGGAGGAAAAGCAGATAACCGCAGACGGCAAAAGCTACACCCTTGAAGGCTTCTTCTTTGTAATTGCAACACAGAACCCGATAGAAACCTACGGCACCTTCCCCCTCCCCGACGCACAGCTTGACCGCTTCATGATGGAGCTGACACTTGGCTATCCGTCAGCAGAGGAAAGCAAGCGAATCTTTGCCGCTCATCTGACCAATGACCGCCTTGCTGAAATATCTCCCGTATGTTCTATAGACGACATTGTCGAGGCACAGAAAGCCTGCCGCGGAGTCTTTGTTCATGAGTGCATACTTGATTATGTACAGCGTATTCTTGAGGCAACCCGCTCGACCGACAGCATTGCTCTCGGAGCAAGTACACGCGCCGGTCTCGTTCTCCTCAGAGCAGCACAGAGCATAGCTGCAATGTCCGGCAGAAACTACGTCACTCCCGAGGATATCAAGCTGCTGGCTGTTCCGGTACTTGCTCACCGCATAATTCTCCGCGCAGGAGAGAGACGCGAGGCGGCATCATCAGCTGCTGTAATCAGACGCATAATCGCTTCCACCGCCGCTCCGACAGAAAAGTGGAACTGAGGCCATGGGAATTATTTACCTGCTTCTGGCTCTTGTCGCGCTGGCAGCAATAGAGGGCGCGATTTACGGCAGATACTGGCCGAAGGGCATCAACGCTGATGTCAGCTTCAGTCAGGACCGCGCTGTCGAGGGTGATACAGTGGAGCTTTGCGAGGTTGTGGAATACACCGGACTCCTTCCCCTTCCGTGGGTCAGAGTGAAATTCCGTGTATCGCGCGACCTGAGTTTTCCAAACACACCTAACTCAATCGTCACCGATTATTATAACCGCGAAGAGGTATTCTCCATAAAGCGCATGGAAAAGGTCACGCGCAGAATACCCGTTGTCTGCGCAAGACGCGGACAGCACCGCATTTTCAATATCGACGTTGTCAGCAGCGACCTTCTGCTGATAAGCAAGCAGACCGCAAGAATGAGTGGAAATGCCGGCATCACAGTCTATCCGCGGCGTACCGATATTCCTGAAATAATCAATTCTGTACATCAGATGATAGGTGAGCACGTTGTTCGTCAGTCCCGCATCGAGGACCCGTTCATGTTCCGCGGAGTGCGCGAATATGTTCCCGGAGACCCGATATCGCACATCAACTGGCGCGCCGCCGCCCGTACCGACCAGCTGACAGTCAACCAGTACGACTGCACCTCAGAACTGTGCGTAAGCATCTGGCTTGACATCGAGGAAGAGCCCAACTGGCGCGATTTCGGACTTTCCGAGGAAAGCATCCGCATCGCCGCCACGCTTGCAGACCGCCTGATAGACGACGGCGTACCGGTGGGAATCTGCTGCAACGGCATGGACTGCAGCGGTGACGGAAATATTCTTATCAGCCACGGCAGCTCGCCCGAACATAAGGACAGCTGTCTTACAGCGCTCGCACGTCTGGATATGGAGAAGCCTTCTGTCCCGATGCGTGAATTCACTTCAATAATTCCAAACACTGTAAGCGATAATGAGCTTATTGTTTTCATATCATCTGAAACCAGCGACAGGCTTTGCAGTCACGTTGTCGAAGCTGCTGCCGGCAGGGATATCTTCTGGATTGCTATTGCTCACGATGATGACGACCGTCCCATAACCGGTCTTGATAAAATCAAAAACAGCTGTGTCTGGAGGGTTGTGTGTGAAAAGTAACCGTACCCCCGTAATGGCAGATGTTGTTTACAGCCTGCAGTGGTTTCTTGCTGTACTTGCTGTGTGCGCGATAATTTCCGACATGAGCACCGGAGACGCATTCTCCTTCTGTACAAGGGCACTGCCATGCGCAGCGGCTTTTGTGCTGTCTGCACTGATCGTTCGTCTGAGCCGCTCAGCCATTCTGCGCGCAGCGATACCGGCACTTGCTGCAGCCGGCTGTATATTTCTCGGACGTACTGCCGGTGAATGCATAGCCCTTGCGCTTGTCGGATTTGCTGCAATTGTCTGCGGTTTCTTCATTCATTTCAATATGAAGAAAGGCGTTACCCAATACGGCGGAATGTTTGTTATCGCTGTTATTCTCGCTCTTCTGCCGGTTGCAGCAGAGTATGCCGGCTGGGATACAGCCCAGCCGTGGCTCAGCGTGATATCGGCGGTATATCTTCCGCTTTGCGTTGCAATATGGTATCTCGGCAGACTCACCGGCGCACTCGCCGTTTTCAGCCGCCGCGCCGATCAGCCTATCGAGCTTATCAACAAGCGTATGTACAGCACAGTAATCACCACGGTTGTGCTTGTTCTGCTGGCAGCAATGCTCATTCCTCAGGCAGGAGGCGGCAGTCTGCTTTCAGTGGTACTCAATGCAATGCTGCGCGTTGCTGTCTGGATAGTTGTATTCATCGCCAAGCTGCTGCCGGTATTCTACCCTTCCGATCCGGAGTTTCCGGAGGAAATCGAAGAGAGTGTTCCGGTTTTCGACAATACCGGCGGCGGCTCGCTCATCGGAATATATATCATGTATTTCGCAGCTGCTGCACTCTTTATATTCATTTTTGGCTGGCTGATTGCATCTGCAGCAAAATTAATAAAGAAGATTGTTTCAGATTATCTCACTCAAGGCGAGCTCGGTGCTGAACTGGCAATCTCTGAAACAGATACTGTCGAGAAAATCGACCGCACTCTTAATTCCGGCTCTGACCGACGTGAAGGCAGAACGAATGCCGGAAAAATACGGCGCATATATAAAAAGAAAATATCTGCGATTCTCGACGTAAAAGACAGTACACTCAGCTCGCTGACACCTGATGAAATAGCCGCACTGTGCGCAGAAAAAGGCGAAAATATCGCAGCACTCACGCTTCTTTACAAGAAAGCGCGCTACACTAATTCCTGCACAGCTGATGATCTTAAAGCAGCACGCAGACTTTAATAAAAAGCCCCGGAAACCACCCGGGGCTTTTTCATTCGGCGGTACTATTCAATTAATTACAGTTTCGCCGTCATTGTCTGCATCGCACAGCTGTGCTCTTTGTGCAGCGTTTTATCTTTAATTTTGTTTTGCTTTGATCTTCAAATAAAATTCACTGTAAATTTTCGTCCGCCCATGGTATAATTTCCACAGAAGAAAAAAGACCCCACCGAGGTGATTTATGTGACACTTCAGAATGAATGGCTGAATGTCAATTTCCGACAGCGCGAGCTTACCAGCACCCACCGGCCGCTCGAGGACGAATTTTCGTTTTATGAGGCTGTAAAAAACGGTGATGTGGAATTTGTGCGCAGAAACTGCAATGAAAATGAATTCTCCAAAGCCGCTGCGGCGAGTGTTCTGTCTGATAAACCCCTGCAAAATATGCGGTATCACTTCATTACCACCGCAGCGATGGTCACACGCTTCTGTGTGGAAGGCGGAATGGAGCACGAGCTTGCCTACGGTCTGAGTGACTTCTACATATCCAAAATGGACAGGATGCACACCGAAAAAGACATAGTCACTCTGCATCATACAATGGTTATGGATTACACTGAGAAAATGCATGATCTGAAAAAGCGCCCCGACCTGTCAAAGGTCATCAAAGTCAGTATAGACTATATTTTCCTGCATCTTCACAACCGTATAACGCTCGAAGAGCTTGCTGAAAATGCCGGTGTTTCCGCCGGTTATCTTTCCAGACTTTTCAAGAAAGAACTGGACATTTCTGTTTCTGATTACATATGCAGTCAGAAGCTGGAATCGGCGAAAAATCTGCTCAAATACTCCAATCTTTCCATCGTGGAAATCGCAGAATACCTCTCATTCGCCTCGCAGAGCTATTTTATACAGGTCTTCCGCAAAAAGACCGGAATGACTCCAAAAAAATACCGCGACAGATTTTTTCAGGGCGATCAGAGTTACACATGGAAACCCGACCGTACATAATTTCTCACGTACAAGGCACACCTTCGGCAGGTGTGCCTGTTGTTTTTATATATAAACCGTCTTGATTTTTGTAACAACTTACAGCATTAAATTTATATTAATATCATTAAATTTATATAAACTTAATCGAGATAGCTATATTATATAGTTAAGATAAAAGCACTGTCATACAGTATCGCCAACCAGTATAACAACTCATCGGCGGCTGTCCAGTGTGCCAAATCCATCGTAAAACAGGCATCTCCGGCATTGTAGTCATGCCGGTCATGTCAGTACGTAAAGAAAAGGAGAAAACGCCATGATGAAGTTCAGATTTGCAGCAATTCTGTGTGCATTCGTCCTTGTGCTCGGAATTTTTGCCGGCTGTACACCAACCGTACCGGAAGAGGAGATCGCCTCTCCTTCCGATGAAACCCCTGTCGTTGAAGAGAGCCCGATAAAGCCCTATGTTGAAGTAGCTGACGATTACGTGGAAAATGACACTGTTCCGCCTGAGCTGGAAGGCTACAACCTTATCTGGCACGACGAATTTTCCGGTGACGAGGTCGATTCCGCCAACTGGAACTTCGAGACCCGCAAGCCCCGCTGGACCAACAACGAGCTTCAGGCTTACGTCACCTCCTCTGATAACATTTTCGTCCGCAATGGCAAGCTTGTAATCAAAGCCATACAGAGCTACAACCAGTACGGCAGCGTTGAATACACCTCCGGCAAGCTGAACACCCAGAACAAGGTTGATTTCACCTACGGCAAGGTAGTAGTCAGAGCAAGAGTTCCTGAAGGTCAGGGACTTTGGCCGGCAATCTGGATGATGCCCGCCAACCAGAACAAATACGGTCCGTGGCCCCGCTGCGGTGAGATTGACATCATGGAAATCCTCGGCAGCCAGCCTGACCTTACACACAGCACCATTCATTACGGCGCACCCCATGAGCAGCAGCAGGGTACCCTCAAACTGGAGAACGGCGAGACCTTCGCAAACAGCTATCATGAATTCGGTCTTGAGTGGGAACCGGGCGAGATGCGTTTCTATGTCGATGATACCCTCATTCTGACCGTAAATGACTGGTACACCGCACTTGAGGGCAATGAGCCCAAGCCTTATCCCGCACCCTTTGATCAGGATTTCTACCTGCAGCTCAATCTTGCGGTCGGCGGAACATGGCCGGGCGATCCCGATGAAACAACCGATTTCGAGCATGCTGAATTCCTTATTGACTATGTCAGACTGTATCAGAAGCCTGAATACGACACCAACGTTACCAGACCCGAGCCCGAGATGCGCGAGCCTGCCACCGACGGCAACTTCATTGTCAACGGTGATTTTGCTCAGGTCGAAAACCTCAACGACGGCGACGGCTGGGCATTCTTCAACCTTGAAGGCGGCGCTGCTGAGGCAAAAATTGAGAACAACTCACTTACAATCACCACTCAGGATGAAGGCAGAGTTGATTACTCTGTACAGCTCGTTCAGGCCGACCTTCCCATGGAGCTCGGCAAGACCTACCGCGTCAGCTTCGAAGCTTCCGCAAGCGAGAACCGCGATATGATCGTCTGTGTTTCCGGACCGTCAGCAGGCTATATCCGCTACATGGCTGACACCAAGGTAGCTCTTACCCCTGACTGGCAGACATACACCTATGAATTCACCATGGAAAACCGCTCCGATGCCGACAGCCGCATCGAGTTCAACATGGGTCATGCAGGTTCCACCGCAGATATCTATCTGCGCAATGTCCGCGTCGAGCAGATTGGTTAAGAGTTTTATCCAATCGCCACACAATTCATTTCTTAAATTAAAGCCGGTCTGCCTTTGCGTGATTGCATAAGCAGACCGGCTGTTTTTGTTTTATCAGAATACCGCTCAGTTCTGTCCGTAGTAGGCATTTTTGCCGTGTTTGCGCAGATAGTGCTTATCGAGGAGCTCCTGCTGCATGATGCCTGCGGAAGGATTAAGGGTCATAGCGTGTATATCCATGAACGCAACCTCTTCGAGCACAACGGCATTATGCACAGCATTCATGGCATCAGTGCCCCATGCAAACGGACCGTGACTATGCACTACAACTGCAGGGACAGCCATAGGATCTTTATCTGCAAAGGCTTCGATTATGACTGTACCGGTTTCTTTTTCGTATTCTCCGGCGATTTCCTCTGCTGTCATGCGGCGGGTGCAGGGAATATTACCGTAGAAATAGTCGGCATGGGTTGTTCCCATTGCCGGAATATCCATTCCTGCCTGAGCAAAGCTGGTTGCCCAGCGCGAATGTGTATGTACAATTCCGCCGACCTCGGGGAATGCCTTATATAGCTCCACATGGGTAGGTGTGTCGCTCGAGGGCTTCCATTTGCCCTCCACGACCTTGCCCTCAAGATCGACTACAACCATATCCTCTGCGGTCATTCCGTCGTATGCCACTCCTGACGGCTTGATTACCACCAGACCGCTCTCACGGTCAATTCCGGATACATTGCCCCAGGTGAATGTTACCAGACCGTATTTCGGCAGGAGAAGATTGGCTTCGAGGACTTCCTGTTTCAGTTTTTCAAGCATGGCGCACCTCACATAACCTCTACGGCTGTCTTCTCAACAGCAAATGCTGCTCTGTATTTTTCAAGGAAAGCATTGAATCCGGCGATATCGCTCTCATCAGCCATAAGCGTAGAGGCTTTTGCATCGGCAAACACCTTGTTGTCAAGATAATCCTCGAGGCTCTCTCCGTCTTCCTTCCACAGCATATATGCGCACAGCAGAGCCATTCCGTAAGGTCCGCCCTCGCCTGCTGTCTCCATTACGGAAACAGGTGCGCCGACAGCTGCGGAAAGCAACTTCTGACCGACAACAGGAGTTTTAAAATATCCGCCGTGTCCGTACAGCTTGTCAACCTGAACGTTCTCTTCTCCTGTGAGGATATCAAGACCGATTTTCAGTGTTGCAAGAGCCGAAAGCAGATGGGTACGCATGAAGTTTGCAAGAGTAAAAGAGCAGTTCGGGAATCTTGCAAATACAGGACGCCCCTCATCAAGGTCGGTTACACCCTCTCCGGAGAAATAGTTATAGGAGAGAAGTCCGCCGCAGTCGGCATCGCCCTCAAGAGCCTTGTTGAACAGCATGGTATAAAGGCTTCCTTTATCCTGCGGTGCGCCTATAGCTTCCGCAAACTGTGAGAAGAGATTCACCCACGCATTGATATCAGATGTGCAGTTATTGCAGTGCACCATTGCAACCGGTGCGCCTGCAGGAGTTGTGACCATGTCTATTTCGCGGTGAACACCGAGGTCGTGGTCGGTAACCAGCATAGCAAAATCAGATGTGCCTGCCGACACGTTTCCTGTGCGCACTCTGACCGAATTTGTAGCAGCCATGCCGGTACCTGCATCGCCCTCACAGGGAGCAACAGGAATGCCGGGCTTGAGTGTACCGGTCGGGTCAAGGAAGATCGCACCCTCTGCGGTGAGTGTTCCTCCGCTGACGCCGGCAGGAAGAACCTTCGGAAGGATATCGCGCAGCTTCCAGTTGTAATTGACCAGCGAGTCAAACTTCTCGACCATGTCCTGATTATAGTCAATTTTTTCGCTGTCTATCGGGAACATACCGGATGCCTCACCAACGCCCATAACCTTCTCTCCGGTCAGCTGCCAGTGGATATATCCGGCAAGAGTAGTCAGATATGCGATATTACCAACGTGTTCCTCGCCGTTGAGCATCGCCTGATAAAGATGTGCAATACTCCAGCGCTGCGGAATATTGAAGCCGAGCAGTGCGGTCAGTTTTTCTGCAGCCTCACCGGTTATTGTGTTTCGCCATGTGCGGAATTCTGCAAGCTGTACGCCGTTTTTATCAAAAGGCAGATAGCCGTGCATCATCGCCGAAACGCCGACCGCACCGACTGTCGTGAGCTCTGCACCGAATTTTGACCTGACATCGGCTGCAAGGTCAGCATAGCAGGCGCGCAGTCCCTCATGCACAAGGCTCATCGGATAAGTCCATATTCCCTTTTCGGTAAGCTGATTTTCCCACTCAAAGCTGCCGGAAGCAGCAGGAATATGATTCTCATCCAGCAGCACAGCCTTGATTCTGGTCGATCCAAGCTCTATGCCTATAACACATTTTTCAAGATTCATAATTATCACCCTTTATGATTCGTATTAAATCACATACAGGGGACGATGACCGGCACCGTCCCCTAACTGCTGTGAATTATTTAAGCTTCCATGCAAGATCCTTGAGGAACAGTTCTTCCTCAAGCTTTTCCGGAGTGCTCTCGCTGGTGATATGGATAAACTCGATATCCATCATTCTTGCCCAGTCGCGCATCTGCTCTGCTGTGACGTCATATGACAGTACGGTATGATGCGCACCGCCTGCCATTATCCAACACTCAACGCCGGTGGTCAGGTCGGGCATTGCCCTCCACATAACACGTGCAACCGGCAGATTGGGCATCTCCATTATGGGCTTCACGCACTCGATATCCTGACAGATAAGGCGCAGACGTCCGCCCATATCAATAAGGCTGACGACTATGGCACTGCCTGCCTTGCCCTCAAAAACAAGACGCGCAGGATCTTTCTCATTCATGCCTATGCCGAGATGATGGGTCTCAATGCGAGGCTTGTCAGCTGCAAGGCTCGGGCATACCTCGAGCATATGAGCACCGAGGCTGTATTCCTGACCCTCGACGAGGTGATATGTGTAATCCTCCATGAAAGCCGAAGCACCGTTGCCGTTTTCACCCATTGCTTTCATTATAGCAGTCATCGCGGAAACTTTCCAGTCTCCTTCGCCGCCGTAGCCGTAGCCAAGGCTCATCAGATGCTGGGAGGCAAGACCGGGAAGCTGCTCCATACCGTAAAGGTCCTGGAACGTATTGGAGAATGCGGTGCAGCCCTCTGCATCCATCATCTTCTTTATAGCAATTTCCTCACGTGCCTGATAGCGGATAGCATCGATATTGTCAGTAGCAATGTCATAGCTTGCCTTGTAGGTATCCATCAGGGCATCGATTTCAGCCTCAGCAACAGCATTCATCTCCTTGACAAGATCACCGACAGCCCATGTATTGACCTGCCAGCCAAGCTTTGCCTGAACCTCTACCTTATCGCCCTCTGTAACAGCAACCTCACGCATATTGTCGCCGAAACGCATGACACGCATATTCTTCGACACATCAACACCGACTGCTGCCTTCATCCAGTCACCGAGGCGCTTATGGACCTTTTCATTCTTCCAGTAGCCTGCGATGACCTTGCGCGGCATACGCAGACGTGCGCCTATAAAGCCGTGCTCGCGGTCGCCGTGAGCCGCCTGATTGAGATTCATGAAATCCATGTCGATTTCATCGTTGGGTATCTCAAGATTGTACTGGGTTGCAAGGTGGCAGTAGGGCTTCTGGAGGGAAGCCAGACCGTTTATCCACATCTTGCTCGGAGAGAATGTATGACACCATGTGATGATACCCATGCAGCTGTCATCATAGTTTGCCTCTCTGACAATCCGGGTGATTTCAGCGTTTGTCTTTGCGGTTACTTTATATACGAGCGGGAAGGGCAGCACCTTGCTCAGCTCAGATGCCATTTCCTGTGCTCTGGCATCTACTGTTTCCAGAACCTCAGGTCCGTACAGAAACTGTGAGCCGACTACAAACCAAAATTCACGAGTTTTCATTTTGTCCTCCTGTTTTAATTTATCAAGCCTTATCCTTGTTCTTTCTGGAAAGCACCACGCTCTGAATGAGCAGGAACAAACATATCATAGCAGCAACTGTGATATTTGTCCACCATGCTTCGTCAAGACCAAGCGAGGAAACAATATTTTTTATGGTGTTGAGAGAGAGCACACCGAAGAATGTGCCGATGATATTGCCGACACCGCCAGTGAGCATTGTGCCGCCGATAATAGAAGAAGCAATGGCATTCATCTCTGCACCGCTCGCATGAGAGGGCGAGCCGGAGCCGACGTGCATGAAGTAGACAAAGCCGCCGATTCCCGCAAGCAGGCTGCAGATTACGTGAGAGAGGAACTTTGTTCTCTTTACGTTGATACCGAGCATATTTGCGCTGTGGCTGTTACCGCCTACTGCGTAGAAGCTGCGGCCGAGCTTTGTCCAGCGGAGCAGAGCAAACAGACCGGCAACGAGAAGGATTGCAACAATAACACCTATCTCAACATAAGCAGGCACATAATTGCCAAGCTTGTTCACTGAGCCCATGAAAGGTACGGTGATTCTGGTTGCCTTGAGAGCCTGGAATCCCTCATGTGCAACGTTGAACTGTGTTGAATTGACGATGGTTGTCATGCCCTTCGCAAAGAACATACCTGCAAGGGTGACAATGAAGGGCTGTATCTCGAGATATGCGACAAGGAAGCCCTGAATGACGCCGAAAGCGGCACCGATGCCAAGAGCGATGAGTATTGCAGTGAAAACATTGCCGCCGTTGTAGTCGAGATGAACAGCACAGCTCATGCATACAAGGGCTGTAACCATACCGACGGAAATATCAATGCCGCCGGAAATCATTACTATGCTCATGCCGCAGGAAAGAATGATCAGCGCTGCATTGTCATTGAGAATATTGAAGAATGCCTGCGGCTTGAGGAAGCCCGAGCCAAGGAAAACTATCGCAGATACATACATTATAACAAAAACTGCGATGGTAATAAACAAAAGAATATTTGTATCTGAAAGGGAGGAAAATTTCTTCAGAAGCGGAGACTTTGCTTTTACAGTTTTCTCTGTCATGATTATTCAGCCTCCTTTGCGGTCTTTGCAGGAGCAATGTACTTCCATGCCTGGGAGAGCTTTTCTCTGACTATCGGAGCGCTGAGCACAACGAGGATAATGACAACGATTGCCTTGTATGCAGGAAGAGCTGCAGAATCAACGTTGAACTTGAAAAGTGTGGTGGTCAGGAACTGAATGACATAAGCGCCGACGATAGATGCAGTCATGTTGAACTTACCGCCGGAGAGCGCGTTTCCGCCGAGAGCAACAGCAAGGATAGCATCCATTTCGATGTCCTTTGCAACAACCGAATAGTTGATGGTGGAAAGACGGCTTACCTTGATGAATGCTGCAACAGCAACGCACAGTCCGAGAATAACGTAGGTGATGAACTTTATGAATGCCGGATCGATACCGTTAAGACGGGAGGAGTTTGCGTTGATACCGACAGCCTGTGTGTAAAGTCCGAGGTTTGTGTACTTGAGTACAAGTGCAATTATGACCATGCAGATAATTGCGATAAACACCGGGGTGGGAATCGGCACACCGGGGATAAAGTTGCCGAAATAGCCAAAGGACGGCTCATTGACGATAGGAAGCTGATTGTTGTTGATCCATGCTGCAATGGAACGTCCTGCGGTGAAAAGTATGAGAGTTGCGACCATCGGCTGAATCCTGAAATATGCAACAAGCACGCCGTTGAATGCACCGAACAGCATGGCTGCAACGCAGGCAACAAGAACTGCTACGATGATGGGAGCCTGCATTGTTTCCGGACGGGATTCGGTACCGCAGAGCACACGCAGAATAACGCTGCCTGCAATGGCTATTCCTGAGCCGACACTGATATCCTGTCCGCCGGAAGCTGCGGTAACGAGAGTCATGCCTATGGCGAGAATTGCAAGCTCAGAGGCATTATCGAGTATTGTGATGAGGTAACCGGAGAAAACCGGGTCACCTGCACTGTTTCTGTCAACTGAGATTGCAAAAAATGACGGGTCTGCAATCAGGTTGAAAACAACAAGGATGAGCAGCGCGGCAATAGGAATGAATATCTGCTGTTTTACCAGCCTGAGCAGAAAACCTCCAATGCCCTTTATGATATCCTGAGATGATTTTTTCAGTGTAGCCATGGCTTATTCTTCACCTCCGGCAATTGTTGCCATAATCTTATTCTGTGTCAGGTCCTCTCCAGAGAGCTCTCCGACAACCTTGCGGTCGCGCATGACGACCAGTCTTGAGCAGGTACGAAGCATTTCATCGATTTCAGAAGAAATGAAGGTGATGCTCTTGCCCTCAGCAGCCAGTTTGAGAACCAGCTTCTGAATTTCTATCTTTGTGCCTATATCGATACCGCGGGTCGGCTCATCAAGAATGAGATAAACCGGATTAGCAAGCAGCCAGCGGGCAAGTATTACCTTCTGCTGATTACCGCCTGAAAGCGAATTGATCGGTGTGTCCGATGATGCGGTTTTGATATCGAGAATCTTTATGTATTCATCGGCAAAGGCCTCTGCCTGCGCACGGGTGAACGGCTTGAAGAAGCCCTTCATCACCTGAAGAGCAAGTATGATATTGTCTCTGACCGAAAGATCGCCGACAATTCCGTCGCGCTTGCGGTCTTCCGGCAGATAGCTTATGCCAAGCTTCATTGCGTCAAGCGGCTTTGAGATGCGGACCTTTTTGCCGTCCATCTTTATTGTGCCTCCGGTAACTCTGTCTGCGCCGAATATGGCACGGACACATTCGCTTCGTCCGGAGCCGAGAAGTCCGGTAAAGCCGTTTACCTCGCCCTTTCTTATGGAGAAATCGAAGGGCTTTACTCCTGCAACGCTCGAAAGCTGGGATGCCTCAAATACAGGCTCGCTATCATTGTCAATGTTCTCAACATCGCTGTCGCTCTTGATTTCGGAAAGGTCATCAAGCTCCTTGCCGAGCATTTTCGAAACGAGCTGAACTCTGGGCAGATCTTCAATTACGTATTCGCCAACAAGCTTTCCGTCACGAAGAACGGTTATGCGGTCACACACCTCATATACCTGATCAAGGAAGTGGGTAACAAAAATGATTCCGACGCCCTTTGCCTTAAGGTCGAGCATAAGTCTGAACAGCTTTGCAACTTCGCTTTCATCGAGAGAAGAAGTCGGCTCGTCAAGGATAAGCACCTTGCATTCCATGTCGACTGCGCGGGCAATGGCAACCATCTGCTGTACTGCTATGGAGCAGCTTGCGAGCTGCTGTGTCGGAGAAGCCGGTATACCGAGTGTTTCGAGTATCTTTCCTGCCCTCTCGTTCATTTCTTTCCACTTGGTCAGAACGCCCTTGGTTCTGCCTATATACATATTTT
This sequence comes from Acutalibacteraceae bacterium, assembly GCA_045580875.1. GTDB lineage: Bacteria > Bacillota > Clostridia > Oscillospirales > Acutalibacteraceae > SIG598. The sequence goes on from JAZNOP010000100.1 coordinate 60,433, forward strand.
CTGCCACGGTCAGGTTCGGGCAGAGTGTGATCTCCTGATAAACGGTGCTTATGCCTGCTTTCTGTGCATCTTCAGGGGATCTGAAGGTTACTGCGTTCGGTTTGCCCTTGATGAATATCTGTCCTGAATCCTTGGTGTAAACACCTGTCAGAACCTTTATCAAGGTGGACTTTCCGGCACCGTTCTCGCCCATCAGAGCATGTATCTCGCCCTCACGCAATGTGAAGTCAACATTCTGAAGCGCACGGACACCGGGAAAGCTTTTGTTAATGCCACGCATTTCCAATACTGTGCCTTCCTGCATAGAAAAACCGCCTCCAAAATTCTATATTATCAATCTATATTAATGAAATAACCGGTAAAATCAAATGCACGCGGTGCGGATACAAGGAATACAATCCACGTATACCGTACCGCGTGCCAGTCCTCACTTAGTCAGTCCGGTGTGACTATCACCGGAAATCGGCCTGTGAGCTTATCACTTCAATTAGATGCCGTAGTTGTTAACGTCGTCCTGAGTGATGGTCTTAGCGTCAAAGCCCTTCTCTTCCATGATGACAACCTTCTCAGCAGGAGCCTGACCGTTCTCGAGACCCTTGATGATGGTGTCGATGTAGGAAGCCTGGAACGGGTTGCACTGACCGTCGTAGTTCCAGTTGCCTGCGAGGAGCTCTTCGAGAGCCCACTTGTTGCAGTCGAAGCCCATGATGATGACATCGCCGTCCACACCGTGGGAGATGTTAGCCTTATCAAGAGCAGCAACAGCGCCCTTGGCCATATCGTCGTTCTCAGCATAGATAACATTGAATTCCTTACCGGAATCGATGACAGCCTGAACGATCTGCTGTGCAGTCTCTGCGTTCCACTCAGCGGTCTGCTGGGTAACGATGTTCCAGTTGTCGTTTGCTGCTACCATAGCATCAACAGCGCCGGAACGACCGATCTGTGCGGAGGAACCCATAACGCCCTGAATGTGGATGATGTTATACTCGGAAAGGCCCTGAGCTGCAAGCCAGTTGACAGCGGTCTCGCCTTCCTTGGCCATATCGGAAACGATGGAAGCTTCGTAGAGGCTGGGATCAGCATCGATGGTACGGTCGAAAAGGATAACCTTAATGCCAGCTGCCTGAGCATCCTGGAGAACGGAATCCCAACCGGAAGTACCAGCTGCGGAGATGAGGAGGTAGTCAACCTCGTCCTGGATGAACTTCTGAGCAGCGGCGATCTGCTCGTCGTTCTTAAGGCTGTATGCGAAAGATGCATCGTAGCCATTCTTCTTGGTGAAGGTGTCCTTCATGTCTCTGTCGTTTGCGGTGCGATAGCCGGACTCGTTGGGATCATTGTTGATGATACCGACCTTGATCAGGTCATCGGAACCAGCCTGGTTGCATGCGCAGAGTGCAAACAGCATGCACGCTGCAAGAACGATTGCCAAAAATCTCTTCATGATAATACCTCATTTCATAAAATTCCGTTCGCAGTTTTCCTGCGCCGTTGAGCCCATTAAACCACACCGTCAGGGCAGTGTCAACCGAATGTAAGTACCCGAAATCAAAACCGGAATTGTGAATAAATACAACTTTTCACAGCAGAGGTCAAGCTCAATACAAGTTGCTTCTGGAAATGTTTTCAACCTCGATGAAACAGCGAAATATTACGATTTTTTGTTTGAAATTTTAAGCTCGTACGTATTTTGCAGCGCTTTTATGATGATAAAACTGTCATCGGCAGGCAGTTAATCCGATTATTTTACTCTGCAAAGTATTAAAGTGCATCAGATTTCAGCACTAAACTCTGAACGACTGAAATCGTGTTGTATCATATCGGAATAACAGCAGAAGATATCCAACAAAAATTGAATTGCCTGTTTTCTGTAAAATTGATATGCTATATATAGATGTATTTATTATATTATTCATTATTCAGGAAGGTCGGTGAAAGCCATGGCAGCAAGATATATCCGGATTGCCGGCGAGCTCACAGCTGAGCTGCGCGCAATGCAGCAATCGGGCATCACCAAGCTGCCGAGCGAAGCCGCACTGTGCAGAAAATATGACTGCAGCCGCCAGACAATACGCTCTGCGCTCGCTGTTCTTGCCGACAAGGGCGTAATAGTAAAAAAGCACGGCAGCGGCTCGTATATAGCCGAAAGCACCTCGCCCCGAAGCCGTCAGATAGCTGTAATTGTTCCCGACAAGAATGAATATATATATCCCTACACCATACGCGACATTCAGAACGCGCTCACACCTGCAGGCTACAATGTGTGCGCCTGCAGCACAGACGGTCTGCTCACAAACGAGCGCTCCATATTGTCCTCGCTGCTCAGCAATCCTCCCGCAGGTATTATCATGGAAGCGCTCAATAATCTGCTGCCGTGTCATAACGCCGACCTTATCACGCAGATACAGCAGGCAGAAATACCGCTGCTGTATCTTTACAGCGCGTATGACCGCACCGACGGCACACCGTGCATTGCGCAGGACAACTACGGAGGCGGTTACAGCCTTGTTGAGCATCTTGCAATAAAAGGGCACAAAAACATCTGCGGAATAATGCTCTGCAACGATACCCGCGGAGTTGAGCGCTACCGCGGCTGTGTTCAGGCAAGTCTTGACCTCGGTCTGAATTTTCAGGAGCACAATTATTTCTGGTTTTCTCCTGAAAGCCGGCGTCACCTGCTTGACAACAACAATGATATGCTCAAACTGTTCATAAACGATTATCTCCAGTCCTGCACTGCAGTAATCTGCTACAATGATGAAATAGCTTTCCACCTCATACGCGCGCTCAATGCCGCCGGTATTGACGTCCCCGGCAGACTGTCAGTAGTCAGCTTTGACAGCAGCTACTATTCCATGTCCGGCAATATCGGTATAACCTCACTCGGTCACGAATCTCACGCTGTCGGCACTGCCGCCGCTGAAGCAATGCTCTCTCTGATAGCCGGCAGGTCTCATCAGTCAGTTACAATTCCATGGAAAATAACCATACGTCAAAGCGGCTGATATGCCGTCTCATCACATCAGACCTGTCCGCTGTCTACCCCTCAGCGGATATCTGAATAAAAAACTGCAGTAAACCGAACGCGGAAATCGGTTTACTGCAGTTTTTATTATTTATTGATTGGTAACCGGATCAGTATTCTCTGCTGTTGATAATTTCTATTGTGAGATCTTCGCGGGTAAAACAACCTTCCTCAACATAGGTGTATTTCGGAATTTCCTCGCCTGCCTCATAAAGCTTGATCAGCTCATCGACACGCGGTCCGTGAAGGGGATTGCACTCAACGCAGAGATTAATTTTTCCCTCAAGGCAGTATTCCAGCGCCTTTCTTACTGCATCAAACGAAATGATAATTATATCGCCGTTTTCGCCGTATGTCAGACCGGCTTCATCAAGCGCTCTCATCGCACCGAAGGTCATATTGTCGTTTTCACTGTAGATGACATCAATATCCTTGTTTTCCTTCAGGTAGTCACGAACCACTTCGTAGCCCTTTGCCTCGGTGAAATCACCGTCAAGCTGTCTGACGATGTTCCAGTTGCTGTGCTCCGCTGCGCCGTCTTCTATGGCTTTCGATCTCATAAGCTGAGCGGTTGCTCCGGCAGTGCCCATAAGGTGAAGAATATTTATATTCTCGCGCTTTCTGCCCTGCTCAATCAGCTCATTTTCAAGCCATTCAACAGCTGTATTTCCCTCCTGCAGAAAATCAGAGCCGACGCGGCTTATATACAGACTGTCGTCCTCCACCGAAACCTCGCGGTCAACGATTATAACCGGTATTCCGGCAGCTTTTGCTTCCATCAGTACATTATCCCAGCCGGTTTCCGATGCAGGCGCAAGTACAATAATATCAACGCCCTGAAGGATAAAATTGCGGATTGCCATAAGCTGGTTTTCCTGATGCTGTTTTGCATTGTCCAGCAGAAGCTCATATCCGTTGGACTCACTCAGCGCTTCTGTCATGGAGCGGGTATTCGCCAGACGCCAGTCAGATTCCGAACCAAGCTGCGAAAAGCCGACTACAATCAGGTCGTTTTCTTCGGAATCACTGTCAGATATTCCGCACGCTGCAGCTGTGCAGAGCATCAGAACGGCACACAAAAGACTAATTATCCGTTTCATTTTCTTCCTCCGTTTTGTAGGGTATGCTGATAGTTATTGCCGTACCTGCCCCAAGCTCGCTGTCAATGCGGAATGTGCAATCGTTGCCGTAAACAAGTCTCAGCCTCTTATAGGCGGCAACCAGACCAAAGCTCGACGGGTCATCATTTGCAATCTGTTCCCTGAGTTTTTCCAGTGTATCCTTATCCATACCTATACCGGTATCCTCAACCTGCAGGGTTACCATACCGTAGGCTATACTGCCGCGGACATATATCATGCCCTTACCTCTCTGCGGCTTGAGTCCGTGATATATGGCATTTTCAACCATAGGCTGTATGGTCATCTTCGGGATAATGCACCTGCCGAGGCTCTCATCCACATCTATCTCGTAATCAAGGATATCCTTGTATCTGACCTGCTGTATCTCAAGATAGCTGCGCACGTGCTGGAGTTCTTCCGTAATGGTGACAATATCCTTACCGTTGCTCAGGAATGAGCGGAAATATATGGACAGGCTGGAGACCATCTCCTCTGCCGCCTGATCCTTTCCGGTTTCAATAAGCCACACGATAGTATCAAGGGTATTGTAGAGAAAATGCGGATTTATCTGTGCCTGTATGAGTGACAGCTCTATTCCGCGCAGTCTTATCTGCTCCTGACGGTTGAGCTCAATCTGACCGGCAAGCTTTCCTGCCATCTGCTCTATGCCGCAGCTCAGCGACAGCAGCTTTTCGTCTTCTGCCTCAACAGGGGTTTTAATGGTAAGGTCTCCCCTGCCTATTTCCTCGACGCGGCTGCAAAGTTCATCTATCGGATCGGTAATGCTCTTACTGACCTTGAATGCTCTTTTGGTGGCAACTATACTCATTGCTGCCATAACGGCAATACTTGCAATTACCTCTGCGATAAGCCAGTATTTCAGGCTGCTCTGCAATGCCGCCATCTCGCCAGCTTCGTGGTAGAGGTAGGTGTAGATATATGTTTCTATCAGCTCGGTGATAACGTAAATATTGGTTTCGAGCTGCTCCATACGGTTATCGTAGCCTTCAGTGCTTCTGATTTTTTCTATGCTCGCGTCAAGGCTGCCGCAGAGATTGATAACGCTGCTGATTGCATGACGGCTTTCATTGTTCCTGCTGCTTTCCAGCAGACCTTCCGCCAGCTCACGCGCGGTCTGCACCTCAGCCCACGGAAGCTCGTCGCTGCTTCCGCTGACGAAATAATACATTTTCAGGTCAACATCGTCCTTGAAATTCTGACTGAAACGCGATGCATCGGTTATATTTCTGCTCACAGATGAATACTGGAAATTATAGATTATCAGAAGAGAAAGGATAAATACCGCAAGCGCCAGCATCGGCACAAAAATGGTAAGCCCCAGACTGGCCATTTTTCCGGTAATCGATTTTCGATCTATATGCGTTAAATTAGTCACTGATCAATTTCTCCTGTACGATAGCTTCTTGGCGTGCAGCCCTGAGTCTTCTTGAAGACAAAAGAAAAATATCTCGGGTCTTTATAGCCGACCTCATATGCAATCTCTCCAGAGCGCTTATTGCTCTGTCTGAGAAGCTGCTTGGCTCTTGTCATGCGCTTCTGCGTGAGATATTCAACAAAAGACACGCCCATTTTCTGGCTGAACAGCGCACTCAGGTAATTTGCGCTGATATTTATAGCCTGCGCGACACTGTTGAGCGAGATATTCTCATCGGTATAGTTCCTGTCGATATACCGTATCGCCTGATCGATAATATCATTGTTCTGACGCTGTGTTTCAATGTCACGCATCTCTATTGCAGTGCTGAGCACACTGACAAGGTAATCCTTCAGGCCGTCTGCCGGCATATTGAGCTCTGCCTGCGGTATCCGCTGAAGGAACTCCTCCTTGCTGCAGCCAATACCATTCAGCACCAGTTCAGCGTTTATTCTGACGCTCATTATGATATAATGCTTGAACAGCACTGACTTTTCCGCTCCGCCAAGGTGGCTCAGATATTCCTCTGCAAAGGCTTCTATTTCCTCAGACATACCGGTCTGAATGAAATTTCTGAAAACCATCGGATCGATGCTCTCCGGGTCGATGGTGTCCAGTTCATTTGCCTCGGCCGCCTCACGCTCACTCTTCAGCATATCTGTGTCGAATATATGCTGGGACGGCATGATATGGCGGTATGCAAGAACGTGGTTTGCATCACCGTAGCACTGGGGCAATCCGCTCAGACGGTAGGTCGGCTCTCCGACTGCGACGTACCAGTTAAGAGGTGTCTGAGCGTTCTCACAGCGGCTTCTTATTATATCGACACTGCGCTGCGTCAGCTCCTCAAGATTGTCCGCTCCGCCCATTATCAGAACGGCATACGACAGCAGATTGCATCTGAACAGTATGTAATCAGGATATCTAAGGAAGTAATCGAGCAATCCGTCAAGAACATCTGTAGCCGACTCCGAATATGAAGTTTCATTTATTGACTGCACTGTGAAAACAACGAAATTATATCCGTCAGCATTCAGGTCAAGATTGAGCTCATTTGCCTGCTCGTATATCTGCTGAACAGACAGCGATCCCTCCACAAGCTTTTCGAAAAAGGCTCTGCGCGAAAAGCTCTCGAACTTCTTTATCTCCTGCTCATACTTGCGCAGATAATCCTTCTGCGCATTTTCGTCCTCTATCTTCTGACGGGTCTGCTCCAGCACCTTTATCATTTCCGCCTTCGTTATGGGCTTGAGCAGATACTGGTCTACGTTCAGCTCTATAGCCTGTCTGGCATATTCAAAATCGCTGTATCCGCTGATGATTATTATCTTTGTTTCAGGAAATTCCCTGCTGATGATATTGCTCAGCGAGAGTCCGTCCATGAAGGGCATTTTTATATCGGTTATCAGAACATCAGGCTTAAGCTTGCGGATAAGCGGCAGAGCCATCTCACCGTCAGGCGCATCACCGACAAACTCAAAGCCGTATTTTTCCCACGGGATCATATCTCTGAGACCCTCGCGCACAACGCTCTCATCTTCAGTTATGAATACCTTTATCAGATCCATGACCTCTTGCCCCTTTTCCCTCTTATTCATATAATATGTGTATTATATCATGCTGCAAACACGGCTTTCAACCGGTGCTTTCTCCAACCAACTCAAATCGTAAAATATCCGCCTAAATTCAAAAATTTTACTACTTTTTCGTTGTTCACCCGGCAAAACTCCGCCTCACCATTACCACACGTTCATTCTCTTCTGCTCACACAAACAGCAAGCCGCCGCACAACAGCCGAAAAAGCTATCATGCGGCGGCTTTGTTTTATTTCAGCATAACTGTTCAGACCATCACAGCATCAGAAATCAAATTCCATGACCCTTGTTTCATAGGGCTTTGCGACAAAGGATTTGCCTGTACCACCCTCGGCACCATAGTTTGAGATAACGACTCTGCCGTTCTTTTTGCGGAACTGTTTCGGAAGTCTGTATTTCTTCTCCTTGTCCGAGAAAGAACAGAATACCAGTACAGTTTTTCCGTCAAGCGATCTGCTGTACACGTGGAAATCTTCGCTCGAACGATTGTATTCGGTCAGCGTACCGCTCTGTATCACGGGATTATCACTGCGGTATGCTATGACTTTGCGGTAGAAATTCAGAATGCTGTCAGGATCGGATTCCTGTGCGGCATTATTGATTTCCGGATAATTGCCGTTGACCGGGAACCACGGCGTACCTGTGGTGAAGCCGGCATTCTCACTGCCGTCCCACTGAACAGGTGTACGGGCATTGTCTCTTGTTGCTTCCTGAATTATTCTGAGAGCCTTCTTTTTGCCGTATATCTTCGACCATGTCTTGTACTGATTATGAGCGACGCAGTCGACATAGTCCGACAGATTCGGGTGGCAGATGTTCTCCATGCCGATTTCCTGCCCCTGATAGATAAACGGAGTTCCCTTGAGAAGCATATAGGAAACAGCCAGCATTTTGCCGCTCTCCACGCGGTATTTTGTGCTGCCGTAGCGGTTGATTATTCTCGGATGATCGTGGTTTTCGATATACAGTGCATTCCAGCCGCGGCCGTCAAGCGCCTTCTGCCATTTGCTGATGGCATTCTTGTAGCGTGTGAGCTTGAATTTGAGCGGCATGTATTCTGTGAACATACAGTTTGCATTCATGTGCTCAAAGGTGAACATCATATCCAGCACCTTATCGGGACCGTCAGATATCATGCGCACTGCGTCCTTCAGCGGCAGCATCGGTGCTTCGCCGACAACAAAGCAGTCGTAATTATCAAGAACCTCGTGTCTGAATTCAGCAAGATATTCCTCAAGGTGCGGACCGGGATTGTACATATGCATGCCGCGCGGTATACCCGCAAAATCGCTCGGCAGCCCTTCGGGCTTTGAGATATAGGTGATGACGTCCTCGCGGAAGCCGTCAACGCCCATATCGAGCCAGTAGCGCATGATTTCCTTTACCTCATTGCGTACCGCGGGGTTATCCATGTTGAGATCGGTCTGCTTTTCCGAGAACAGATGCAGATAATATGCATCTGCCTTTTCGTCGTAGGTCCATGGCTTTGAAGTAAACAGACCGTCCCAGTTATTCGGACATCTGCGCTGCTTTCTGCCCTTGCCCTTTTTCCAGTGATAATAATCTCTGTAGGGGCTTTCCGGATCGCGTGAAGCCTGGAACCACGGGTGCTGATCTGATGTATGATTGACAACCAGATCCATTATGACCTTCATTCCAAGCGAATGAGCCTTGTCCAGCACTTTTCTGAAAATTTCAAGGTCGCCGTATTCGGGTGCTATGTTGCGGTAATCGGCGATATCGTAGCCGTAATCAACCTGCGGCGACACATAAAGCGGCGAAAACCATATTCCGCCCACGCCGAGCGAACGGATATAATCGAGCTTTTCATAAACACCGTAAAGATCACCTATGCCGTCACCGTTTCCGTCCTTGAAGCTTCTCGGCCATATCTGATAAAAGACTGTATTTTTGTACCAATCGGTCTGCTTTTTCATATTTGTATTATCTCCTGATCAATATTTGTGTGAAAGTGCCTGATCGCACTCTTCCTTTGTGATTTCGCCGTTATTGTATCTGGCCATGAGTGCTGCGTCAGAGCTTCTGAGTCTGTAGCAGCTCCATACTATGACAGCTGCAATGCCGCCTATTGCCGGAACAAGTGCAAACACCGACCACAGTGCTTCGAGAGCCTGCGGAGTCTGAGTTACATTGAGTTCCTGAAGCTGAGCAAAGTTCTCAGCCTCAACGCTGACCCAGCCGAATATGCCGAGTATAGCAACGCCGAGAGAGGAGGAAACTGCACTGATGAGCTTCTGCGTGAAGGTCTGTACTGCAAATGTAATGCCCTTTGCTTCTATACCTGTCTTGTACTGACCGTATTCAGCACAGTCAGGTGTAAACATGAACTGAAGAACCGACATGATGCCTATCGAAACACCGCGAAGCACGATGATAACTATCTGCGGAATAAGTACCGGACCTACAAAGTATGCAATCAGAGAAAGTACTGCATAGGAAACTGCACCAACCATGAACAGTCTGTACTTGTCAAAACGCTTGAGCAGCGAGGGCATAATGAAGGAAATCAGTACTGCAGGAGCAAATGAAAGCGCACCTACAAGGGTTGCGATCATGGCATTGTTGAACAGGTAGAAGCAGGTGAACTGAAGTACTGCTGTAGCGGTATTGAGTCCGCTGTAGAGGAACATACCGAGATAATAGACGAGCAGATATTTATTGCGCACAAGATAGGAGAACATTCTGCGCAGACTGAAGCTTTCCTCGGTCTGTGCCGCTTTGAGAGAATGCTCTTTTCCTGCAGCACATATCCAGAGCATATTAATCAACGCTACTGCAACAATGACAATGGAAGTGGCTGAGAATGACAATCCGACCATCTCTGTGGGAAGAACATAACCGCAGATCATCGCAATAATGACACCGATGTTTGCAAATATCCTGCCGGTGGTCATCAGCGAGGTGCGTTCCTCCTGAACGTCTGTCATGGTTGTGATCATGCCGAAAATAGGCACGTCGCAGAGGGTGTAGCTGGTGTCCCATATAAGATAAGCCACAGCAAACCAGATAAGCTTTGCATTTTCAGTAAATGACGAGGGAATATGGAAGAGCGCCAGTGTGGAAAGAAGTATAACCGGAAGTGAAATTCGCAGCCACGGAAGGAATTTGCCTTTCTTGAAGCGCACACCGTCAATCAATCCGCCAAACAGGGCATCGTTGATTGCGTCCCATACCTTCAGGAGCACCAGGATTCCCGCAGTCTTTATGGGCGGAATTCCGCTCATAAGCAGGTAAGTAGTCAGGAACATGAACGGGAACGTGTAAACAATATTCTGACCAAGGAAATAGGTTCCGTAGGCAACACGTTCCTTTTTCGCTGTTTTCCAGCCGGTGGTATCTGTCTTTTTCACAACACTTTCCTCCTTTTCTTTGTATCGGGATTCTGATGTATATCATGCATCATGTCGCCCGATACCATTATGTTTTGATTATACACAAAATACATTTTATCGTCAATAATTTTTTATTTATTTTCAACAATAACAATTGTGTTATTTTTATAGTTTTTCACCATGCTTTTCTCTCCGGTTTTATCGACGCTGTTTCTGTTTGTGCAACCTGATATAACCACGCAAAACAAAACCACCGCATGGCAGCCGGCAATCCGACCATCATACGGTGGTTATGTTTTAAGTGCTGTTGATTATTTCGCTGTGAGTATCACAGATTACTGAAATTACTGCAATGCTTACTTCTTCAGCTGGTTCTCGATATCCTTCGATACTGCCATTTCACCGCCGAAGATGTAGATAGTTGTCGGCTTGAATGCGTTGATGTAATCGGTCTGAACATCGGTCAGTGTGGGCGGTACGAGCACCAGAGGACCATTGTTCTTTGCAGCGAGAACACCGCCTGCAAGAGCATCAGGGAAGTTTGTACCGGTTGCAATGCAGATGGTCTTGCCGGTGAGAACACTCTTGAAGCGCTCGTTGATTGCGATACAGGTTGCATATCTTGATGCACCCGATACACGCTCAACCGTCTTTGCACCTGCTGTCTTGATGTTGCCGATTGCATCGTCAGAAATTGCAAGCGGACCGCCGAGAATATATGCGGTCTTTGCGCCGCTTGACTGTACGTATGCCTTTGTGCCATCAGAGAGCACGCCGTTCTTTGCGATGTAGAGGATAGGCGCCTTCTTTACTGCAGCTGCGCCGCCGACAGAAAGGGCGTCAGCGTAGTTGTGAGAGAATGCGAAAAATACCTCAGTCGGCTTTTTGCCGGTGATGGTCTCGAGCTTCTTTGCAATCTCGACAGCAGTGTCGAAACGGGATTTACCTGCGACACGCTCAACAGTGAGACCCATGCCCTTCAGGGTGTTGACAACATTGTTGTTGATTGCCAGCTCGCCGCCGAGGATTATGACCTTCTTTGCACCGAGTCGCTGGATCTCCGCCTTGGTTTCAGTATCGAGGCTGCTGTTTCTGACAAGCAGGATAGGTGCGTTGAGCGCATAAGCCAGAGGTACACCTGCGAGGGAGTCAGCGTAGCCATTGCCATCTGCAAGAATGATAGTGTTTGCATTCTTGAATGCCTTCTTGGAAATTGCTACTGCTGTGCCTGTACGGCTGCCGCCTGCCACACGGACTACACCCTCTGCCACTGCAGTGGGACGAGTGGTAGTGGTTGTGGTCGGCTTCGTTGTGGTTGTAGTGGTAGTTGCCTTTGTGGTGGAGGTCGTGGTCGGCTTCGTCGTGGTGGTAGTTGTAGTAGCCTTGGTGGTAGAAGTCGTAGTCGGCTTCGTGGTTGTGGTGGTTGTAGTGGTAGCCTTGGTTGTGGTAGTCGTAGTCCGCTTTGTTGTGGTGGTAATTGTAGTAGCCTTGGTGGTGGAAGTCGTGGTCGGCTTCGTGGTTGTGGTGGTTGTAGTGGTTGTAGTGGTAGTCAGCGCACTACCCTCTGTGATTTTACATACAGAGCAAGTCTTAGGCTCTGTATATGTAGCATCAACCCAGCTGTGTCCGTTTGCTTCACCCTCGGTATCACCGCAGACCAAGCAGGTCTTCGGCGCGGTGCAGGTTGCGTCCTTCCATGTGTGCTGCCCGCCAGCCTTGATGTCACCGCAAACAGTACAGTTCTTTTCAGCGGCACAGTTGGTAGAATCCCAGCTGTGCCCTTTTGCTTCGCCTTCGGTTTCACCGCAAGCTGAACAAGTTTTAGGGGCGGTACAGGTTGCTTCAAGCCACGAGTGACCCTTTGCAGGAATTTCCGCGTTCTTGCTTGATTGTATAGGTTTATTCTGGCTGGTAATAAAATCCGCCTGATGCCAGCCTCTGCCAGGCTGTGTACAGGTAGCGTCCTGATAAACAACAAATTTGAGATTTCCCGCTGCGACAGATGCCTCACAGACCTCTGTGTAATTGTCGGTGTAGCAAATCAGATTTGCCTTTGCCTCAGTAAAATCCGCATTCCACTCGACCGAAACAAGAGACAGAGCGTGAGTATGCAGTCCGGCAAGCTGTGCTACCAAGCCAGCTCCAGATCTATAGGTTATAACCTCATAACCTTCATCACTACGGAATGAATTATTCAAGTAGGAACTCATTTTACCGGTGATATTCACAGGTTTTTCAGTTGATGATTTAACAGCCGATGTAACCCAAACTTCTGTTGATGGAGTAAAGGGACTGGATGTCGAGACATTAACTGTCACATTGCTTGGCAGATACAGGTTATCCTTTACAGTTTCATCTGTTTCGCCGTAAACCTTGCCTGATTTATTTCCGCTGATGTTTACCCCACCGCCAAGCGTGAGCGCGCCGGTATCGCATAAGTAAATTCCGCCGCCGCAGACACTGATAGTCGAATAACTGCCGCTGCTTGCTGTGATATATCTTGAGCTGGCAACATTATTTTTGATTTCTCCGCCAATTACAGAAGCCTTGCCGCCGCTTTCAATATAGACACCACCGCCTCTTGAATAGAGGTCATATATATATCCCGGATAATCATTTATGTTCTGGAAGTTATTGTTGATGCGGCTGTTTTTGGCACTCATATTTCCGTTGGCACCGATATAAATACCGCCGCCGTATGCCGCGAAGCCGTCATCGTCGGTGTTTTCCAGCTTGATAATGTTGCTGCATACATTGGTGCCGGTGAGATAAAGCACACCGTTAGTATATATACCGCCTCCGCAGACAGTAGCCGTGCCATATATGTTATCTTTCTCCTGAGCGACCGAATTGCCGGATATGCTCGAATCGATAATTGTACAGGTACTGCCTTTGCCTGCATAAATCGCACCGCCGTATGAATTACAGCTGCTCGGGCTGCCGTATACTTCATTGTTTTCCAGTATACATTCATCAAGCTGCATAGTGCAGGCTGCGCCGTAAATCGCACCGCCGCAGTCGCTTGCTGTATTGTCTGTGAAGCTGACTTTTTCGGCAACAAGAGATGAATTATCGTCCATAAAAACAGCGCCGCCGTTGTAATCAGAGACATTTTCTGATATTGTGCAGTCATACAACGTCAGAAATGTATTTTCATCAGCCATGAACGCACCGCCGCTCTTTGACGAGTGATTGCAGGAAATGTTGCTACCTGTCAGCATAACGCTGTTTGGTTTACTGAAGTACTTTGTCTCTATAGCGCCGCCGGTGATGGCCGTGTTGTTTGTAATTGAAGAATTCGTCAGATATATTTCAGATGCCCAGTTATTATACATGGCACCGCCGTATTTGCCCGTATTGTATGCAATTACATTCTTGTCTCCTGTCAGATTCGACTCATAGGAAACATCTACAGCGCCGCCGTAGCTTCCGCTGTTGCCTGCAAAACAGCAGCCGTTAATATTCATAAGGCTGTTGTTGTATACATATGCCGCTCCGCCGAATCCGCCAGAGGTATTGTTTCCGGCTATATTTACCTTCCAGAGATTAATAACCGCATTTGATTTTGCGTTGATCGCTCCGCCTGAACCGTCAGTTGGATTACCACCGGTGATAACACCGCCGCTCAGGTCATAATCAACATCATCTGCACCGCCGGTGCCTGCTTTCCACAGCCCCGTCTCGCTGTCGATATATCCCTGTCTGACAACATCTGAACAGTCAGAGATATTGACAGTATATCCAGGGCTTACCAGAATAACACTGCTGCTTCCATTCATTTTTATGCTGTGTCCGTTCATGCAGAGATATGTTCCATCTGCCGGCACCCATGTTGACGTCAGCGTAATATCCTTTGTCAGATAATAATATCCCGACGCAGTGGGCAGCGACGATGCCGCAGTCCACTGTATGGATGTTGAATGAGCGCTGCCGCAGTTTGTTGTACTGCAGCAGACACAGTGGCTGTGGCCTGCCGCCTGAACAGGCATTGCACGTGAGCCAACGAGCAGAACGATGGCAAAAAGCAGCGCAATAAAGCTTTTGGTAAGTCTGTGGTGCATTGTTTGACCTCCTGAAATCCGGATACTGTATTCCGGCATATATTTTAAACACACGTATACGGTTTAATTATAATTAGAATTTCTTTATTTGCAACACAAATACCAAAGTCTGATTGCGATGTTTTTGTGTTGTCCGGGTGATTTGCCGCATCGTATTCTGCTCATATTTATCTCAAACAGCAAACCACCGCATATTGGTCGGTAATTACGACTGCCATGCGGTGGTTGTTGGTTATGTATTATTCAGTTTTCTGTCTGGATATTCTCAAATGAACACCAGTTGAATATCAGTTTACAGCTTACTTCCAGCTGCTGTAGAAGCCAATACCCTGATCCTCCCATCCGATGGAGAGCAGGAAGTCTCTCTCTTCAATGCTGGAGGTGAAGTGATATGCACCGCGGGTCTCGTTGGGGTTATGGAGACGGTACTGCGGAACTTCGGTATCGTAAGCAGAGTTGAATGCAACACCCTCGTAGTTCCAGCCAGCATCAAGCAGCATTGCTTTCTCCTCTTCATCCATGGTGTAAAGATGCTCGCCGGTGACTGGGTCATACAGACGATAAACAGGTGCGCCGGTTGTCATGGAGAAGGTGAAACCTACGCCCTCATAGCACCAGCCTTCAGCGACAAGATTATCACGCTCGACCTCAGAACCGGTGTAGAAATGCTCGCCGGAGTTGGGATCGTACATACGGAACATATTCATCACGGTGCGCTTCTCGGTGTTCTCACGGTGTATTCCGCAGGCGTTGCAGGTACCGTCAACCTTATCATCGTATACGTGATTCTTACACTTGGTCGTGTCGAATCTCACCAGTACATAGGGGCTGAAATCGTCTGCGTAGAAGTAGAAGAAGCTGTTGCCGTTGTTGAAACCAATAGGAATCTCCTCAACGGTGCCGTCTTCTCTGTAATGGTACAGCTTGAAGGCATAGCCCTTGTTGGAAGCTGCGAGATTATCAGGAACATGGATAGCGACTTTAATCTTGCCGGTCTCGATATCCACCTCGGTGTGAGTCTTCTTGTCGACAAGCGAGATATCGTACATTGCATAGTGGTTCTGATCGGCATCGAAGAAGCTGTTGTAATTCTCGATAGCTTCCTTTACGGTCTTCTTGTTGTTATCCTCAACGTTGCTGACTATCAGTTTAATACCTCTGACATCGATGAGATCGCCGTTCTCGTCAATACAGGTGAAGTCGTCCTCAGTCTCGACATCAACAATGACGTCCTCGCCGGTGGAGTCATCAACGATGATGTCTCCGTCATTGTTTACGGTAACCGTACAGCTATCGCTGACAGCGCCGGCGGTGACGGTGATGGTTGCTGTGCCTGCGCCGACAGCAGTGATATTGCCGTTTTCGTCAACTTTTGCAACAGCATCGTCTGACGAAGTCCATACCACAGTATCAATGCTGTCAGCCGGAGCGACAATTGCGTTGACTGTTACCTCATCGCCAACCGACATGGACAGGTTAGCCGAGTCAAGCTCGATGGAAGTTGCGTGGATTTCTGCGTACACGACAGTGACGTTGGTGGTATCGAGAGTCAGCTGAGGGAACAGAGCGTTGGTCATCTCGCAGTGCAGAGACTTGCCGGCAAAGCTGTTATCGAAGGTGAAGACGCCGTTCTCTGCGGTAGTGGGAGTAACAACATTGCCATCGGCATCGTACCATGTGTAGACGGTGATTGTGCCGTCGATGTTGTACTCGGAGGAGAGATCGATAGAGTCATTAGCTGAAATTGCAGCGGGAATCTCGATCTGGTTCTGATCTGCGTAGCTATAGTTCCGAAGTTTCGCAACCTTCACAGGTATTGTCGAAAACTTCAGATTATTCCATTGACAGTGAACCGAATCTAGATCCGCATTATTTGAGACATCCAAAGTCGTAAGCAGATTCCAACCACAATTAAGTTCTGTTAATGCTGTATTGCTGCTGATATTCAGTTCGGTAATCTGATTTTCACGACATTCAAGTACATTGAGTACTTCATTTTTACTGACATCGATTTCGCTAAGGTTATTTATAGCACAATGTAAGTAATACAACTCAGCATTTGAAGTTGTATCAAGTTCTGTGAGTTGATTATCATGACAATCAAGCCAGCCCAGCTCAGGATTACCACTGATATCCAACTCACTCAGGTTATTTTCAGCACACTCAATAAAAGTCAATAACACGTTATTGTATATATCAATTTCTGTAAGATCGTTACCAGAACACACAAAGTATTCCAAAGCTTTGTTATTACTTATATCAAGTGTACCTAAATTATTCTCAGCGCAATTCAGATGTGTCAGATTTGTATTATTACTTACATCCAGTTCTGTCAGATCATTTGCGTTGCAATGCAGAACTGTCAGTGCAGTGTTGCTGCTGACGTCAAGTTCAGCAAGTTTATTTGATCCGCACTCAAGGTGTTCGAGTAAGGTATTTTTACTGACATCAAGCTCTGTCAGTTCATTACTCAAACAGACAAGCAATTTCAGTGCAGTGTTTTTACTGACATCAAGCTCACTCAGATTATTTTCACCACATGTAAAATAGGACAAAGCCGTATTATTGCTTACATCCAGCTCTGCTAATTCATTAGAGCCGCAGCTCAGGACCCAAAGTGCAGAGCACTTGCTTAAATCAAGCGAACTGATGCTGTTATTATGACACTCCAATTCAGCCAGTGCAGTATTATTGCTGACATCCAGAGTGCTTATATTATTATGATTGCAATGCAGCGTTTCCAATGCGATGTTGTTGCTGATATCAAGGGAACTCAGATTATTACTAGCACAATCCATGCTGATCAATGATAAATTATTGCTTACATCAAGTGTACTGATGTTGTTTGATATGCAGGATAAATACATCAGTCCATTGCAATTGCTTATATCAAGAGCGGTTAAACTGTTATTTGTGCAATTAAAATCAACGATATTTTCAGCACTATATATTCTGATAACAGATCCTGCCGTGACACCATCCTTCGTCCACTCGACGATATTTCCGTCGCCCCAGTCGATATAGATCGTATCATCTGCAATGATGGACAGATTCATCGAGCTGCCCACCGGTAGTTCAGTTGTCATTGTAATCTGCGGCTCAGCGGGGATTGTGCTTTCGACGGTGACGTTGGTTGTAGTGAGTGTCAGCTCAGGGAACAGCACATTGGTCATCTCGCAGTGCAGAATCTTACCTGCAAAGCTGTTATCGAAGATAAATACACCGTTTTCCGAGGTGGTAGGAGTTATGGCATTGCCATCAGAATCGTACCATGTGTAGACAGTAATAGTGCCGTCAATGTTGTACTCCGAAGAGAGGTCGATCCCAGTATTGGCAGATACTGTATGCGGAAGCTCAATCGCAGCTTGTGGTGCATACGGAGAATCCTCGCTTCCAACTTTTACAGTTGCAATTTCTTTGCTCATCGTTGAAAAGCGAAGTAGATTATGTTCACAGGGTATACTTATCAACTCCGGATTATTTGATATATCCAGCTCTGAAATTGCATTATATGAACAAAACACATCATAAATCTTACTATTAACAGATATATCCAATGACGTTAACTGATTATTACCACACGTTAACATATGCAGCTCCGCAAGAGTGGATAAATCCAATTCTGTCAGCAAGTTATTGTCACATGTAAAATAAACCAATTCAGCACAATTAGTTACATCTAACTCAGTCAGCATATTTCCCTGACATTCAAAGCTTGTAATGGGTTCTTCGCTATAGATGGAAATATTGTTGCCTTTTGTTACTCCGTCAGAACTATAAGCAACGACATTTCCATCGCCCCAATCGATGAATACAGACTCTGCATCAAACATTAATTTCATCTTGCTTCCCACCGGCAACTCGGTGGTCATGGTAATCTGCGGCTCGCCGAGGGCAGCGATCTCTTCGGCAGAAAGGGCAGTTCCCGCCGCATTGACTATCCCGCCTATCTCTGCGGCGGGCAGCATGACAAGAAGCATATTCAGCGCCATGATAAGTGCAAGAACACGCATTGCCATTCTTTTGAAATTATTCTGTTCGTGCCATTGTTTAATTCGTTCCATTTCGCACACTCCTAAGTTTCGGTTTGAGTAACCGCTGATGTATTTATGATACAATATTCATAATTTATTTACAATGGAATTACTGCACTAAAATTCACTCTGATTTTTTATGCTTATCCAAATTGGAAAA
>JAZNOP010000101.1:0-63593 GCA_045580875.1 Acutalibacteraceae bacterium
TTCAAAAAGTTACTAACAAAAATTCTTCGCGTCAGCAAGGAGTATGGCTTTCCGCTTGAATTTTTGAAGCAACTATTTATTTGAATCGGTATATTGCAGTTTTGCATGGACTGACAAGAAGCGGTATTTATCGCCGTAGATTAGCGATTTAGGCATTCGGATAAATGTGTTTTGGTCGATTGGTTTCATGTTGTATATCCCTCCAATTATATAAATGGGTAAAATTTTAAAAAAGAGTACTTATTACGCAACAGTATTTTTGAATTATCCGCAACATTGAAATACCGCATAGTGGTGCGCGGTTTGAGCCTCGGGGTGTTCTTTGACTGAATTTGCGCAACAAAAAAGCACCTGTCTTGCGGTAGATGCTTAATCAATTTGGGAATGGTTCTATTAATAACGACAGAAAAACTTGCGTAATGTTCCTGTCGAGCAATCTTTTTACGAATTTGTGGGGGCAGTGTTCATTAACGCAGCAAGATGTTTCATTGGAAATATCTCACAAACAGATACTAAGTATAATATGCTCGAAAAATATCCCTCTGCTTATTAGGACACTTATAATGGGGTTGTAAACCATATTTAAGAAAATAACACCTTTTTATTTCGCTGCGCATTTGATTCACTTACAGAAAAGTGACTAAAATGTCACCGAACATTTCACCCGGGAGTCATTTACTTTGAAAATCATCTGCTATAATCAGATCATAGACTGAACGAGCGAAGCAAACCGCCGCTCACAACAGCACAGAAGAAACAGATAAATCGGAGGTTAACTTAAATGGAAATATTAAGATGCGAAAATATAACCAAGGAATACGGCGAGGGAAACACACGCATAAAGGCGCTTGACAACGTATCATTCAGCGTTGAAAAAGGCGAATTTGTATCAATAATCGGTCCGTCGGGCAGCGGTAAATCCACGTTGCTGCACATCCTTGGCGGTGTTGACAAGCCCACATCCGGAAAGGTATTCATCGAAAGTACTGACATCCACAGCCTCAACGAAGATAAGCTGGCGATTTTCAGACGCCGACAGATCGGCCTCATCTATCAGTTCTATAACCTCATGCCGGTGCTCAACGTGGACGAAAACATTGTGCTGCCCCATCTGCTGGACGGCAGAAAAATGGACAGAGAACGTCTTGACAGCATAGTGGATTATCTCGGCCTGACCGAGCGGCGAAACAATCTTCCCAGTCAGCTTTCGGGCGGACAGCAGCAGCGTGTGGCAATCGGCAGAGCAATGTTCAACCGTCCCGCTATCGTTCTTGCGGACGAACCTACAGGCAATCTCGACCGCAAAACAGGCGAAGAGATAATGGCTCTGTTAAAGGATTCCAACCGCAAGCATAAGCAGACACTTATCCTCATCACCCACGATGAGAGCATAGCGCTTCAGGCCGACCGCATCATCTACATCGAGGACGGCAAAATAGCCCGTGACGAGCGTATACGCATACTTGGAGGCAGCAGCAATGACTAATCGAAACATCGTTCACAAGGTGACACGCCAGTATATGGCGAAAAATAAGAAGCGCACCCTCACCACTATGCTGGGCATTATGCTTATGGTCATGCTGATGACCTGCGTTTTCGTGGGCAAGGATACAGCCGTCAATTATCTGGAGGAGCTTGCCTCGCAGGAAAAAGGCCGCTGGCACATGAGCGTATATGACATTACCCGCAAGGAATACGACGCGATAGCAAAGCTTGACTTTGTTAAGGAAACGGCAGTTTCTGCTGACCTTGGCTATGCAGAATTTTCTGCTTCGGCAAACAGCGAGCGCCCCTTTATCTTTATAAAATCCTATCAGGAAAACGGCTTTGATATGATGAATATTCACGTCGTTGAGGGCAGACTGCCCGAAAACGGAAGCGAGATAGTCCTCAGCACAGCCGCACTTGAGGACGGCGCAGAAATAAAAATCGGCGACACTCTTTCCGCTGCCTGCTTTGAGCGATATCTCGAAAAGGACGAAGCAAGCGGTACTATCACTCAGTTTCCCGCCTTCGGAATAGTGCTTAACCCCGGTGAAAAAATCGAGGCTCCGCAGAACTTTCCGTATTTCGGCAGCAACGAGGATTTCACCGAGGTACACGAATCTACCGGTTTTGAACAAACCTACACTGTGGTCGGATTCATCGAGCCTCCGTTCTTTGAGCGAAACAGTGCCGCTTCTTATATCGCCCTGACTGCCGCCGAATCGGAACTTTCTGCCGATGATTCTTTTAATCTCTCCGTTATTTTTGACCTGAAAAAAGGAGGCGGCTTCTACGACGGCGAATTTTCCGCCAAACTTACCGCTGTTACAACCGCCATTTCGGGCGAGAGCCGTCTCACCGAGGCAAACAGCCTGCTGCTTGCCTTCTCTGCAAACTCTCCCGATTCCACAATCAACCTCATGGTAAGGCTGATGACGGTGTTTTTTGTGGTACTCATTATTGCCGCATCGGTGGTGCTGATTTACAATGTGTTCAATATGTCCTTTGAGGAGCGCAGCAAATATCTGGGCATGCTTTCTTCCATCGGTGCTACCGGCAGGCAGAAGCGCAGCAGCGTTTATTATGAGGCGTTTTCTCTTCTTGTTGTGGCGCTTCCCGCAGGTTTTGTACTTGGTCTGCTGGTGATTAAGCTGGGCATGGTTGCCCTCAAGCCTCACCTCGATTTTCTTGTAGGAAGCTATTCCGGCGCAGGTCTTGACCGCGTTTCCCTTGAAATATCCCTTGCAGGTGTTGTTCTCACTGCCGTTTTCTCTGCCCTCACCGTATGGATCTCGGCATATATTCCTGCTTATAAGATCGGCAAAACAGGCGCAATCGAGAGCATCAGAGGAAACACCTCCCGAAAGAGTAAGAGCACTCCGATTAACGAAAAGCTCATTGATAAGCTCGGCGCAGAGGGTATGGTCGCAGGTGCATCCATTATGCGCGACAGCAAAAAAAACCGCGGAATAATCGGCGCAGCAGCTGTATTTATGGTGGTTCTCATCGTCACCTCATTCTCCTCCAATCTCATCACAATGATGGTAGAAAAAGCCATGCTCGGCGGCGAGTCGGTCTATACCACCGTTGACTATGATTTCGGTGTTGTCAGCGACATCGGGAGTCAGCATGAGGCGCAGTATGAAGCAATTAAAGCCGAAGCACTCGCAGACGAAAATGTGGAAAACATCATAGAATATTATAACGGCTTTCACCTCGCCAGAGCAGAGGCCGGCGTTTACGGCAGTGAATACTGGAACGCCGTTGATAAAATCATGGATGCCTACGGTCTGACCGAAGAGCAGAAGACTGAATACAGCAGAACACCCACAGACGAGGCCATATTCCTCATGGCATTTGATGATGCAACCTTTGCCCGTATAGTCAGCGCAACCGACGCAGACCCTTCGATAACAGGCGATGAAGCTGCAAGAGCAGCAATAATTATTCAGGACGGTGCGCTTTCCACCGATAATTACATCTATCCCGGTGATGCGGATTTCAAATTCTTTGAAATAGAGCATATGACCGACAAGCAGGTGGGCGAAACCTTTGAAACCTATGTTTACAGCCCTTCAGAAATGGATTACAAAACCTTCCCGCTCACGGTGGCAGGTCTTGCCACAAAGGAGCAGTTTGCCGAGATATTCATTGAGGATTCGGTCAGAATGTGTGTCATAATCAGCAGGAGCACAATGGAAGATCTCGCCGCCGTTACCCTTGAAGAAAATGGTGCAGAGTGTGAAAAAAATCTGCTCATCAAATTCAGCAACACAGATTGTTCGCTTTACCGTGACCTTGCCCAGCGCACCTATGATACCGAAAACGAATACACACCCGAAAGCATTGAGGTGTTCAGAAATGTCGGCGTTCAGGCAAAATCAATCGCCGATGCCCTTACCTCGGCAATCAGAGTGCTTCTGGTATGCTTTGTGGTGCTCACATCTCTGATTTGTATGCTTAACCTGTTCAACTCCGTTCGCGGCAAGATTGCAGGACGTAAAATGGAGTTTGCGGCTCTGCGCTCCGTCGGTATGACCGACCACCAGTTTGTGAAAATGCTCACCCTTGAATGCTGTGGTATCTTCGCGGCAAGCGCCATTGCAGCCATTGTCGTTGCTACTCCACTGATATATCTTGTGCGGACTGTGCTGGTTGACCTTTTCGGTAATCTCAGCACCTCCATTCCATTTGGCATGTATCTGCTGGCTATTGCTTTGACCGCTGCGGCTTTGTTCCTGTTCTCATTTATCAGCTTCAGAGTCGAAAAGAATAAAAATATCCTTGAAGATATACGCAGAGAAAGTATATAATAAATTCAGCGCAAAATCAGGAGAGGCTCCGTCGCAAAAGCGTGGCGGAGCCTCTCTGCATAGTGAGGTTTATTTATGACAGTTCTGATAGTCGAAGATGACGAAATAATCCTTGAGGGGCTGAAAATATCCCTTGAGCAGGAAAACTACGATATAGTAACCGCGTCTACTCAGAAGGCGGCACTTGAGATAATCAACTCGGGCAGAGAAATTAACATCAGCCTGCTGGATGTCATGCTGCCCGACGGCGACGGCTATGCCATCTGCAAGGAAATCCGCAGCAGAAGTGATGCTCCGATTATATTCCTCACCGCCTGCGATGATGAGATACATACCGTTCTCGCCCTTGAGCAGGGAGCGGATGATTATATCTCCAAGCCTTTCCGTATCCGTGAGCTGCTTGCCCGCATGAAGGCAATTCTGCGCAGAACGGGTGCAGGCAACAGTGAGCAGACCCTCATGAATATAGGTGATGCGCAGGTCAATCTGCAGACCGCAAAAGTGTTCAGAGGCGGAGAAGAGATAGTTCTCACCGCAATGGAGTATAAGCTCCTGTTGGTGTTCATTCAGCACAGAGGGCAAAATCTAAGCCGTCAGCAGATTTTGGGTCAGCTATGGGATGAGGCCGGCGAGTATGTCAACGACAATACATTGAGCGTATACATCAAACGTCTGCGCAAGAAACTGGGCGATTCGGAGGAAAGCCAGCTTATACAGACCATTCGCGGCATAGGCTACCGTCTGGATTGACGCAGCGAGGTACAGTATGGGAATAAAGATTCAGATTATCATTGCCGCGTTGGCGGCAGTTCTGTGTGCTGTGCGGCATACACCGATTGCGATGTGCATTGTTCTCGGAACTGCACTTATTCTCAACCTTGCGGTCGGTATTATCTTCCGCAGAAAGCGCGAAGAAAAGCTGAGCGAGCTGATAAGCTATCTGATGCGTGTGCAGGATGACCTGACTCTTCCGGACATGGATGATATGCACGAAGGTCAGCTGGGCATACTGCAAAGCGAGATATATAAACTTGTGGCGCAGTTAAAAGAAAAGTATGCGTTTGAGAGCCGTCAGAAAACATATATGGTGGATATGCTCTCCGATATATCCCACCAGATAAAGACTCCCATAACAGCCATTTCTGTTATGACTGAACTCCTCGCCGCTCCCGAACTGCCTGAAGAAAAGCGGCTTGATTACACCGAAAAAATCGAAACACAGATACGAAGGATAACCTGGCTCATTAAGAATTTGCTCACCCTTTCGCAGCTTGAGGCTGATATGCTTGAGCTGAAAAAGGACAGTGTCGATCTATCCCGTATGCTGGGCAGTATAGCCGATACCTTTGAGCCTATTGCGGAAATAAAAGGAGTGGAACTGTCACTTGATGTTCCGAACGACATAGACCTCATCTGCGACCGTCATTGGACAACCGAGGCAATATCCAACATCGTGAAAAATTGCATCGAACATACTCCGGAAGGCGGCTCGGTGTCCATTAGCGCAAGTCAGAACAACATCGCCACAGAGATAGTCATAACCGACACCGGCGAGGGCATAGCAACGGAACATCTGCCCAATATATTCAAGCGATTCTACAAAGCCCCCGGTTCCTCCGGCAGCAGCGTCGGCATAGGTCTTTCCATGTCAAAGCAGATCATCATGCGTCAGAACGGAAACATCAGCGTTACGAGCGAGGTTGGCAAAGGAAGCGAATTCTGTATAAAGCTTTATCGGTCATTTTCTTCTCAATAATTTTATGGAGCAGCCGCAAAATCTGTGGCTGCTCCTTTTGTGAAATCAGGAATTTATTAACAGATGGCTTATAATCTCTGAGGCTCTTTGCCTGATATTGTTCATCCGCTGCACCCACTCCATTCGACTCTCTGCTTTGAACTGTTCGGTTACGCCCTCTGCTTGTGCCATTTCATCGACCAACCGAAAAAGCATATCCTCCGCATGACGGTCTATATCTGCGAGGTAACTATTGAGCTTGCCGGTCATCAGCAGGTCGAGACAGAGTGAATACCTATGCTCTTTGATGAATCGCAAGCGTCGCTGTCCCCAAATACCGATTGGCTCTGGCTCTTTTTCCGGCTCGTCATCACCTGCAAGGTAATAGATGTCGCCAATTAGCTCATAGCGTAAACCTGTGCGTTCGTCGGTTATATATTTCTCCATAGTTGACCTCCTATCTGCGGGCGAATCGCTTCTTAACAGGTGCATCGATAACCTTTAGAATCAGCCTGTCCAGAACATCGTCGTATTGACCTTCTTGTATGAGCTTATTGCGCATAGAATTTAACGCATTCACAAGGACTCTGTGTTCGAAATCGTCAATCTTCAGTATGTATTTCATCTCCATAACAATCAATCCTCCGAATAACTTGTAAAGGGTACATCTGTGCTGACGAATGTGTCATAGGTAAACGCTGCGCCGAGGCGGAATCCCATTATAAAGCTGTCGAGGTTGGATTCGCTGTTGACCTCATGCCATGCGGCCACATAGTCGAGAAATAGCTTCTTTAATTCTTCGGACAGTGTTTTTGAAAGAATTTCCTCGCTGTTCACCATGATCTCAAGTTGTTTCTGTGCCGATTTATTCATTCTTATACTGCGTTCCTGCGGTTCTATGTTGCCGTAGTAGAATTGTTCTATGAAGTGCCTCATAATCTTGTCTCCTCGTAGTATGTAATCATTTTACGAAGAAACCATTGAATAACACAAATGTGCGGTGTAAAATATGTGTACCGATGCCGATGTATCAATGGTTTATTCAAGTCCGTTATGAACACTCGCACCAAAAATCCCTGATCCCCATGCGGAATCAGGGATTTTTCTTTATGCCCAAAACTTGACCTTTTCTAACACTTTTATAACACAAGCGTATTCGAATTGGCAATGGAAGGTTCTAATACTCTTTCTAATACCAAAAGATTTAGTTGTTTGAATAGGCTGATACGATATCATCTGATGTTTTTTGATATATAAATAAAGCATTGTTAAAATCCATCCGAATGAAGCTATGTGTTAAGTTGGCAACGGATAATTACATATGCGATTTGTCTGTTAACAGCCTATTGATAGATACCATAAGTTTGAGCAAAAATTGATTAAATTCATGATAAGGAGTTCCCTTAAAACAATATTATTAAAGAGAGAAGCTAAATTTTCTTTCTTCGATATTCCATCGGCGTAGTTCTGAAGTGCTTCTTGAACACATTCTGAAAATGACTTTGGCTGGAAAAGCACAGATAGCTGCTTATCTCACCGAGAGATTTATCCGTATAACGAAGCAATGATTTCGCTTCTCTCAGCCGGCAGTCGGTTACGTAGGCGGCAATGGTCATTCCTAGTTCAGTCTGGAATTTCCCGAAAAGATATGCTCTGCTTTTTCCTGAAAATGCTACAACATCAGCAGCCCCGATGGGCTCGTTTATGTGCGTGGCTATATACTGCATGCATCTGTGCACATCGGGCGATATCCCCTCCGGCAGCTTCTGCTGCGCAACACGCTTGGCAAAGTCTATGGGCATATTGTATTGCAGCACTTTGACTGAATCTTCGGTCTGCAGTTTCTCACACTCCTGAATATATGTGTCAATGAGCTGATAGGTCTGCTCAATGTCCATTCCGCCCGGAATAGCAGCGAATTTGCCCACCATTGTTATAAGGCCGATGAACAGATTTTTTGCCTGACGGAGAGGGTTTTCTGCAAGCTTTCCTTCTCGTATGTTTGGTGTATTCGCGGCGGCAAGCAGAAACTGATTCAGTTTGTCAACCTCACCGTTTTTTATCAGGTCGAGCATCTGCTGCTCAAAATGGTATGTACCGTGCTGCCTGCCGCCGTCTCGTGCCTGATAGAAGCTCTCCGAATGCTGTTGTCCGATTATCTCCTGATAGCTGGTGTCGGCTATGCCGAATGCCTGTGTAATATTCAGTTGCTCACCGGTCAGCGTGTAATGAAGGTACAGCAGCAGGTTCAGAAACTGATTGTACGTATATTGAGGGATACCACCAAGAAATGACGTGATTTCTCCGTATCTGTCTGGAGAGATCGCGTTTTTGTTCATGTATGTTCTGATAAACCCGTCAGTCACCGGTGTGGAGTATGCAGGACCGATTACAAAGCATCGGCTGCCGTCGCCGCTTCTTACAAGACCGTAATAGCCAGTATCCGAGGAGACATAAACCGCAGGACTGCCCATTGCAAGCAGCTTTGGCAGAGCGAAGGTATATGGATCTCCATCGTCGTAAAAGCCCGATGCGCTGACAAATTCATTCCCATCATACATTGCGATGGGCAGATAGTGAGCGGCATAGAACATCTCGCAGTATGAGTCGTATTTATTCATAAATTTTACTCCTATGGACGAATTTACAATATTATATACTTTCTTGCAATACATTGCAAGTGATTATGTATATACTTTGATTAGTAAAGTGGAATAAAATGTGCTGTATGACTAAATCTACGAGAAAGAACGGTGATGATATGATAATTGACTTTTGCCGGAACTGGACATTCAGGAAGGAAGGCGACCAGCCTGTGCCTGTGAATCTGCCGCACGATGCCATGATTACAGAGCAGCGTGACGGAAAATGCCGCAACGGTGTCAACTCCGGTTATTTCCCCGGCGGCAGGTACATATATGAAAAGCAATTTGTTATTGCCGAAGAGGATATCGGAAAGTCGATAGTCCTCCATTTTGAGGGTGTCTATCAGAATTGCAGAGTAACAGTCAACGGCAGTGAAGCGGGCAGACACCGCTACGGATATACGCCTTTTGATGTCGATATTTCCGATGCTGTTCACAGCGGCGAAAATACCGTCTGTGTCCATGTAGACAATTCCCTTGAGCCAAACTGCCGATGGTATTCGGGCAGCGGAATTTACCGTCCTGTACAGCTACTTATTCGCGATCGTGAACACATCAGTGCTGTTCACATTGAAACAGTCAGCATAAATCCAGCAAGGATAAAGGTTGAAGCAGCGGCTGCTGCTCCGACGGATATCACGGTTGAGATATATGATGAAGATCAGCTTGTTGCCACAGGTGCGCCGGGTGTTATTGAAGTACCTGATGCCAAGCTGTGGAGTGATGAATCTCCTCTTCTTTATACCTGCGTTGTAAAGACGGATAAAGATGAGCGGCGGCTGAAATTCGGCATTCGCAGTCTTGAGTGGGACGCAAAGAACGGACTGCGCGTCAACGGTCAGCGTGTGCTGCTGCGAGGCGGTTGCATGCACCACGATCACGGTGTGCTGGGCGCTTGTGAATTCTACGATGCAGAGAAGCGCAGAATCAGCATACTTAAAGAATCCGGATTCAACGCAGTACGCATCGCCCATCATCCTGCTTCGCAGATAACCCTTGATGTCTGCGATGAAGTGGGAATGTATGTCATGAACGAAACCTTCGACGGCTGGTATATCCCAAAGACTTATCATGATTATTCAAGATGGTTTTGGGATGACTGGAAAGCCGACCTGACGGCCATGGTTGAATCCGCAAGGAATCACCCCAGCGTTATCATGTACTCCATCGGAAATGAGGTGTCCGAGCCGGTGTCAGAAAAAGGCGCAGAGGTATGCAGGATGCTCACCGACCATGTACACAGTCTCGACAGCACACGGCCTGTGACTGCAGGTATAAATGTACTTATAAACGTATATGCCGATATGGGCATCGGAATATATCGCGACAGGGGTAATTACAAGCCTGAACCGCTGCCGCAGAAAAAAGACTACAGGGAGAAAAAGAGCGGTTCAGCATTCTTCAACGCCATGACACAGAAGCTCGGCGGTCTGATGTTTTTTATGAGCAAAGGAAAAGCTGGCGATAGGGCGTGCAAAGGTGCTGCAGATGGACTCGATATTCTGGGACTGAATTATGCATCTTCCCGTATTGATGAAGATGCAATGAAGTATCCTGACAGACTTATGGTGGCAGCTGAAACTATGGCCGCAGATCTCCCGTACAACTGGGAGCGGGTGAAGAGATATCCGCAGCTGTTCGGCGACTTTGTCTGGTCGGCATGGGATTATCTTGGCGAGACCTGCATGGGCTGGACATACCATTCATACAAGGGTCTGCCGCTGCTGGCGAATCAGGGCATGATCGACATTACGGGCAAGCCGCTTGCTTCTGTTGGCTTTGAACGTGTGGTTTGGGGCTTGCGTAAAGAGCCTTTTATCGCTGTGCGTCCGCTCAATCACGCAAAGGAATCACCAAGCAAGGGCTCGTGGCAGTTTACCGACGCCATAGACAGCTGGAGCTGGCGGGGTTTCGAGGGACAGAAAGCCACCATTGAGGTCTATGCCGATGCACATAAGGTACGCCTGTTTCTTAATGGCAAAAAAACAGGCGTAAAGAAAGTTAAAGAATACAAAGCCCTGTTCGAGGTGAAATACTGTCCCGGAACACTCACAGCTGAGGCTCTTGACAGAAAAGGCAGGGTGATTTCCTCTTATAGCCTTAATTCAGCCGGCGAAGAAACGGTATTGACTGTCAGACCTGATAAAACCGTGCTGGCTGCAGATGGACAGTCGCTGTGCTATATTCCGATAGAGTTTACCGACAGAGAGGGCAATCTCAAACCATATATCGAGCAGCGGGTCGGGATAGAGGTCGAGGGCGCGGTAACGCTTGCGGGTTTCGGCAGTGCACTCTACAAAACTGACGAGCTGTTCGATAAGCCTTATCACGATTCCTACCGCGGAAGAGCACTGGCGGTTCTTCGATCTGGATACACTCCCGGTAAAGCAAGTATAACAGTAAAAACTGCAGGTACAGAGCCTGTGACAATAGAACTGGAGGTAAAGTAAAATGGCAGCAAAGACAAAGAAGAGCTTTTTGAGCAAAGGTCTGTTTTCAAAATCATTCATGGACAGTAAGGCAAAGACCAACTCTGTTTCAACGAAGGAATGGGTGTTTGGTCATCTGATAGGTCCTCTTGGACTTATCTTTGTGGTCAACACAATCGCTGCTCTTATTGAAAAATTCTTCACCCAGCAGACGGGTGCTATGTACGGCGTTGACAACGTCGAAATGATAAAGCAGATGGGCGGCTGGTATGAGGTTATCATGACCGTTGCCAAGGTTCTTGCAATGCTCACAGGTCTGCTCAACGGCTGGCTTATTCAGCGCACAGAATCCCGTCAGGGACGTATGCGCCCATGGTATCTGATATTTGGCTTTGTCTCCATTGCTATCGGCGCGCTTATCTTCCTTTTCCCGGGCAATGTTTTAGGCGAGGCATACTGGTATTATTTCTTTTTCCTGCTTATTTGTTACCACACCGTTGGCTCGTCCTATTTCTACCTGTTCAGAGACACCATCTGCTCCCTGACCACCCGTGACCCGAAGGAAAAGACCCACATTCAGTTTATCCGCAAAATGTCGTGGACTCTGCTTTCCGGTATTGTCATCGGCATGGTATTCAGCATGGTTGTACTGCCGCTGTGGCTTGAAAAGGACATTAACGGTTATCCCGTTCTTATGGTTGCCATGTCAATTATCGCAATCCCTCTGCTGCTTCTCGAATATTTCTACACCCGTGAGCGCATAACCGAGGACGTTGAAGCAGAAAGAATTTCTGAAGAAAAAATACCTCTCAGAGATCAGCTGAAGGCACTGCTTTCCAATAAGTATTTTGTCATCCTGATAATCCTCGCCACTATCGGCGGTATTGTTGATAACTTCAAGGGCGGCAATGTCCAGTATTTCTACATAAAGTTCATGCTCGGCGGTGCGGAGAATCCCCTGATGTACACCATCTATCAGGTGGTAACCGGCATACCTCTCGGTATCGGCGCGTTCCTTATCTATCCGCTGGCAAAGAAGGTCGGCATAAAGAATATCACTGTTGCCGGTTATGCTCTGGTGCTCATCGGCAGTATTATGGGCTGGATGTTCCCCGATCAGCTTGTTCCTGCTCTCGTCGGTGGTTTCCTGCGCAATATCGGCTGGCTGCCCAATGCATATATCTTCGCAACCCTTATGTGCTTTGCTTACGACAGTGTTGAATATAAGTCTCACATGCGCCTTGAGGGCATGATGGGTGTTGCTGTAATTACTGCAATACAGTGGCTTATATATGCTCCTTTTGCCGGCGGTTATGAGGCAAACATCCTGCGCCTTGGTTTTGTTGACGTTGAGGGAGTTATCCCCAGCGCAGAGGTCACCCAGTTTATGACCCATGCATTTTATCTGTTTGATGTCGCTCTGGCTCTGGCGGTGGTTATTCTTCTGCCCTTTGTGAATGTAGAAAAGAAGCTGCCCGAAATCAACGCCGAGCTGCTGCGCCGCAAGAAGGAAGCCGTTCTTGCCCGAGGCGAACAATGGATCGAGCCGGAGGAGCAGGAGCGCATCGCACAGGAAAAGGCTGAAGCTGAGCGTGAGGCTAACCGAATCGCTGACCTTCGCGCCAGATGCGAAAAGAAGGGTCTTGATTTCGACAGAGAAAACGAGAAATATCTTGCAAAGCAGGCAAAGAAAAACGCACGAAAAAAGTAAAATCTGAATTTTCGTAATATCTCCGGTGCGGTCACCATTGCCTTGACTGCGCCGGAGAATACGCACAATAAAAGCACGATATCCATCATGATTGAGGAAGATTGAAAATTATGAAAATCTACATTGACCGAAATATGCCAACCATCCCGACCGATTTTTCGTGGCAGATGGGACTGGGCAACGACCATGCCTATCAGCTCCACCGAACCGATGTCTGCGAGCATATTAAGCTTGCGCATGATGAACTGGGGATAAAATATATCCGCTGTCACGGCATTCTTGACGATGATATGCTGACCTATCAGCGCATGGGTGACTATCGGATGTTCGGCGCCGTTCCGTTTAAGAATAAGATAGAGGAAATAAATTTCCGTCAGGTTGGACATGTCTACGACAATCTCCTTGCCTGCGGAGTAAAGCCCTTTGTGGAGATTTCCTTCATGCCCTCTGCGCTGGCAAAGGGCAAAAAGCTTGGATTGCGGTATAATCCCAACATCACCATGCCAAAGTCGCTCAAGGCCTGGGGAGAATACATCAGGAAATTTATTCGTTTTCTGCTGGAGCGCTATGGTGCCGAGGAAGTTGAAAGCTGGTATTTTGAAGTATGGAATGAGCCGGATCTCGGCTGTTTCTTCGCCGGAAGCAAGAAGGATTATTTCCGGCTTTATGAAGCAACGGTGCGCGCTATCAAGGAAGTATCTCCAAACCTTCGCGTGGGCGGTCCATCCACCAGTGCCTGCCTGTGGCTGGAGGATTTTGTGTGTTTCTGCGAAAAGCGCAGGGTTCCCTGTGACTTCGTTTCCACTCATCACTATCCCGGTGATGCTTTTGGCAATTTCATCAATCTCAAGAATGTAAAGCAGATGTTCTCGGCAGCTATGGGTGCCGTAAAACACCATCGTACACTCAGCGAAACCATGACCAGAATGTTCTTCCTGCCGGAGGATTTCATTCGCTGGGATAAGGGTACCCTTGCCAGAATGGATGACCAGACAAAGGCGAAGGTTGGCGACAGACCGCTGTTTATCACTGAATGGAATTCCATGGCGGTGTTCGGCTCTCCTGTCCACGATGAAAAGTATTCTGCGGCATTTGCTGTCAAAAGCTGCATGGATCTGAATAACTCTCTGGCGGGTTATATGTTCTGGTGTTGTTCCGATCTTTTTGAGGAGCAGTTCATGCTGCCGCGCCCCTTTGTTGGCAGCTTCGGCATCGTTTCAAATGACGGCATTCCAAAGCCTAACTTCTGGGGATTCAAACTGCTGTCACAGTTGTATCCACAGCGGCTCAATCTGCCTATGCGCACCAACGAACCGGTGGAATATTCAGCCTTTGTGGATGGTGACAGAACGCAGATTCTTATTTATGCACAGGACCAGGATTATTATAAAGACGAGATCCATGATATTACCGTTGAGGTCAACTGTGAAGCAGGGAAAGCAACTGTGCAGCGAATTGATGATACCCACTGCAATCCCAAGGCTGAATGGATAAAGATGGGAAGTCCTGATAATCTTACTATTCAGCAGGCGCAGGGAATAAAGGAAAAGACCAGACTGTGCGAGGAAGAACTGGAATTTACTTCTGAAAACGGCAAAACCGTGCTGAATGTCACACTTCGCACAAATGACGTAATATTGATTACACTTGAATAAACAGAGGTGTTGGTTAATGAAATTTCAGGTTTTCGGTGCAAATACACCTGAAGAGTCCGCAAGAGAAAAAGAACATAAGCTGCTTGCTCGCAGAGCGGCCGCAGAGGGCTTTGTGCTGCTTAAAAATGACGGTGCTCTTCCGCTGAAAGAGAGAAAAGTCGCCCTTTATGGTCCCGGCAGCCGCATGACCGTCAAGGGCGGCTCTGGCAGCGGAGATGTTCGGGAGCGTCACAGTGTCAGCATAGAAGAGGGACTGAAAAACGCGGGCTTTTCTTTTCCTACAACACTCTGGATGGATCGATTCGAAGGAAAATATGCAGATGATGTTGAACGATGGCGTAAAAATTTAGAAGCTGAGATCAAAGGATTTTCGCCTATACAGACCATGCAGATGTTTATCTATATCGGAGAGCATCCCATGCCGTTTCCAGCCTGTACATCGATTCTGCCAGACGAGCTGACCGACGAGACCGATACAGCGATTTATGTGCTGTCGCGTCAGGCCGGTGAAGGATATGACCGCAGGGTGGAAAAGGGCGATTACCTGTTGTCGGATATTGAGGAAGAAAGCCTGACTATTCTTTCGCAGCACTATAAAAAGCTGATACTCATCCTCAACTGCGGCGGCGTGATTGATCTGTCAATACTTGATAGAATCAGGATAGATGCAGTGCTGTTTTACGGACAAGGCGGCATGGAGGGCGGCAATGCCCTTGCCGATGTGCTGACGGGCAAAGTGTCTCCCTGCGGCAGACTGACCGACACATGGGCGATGCGCTATGAGGATTATCCCAGCGCAGAAACATTTGGACACAGCAACGGTAATCTTGAAGATGAGGATTACGCTGAGGGTATATATGTCGGCTACCGTTGGTTTGAAAAGCACGATATAAAGCCGCGCTTTCCCTTTGGCTTTGGCTTGAGTTATACTGCTTTTGATCGAAATGTAATCGCCGGTGACGAACACAGCGTGACCGTATCGGTGACAAACACAGGAAACTTTGCCGGAAAAGATGTTCTTCTGCTGTATGTACAGAAACCTGACGGAGCAATTGATCATGAAAAGCGCAGTCTTGCCGGCTTTGCGAAAACCGCTTTGCTCGAGCCGGGCGAACAGCAGAATGTGACAATCAAGTTCGAACTTGCTGCAATCTCCACTTTTGATGAAGAACGTTCTTCGTTCATACTTGAAAGCGGAACATATAAACTGATGCTCAACGATGCACCATGCAGCAGTTTTGAATTGGCAGAAGAGAAAGTTTTAGAAACCGTCCTTCCTGTTGGAGAAAACACGCGTGATGCACGAAAAGAGAACTTCAGTCCGAAAGTTTCTGCGATGCTGAAAAAGCTGAGTGACCGGGACAAAATCAGACTGGTTACCGGCGGCGGATACAGTATTCGCTGCTATAACAATGTAATGGGTGCGGCAGGGCGTACGTGTACAAAGCTGCTCAGAAAAGGGATACCCAACATCGTCCTTGCGGACGGTCCGGCTGGGCTTAATGTCAACCAGTCCACCACCGTAATGCGCGACGGCACACCTCGCTATCCCGACGGTCTTCCGAAGGACTGGCAATGGGGGTGGCTCAGAAAATTTGAGCCGCTGGTAAAATCAAAGCCGGGCAAGGGAAGAACAGCATACCGCTTTATGACAGCATGGCCGAGCGAAACTCTGCTCGCACAGAGCTGGAACATTGAGCTGCTCGAAGAAGTTGGTCGAGCAGTAGGGAACGAAATGCTCGAAATCGGCGTTTCGGTCTGGCTCGCTCCGGGGCTCAATATTCACCGCAATCCGCTGTGCGGCAGGAATTTTGAGTATTATTCTGAAGATCCGCTTGTTTCAGGAAAGATGGCTGCTGCTGTCACCAGAGGTGTGCAGGGCATGGGTGGCGTCGGCGTTGCTGTCAAACACTTCTGCTGTAACAATCAGGAGGACAACCGCACAGGCGTTTCTGCAAATGTCTCACAGCGCGCCCTGCGCGAGATTTATCTGCGCTCTTTCCGCATTGCTGTCATCGAGGGCAGACCGTGGACTGTAATGTCAAGCTACAACCGCGTCAACGGAAAATATGTATGCAGCAGCTATGACCTCTGCACCCGTGTATTACGTGATGAATGGGGCTTTGATGGACTTGTTATGAGCGACTGGAATGCTGTTGACAAGTGTTCATATAGCGAGGCGGTAAATGCAGGAAACGATCTTATCATGCCGGGTACGGCTGCCGTTTCAAAAGCTCTCTGGAAGGAGCTGAAAGCCGGAAGGCTTGACCGCACAGCTCTCAATAATTCAGCAGGCCGGGTGCTTGAGATGATATTCAAGAGCGATACCTGTAAGAATTTCTGATAAAAGGGGGATGACATGAATCCGTTACTTCCGCTTAATGAATATATTCCCGACGGCGAACCTCATGTGTTCGGCGACAGGGTGTATCTTTACGGCTCACACGATAAAGCAAGGTCAGACCGCTTCTGCGTGCAGGACTATACGGTATGGTCTGCTCCGATTGATGATCTGACCGATTGGACAAACTATGGCGTGACCTACCGCAAGGATCAGGATCCGCGCTCGAATCCGGGGAAACCGGTCGATTACTATGCCCCCGATTGTGTAAAGGGCAATGACGGCAGATATTATCTTTATTACTGCGCGATGGGGCCGAACACAAAGAACTTTGGCCCGATGTCGGTGGCTGTTTCAGATGAGCCATGCGGTCCGTTTGAATATCTTGGTGATATCAGATACCCTGATGGCTCACCTGTTCTGAAGTATCTGACCAACGATCCGACTGTAATCAATGACAACGGCAGAATATGGCTTTATTACGGCTGGGGACTGGCAAGAGATTTTCGAAGCAAGCTTTTTGCTCCGCTGCTGAACTTTGTTCAGAGCAAGCTGTTTGACCGATCGATAAGGGAAATTAAAACAACCAAACCCAGCATTCTTTCCTGCGCTGTTGTAGAGCTTGAGGACGATATGCTGACGGTGAAGAGCGAGCCGAAAGCGGCGCTTGACAGTAAGACTACCGCACCGAAAAACAGCGCTTTGTATCATCACGCCTTTTATGAAGCACCGTCGATCAGAAAAATTGGTGAGATGTATTATCTTGTCTATTCTTCGGGCGAAAATAATGAGCTGGCGTACGCCACCAGCAGATATCCCGACAGAGGGTTTGAGTATCGCGGCGTGATAATCTCCAACAGCGATTTGGGATTCAAGGGCAACTGCAAGCCAAAGGCACCAGCTGGCACTATACACGGCGGCATCGAATGCATCAACGGAAAATGGTACGTCTTTTATCACCGCTGCACGAACAATACCGATTTCTCCCGTCAGGCTTGCGCAGAGCCGATAGAGATCCTGCCCGACGGGAGCATACCTCAGGTGGAAATAACAACACAGGGTACAGAAAAGCCCCTTGTAGCCAAAGGAAGCTATTCTGCTGCGCTGTGCTGCAATCTGATGTGCCGTAAGCACATCAGATTAGGACTTGGAAAAGGACAGAGAATCCCTCGGGTTGATGAAATGAATGGCGAGGTGTATGTGGCTGATGTATGCAGCGATACCGAACTCGGGTACAAGTATTTTGATTTCTGTGGTGTGCGCAATATAGCCATTACTGCACGCGGCAGCGCAAGAGGATTCATAGAAGTGCGAACCGATCCTGAAGGTAAAGTGTGCGGTCGTCTGAATGTAAAGCCATACGAAAACTGGCAGAAAATAACCGCCGGGGTAACTATCCCCGACGGTATACACGCCCTGTATTTTCGCTTTATCGGAAAAGGCAAGGCAGATATTCTTGATATTACTTTCTCTTGCGAGGAGGAAAAATGATGAAACAATCAGTATTCCCGAAGGATTTCCTATGGGGTGCAGCATCCGCCTCAGCTCAGATAGAAGGCAGCTGGAATGAGGACGGCAGAACTCCGAGTATATGGGATTTGGCTAACCCGAAGCGCATAAAAAACGGCGAAAACTGCCATGTCAGCTGCGATCATTATCACCATATGAAAGATGATGTGGAACTTATGAAGCAGATAGGGTTAAAATCTTATCGCTTCTCCATAAGCTGGTCAAGAGTAATTCCGGAAGAGGGAAGAGTCAGCGAAGTTGGACTGAAATTTTACAGCGACCTTGTTGATGAGCTTATCGCGGCAGGAATCGAGCCGATGGTGACGATATACCATTGGGATATGCCTGTGTGGGTATATAAAAAAGGCGGCTGGCTGTCAAAAAGAATCATACCGCTTTTCGCTGAATACACCCGCGTGGTGGTTGAAGCACTTTCCGACCGCGTAAAATGGTGGATGCCCATGAACGAGCCGGGATGCTTCATTATGAACGGCTATATGCAAGGCGTTCATGCCCCTTTCAAGCGCAACTACCTGGCACTCTCAAAGCTTACAAGAAACTGTATGCTTGCTCACGCTGAATCGGTCAAAGTAATTCGCAGATACGCAAAGATTAAACCCATGGTAGGAATTGCACTCTCTACGGGTGCTTATGTCCCTGATGATGAGAGCAAAGCCTCCATCGAAAAAGCACGCCGCCTTTCAATGGAAGATGGCTGCGGACTGATGAGCAACCGCTGGTGGATGGATCCTCTGCTTGCCGGAAAGCCGGTCAGAGCATACGGGATTTATTCTTCAAAAAAGAAAGATATGAAAGAGATATATCAGCCCCTTGATTTTGTCGGACTGAATATCTACACCTCGTTCAATTACGCCGCATGGGGCATGCCTCGTCAGAATCCGCCTGCCGGTGTACCGAAAAACGTTCTCGACTGGGTCATAGACGAGCGCTGCATGTACTGGAATGTGCGCTTTGTCTATGAAAAATATAAACTGCCGATAATGATAACCGAAAACGGACTTGCAGCTTACGATGTTGTCAGCGTTGACGGTCATGTGCATGATGCCGGACGTACCGACTTTATGCGCCGTTATCTCGGACAGCTTGGACGTGCTGTTTCTGAGGGTATTCCCGTCATCGGTTATCAGCACTGGTCAATAATGGATAACTTCGAATGGGCTGAAGGCTATGATCCGAGATTCGGACTTATCTATGTTGACTATGCGACAGGAAAGCGAATTGTAAAGGATTCTGCATGGGAGTATAATAAAATAATAGAAACAAACGGCGCAGAAATCCCGTGCGTAAATAGTGTTGAGTTTTGATAATCTATATCATTTTAATGATTCCATTTATGAGTATCACAGCTTTAGAACAATAATCTTATCATTATTCTGCCCTAAGCGATCAATACGAAGACAAAAAAGAAATTGTAATTGAAGAAAAAACACAGGTTAGCGGATACTTTCCGTTAACCTGTGTCCTTTTGTTATATTATCTAATCGTATCATATATTAATTTTATTACTCATCCGTCTCTGCCGCACCAAACGCTGGCCGCTGCTTGGCAAATGATTGCGCCATGTTCAGATGCGATTCACGATAGGTGTGCACATATGTATTCGCGGTGACAGTGTTGTTGTATCAAAGATTGGAATTTCCGGTTCATATGATGTAAAAGCTTTTGGTGATCGCATTAATGTTGCCTCAAAATATTCTTCCAAAGTTACAAATTTGGTTAAATTTTTAAAAAGGTACGAGAAAAATGACCTGAATGCCCTGGTGAAAAATATCCTTCTCGCTTATACACGGAGAAGATGCATATATTTTATCGTAAAAAGGGGTGTTAGTAATTGAAAAGTAATATTCCCACAAATGAAACGGTATTTCCGTTATTCTTTATAATCATGTAACTGGATAAGTTGCGGATTATATAACACTAAAAACAGAAGGGACAATTCTTAAAGCTGAACTATATCATCGTAAGGCGGTGAAAGGCGAAAATTACAATTCAAATGTTTCAGATGTGCATGAGGTTGCGTAACAATCCGTGAAAAGCACAGTATGGATTATGTGAAAATCTGAATTGTTGAAAACTTCTCTCACGTATAAAAGGCGATAGTGTAAACAAAGTTGTTT
This sequence comes from Acutalibacteraceae bacterium, assembly GCA_045580875.1. Taxonomy (GTDB): domain Bacteria; phylum Bacillota; class Clostridia; order Oscillospirales; family Acutalibacteraceae; genus SIG598. The sequence continues at coordinate 20,462 of JAZNOP010000101.1, forward strand.
GTGGAGATATAAAAGCTCTAAAGAATTTACTGAAAAGTAAAAAATCATTAGAGGTTACTATTTACATAGTGCAGCCCGCCATAAGCAAATCTCAACCTATGAAAGATTCTGTTGGTACTGTGTTGTCTGCCGCTGCATTTTGAATAAGGAACACAGGAAGAGAAAAACAGTTGAAAATTATAGGAAGCATATAATAATCAGTGTTCTACATTACAATGCTCGGCTAATTGCGTTGCATTGTATCAAAATACCACTTGATTTTCTTTTATCCAAAACCTGACCAAAGTGCCATTTCAGGCGCACAAAAGCGCCCAGTTGTTTTATTGTGCGCTTAAATTCTTATTGCAATATTTGATATAGATGAAAAATTCAGCCGCCGTCAGTTGTATTATAGGTGAAAGGAGGTAATGAATTTGTATTTGTTTGGTACCAATGAATACATAGATTATATCGTTCATACCTACAGCAGTTCTATGCTCCGGGCAGCTTTCAGTGTACTGCATTCCTCTGCAGATGCAGAAGATGCGGTGCAGGAAGCTTTCATACGGCTGATGACCGCTCGTCCGCAGTTTCGCAGCAGCGAACACGAAAAGGCATGGCTGCTCAGAGTAACCATCAATATAGCGCGCAATATGCGCAAGTCGCAGGCGCGGCAAGAAATACAGGCCGATGTAGAGATTCCCTGTCAGCCGGAAATAGACAGAGAACTGCTGGAAGCGGTGCTGGCTCTTCCGGAAAAGTACAGCACCGTCATTCACCTTTATTATTACGAGGGCTATTCCATAAAGGATATTGCCCGCATATTGAATCTGCCGCCTGCCACAGTGGGCACACGCCTTGCACGTGGCAGGAACGCACTCAGAAATGCGATGAAAGGAGAAGCTGATTATGAATGAGATGCAGAAATACCGTCAGCAGTTTGAAAGCATTACCTTTTCTCCTGACTTTGAGCAGCGCACCGTGCAGCTTATGGCAAAGGCGGCGGAAGAAAAGGAGCTTGCAACAATGAAAAATAGAAAATTACTCAAGATAATTATCGCTGCAGCAGCTGCTGTGGTGATGCTTACGACCACCGCTTTCGCCCTCTCCGCACTGCTTTCCCCGGAACAGGTTGCCGAGATGACAGGACAGAACGAAATTGCAGAGGCTTTCCGCTCGGAGGACGCTGTGTTAATCAACGAAGCAATTTCCGCAGGAGACTACACTGTCACCCTGCTGGGAATGACATCCGGTCAGGCTCTGCACTATATCGATGATATGCCTGTGGAGGTTGATCGCAGTTATATTGTGGTATCGGTGGAGCGCAATGACGGCACTACCATCGACCCATTCGAGGAAATACTTGCCCCGTCAAAAGAGAGTTCTATCACCTTTTCACCTCTGGTAGAGGGGTGGGCTCCACATCATGTCAACGCATGGTCACTGAGCTGCGGTGCGCATGGAACTACTGTTGATGGAATTCGCTACTATCTCTTTGACTATTCCAACCTCGAGATATTTGCCGATCACACGGTCTATCTTGCAATTTACGAAGGTATGGCTCCGAATACGGACATTTTCACTATGGCAGAGGACGGCACTATTTCCTATGCTGAAGAATATGAAGGCGTGAGAGCGATGTTCATTCTGCCTCTTGATCCGTCAAAGGCTGATCCCAAGGCGGCAACGCAGCTGCTTATAGATCAGGGTATACTCAACGAAGACGGTACATCCTATAATGGAGCAGAGGAGGAAACACAGGACGAACCAACCGCACAGAATAACTCTACTGCTGAGGCTGATTATGACGATTGTACTGCCACAACCGCAACTGACGCTGTTGAGAATATTGACGAGGCGCTGAATGCGTATATTGAAGCAGAGCTGGAAATAGACAGTCCTGCAGAGTCGGGCTGGGTGTGGCCGGTTGACAGCCGCACCATTACAAAATTCTTCGGTTCATCATCGAATCCGGCGAGGAAGGACAGCGACCATATCGTAATTGTATGCAATAACGGAGACAATGTTGTATCCGCAATCAGCGGCAGCGTGACTGAGGTGTCCAATTCTCCTGAACACGGCAATTATGTTGTCATCAGCGGCGAAGATAATATACGCATACTGTACGGTCATCTCAGTGAAATTACAGTCACCGAGGGTCAGTCTGTCGCTGCAGGTGATAGAGTAGGCTCAGCAGGTGCAACAGGGAATGTCACGGGAACTTGTCTGTCTTTCTATGTGTACGTCAACGGCGAGGCTGTAGATCCTCTTGGTTTCTATGCATAATTATCTCCTGAGCTAAAGCAGATATATAGCCTGTTGTTGCTGTTCCGTATGAACCGCACATATATTACGATATACATAGTACAATACAGCAAACAAAAATCCCCCGGTTTAACCGGAGGATTTTTTATTTCTATGTTCATCACTCACATATTTTCTCTATTGCATCTATGAGTTCTTCCTGAGTAATTTCACTGGAAACGTGGTATCTGATATAGCCGTCAGCATCAATAAAAAATGTCATTGGAACACCGTAAACCCTAAGGTTGCGATATGCCTCTCCGGTCGTGTCACAATAAACCGGGAACTCATATCCCTTGTCCTGAAGGAAAACAGTCAGCGAACGCATGGTTTCCTTGGTGCCGTCAGTTCTGTTTATCATCATAAATGTTACTGAGTCGCCGTATTCTTTCCATACACTTTCGAAATCAGGCAGTTCTTTTGTGCAGGCATAACACCAGCTGGACCATACGTTAATCACTAAAGGTTTGCCTTTCATATCGGATAATTCAACTTCATTTCCCTCAAGATCGTATACAGTGAAATCTTCCGGAATCCATTCCTTATAATTGTCGTTATTTGATACGACAGCTGCAGTTTCTGTATTGGAAACAACAGGGGCTTCAGTTGAGAATGGCAGCGCAAGTACAAAAATTATAGCAGCTGCAAGAAATAGAATTGCTGCAGCTATGATAGCAACCAGTTTTTTGTTCATCAGTAATATCGCCTCCAAAGGTTGAACGTTTTTTATTATATAGATAGCAGAGGTTGTATTAGCAGTAATACAACATTGTAAATATCATTTTGATGACGCAATATAGAGTGCAAGCGGGATCGGGCGTTCTGCCTCGGTATGGTCATCAGCATTCCGGTCGGAAATCATCAGACTGCGGTGATTATCGACAAGAATCTGCGCGGATCCACCGCCATCGAGGTTTACTGCATTGTACATTCCGACGTCAGCGCAGATGTCGGACATCTCTTTCAGACTGGCTCCGCAGCTGCCTTTTCCGGGAACGTAGCCGAATTTTGCTGCTCCCTCAGCCCATAGAAGCATGGGTCTGCCATCTTTATCAGCACCAAGCGCAATTCTGGCAGCACGTGCATTGTCAAAATCCAACGGATAAAGGCTAGGGGGATAGGCAACAGGTTCAAGGTGATGAATATCATAGAAATGCGAAATAAAACTATCAGTCTTTTTTCCGTCGCGGATAATGCTGTTGCCTACCTGAATTCCAAACAGGATATCTTCAAGACCTTTGTAGATTACATTATCGCCCGGAGAAACAGTGCATTCTCTGTCCGGACGAAGTACAAAGCCGGATGCAGGAACAGGAACGCGTCCGCGGCAGACAGCAGCAACTTTGTTACCGATTATTACTAACGAGCATCGATTTGAATGAGGGGAGAGCTTATGTTCGGGGCGGGAATAAATAACAGCATTCTCGCCGTGCTTATAAATTGTACCGTTAATTTCTATTCCAAGCTCAGATACATCCATAGAACGAATAGTGACTCTGCCGTCATTTTTTACAAGCAGTGCTTCTCGGTTATACAGAGGCGGCTGGAAGACAGTTCCGTTGCGTACGCAAAGTCCGAACGGAGTGCCAACCTGATCATATACAGTTGCACAGTCAAATCGATCCATAATAAAGAATGATGAATTGACTTTCATCGCCGCTTCAGGTTTGGTTTCAGTAAGCACACCGGGGCGGTTATTCAGAGGAATGACTGTGGTAGTAGGGAATTTGCCGCTTACAATACGTACGCTGTCATGTTTTTCGAGGATATGCCAGAATCTGCGCACCTGCTCGTTACGGAAAACGGGCTTTCCTTTTCTGATTTTCACACCATCTCTCAGTGCTGCAGCGGCTGCAGTGAGCTGATCGGCAACTTTTCCGTTTTGACGAGTTGAGAATGGAAAATCAACTTCTGCCTCTGCTGGCAATCTGAAAAGTATCATATTGCCGAAGAGCCATGGTGCAGCAGGAACAAGAAAATTTTTGTATATAGCAGAAAAACAGTCAAGAGTTCGATCGGAAGGATTCATGTGAAGAAAATCAAGCTGTGACCAATCATTCCACCGGACCAGCTGAATGCGCTGTATATCTCCGTTTGGGTAGGTGTAGGTTTTGATTAATGATTCCATAAATTTTCTCCTGCTTGATCTCGTTTGATATAAAGATTAGCTGCGTATTATTATATCATATAACAGGCATTTACGCAATCTGCGGTATATGGACAGTAAATATGAAAAACAGGGCAGCTTCATAAATGAAGTTCTGCCCTGTTTTGTGTGATTAAGTTTGATTTCTGAGAGCAACCGCAATATCCGGACAATCTGTGATTATGCCGACATTTTTCTGCAGACAAAGCTTTATTGTCTGCTCATCGTTGATCGTCCACATATTGATTCCGTATCCTGCTGCTTTTGTGTTTTCAGCAAAGTCGGCTATGTAGATATTCATCTTCATGGGGTGGAGATAATCAAGCGCAAGCTGTTTGGCGTATATCCATGGCTCAATCATAATATCGCCGAAAAGCATACCGAGCTTTGCATCCGGCTTCAGACGGCGGAGCTTTTGCAGGGAGTGATGATTGAATGAAGAATATATTATTCTGTCTTCGATTCCCATTTCACGAGCAAGAGCGAGGCATTTTTCTTCCAGCTCAGGATAGAAATATTCGTCAGTTTTTATCTCAACATTGACGATGTGATGGGTTTCACGGATCAGCTCATATACTTCGTTTAATGTGGGAATATGCGCTCCCTGATATTGAGTCATTCCGTTAGAGGCATCAAGAGATTTCAGCTGTGCAAGAGTCATATCTTTTACATAGCCTGTGCCGTTTGTGGTACGGTCAACGGTTTCATCGTGAATTACAACAAGTTCACCGTCGAGACTCAGATGTACGTCGAGTTCAAAGCCGTCTGCACCCATTTCCATTGCAAGGCGGAAGGCTTCGAGAGTGTTTTCAGGCGCATATGCAGACGCGCCGCGATGACCTAAAATAACAGACATGATTACTCCTTGATTTTCTTACCCAGTTTGTCATATTCAGAGGGAAGAAGATTACATGCGAGGATAGCCAGTACGCAGAACAGAATTACTATGTATGTCATAGCGTGAGTACCGAACAGATCGTTGCCGTTAAGAGAAACATTGCGCAGGTTGACCCAGATAAGACCAGGTCCGATTGCTCCGACGATGGAATTGATGATACCCTGTACAGCAAAGTACATTGACGGATGGCTCTTTCCAGTGAGTTTCTTTTCTTCTGCTGCAATCTGTGTAGGCATTGCAGTGGGAGCAGAGAAGAAAGCACCGATACCGTAACTGGAGATAACACCGCCGGTTGCACCAAGGATCATACGAACCATTGCATCGGGGAACCACTGTACGTATGCAAGACACATGCAGAGCATACCAAGTGCAAAGGAAGCAAGAGCTGTCTTGAATGCAAAGCGGTAGCCTTTCTTTGCCATAACTCTGCGGTAGAGGATAAGCATTATGGGAACAGGTGCAAAAGCAGTTGTGTTGATAATTGCAATCTGGAAACCGTTCAGACCCATAGGACCGCTGATAAGTACGTTCTGACCGGAAAGGAACATCTGAAGACCGAGGTTAAAGCAGCCGTGGATTACAAGCCATGCGCGGAATGCCTTATTTCCGAGGGTCATCTTGAGACCTTCAATAACACCGATCTTCTGGTCTACTGTAGTTTCGCCGGCATTTTCGCCATATTTTGCAATTGCGCCCGGGATAGAGGAATTTTCCTTGATAAGGAAAATCGCAATAAGCATTGTCAGGGAGAGAGGGGCCATATACAGACCGATCTGACGAATGTTGATGCCGAATCCGATGAATACAGGAATCAGTGCATATGCGATGGAATACTGAATTGTATCGAATGCAGCCTTGATGTTGGTGAGGAAGAGTCGGTCGTTGTCATTTGCAGTGATTTCGGCGTATGTACCGAAAAGTGCGTTGATAGCCAGAGTGAAGAAAGAAACGAAAACAGTAAGCAGAACACCAAACCAGATGCTGTTTGCAACGCTGTTTTCTTCAAGGCTGATGGGGAAGCAGAAGAGTACATATGCAAGAGTCATAATGATAGTGCCGACCAGAATAGCAGGACGGCGTCTGCCCCAGGGTGTCTTGAGATTCTGGACAAGCGTTGCTACAGGAACTTCAACAAGACCGTCCATGATGGAGGAGATTGCTTTGAGAATACTGAAAAGACCTACAGCGACGATTGTTTTGCTGGCAAATGTCCAGTGCTCCAGGTCGGAGCCGAAGCCCGCAGTCTGCAGAGCGTCGACAAGGTAAACGCTGATAATTGTGCTCAGCATGCAGGGACCGAATGATGCGAAAGCAAACAGTGGGATCTGCCATCTTTTAAGTTTTTTCATAATGTACCTCTTTTCTTTATTTTTTGTGCATTGCCTTTGAATGAATACAATAAAGTAACGATATTCATTCTTTTGTAATATTGTACCATAATTTCGTAAATAATCAATGATTTTTATTGAATATTTAATTATAACCTGTTAAAATTAAGCTGATAATCATAACTTGCATGGATAACATGTTATTTTGCAATTGAGGAGGAGTTTGTATGGAGAATAAGATTCTGAATATGCGGCAGGAATGGGCAGCAGGTGATGCTAAACGTGATGCCGGTGTAATTGATCCTGAAAATATTATCAGGTTTACTGATCTTCGCTACGGCCCGCATCCGGAAAATCTTCTTGATGTGTATTGTCCGGAAGGAACGGAAGGTATATTGCCGACTATTATCAGCATTCATGGAGGCGGCTGGTTTTACGGCAGCAAGAAACTGTATTCTCATTATTGCCTGAAGATGGCAGCGCGTGGGTTTACTGTTGTCAATTTTGATTATCGACTTGCACCGGAAAACAAGTACCCATCTCCGGTAGAGGATTGCTGTGCTGTACTGCATTGGGTAAAGGAGAATGGCGAACAGTATCATATTGACTGCAATAATCTTTTTGTAGTAGGTGATTCTGCCGGAGGTCAGCTGGCATTTCAGGTGCTGACAATGGTGACAAATCCGGAATATTGCAAAATGTTTTCTTTTGCACCGCCGGAGGGGCTGAAGGTCAATGCCTGCGGGCTTAACTGCGGCTGCTATTTTATTCCGCTTTCTAAAAATGTTACACCTCAGAAAATGGGCGCGATATTTGAGTCTTATTTTCCGGAGGATTATATGAAGTGCGTGCCTTCTGTAAAGGTACACAAGTTTGTAAATAAACATTTCCCTCCGGCTTTTGTTATGACTTCACGCAATGATTATCTTCGCTTAATGGCACGTCCGCTGCATTTTGTGCTCAGGCGTAAGGGTGTAAAGAGCATTCTGCGCATCTATGGCAAGAAATCGCAGAAGGAAATAGGTCATGTATTTCATCTTAACTGCCATTCTGAGCTTGCAGACCGCTGTAATGATGATCAGGCAGCATTCTTCCGTAAATATATTGTATAAGTTCAGGCATACAGCTGATTATTTTTCTTGAAAGGATCTGTTGAATTGAAACGTTCAGCCAAAGTCATACTTTTTGCAGTTATCGCAATTGTCTTGCTGGTTATTGCATTTTTTTCGTACGTACTGATATACTCTCAGACATACACAATACCTGAGCAGGATATGGTGATTGAAAATAATACGGGATTAGTTCAGGCACACGGACGGTCTCTATATGATGCGGACGGAAACAAGCTTCAGCTGAAAGGAATCAATGCAGGTCAGATTCTGCTTCAGGAGGGCTGGATGAGTCCCTTTGCGCTTGAGCCCCTTAAGAATGATGACGGTTCATACGTCAAGGATGCTGATGGAAATCTGCAGTATCCGGAGTTCTCTGAAGAGCAGTTCCGTGAGGGAATAAAGTCAAATCCAAACCTGAGCGGTTACGAATTCGACGATCTGATGAAGATTTATCGCGAATGTGTTTTCACTGAAGAGGATTTCAGGATAATCAGTGAGGAACTCAAGCTTAACACTGTCAGACTGCCTTTCTATTACCTTGATATTCTGAATGATGATCTTACGCTTAAAAATGAAGATCAGGCATTTGAATATATTGACTGGTTTATATCAGAAGCGGCAGAGTACGGTTTGTATGTAGTTCTTGACCTTCACGGTGCACCGGGTAGTCAGAACGGCTATGAACACTCAGGTGCAGCAGAACGTTCTGCAGACCTTTGGGACAGTGAAGAGAATGTAGCTGCTACAATTTCTATTTGGGATTTCATATCCGTTCATTACACTCAGAGCCGGCCTGATCTTGGGAAATGGGTCGCTTCGTATGATATTCTCAATGAACCGACGGTCGAATACAAGGGAGTTACAACGAAGAAGTGCTGGGATGTTTTTGACCGTATCTATGATGCGATTCGTGAAAACGGTGATAACCACCTGATTTCAATTGAAGGCTGCTGGAATTTCAGCTCACTGCCGGATCCTGATTCATACGGCTGGGAAAATGTGCAGTATGAATATCACTGGTATAACTGGTGGTCTGATTTCCTGTCATATGACCTGCTCTATGCATACTACGATATGTCCAATATATTCAGAGATTATAATGTTCCGGTGTACATAGGCGAATTTACTGTGTTTGAGGATACTGAAGCATGGGAAAAGGTTCTGAATCTGTACGATGAACGCAATTATTCATGGACGATCTGGAATTATAAAACCACTGTTACAGGCTGGTGGACTTCTTCCTGGGGAGTGTATACATGTCAGCTTAACTGCGACACAGCGACCGAAGAAACCAAGTGCAACGTAGCAATGTGTACCTATGATGAGTTTGTTGCGGCCTGTGAGAAGATGCGCACGGAAAACTGCAGCACGGGAACACTGTATGAAGTTCTGCTTGAATACAGTGAGACAGATGGAAAATAGTATTCAGTTATAGCTTGTACGGCTGCCTGTCATGAAAGATATTTCTCCCGATAATCTCCAGGTGTGGTTCCGGCATATTTTTTGAAGACCCGGGAAAAGTGACTTTGTGATGAAAAACCAAGATAACTGCTGATTGCAGTCAGAGATTTATCTGAATAGCGGAGGAGGCGTTTAGCTTCCTCCGTTTTTTCTTTCAGAATAAAATCTGTAAGACTTACACCGGATTCTTCAATAAACTTACGCGAGAGGTACGGACGGCTCAGATATAGCTCTTTTGCGATTTCTTCAGCAGTTATGGGTTCTGAAAGGTGATGCTGTATATAATTGGCAACATCTGTAACCAGCTTGCTGGGGTGTTTGCCAAGACGTATTCGTTCAACGCGTTTGGTGAAGTCAAGAACCATGTTGTATTGCAGATTCATTATCTGATCGGTAGTGTACATCAGCTCGCATTTCTGAATAAATGAATCGCTGAGCGTGAAGGCGTCGTCAATATCTAATCCGCCTCGTATTGCTGCTCGGGAGGCAAGTGTTGCAGTAACGATGAATGTATTTTTCAGCTGTCGGAGCTGTTCGGCAGCGAGCAAACCGCCCCTTACAGCCGGTGCAGCTCTCAGCCATTCCTTGAGTGCTGCGGTGTCGCCCTTGCGCACGATGTTCATTATGGTCTGCTCAAGCTCAAAGGTGTTATGAACATTCTGCTGATTACTGGTTTCGATTTGGGAGAATGAGGCATTTTGCGGCGCAGCCATATCATGCAGAAGATTCTTTTCGGTATCATAGATTGCAATATCCTGCAGAGAGAGCTTCTCTCCGTTCAGAACGTGATTTATCGTGCAGAGTATCTGCATGATGCTTTCGAGCGGCATACGGATTATACTTTTCATTCCGGCAATGAAATCCTCTATGTCCTCAGGTGAAACGTCTGCCATAAACGCAAGCTCACGCAGTTCCTGCGTTGTGCTGTCGGTCTGACGAGTCGGTCCAATTACGATTTTAATGCTGTCTGAGTTAATAACACCATAGTAATTAAAGTTATTTGTTACAAAGTAACCGACGTTGGCTTTTATGTCCCAGATATCCTGATGCCAGATTTCCATAGGATCCTTTGGGATGCGTACCAGGGAATAATAAAACTCCAGATCATCGTCCCGGAATAACCTGATAGGAACACCTGAAAGATTGCCAATGACAGTACATAAATAGACTAAATCTATGTTTTTCATTTTATCGCCTCCGATTGGTTACAATTATACAGTAAAGGTAACAGATGTGCAAGACGAACAGAGGGGGCTTGTGTTATTATAACAGTAGTAAAACACAAAATGAGGTGTTATTTGTGCAAAACGAATCCAAGGCTGCTTCAGGGAATCCATTTCTTCCGCACAACGTTTATATTTCAGATGGTGAGCCTCATGTGTTTGGTGACAGAGTTTATTTATTCGGCTCACAGGATAAAGAAAACGGTGAAGTATTCTGTCCTTTGGATTATGTTGGATATTCTGCACCTGTGGATAACCTGAGCGCATGGCGGTGTGAAGGTACGATATACCGCAGAGAACAGGATCCAAGAAAGGGTGCGTTTCTCTATGCTCCTGATGCAGTAAGAGGAAATGACGGTCGCTATTACATCTACTATACCACAGAGAAGTTCTCTGAACCTCTTAGAGTGGCAGTTTGCGATGAACCCGCGGGGCAGTATCAGTTTTACGGCTTTGTACGCAATCCGGATGGAACGCCGTTCACAAAACGAATTCCATTTGACCCTGCTGTTATTAATGATGACGGACAGATACGCCTTTACTATGGGTGGGGACTGCACCTTGCGGATAATCCGATAAACAGGCTGTCAATGGAGATAACCGGACGCATTCTTTTCGGAAAATCCAAAGACAAAGGCTATGTGGGAAATATTATGGGTGCCTTTACAGTGGAGCTCGATGATGATATGCTGACGGTCATAACCGAGCCGCGACTTATCGTGCCGTGTCACATGGAAGCGAAAGGTACGGAATTTGCAGAACACTCATTCTATGAGGGCAGTTCGATACGCAAGGTGAATGGTAAGTATTACTTTATATATTCATCACAGGTAAATCATGAGCTTTGCTATGCTGTGAGTGAATATCCCGATGAGGATTTCAAATATGGCGGAGTTATCATCAGCAACGGTGATGTGGGCTATCAAGGCAGATTGTCTGAAGAAAGACTTAACACTACAGGAAACAACCATGGCAGCATAGAGTGTATCAACGGGCAATGGTACGTATTCTATCACCGCCACACACATAACAGAAGCTGCTGCCGTCAGGCTTGTTCTGAAAAGATTAGTATACTGCCGGACGGCAGTATACCTCAGGTGGAAATGACATCGACAGGAATGCGTGCCGAGCCTTTTGGCGCAGGAGAATATCCAGCAGTGATTGCCTGCAATCTGCGTCGTGGGCGAATGAAGCATATCGTCAATGGCATATCAAAAGCTGACAAGCCTTGTGTATCAGACGACGGCAGCGAACGTTTCATTACCAATATTAAGGATGATACAAAGATAGGATATAAATATTTTCAGCTGAACGGAGCGATGCGTATTGGAGTAATTTCAAGAGGCAATGCTTCAGGTGTTCTGAAGATAAGTGCAAATGGAAAACAGATCGGCACATTGCAGATCACTCCCGGCGGAAGCTGGAATGAAGCAAACGGCACAATATTTTATGAAGGCACTGCCGTGTTGGAATTAAGCTATCACGGAAGAGGAAAGATGGATATGCTTTCGTTTTCACTAAGCAAGGAGGATATATAAGATGGACATCAAAAAAATAATCACCGAGATGACACTTGAGGAAAAGGTTGCATTCTGTACAGGTGCTGATTTCTGGCACACAAAGGCAATGGAGAAATATGGTGTTCCGTCAATAATGATGTCAGACGGACCTCACGGTCTCCGCTGTCAGGCGGCAGATGCTGATATGCTCGGCATAAATGATTCTATTCCGGCAACCTGTTTCCCGACAGCGGTGACGGCTGGAGCAACCTGGAACAGAACACTGTATGCCGCAGAAGGAGAAGCAATTGGTAAGGAAGGCGCTGCAGCCGGTGTATCGGTTGTGCTTGGTCCGGGTTGTAATATCAAACGTAATCCTCTGGGCGGACGAAATTTCGAGTACATATCTGAAGATCCTTATTTTACTGGTCATATGGCGGCTGCTTTCATTCGCGGTCAGCAGAGTACAGGTACGTCGTCAAGTCTCAAGCACTTCGCTGTAAACAGTCAGGAGTATAAGCGGCAGAACGGAGACAGTCAGCTTGATGAAAGAACTTTCCGCGAAATTTATCTTACTCCGTTTGAAATTGCGGTAAAATCCAGTCAGCCTGGAACTGTGATGTGTTCATACAATAAGATAAACGGTATACACGCAAGTGATAATAAAAGATTGCTTACCGATATTCTTCGTACGGAATGGGGATTCGAAGGTATGGTAGTAACCGACTGGGGTGCACTTTATGATCGCATCGAAGGTTATAAGGCTGGCTGTGATCTTAATATGCCGGGCGGCTCAAAATTTATGGAGCGTGAAACTGTAAAAGCTGTGCGTAAAGGCAGACTTGATGAGAAATATATTGATAAAGCGGTTGAACGCATACTTCGTCTTGTAGAACAAAGCCAGAACATCAAAAAGACGGAAATTGACTGGGATTCACATCATGATCTGGCGTTGAAGATAGCTGAACAGGGTGCAGTATTACTTAAGAATGACGAACATATTCTTCCTCTTGCAGAGAAAGATGCTGTGCTGATCGGCTATATGGCAGGAAATCTTCGCTATCAGGGAAGCGGAAGCAGCCATATCAATCCGACAAGAATAGTTAATATAAAAGATGCAATGTCTGATGTTCCGTGTTTTGAATGCGGAGATAATGTTGGAAATGTTTCAGATGCTGAGCTCAAAGAAGCAGCTGCGGCTGCGTCAAAGAGCAAGATTGCCGTGGTGGTTGCCGGTCTTCCTGACAGCTACGAATCTGAAGCATTTGACCGCGAACACATGAGTCTTCCTGCAGGGCATAATGCTCTGGTGGAAGCGGTTGCAGAGTCTAATCCCAATACAGTTGTTGTGCTGCTTGGCGGAAGTGCTATGGAGCTCCCGTGGGCAGATAAGGTAAAAGCGATTCTTTATATGGGACTTCCCGGTCAGGCCGGAGGTCAGGCGGCAGCAAATCTGCTTACTGGAAAGGCGGTTCCCTCCGGAAAGCTGACTGAAACATGGCCAGTTTCCTATGATGATGTCATTTCATCAGAAACATTCGGTCAGAAGAACACAGAATACCGCGAAGGTATCTATGTTGGCTACCGTTATTATGATAAGGCGGGCAAAGATGTCAGATATCCGTTTGGATACGGAATGTCATATACTGAGTTTGAATACAGCCAACTGAGTGCAGCTGAGCGAAAAGTAACCGCAACAATAAAGAATACCGGTACTGTAAAGGGAACTGAGGTTGTTCAGCTCTATATTGCACCGCCGCAGGACGGTATCTTCCGTCCGGTAAGGGAACTGAAAGGATTTGAGCGCGTAGAGCTTGAGCCTGGAGAGAGTAAGACCGTAACATTTGAGCTCGATGACCGCAGCTTTGCAGTATGGGCTGACGGTTGGAAAATTCAGGACGGAACATATACTGTTGAGATCGGTTCTTCGAGCAGGGATATACGTCTGCAGGAGCAGCTGGAAGTTAACGGTACTGAGATAACTGTTCCGGAATGGCAGGCCGACTGCTGGTATGAGACACTGAACGGAAAACCCGACCGCGAGCAATGGGAAACTCTGATGGGACACAAGGTTGAGATTGTACCGGAGCCTGTAAAAGGTCAGTTTACAATGGACAGTACCTGTATGGAAATGAGAGATAGCTCTTTCATCATGAGAATACAGTACAAGGTAACCGAAGGTATCATAGCAAAAAGCTTTGGTGTAAAGAAAGATATGTCAGACCCAAGTTATAAAATGATGATAACCTGTGCTACCGACTGTCCGATGAGAAGCGTGGTTATCAGCAGCGGCGGTGCAATGAGTGATTCTCTTGCAAAAGGACTGCTGAATATGGCAAACGGTCATTTTATAAAAGGTCTTATAGCGATGCTCAGAAAATAAAGAGGAGGATGCAATTATGAAGAAGGAAATAAAACTCCCTGGAAGCCGTATCAGATCAAAGAATGTTACAGGAGCAGAGCAGTGGCTCGGTTATCTTATAGGACCAAGTGGTGCTCTGCTGCTCAATGCTGTACTCGCAACTTACCTTAATGTCTACTATACTGATGTTCTTGACCTTACAGGAGTATGGGGCGGACTTTTCCTGACAGTATTTCCTATAGTGTCAAAAATAATTGATGCGATTACCAATGTATTGATGGGCTACATTATTGACCGAACAAGAAACAAGCAGGGCAAAGCGCGTCCGTGGCTGCTGCTTTCTGCACCGCTTGTCTGCATTACCGGCATACTGCTGTTTACTGTTCCCACAGGCAGTGAGATGCTTCAGGTAATATGGGTAATGGTATCCTATAATCTTTTCTACTCAATTGCATTTACAATCTACAATATGAGCCATAATCTTATGGTTCCGCTGTCTACAAGAAATACTGTACAGCGCGGAAGTCTGTCGGTGTTCAATCAGATATCATCAATAATGATGTCCGGAATTCTGGTAGCGCTTATTTTCCCGATGGTTATCATGCCGATGGTTGGTGTAGATCCGGGCAAGTGGATAACGGTCATGTCAGTGCTTGCTATATTAGCGTTACCGCTGACTCTGCTTGAATATTACTTCACAAAGGAAAGAGTAACAGAAGAAAATGCAGATGAGCAGACCAGAAATGTACCTTTCCTTACACAGCTGAGAATAGTGTTCACTGACAAGTATACACTCATAATCTTTGCATATTTCCTCATTTATACCGTAGGTGTCAGCCTTAAAAATCTTGGACTGGTCTATTATTGCAACTATGTGCTTGGTACATATAATGACGGTGTAACTCAGATGATGGTTTCGGTTATCGGAGGTGTTCCGATGGGAATCGGAATCTTTGCTGTTTGGCCGCTTGCAAAGCGTTTCGGTAAGCGCAATGTTACAGCATGGGGCTTTGTGCTTTATGCTATCGGCGGAATAATCTGCTGTCTTGCACCGACAAATATGACGATTGTGCTTATCGGTCAGTTCATAAAAAATATTGGCGGACTGCCCTGTGCTTATGTGTTTATGGCTCTGTTTGCAGATACACTTGACCATGTTGAGTGGAAGAGCGGTATTCGCTGTGACGGCATTGCAATGTCAGTCTATAATATCATCGCAGTTGCGATGGTGGGTATATGTACCGGTATATTCAACTGGCTCCTCGCTTCAGCCGGATATGTTGCTCCGGTAATTGATGCCGCCGGAACTACTGTCGCAGCAGCACAGAACAGCGCAGTTCAGAACGTAATTATTTTCGCTTTTCTTGGTATTGAAATTTTCACCGGCATTGTACTTGCTCTTCTGCTTGTGTTCCTTAATGTAGAAAAGACAGTTGAAAGAAAGCAGGCTGCAATAATTGAATATCGCAGACAGCAGTGTATAGCATCAGGAAACGAATGGGTTGAGCCAGAGGTTCAGGAGGCTCAGGAGAGAGCAAGACAGGAAGCAGAAAGTGAAGTTGTAGCTCTTGCAGAGCTTAAAGCAAAATGTGAGAAAAAAGGCTGGGATTATGCTCTGCACGAGAAGAAATATCTTGATAAAAAAGCTTCTGAAAAATCAAAGGCAGATGCCAAAAAACGGGCAGATGATGAGAAGGCTGCAGCAAAGGCAGAAAAAGCTGCCGGCAGACTTACTGAAAAACAGATTGCAAAACGGAGAAAGGCTGAAGAAAGAGCCGAGCGCCTCTGGCAGAAAGAGAAGCCTGCGGGCGAAGCATACCGTGAAAAGATTAAGACAAAGCTTGCAGCTCATACAAAATAACAGGAGGAAGCAATGCGTGCAATTAAATTAAAAACCGAATATCTGAAGAATCCTGTTGGAATTGACATTCTTAATCCAAGATTGATGTGGAATGCTGAGGCTGGAATCAGGCAGACTGCATATCAGATTATTGCAGAATCCGATGGCAATACGGTATGGGATAGCGGTAAGGTTGCTTCATCTGTGATGACCGGAGTAAAATATCCCAACGTGCTTTGTTCCTCTCAGAGGGTTGAGTGGAAAGTAAAGCTGTGGGATGAAAATGATACGGAGGGAGATTGGTCTCAGACTGCATTCTTTGAAATGGGATTGCTTTATGCTGATGACTGGAAAGCCGAGTGGATTACAGGAAATTACAGGGTCAATAAAAGAAAGCGTTATCCTGTGGATTGCTTCAGAAAGCGCATCTCTATAGAAAAAGATGTAAAAAAAGCAAGGCTGTATATTACCGCCTGCGGTTTGTATGAAGCTAAGCTCGATGGAGATAGAATCGGTGATTTCGTGCTTGCTCCAGGTCATACAGACTACAGAAAAAGGGTGCAGTATCAGACTTATGATATTACCTGTATGTTATCTTCGGGAGAACACCATATCACCGTGCAGCTCGCTGACGGTTGGTATCGCGGCAGTTGCGGCGCGTGGGGAATACGCAATCAGTACGGAAAAGAGACAAAGCTGCTTGCGATGATTTGCGTGACTTATACAGATGGTTCTGAGGAGATAATCTCAACGGATGAAAGCTGGGAGTGGTCGGCTGACGGTGCTATTCGTTTTGCAGACAATAAAGACGGAGAAATAGTTGAGGCATTCCGCGAGCCGTGTTATTCAGGCAGAGCAAAGAAAACCGGACATAATGTTATTCCGGCAGCTTCAAATAATGTGCCGGTAACTGAGCATGAACATTTTACACCGGTCATAACAAAAGCATCTGCCGGAAAGACAATTCTCGATTTTGGGCAGAATATAGCCGGGTATATTTCGCTTCGTATTCAGGCTCAAAAAGGGAATAAGCTGATATTCCGGTTTGGTGAGCTTCTCGATGAAGACGGTAATCTGACACAGAAAAATATACAATGTGTCATGAAGAACCGCATTTCGCCTCTGCAGCGTATAGAATATACCTGCAAGGAAGGATTAAATGAATACAAAACGACTTTCTCTGTGTTTGGATTCCGCTATGCAGAGGTTGAGACGGATATGGAGCTTTCTCCGGACGCTGTGACTGCAATTGCTGTTTACTCAGATATTGAGCGTACAGGTTACTTTGAAAGCTCAAATCAGCTGCTTGACCGTTTTGTAGAAGCTGCTGTGTGGTCGACAAAAGGGAATTCGCTGGAAATACCTACCGATTGTCCGACACGTGAGCGTCACGGCTGGACAGGTGATGCGCAGATATTCTTTGAATCCGCAAACTTTCTGTTTGATTATGCAGCTTTTTCAAAAAAGTATCTGCGAGATGTATATGACTGGCAGAAGAAAAGCGGAAGACTGCCTCAGATTGCTCCATATGGCGGCGTGGATTTCTATATGTGGACAATGAACGGCAGTGTTGGCTGGTCTGATGCCGGTATCCTTATTCCATACCGTTTCTGGAAGATATACAACGATGAGCATATACTCAGCGAGTATTATGAGAAAATGAAGCGATATGCCGGATTTATGATGAAGCGATGCGGTAAGATTGGCTTTATGGCAAAGCCGCTGGGGCTTCGTGGAAAGGCAGGGAGATATGCCGTTAACTGCGGGCAATCATTTGGAGAGTGGGCTGAACCGGCAGATGTATATCCGAATGACTGGAAGGATATGGTGGCGCCTCATCCTGAAGTGTCTACAGCATACACCGCATACGTTCTTTCGTGTATGGCTGAAATTGCTGAAAAGCTTGGTCATAAAAAAGACGGCAGAAAATTCCGGAGATACAGCGAGGGGTGTAAGTGTGCATATCAAGCTATGTGCCGGAAAGCTGATTATACTCTTGACACTGACCGGCAGGCACGTCTTGTCAGACCACTGGCATTTGGATTGCTGAATGATGATCAGACAGAGTACGCCCGCAAACGCCTGATCAATGCGCTTGAGAATTATGGATGGAGGCTTGGCACCGGATTTCTTTCCACACCGCTTATTCTTGATGTTCTGTCTGAGTTTGATGTCGATGCGGCATATCGTCTTCTGGAAAATGAAGAAATGCCTGGTTGGCTGTTTATGCCGAAAAATGGTGCGACTACCATATGGGAGTCATGGGAGGGGACGCAGGCTCAGGGTGGCATTGCCTCTCTCAATCATTATTCCAAGGGCGCGGTATGCGAATGGCTTTTCAGGACCATGTGTGGAATTAATCCGTCCGGAGAAAATCATTTTGTTATCAAACCGGTGCCTGGCGGCTCTTTTGTCTTTGCCAAAGCTGTCTATAACAGTATATACGGCAGGGTGGAAAGTGGCTGGAAGCTGATTAACAACGGTTATGAAGTACATGTATGTATTCCTGCAAATACAACAGCAGAGGTTATTCTGCCGAATGGTACAACGGAAAAAATTATGGCAGGAGAATATACTTTTTCTGTTGATTACCAGCCTGTGATATGCTGATAAAAGTATATAACAAAAGCCGTCTGTTTTACGCAGGCGGTTTTTGTTATCTTGCGGCTTTCAATATTATGTGATATAAATATGCAAGAAAGGTTATTTTATGATTTTGGGAGGAGCAGTTATGAACGGTGAGATATTAACCCGGCTCCGTAAGATTACGGAAGAAGAGCAGGCTATTCTTGACGGTCGCACAACAATCGATCGCGGGCTTTATATGCAGGGGCATAATAATACAATAAATGCTGAGAAACTTCTTGCTGCCGGAAAGCTGATCACCATTCGTCCGCATACCCGCTTTATTCACTTTCCTGAGCACACACACGATTATGTTGAGATGATCTATATGTGCGAAGGTTCAACAACACATATTGTGAGCGGTACAGAAATCGAACTCCGACGGGGAGAACTGCTTTTTCTTGGGCAGAGTGCATCTCACGAAATAAAAAAAGCCGGAGAGGCAGATATTGCAGTGAATTTTATCGTGATTCCGGATTTTTTTACAGTCAGCCTCTCTGCTATAGGCGAAGAAGAAACACCGCTGAGAAGATTTCTGATAGACTGTCTTTGCGGTCAGAATACAGGTTCAAGTTATCTTCACTTTAATGTTTCAGATGTAAAACCGGTTCAGAATCTTATAGAAAATCTGATGTGGACACTTATGTTTGAGACACAGAATCGAAGAAAGGTTTCTCAGATGACAATGGCACTTCTTTTTATGCAGCTTGTGGGGTGTACCGAAACGCTGATAACGCGAGAAGATGAAGATGCTGTTGTATTCAGAGTGCTTAATTATGCCGAAACGAATTATAACTCAGGCAGTCTGGCTGAATTGGCGGAGCGACTGCATTATGATATTTCCTGGTTGTCGCGTGAGATAAAGCGGAAAACTGGAAAGACCTATACTCAGATTGTTCAGGAAAAACGCCTTGCACAGGCTGCGTTTCTGCTGAAGAATACAGACAGAAATGTTGCTGATATTTCCGTGGCGGTCGGATATGAGAATATCAGTTATTTCCACCGAATATTTTCGCAGACTTACGGAAAATCACCGAAGCATTACCGTGACGGCCGATGAATGCAAGAAAGGACACTTTTTAAGAAAAGAAAAGACCTCCGTTTTTTTGTTCTGATATGATAGAATCATTATCAGAACAAAGAATGGGGGTCTTTATTTGGAATATTTTCTTGCTGTAGATATTGGTGCATCTTCAGGTCGTCATATTGTCGGCTGGAGCGAAAACGGAACGATACAGACACAGGAAGTATATCGTTTTCCGAACGGTGTATGCACTGAAAACGGACATCTTGTATGGAATATTGAAGAACTTGTTGGCGAAGTTTGCAAGGGAATTGACAGAGCGTTGGAAAAGTTTGGAGGAATTAAAAGCCTTTCCATAGATACATGGGGTGTTGATTACGTACTCATTGACCGCAGCGGAAACGAAATTCAGCCATGCTATGCATATCGTGACAGCCGTACACAGGAAGTAATTCCAAAGGTACATGAAAGAGTACCGTTTTCGGAACTGTATCATAGAACCGGCTGTCAGTTTCAGCCATTCAACACAATTTATCAGTTATATGACGATAAGTTAAGAGGAAGACTGGATGATGCTGAATACATGCTGCTGATGCCGGAATATCTGCTTTACAGGCTGTGCGGCAGAATGGCAAGAGAATATACAAATGCAACCACAACGGGAATGATAAGTGCACAGACTGGCGAATTTGATGCTAAAATAATAGAATGCCTCGACTTGCCTCGTAATTTATTCCCGAAGCTGTCAAAGCCTGGAACAGTAATAGGGGAGTATAAAGGGATAAAGTGCGTACTGTGTGCAACCCACGATACCGGCTCAGCAGTCGAGGGTATACCAATGCAAGGTAATGAGCCGTATATATCCTCAGGAACATGGTCGCTGCTTGGTGTAAAGACCGACAGGCCGATAACCAATGAAGAAAGCAGAGAAGCCAACTACTCCAACGAAGGAGGCGTCGGCTACAACCGCTATCAGAAAAATATTATGGGGATGTGGCTTGTGCAGTGTCTGCAGAAAGAGCTTTGTCCTGATATGCTGTTTGATGAAATTGTAAGAATGGCGCGTGAAAGCAGCTGTGAAGTGCTGGTAGATGCAAATGCACAGGATTTTCTTGCCCCTGAAAGCATGAAAGCAGCTTTTGATACTGCTTCCGGAGGCACTCTTCGTACGGTCGGAGATTATTTCCGATGCGCTTATTGCAGCCTTGCAGCGAGCTATGATACCGCACTCGATGAGCTTGAGGGAATCACCGGTAAATATTATAAAAAACTTTATATTGTCGGCGGTGGTGCCAAGAATGAATTCCTTAACGAACTTACGGCTGAAGCAACGGGCAAACAGGTAATTGCACTGCCCATCGAGGCAACAGCTCTTGGAAATCTAAAAATTCAGATGGAGGCGTACAAAAATGAGTTATAATGAAGCTAAAGCCAGATATGCAGCTCTTGGTGTGGATACCGATGCGGCAATAGAAAAACTGAAGACCGTCCCTGTCGCACTGCATTGCTGGCAGGGCGATGATGTACGAGGATTTGATACTGATCCCAACAAGCCACTGACAGGCGGTATTCAGACAACCGGAAACTATCCTGGAAGGGCAAGAACGCCGGAAGAGCTTATGAGTGATATTGATAAGGTGATTTCACTTGTTCCAGGACAGGTTAAGATGAACCTTCATGCAAGCTATGCTATTTTTGATGATGAAAATCCTTGGGTTGACCGTGATAAACTTGAACCTAAGCATTTCAGAAAATGGGTGGATTTCTGCAAAGAGCGAGGTCTTGGCTGCGATTTTAATCCAACTTTTTTCAGCCATCCAAAGTGCGATCCGCTTACACTCTCAAGTCCTGATGAAGAAACACGCCGTTTCTGGGTGGATCACGGAAAAGCCTGTGTACGAATTTCGCAGTATCTCGCTGATGAGCTTGGTCAGCCTTGTGTTATGAATATATGGGCTGGTGACGGATTCAAGGATATTCCGGCAGACAGAATAGGACCGCGTATGCGTTATAAACAGTCGTTTGACGAGATCCTGTCAGAGGCGTTTGATCCTGAAAAAGTGTATCCTTGTGCTGAAAGTAAGGTTTTTGGAATTGGCGTGGAAAGTTATACAGTCGGTTCTGCGGAATGGTGTCTTAAATATGCTGCGTCGCGTCCGGATTGCATAAGTCTCATGGACAACGGACATTATCACCCGACAGAAGTAGTATCTGATAAAATATCCGCCATTCTGACTTACGATAAGAAAATGGCGCTTCATGTTACCCGCGGAGTGCGCTGGGACAGTGATCATGTTGTTCTCTTTGACGATGAAACAAAAGAGCTCTGTAAGGAGATAGTGCGCTGTGATGGTCTTGACCGTGTCTTTATTGCTCTTGATTATTTTGACGCATCAATAAACCGTGTTTCAGCGTGGATAACAGGATTCAGAAATCTTCAGAAAGCATTGCTTTATGCATTGCTTGAACCGAATGCTGAACTGAAGAAGCTGCAGGACGAAGGTAACTGGACAAAGCTGATGGTTATGCTTGAAGAGCAGAAGACAATGCCGTTCGGTGAGGTGTGGGATGAATACTGCCGTTCATGCGGCAAGCCTGCAGATGGAGAATGGTATTCCGAAATAGAGAAATATGAAGCAGAAGTACAGAGCAGAAGAGGTTGATGAAAATGAAAGATATACTGACAGCTCCATTTGTGGAGGAAATGAGAAAGACAACAGCAAATATGTATCGTCTTGGCTGGGACGAGCGCAACGGCGGTAATATAAGCTATATGCTTGATGAAGAGATCGTATACGAATATCTTGACCGGAATGCTGTTATTCGTACGATTTCTCTGGGCTTTGATGCATCAGCTGTAATTGGAAAAATATTTATAGTAACCGGTACAGGAAAGTATTTTAAGAATGTTCAGGACGATCCTGAAACAAATCTTGGTATAGTACGCATTGCGGCAGACGGTAAAAATGCTGAGCTGCTGTGGGGCTATAAAGATGGAGGAAGATTTACTTCTGAATTTCCTGCCCATCTGATGAGTCATATGGCTCGTCTTGAAGTTGATCCGGAAAACCGCGTGGTAATGCACTGCCATCCGACACATACCCTCGCAATGAACTATGTTCACGAACTTGACGAAAAGAAATTAACACATACACTGTGGGAAATGTGCACAGAGTGTATTGTTGTTTTTCCGGACGGTATCGGCGTGCTGCCGTGGATGCTGTGCGGTACAAACTCAATAGGCAAAGCCACCGCGGAAAAAATGAAGGAATTCAGGCTCGTAATCTGGGGAATGCATGGTATCTACGGTGCAGGCAAGACAATGGACGAAACTTTCGGTTTAATTGAAACCGTGGAGAAGGCGGCGCAGATATATATGCTGACAGCGCATCTTTCAAGAATAAATACCATTAAAGATGAAGAAATGGCAGAGCTTGCTGAGTTCTTTGGTGTAAAATACCGCAGAGATTTTCTGAACCTGTAAAATATTAAACCACCCGATGAAAATGAGGCGTAAAGTCTCTTTGAATCGGGTGGTTTGATTTATGTCGTGAGAATCTTAATGCTTGTCTGTACGGTATTGCTGCGGTGTTTTGCCGGTTATATCGCGGAAGGATTCTGAAAAGTGACTTGATGATGCAAAATGCAGAGAATCGGCAATCTGTGAAATAGACATACCTGTACTCATCAGCAGAAGCTTTGAGCGTTCAATTCGGACATACCTGATATAAGTGCTTATTGATACGCCGATTTCCTTTTTGAATTTTCTGGAAAGATAATATTCGGAATAGCCGATATGTCTTGCAAGCTGCGGTAATTTAAGTTCTTCTTCGGCATGAAGTTCGATATATTCACGACAGCTTTGTATCTGAGAAGAAACAAGAGGATTTGTTCTGTGCTTGTGGGAACGGTAAACAAAATCCTCATACATCGCAAGAACAATAGAAGTAAGCTCGGCTGTTGTACGGCACTGAATCATACTGTCGATGTATCCTTCGCCTACCGAATATGCAGTGTCAGGCGATATTCCGGCGGTAATTGCTTCACGTATACATAACGAGGCGAAACCGGTTGCCCTGATTACAGCAAGCTTTACCGGTTCTCTAAGTTTTGCGGGATATCCGCCGAACAGATGATGAGCATCAGCAAGTGCCTGCTTGTAATTCATGTCTCCTTCACGAAGAATTCTCAACAGCGCCTCTTCCGTTCGGTACAACTGTGCCCGGTTATCATACAGCTGTTCAGAATCATTCGAAAGCGGACTGATTATGGTGCTTCGCGGCTGAAACTGAATGTCGCTCCGGTTGAGTTTTTCTCCATTAACGCAATAATGAAGCATCAGCGCATACTGAAGAAACATCACCGACGGAACAACGCTGATCTGGTTGAGAATCTCATGGTATTTCTGCTGAAACGCAGGGTCAATATGATATCTGTTTATGCTTTCTTCAATATAAGCAGTGGATATTTCAGAATTAAACACCGGTCCGATAAGGTGGATTCCCTGTAAAGCGGTTTTATCGTGCTCAAATACTGCACACCACATCAGCCCCATATCGCTTCCAAGGATGAGCGGTCTGGTATTTTCTTTACCAAATTCGGTCATATATTTTATACCGCCAATGTAATTCAGTATTTTATCCATGATAATAAATTCAGAACTGGCATCAAGAAGACGCCCTTCTGAATCATAATGCCATAAAGGAATATTTGTGCCGCAGGTCAGCAGTTCCTTCAGAGCGGCAATGTTTGATATATTATCCATGATTTCACTTCCTTGAATTAATAATATCATAAATCCAATAAAGGTACAATATTTTTGTCTATTTGCGCAAAGAGCGCAAAAATATTGTATATAAAACTAATATTTTGTTTATGCTTTGTTTGCTTTTGATTATACTTAAATATAGCA
The DNA here is from genome assembly GCA_045580875.1 of Acutalibacteraceae bacterium. Classification (GTDB taxonomy): domain Bacteria; phylum Bacillota; class Clostridia; order Oscillospirales; family Acutalibacteraceae; genus SIG598. The sequence goes on from JAZNOP010000101.1 coordinate 45,175, forward strand.
GGAAGCAATTATATATCGAAATCAAAAGAACAAGGAGAGTGTATTTATGGCTTTCGGAAAAAGTAAAACACCAAAGGCTGACAGACTGCCTTTAGGCAAATTTCTGGCATGGAAATCATCGGACATAACAAGCGCCGGTGTATTTCTGATCGTCACAACCTATATGACCATGTTCTGCACCGACTTCCTCGGCATGAGTCCTTTGGTCGTAGGTAACATTGTACTCATCAGTAATGTAATCGACTTTTTCACCGACCTTATTGCAGCTTATGTTATTGATAATACAAAAACAAAGCTTGGTAAGGCACGTCCTTATGAGCTTGGCGCAATAGGTATGACTTTGTGTACTACACTCATGTTTGTTACACCGAATTTCTGGAGTGATGCAGTTAAGGTTATCTGGATCTTCTGTATGTACACATTCCTGTTTGGTGTATTCAACACCTTCCGTACCAGTGCAAACATGCCGTACCTGGTTCGTGCGTTCGACAACAACAGAACCCTTATCGGTAAGGTTTCTTCCTACGGCGGACTTGTTACAACTATGGGTTCCATGGTTGTTTCGCTGACCTTCCCGAAGCTGATGGCAACTCTTGCAACATCTGCTTCAGGCTGGACAACTCTGATTCTTATTTACATGATTCCGCTGACTGTTCTTGGTCTGCTCAGATTCATCTTCGTCAAGGAGAATCCGGAAATTGATGCACAGCAGGCCAAGGATAAGGTCAACTTCAAGGATATCTGGACCATGATCCGCAAGAATGGCTATGCATGGCTCTATCTTCTCATTATGTTCTTCTTCCAGACTATTCAGAGTATCGGTGCGTTGTCTTATTATTTCAAATACATAGTCGGTGATATTTCGCAGGCTGGTCTTCTGAGTATCATGAGCTTTGTTCTGCTGCCCACAATGTTCCTGTTCCCGGTTCTTCTCAAGAAGCTCAGCGCAGTTCAGGTTATTGCTATTGGCGCTCTGTTTGCGTGTGCCGGTTATGTTGTAAATTATTTTGCCGGCAGCAGCATGACAATGCTTATAGTAGGTGCAATTATTACTTCTTTTGCAATGCTTCCGATTTCATACCTCGGCAATCTTGTCATGATGGATCTGTGTACCTACAATCAGTATCTTGGCCTGCCGAGAATGGACGCTTCCATTGGTGCTATTTTCAATGGCTTCGGAAGTCAGATCGGTCAGGGCTTCGGCGGCTGGCTTCTTGGATTTGCACTTACTGCTGCAGGCTATATTGCATCTGAGGGTGACACGGTTGTAGCGCAGCCCGAGACTGCAATTACTATGATCCGTATGCTCTACAGCCTTGTGCCTATGGGTCTGATGATCCTTCTTGCTGTTACTGCTTTCATTCTTGGTCGTCTTAACAAGAAGATGCCGGAAATCGAAGCTAAAATAGCAGCTGATGCACAGGCTGAAGTACTGAATAAAGCTGAATAATTAATTAACGGGCAGCGGCAGATGATGCTGCTGCCCGAATCATTTTTTAAGGAATAGATTATGCTTAAAGCTATACAACAGTTCCAGTTGGGAACTGTACTCAATAATAAAAAGCAGGCGGAGAATACGCTGCGTAAAATCAAGGAAGCAGGATTTGACGGTATAGAACTGTGTAGTTTTATGATTCATCCGGCTTCACTTGCGGTGAAATTGATTACTAATGCTGCCGGTATGCCTGTAGGAAATGGCGGAAGCCTTAACTGGCCTGAGCTGATAAAAAAGTTCGGATTGATAGTTCCGGCCGTTCATTACCATCTTGACACATTGGAAAATGAGATTAAAAAAGCTGTTAGCGAATGCGGCAGCTTTGGAACGGATACAATTGTAGTCACTGGTATGTACAGGTTTGATTATTCGGAAAAAAACGGCATCCTTAAGCTTGCAGACAGGCTGAACAAAGCAGGAGCAAAATTAAAGGAAAATGGAATAAGGCTGCTTTATCACAATCATAATGCTGAATTTATTAGAATTGATGATACGTTATCAGCATATTCGCTGCTGATAAATGAGACAGAAGCAGAGAATGTAAACTTTGAGTTTGACAGCTTCTGGTGTGCTGATGCCGGCTGCAGTCCACTTGAACAGATGCAGCTGCTTGGCAGTAGAATGAAGTTGTGGCATATCAATGACAGAGGCTGCCGCAAAGTCGGATTCACGCCGATATATAAGATGGATTCCATGGAGCTTGGCACAGGCTGCATGAATCTTGACAGCCTTATTGCGCAGGCGGGAAAATGCGGCTGTGAGGCAGTAATTCTGGAAAGCCACCGGAACTGGATAGATAACGACCCGGTAAAAAGCTTTCAGATAAGTGCAGATTATCTTAACGAGAAGGTGTGAAATGGAACTCAGGAATAATTTTATTACAACAGGCAGAGCGTATCGTGAGGGTACGGTTGAAGTTTTCAGACAGCGAATAAAATCAGAAAAGGTCAGATATGCAGAACTGACAATAACCGCTCTTGGTTTATATGAGGCGGAACTTAATGGAGAAAAAATTGGTGATGCATTATTTACTCCCGGATTTACATACTATCCGACTAATCTGCATTATCAGAAATATGATATAACATCAATGCTTTCAGGTGAAGATACCCTGACGGTATATCTTGCACAAGGGTGGTACTGCGGCAGGTTCACTTTCGAGAATAAAGTGAAGATATATGGTGATTGTCCTGCGGTATCATGGGTGCTCGAAATAGAAGATGACAACGGAGTCAGTTATTTCTGCTCAAGTGATAATGAAGTACAGGCTATAACATCACCTTATGAATATGCCGGATTCTATGATGGCGAGATTTACAATGAAGCAGCTGAGCAGGAAATCATCCAGCCGGTAAAGTTTGAGGGTCATATACCCGCAGTAATTGAAGAGAGCACCATGTGTGTCAGAATCAGGGAAAAGGTGGACATTCAGACAGTAACTGTGCATGATGGTGTGACAATTCTGGATTTTGGTCAGAACTTTGCGGGTTTCATAACTGTCAATCCGGAAAAGATGCACAGTGACTGCATCAAAATCCGACACGGTGAAATTCTTGATGCTGACGGAAATCTCTATACCGCTAACCTGCGGAAGGCAAAAGCAGAAATTATTTATCATAAAGGTCAGGGGATTTACAGACCAAGATTCACCTACATGGGATTCCGATACGCTGAACTTTCCGGAGCAGAGTATGAAGAGGGAATGATTTCTGCTTACGCTATATATTCTGATATGGAACGCACAGGTCACTTTACCTGTGAGAATCAGCTTGTTGATCAGCTTTATCGTAATCAGATATGGGGACAGAAATCAAATTATATTGAAGTTCCCACAGACTGTCCTCAGCGCGACGAACGAATGGGATACACCGGAGATGGTCATGTTTTTGCTCAGACCGGCGCTTATAATTTTGATACAGAGCAGTTCTGGGCAAAATTTCTCAAGGATATAAGCCATTCGCAGGAATCTAATAAAGCTGGTTACGTTGCACCTACAATCCCTGCACCTCCGGGCGAACAGGGGATAGGATTCATGTCGATGCTTGGTTGGGGAAACTGCATTTGTATTGTACCGGAGATGCTTTACTGGCACTATGGCACTGACGAGTATGTGCGCAGGTACTACGTTAATATGAAACGCTTTGTTGAGTGCGAAATACGTAAAATGGGCGGTCTGCTCGGTAAAAAAGATTTATGGATCGCTCCGAGTCTTGGTGACTGGCTTGCAACAGGTAAAGACGTAAAGTATATGGCTATGCATAATGGACCTGTATCCAACGCATTTATTGTAAATGATCTGCGCATAATGGTGTGGGCGGCGAATCTGCTCGGCAAAAAAGATGATGCAGAGCGTTATTCAAAACAGCTTGAAAAAACGCGCAAGGCATATATCAGTGCCTTTGTAAGAAAAAACGGTTCCATGAAGGATGATTATCAGGGCGCATATGTCATGGCTCTGAAGATGGTTATTCCTGAAGGGGAAATTCGGAACAGGGTTTACGCGCAGCTTATCAAGAGACTGAAGAAAGATGGAATGCAGACGGGCTTCTTTGCAACTGAGCATATCCTTCCATTATTGTGTGACAATGGTGACGAAAAGCTTGCGTTTGATCTGCTGCTTGATGAACGGTGCAGCGGTTGGCTGTATCAGGTGAAATCCGGTGCGACAACCACGTGGGAGCGCTGGGATGCACTTCGTCCTGACGGTACGGTTAATGAAACAAAAATGAGCAATGACAACATGGTTTCATTCAATCATTACTCGTTTGGCAGTGTCGGAAAGTTTTATTACCAGTACATATTAGGAATCAAGGCAGAGGAGCCTGGATTCAGAAGAATTAAGATTCAGCCCAGAACAGATAAACGAATCGGCAATTTCTCGGGCAGTTACAAAGATATCTGTGTAAGCTGGGACGGAGAGATACTTCATGTTGAAGTTCCTGCTCCGGCAGTTGTTGTATTGCAGGATGGCACGGTACATGAAGTTGAGCCGGGAAAATATAATTTTGCTGTGAAGGAGTAAAAAATGGAAAAGTTTGATAAAGAATTCCTGCTGGGAGCCTCTACTGCTGCCCATCAGGTGGAAGGAAATAATATACACAGCGATTACTGGACAATGGAACTTATGCGCTCAACCAGCTTTGTTGAGCCAAGTTCAGATGCAGTTGACCATTACAACCGATATGAAGAAGATATCAGAACGCTTGTGCAGGCAGGGCTTAATTGCTACAGATTTTCTATTGAGTGGGCGCGTATAGAACCGGTTGAAGGTCAGTTTGATGAAGCAGAGGTTGATCATTATCGTAAAATGATCCGTTTCTGTAAAGAGAACGGGGTTACTCCTATAGTTACTCTGCATCATTTTACAAGTCCGAAATGGCTGATATCAAAAGGCGGTTGGGAAGCAGAATCAACCGTAGCTGATTTCACAAGGTATTGTTCATACATTGCACAGCAGCTTGGAAATGAACTCGAATATATTGTTACAATAAATGAGGCCAATATGGGACTTCAGCTGGCTGCTATAGCTCGCAGATATATGAAGCAGCTGCTTCTTCCGAAAAAGAAAAAAGACACTGACGGTAAAGCGCAGGTCGGAATAAACCTCAGGCAGATGCTTGCAAACCAGAAAATTGCATCTGCTGAAAACCTTAAAGTGTTCGGAGTGGAAAGACCTCATACATTTGTTTCTCAGCGCACAGAAGAGGGTGATCTTCTTATAATGCGTGCTCATACTTCTGCCAGAGATGCAATGAAAGCAATTTGTCCGGAGCTGAAAATAGGACTCAGCCTGAGTCTGCATGATATGCAGTCGCTTGCTGGAGGCAGAAGACACGCAAAAAAAGAATGGTATGCAGAGTTTGGTCATTATCTGCCGTATATCAAAGATGATGATTTTATCGGTGTGCAGAACTACACCCGCAGCAGATTCGGATTCTTCGGTCAGATTGACGTACCGAAGGGCGTTGAAATGACACAGATGAATTACGAGTTTTACCCAGAGGCGCTTGAAAATGTAATCCGTGCAGTAAGCAAAGAGTACAAGGGCGATATTATTGTTACTGAAAACGGAATTGCAACTGCTGATGACAGCCGCCGTGTTGAATTTATCCGGCGTGCGGTCAAGGGGGTACAGAATTGTATAGCTGACGGAATTCCTGTAAAGGGATATTGCCATTGGAGCCTGCTGGACAATTTTGAATGGCAGAAGGGTTTTTCAATGACATTCGGACTCATTGCTGTTGACCGCAAGACACAGACAAGATATCCTAAGGAAAGTCTGTACGTACTTGGCTCAATGAAGCAGGAATAAAATCTGTGACACATGAAAAGCCTGTGAAATCAATGGTTTCACAGGCTTTTATTTTTGATGATGCAGTGCTTTGGAAAATATTGAAATTATATCTTATTGAGGATTGAAAAATCTTTGACAAATAAATATAATATATCATAAACAATATGAGAAGGAGTAGTGACATGAAAAATACAAAGCAGTATCTGTCTTATATTATTGCTGCGATAGTTGGTATTGCAGTTCTCGTAGTGGGATTTCTGGTTTTTTGTATCTCAATTAATGTTCAAAACCCGGGCCTTTGGATTTTTGCAGCATTTGCAGTGTTTGTGTTCACTTTTGTTGAAAAAACAGTAAGACTTGGTCTGGATTTCAGCTGGAGCTCAGGCACGAGGGTAATAGGATTCAACTGGGGCAAAAAAGGCAAGCTTAAAATTGGCTCATTTCTTGGGTTTATTATTCCGTTTGCATTGATTGCGATTACAGTTCTTGGAGGAATCTTCAGCGGAACATTTTTCAATGCATCAGCTTATGCAGATATTCTTACAGTCAGCAGCAGTGATTTCAGTGCCGATCTTTCTGAGACAGTGGACACAGATTCTATTGCTCTGATGGACACTGCTTCTGCCAGAATGCTTGGAGACAGAGAAATTGGTGCCCTTTCTGACGTCGTAAGTCAGTTCGATGTTTCTTATGACTACATTCAGATCGACTACAATGGCAAGCCGATAAAGGTTTCAGCGCTGGAGTATGCAGGTTTCTTCAAATGGCTCAGCAATAAGGATGTCGGAGTTGTCGGATATGTTTCTGTTGATCCGGTGTCAATGTCTGCATCATATAACACTTCTGAGGGAATGAAGTATATTCCGTCTGCTTATTTCTTTGAGGACGCGTACCGTCATATTTGGATTAAATATCCGACTCTTATGACGGAGAATCTTCACTTTGAAATTGATGAAGACGGTAAGCCGTATTATGTTGCTTCAGTTATTGAGAAGAGTATCGGTCTGTTTGGCGGAAAGACCGTCAGCGGCTGCCTTGTTCTCGACCCTGTAACAGGCGATACAACACATTATGATGTTGAAGATATTCCGAGATGGATTGATGTTGTTTTTGACGGTGACCTGATTTGTGAGCAGTACAACTGGTACGGATTATACAGCAATGGATTTTTTAACAGTATTTTTGCAAAGAAAGATTGTAAGCAGGTTACTACATATTACAGCATTGATGAAGAAGGTGATTATGTTCCCGGTGCAGATTACGGATATGTTGCGAAGGATGGAGATATCTGGATTTATACCGGTATAACCTCAGTTAACGGAGACAGCTCTAATATCGGCTTCCTTCTTGCGAATGAGCGTACAGGAGAGAGCAGATATTATCCTGTTGCCGGTGCAGATGAAAAATCCGCAATGATGGCAGCGGAGGGAGAGGTACAGGAAAAGGGCTATCAGGCATCATTTCCGTCTCTTATCAATGTTGAGGGTAACCCGACTTATATTATGGTGCTCAAGGATTCCGGCGGTCTTGTAAAGCTTTACGCAGCTGTCAATGTGGAGCAGTACAATCTTGTCACCACAGCTGCAACGCAGACTGAATGCATTGCAAATTACAAGGCATTGCTTGGGATAAACGGCAGTGAGAATCCTGTCGGTGAAACTGCAGAGGTAACAATAACTATCAAAGCAATAAGAGATGTCGTTATCGACGGAAATACTTACATATATCTTATTGACAGCAGTGATAATATCTTCAAAGCCAAGGTTTCAACTCACGAAGATATGCTGCTGCTGAAGGTTGGAGATAAAATTGTCATAACCTGTTCTGATTCATCTATAATTGAATGGCGCAGAGCTGAGTAAAAAAAGTATACAATAAACAGAACTGATTACCATAAGTGAGCGTCAGTGAAAATATCAAAAGCGGTATGGCTCAAAGCAGCTATGCCGCTTTTTTATAAACAAAAACGACCGCTGATTCTGAAAAAAATTCAAAATCAGCGGTCGTTTGTTTGTTTATTGGGATTTAAGAATTACTTCTTCGTTGCGGCAATCTTCTGTTCGATTCTTTGAGCTGCAGTTGCGTTCAGGCTTCTGATGTATTCCAGTACTTTTTTACCGGGCATTGCATTGTATACAGAGATTGCGATATTCATGTAGCCGGTGTCATTTCTGATTGCATCTTCAAGGTTATTCTTTCTGATGTAATTTTTCAAATGATACAAAGGATATAAGAGTTTTGCTATCAGCAGGGAAACGAAAAACGGTGACATTCCAAGTGCAGCAGAAACTGCCATTTCAAGACCGTCTTCAAATAAGAAATACCCGACAGCTATAATGTAAAGCAGCATAAGGGAGAAAAAGTGGCGGCTTGAGAGAAAACGGATAAACCAGTTGGTTTTGTAGTTATCGATCGTTGCTATGACATCCTGGTCTGATTTATTGCTTGAAGGTGCAGTCTGACCACCTTGCGGTGCTCTGGAAACAGATTCAACCATAAACTGGATAAAGTCGTACTTTTCGTTCTGGAGCGGGACTGTTATAGACTGTCCGTTCTTAATGGTATTCGGGACAGTGAATTCAACATTATGACCCAGATCCTTCACGAAAACACTCTGACGTGAGCTCTCGTTTTCTGCACCGGATAAAACAGCATTAAATGTAATGATTGGTTCTTTGCTGAATTTGATTGGAGAATTGCAGCCAAATAAATTATCAAATACAGATTTCTTGCTGCCGGAATTGTCAGAATTGCCGGAGTCTGCTGCATTAGGCAGGGAAACGGATATAGGACAGCCGCAGTGTATACAGGCAGGAGCCTTATCGGAAATTTCTCTTCCGCATTCAGAACATTTAATTAAAGCCATTTCAATCTCTCCAAACAAAAATGATTATTCTACCTCAATTGTAGCAGCCCAATCGGCAAACTGGGCACTGTAATAATCCCAGAGGTTAGTGAAGCAATAGAATGCGACACGGTAATAATTTTCCGAGCCTTCTCTTACAGCTGTGTAGAATTTGTAGCTTTCTTCTGCACTTACCTCGTTAGTGTAAATGAAATAGTAATTTCCATCAGCGTCCTGGAGGAGTTCTCCGTTATTTGCCTGTGCGCAGAGATAAGAATAGTCTGCCAGAGTACAATCAGGAAAATCACTCTTAGGCTCAGTGTTGACTATAATTCTCCATTCACCATTGGGACCGCCGCCGTAAAAATCATTAAATTCACTTTCATATGTTTCGAAGCCCATCTCAGGGGGAATAACGACCTTTGCACCGCTGCTGCCCAGAGGGATTGCAAAGTCTTCCTCGATTGATGTGGTATCATCTGCAATGACATCACCGCTTCCGCAGGCTGTCAATGCAAAAAGCATACATAACACCATGATAATTGCAGTTAATTTTCTCACTTCATAATCCTCCGTAAACATAAAATAAAGCCATATGTATTCAATAATGAAAACTCTGGCTGCTGTCACATAATCAAATCTGAACATGGTTCATTACCGAAAATCCGTACGGAAAACGTATACCCGCTCATAAATTATGCAGATTAATGTGACTATTATTATATTATTGTTATGCTGTAATATCAACCTTTCATTTCCAATATGTAAAGTTATTTGTCAGAATATTGATCAGAAAATCAACAGGATGAAATACTCAGAAATGAAGTGTTTTTGCATTTGTTCGAAACATATTGTTTACAAAATAATGGTTGACAGCAGTAGTCCGATGTGCTATTGTAGGACTACAACGATAGTCCGAAAGGGGATTTTGAACATGGACAAGCAGATACATGCAAGTGAATGGAAGATAATGGAGTATATATGGGAGGAATCGCCTAAAACGCTTATGCAGATAGTAAAGGCGATGAATGAACAGGTGGGCTGGGCAAAGAGCACAGTTACTACGATGGTATCACGAATGGAAGCCAAGGGACTGCTGAGATATGAAGAAGGGGGAAAAGCAAAGCTCATTTTCCCTGCGGTTACACGAGATGAAATAGCAGCACAGGAATCACATTCACTGCTTGACCGTGTATTTGGCGGCAGCCTGACGTCACTGATGGCACAGTTTGTCAACAGTCGATCTATCAGCAAGGAGGAAATAGATGAACTTTACGACCTGCTGCGTCAGGCAGAAGCAGAGAAAAAAGATCAGTGAAACAAGATCAGTGAAACAAGAGTTTGTCGATTATGAACGAAAGGAGAGAGTCAGATGCTCGAGATAATTATTACATCATCTTTGCTGATAGTCATTATTCTTATACTTCGGTTCGTTTTGCGTGGTAAGCTTTCGCCGAAGATTATCTATGCGATGTGGGCGATAGCTGCAGTTCGTTTGCTTGTACCGGTCAGCATTGCTGAAACCAGTATCAGCGTTATGAATCTGTTCAGCCCAAAAGAATCTGTTCAATTAGATTATACCTACGAAAGCAGCTATGGGGATACAACAGAAGATACATATTATTTTCCTGAATATGATTTATCTCAGAATGTAACAGAAAATCAGAATATTTACGCAACTGAAAATCCGGACACTGCAGTACAGAACTCCGATGTGTCGGCAAGAAATATTCTTCGAACGATATGGCTGTCCGGTACTGCGATTGTTCTTGTATATATTTTTATGAGCAATATGCTGTTTTACCTGTTCCTCAGAAAGAAACGCACAGAGGTATGGAGCGCAGAGTGTAAACTGCCGTTGTATTTAGTTGATGGAATAGATTCACCGTGTATGTTCGGTTTGATTCGTCCGTCAATATATCTGAGCAGTTTTGCCTTTGAGAACGAACAGCGTAAAAAATATATTATAGCTCATGAGCTGACTCATTTTCACCATCTTGACCATATCTGGGCAGTTGTTCGTGTGCTTTGCGTTGCACTGCACTGGTTTAATCCTCTTGTGTGGGCTGCAGCTCACCTGTCCAAGCAGGATTGTGAACTTGCCTGTGACAGTGATGCTATACGTACTCTCGGAGAAGAGCACAGGTTTGACTATGGCAGAACGCTTATAGATATGATTAATACCAGGTTCCGTTTTTCGGAAGCCATGATGACATCAACAGCGATGACTTCCAATGCCAAATCGATAAGGAGGAGAATACAGATGCTGAGAATTACGCCGAAAAATGTAGTATGGGCAATAATTGCGGTCATTATCATTATTTCGATTGCTGTGGGGTGTACTTTTACCGGAGCAGCCAGCAGCATTAATGAGGATATGACTGTCAGTGAAACAGATATGGCAGAAGAAAATATGATTACTGAAGAGGGCAGCAAAATAATCAATATGGAGGATTTTCCTGACTTGCTGGGCACACCGTATACATCTTACTACGAAGGCGATTATCTTGCTCGCTCACACAACCTCGAGCTTGCAGCAAGACTGATTGACGGTACTGTTCTGCAGCCGGGGGAAGAGTTTTCGTTCAACGAAACAGTTGGTGAGCGCACAGAGGAAAGAGGTTTTGTTGAAGCAAAGCTTTATCCGGGTGAGGCTGAGGCTGAACAGTACGGCGGAGGTATAGCCCAGACAGCCGGTACGCTGTTCAATGCAGCTTTTCTTGCTGACCTTGAAATAACACAGCATTTTACACACCTGTATTCTGTTACTTATCTTGAGCAATTAGGAACAGATGCCAGTGTAACGTGGGGCATCGAGGATCTCTGTTTTGTGAACACAACAGCTTATCCCATAATTATAAGAATGGAATATAACAATAACTCACTTACCGCGTCGATTTACGGAACGGCAGAGGATTCTGGCAGATCCGTTGAACTCAAGGCGGTAGAGCAGGACATTGTAGCATATAACGTGGTATTCCGTCCAGGTGAGACAGAAAACATCAGCATTTCCGGTAAATATGGTAGCAGAATTGCGGTATACCGCATTTTGTGGGAGAATGGACGTATGGCTGCAAACGAGATAGCATATATAGTGACCTATCTTCCGCAGAACCAGATAATTTATACCGATGAGCTGCCGAAGGGATATGAATATTATATCGAATATTCGCCGGATGAGGCAATTAAAGCGTATAATACTATGCATATACTTGATAATCATTATCCTGAAAGTGATGTAGAAGAAATAGTGACAGGATTGAGTTATATGAAAGCTGAGGATATATGGAGTATTCCAGAACTTCAGTATCTGCTCGAAGATATACCTGTGTTTGAGAGTGGAAAGGTTGGCCTATGTTTCCATTACCTTAAGGGTGTAGAAAATTATCAGGATGATATTGTGTTAGGGCTTGGCTATGTACCTCAGATGGATATGATTATTATGCGTATAGAAGGTATCTCACCGCAGATAGTTGAAGAACATATTGAAAAGCTGCATGAAGCTGGATTCACTTATATTGCTGAAACTTATGATAACTACTTTTATAATGCACCTGCTTACGGTACAGGAATTTTTTATGAATTCCACGGCAACAGTGAAGTTCAGTTAACAATTTTCCAGCAGGGAGACAACACACTCGGCAGAGACCCTGTGCCAAAGGGGTAAGTCAGTATTATCAATGAGGTGACAAAATGAAAAGATGTGTAATTGTCGGCGGTGCTGATATTAATAATTATGAGCGGGTCAGGAAAAGCCTGCGTAAAGATGATTTTGTGGTGTACTGCGACAGCGGATTGAAGCATATGCAATGGCTCGCTGCAAAGCCTGACCTTGTGGTCGGAGATTTTGATTCACACGAAAATCCGAAGCTTGACGTTGAAACCATCGTGCTGCCGTGTGAGAAAGATGATACAGATACCGTTTTTGCTGTGAAGGAAATGCTGCAAAGAGGCTGTGATGAATTTGTTCTTATCGGTGTAGTAGGCGGCAGGCTTGACCATACGATAGGAAATGTATCGATACTGCTTTATCTTGACTCGGTTGGTAAAAATGGTGTTATCATTGATGACTATTCAGAGATGGAAATAGTTTCATCTGAAGCTGCATTTGTCGACGACTCATATTCATTTTTCTCGCTTCTCAATATTTCTGGTACAGCAAAGGGTGTTACAATAGAAAATGCTAAGTATCCCCTTGAGTCGGCGGAGATAACCTGCGAATATCAGTTTGGCATAAGCAACGAAGTGATTCCGGGCAAGACAGCAAAGATTAAAATATCTGAAGGAAAATTACTTCTGATTAAAACATTATAATGGACTATCCCTGTCGGCGCTGCAAAACAGCGGCAATTCCGGCAGGGATTTATTTTTATAATTAATTTTTCGGATTTAAGGATTGTTTAATAATTTCCATGCTATACTCATGTCAGACAAACGGAAAGCGCGCCGTTTGAGCGAAATTGTGAAAGGAATTTTCAGCTATGTATTTAAGAATCCTGAAAAAAGACCTGAAACGCAACAGGGTAATGAATGTTATTCTGCTTGTGTTTGTGCTTCTGTCGGCAATGTTTGTTTCAAGCAGTGCAAACAATATTATCACGGTAATGACAGCGAGAGACAGATTTTTTGAGATGTCCGGCATGAGCGATTACTTTGTTATTACCAAAGGTATCGAAGTTGATGAATTGAATGAAGTAATTGAAGAGATTGAGGAAGTCGATTCATTCAGCACCGAACAGCTTGTTTTTCTCAGCAAGGAAAATATTACTATAAACGGCAAAATACCTGAACAGGGCTCCGGCATCAGTCTGTATTCTTTTGAACAGGCATCTCTGACATACTTTACGATGGACGACGAGCCGATTGAATCAATTGAAAGCGGTACAATTCTTCTGCCGCAAAAATTTGGAGAGAGCAACAGTGTTGCAGCAGGTGATAAGATGAAGGTCACTATCGGCAGCACAACCATGGAATTTACAGTTGCAGGTTTTATAAAGGATGCACTTTTAGGTTCACCAAATGTTGGCTCCAACAGACTTCTGGTTACAGCCGAAGACTTTGATGATTTCTATTCCGATCATGCAGCAGAAGAGCTGCTGCTTCGGGGTGCTCTCTGCTCAATAAAAACAAACGACGTGAAGAAGTTTGCAAATAAACTGATGGAAACTGATCTGAATACAGTCATGATGGCTGACATCGGAATGATCTCATCTGCTTATATCCTTGATATGGCGGTGGCCGGTGTACTGTTGATTGTAAGCTTCTGCCTCGTGCTTATTGCTGTCGTAGTACTTCGCTTCACCATTAACTTCACCCTTTCGCAGGAATTCCGTGAGATAGGCGTAATGAAGGCGGTCGGTATATCCAACCGCAGAATCAAGGCTTTGTATCTTGTGAAATACTTTGCTGTATCACTTATTGGTGCTGCGCTTGGTCTGGCAGCAAGTATTCCGTTTGGCACTATGATGCTGAACAGTACCTCACAGACTCTGATTATTCAGGGCAGCAGATATTACTTTGTAAACGCTGTATGTGTTGTACTGGTTGTCATTATAGTAATGGTACTCTGCTGGGGCGGTACCAAAAAGGTAGACATACTTTCTCCTGTTGCTGCCGTGCGGGATGGCTCGCAGGGTGAGCGTTTCGCAAAGAAGAGTCCGCTGTCACTGGCTAAAGGTCATATGCGTCCAATACCTTTCCTTGCGCTCAATGATATCCTTAGCAGCGTTAAACGCTATATCACAATGATTACTGCGTTCACACTATGTCTTATTATGACGATAGTTGTGGTGAACACAATAAATACGCTCAAGGGCGAGGGGCTTGTTGCGTACTTCGGCACTGCTGAAAGTGATGTATACCTTGTCTGCGCAAACTACGTTGATTATTATCAGGAAAACGGCAGAGAGAATTTCAGTCGTGATCTTGAAGAGATAGAAAAAATCCTCGATGAAGAAGGAATGAGTGGTCATGCATTCGGCGAGATACTGATATTCAGCACATTGAATGCAGGTGATAATACCTACGCAGGATTGCTTTTCCAGGGTACAGGCACAACAGCTGACCAGTATATTTATTCCGAGGGCACTGCACCTCAGAAGGCTGACGAAATTGCAGTTACTTCAACTGTTGCTGAGGCGCTTGGCGTAACAATAGGCGACACAGTTACCTATACTGATATGGGTGAAAAACGCGAGGTAATTGTAAGCGCTATTTTCCAGTCCATGATGAACATGGGCAACGGCGTACGCCTGCATGAAGATGCCAGGTTGAATTACACTCAGGCTGCAGGATTTAATGCATATCAGATTACCTTCGATGATAATCCTGATACCAAAGAGCTTGAACGACGCATGGAGCGTCTTAAGGAGCTTTATCCTGATTACAGAATAATGACCGGCGGAGGGTATGCCGATTATTTCACGGGTTCAGCTGCTATGGTCGCTTCAATCCGTAATCTTCTTGTGCCGCTGATGATGATTGTATGTATGCTCATAGCAATGCTTATGGAGCGCTCCTTTATTGCAAAGGAACAGGGGCAGATAGCCATGCTCAAGGCGGCAGGTTTCACGAATGGAGCAGTAGTGCGTTGGCATATACTGAGAATGGGCATAGTGCTGCTTATATCTACAGTGATCGGTGTAGCGCTTTCTTCTCCCGCAACACAGCTTATGATAACTCCCATATTTAAAATGATGGGCGCAGACTCGATAAAGTACGAAATCAATCCTATTGAGGCTTATGTGATTTATCCCGTTGTCCTCGGTTTTGCAACTCTTGCAGCGGTCAGCATTGCCGCACAGGGAACAAGAAAGATAACCGCTTCACAGACCTCCAGTATTGAATAACGAAAGGACGATTAAGTTATGAATAATATTCTTGAAGTCAAAGATCTCTGTAAAACATATATTGTAAACAAGCATCAGAATAATGTACTCTGCAACGTTAATTTCTCTGTTGCACCGGGAGAGATGGTAGCAGTTATGGGACCCTCAGGCTCTGGTAAATCCACTTTGCTTTACACTGTTTCAGGTATGGATAACCTTACTGCCGGTGATGTGCTCTTCGATGGCAAAAGCATTGCAAAAATGAGTGGAAAGGAGCTTTCCAGACTTCGTCTTGACCACATGGGTTTTATTTTTCAGCAGATGTATATGCTCAAAAATCTTTCCCTGCTCGATAATATTCTGCTGCCTTCCTGTCAGTCGAAAAAGATAAAAGAAAGCCGTAAAGCAAAGACAGAAAGAGCAAAAGCGCTTATGCGCCGTCAGGGCATCATTGAGGTTGCAGACAGCGGCATTGAAGAGGTTTCCGGTGGTCAGCTGCAGCGTGCCTGCCTTTGCAGAGCGCTTATGAATAACCCGAAGATAATTTTTGCTGATGAGCCTACAGGCGCACTTAACCGCGCTGCATCTGATGAAGTGATGGATATGCTCGGTGCAGTTAACCGTGATGGTACTACTGTTATGCTGGTAACACACGATGTAAAGGTAGCCGCACGATGCAGCAGAGTAATGTATATCGTTGACGGAAATATCAAAGGAGAGTATAATCTTGATATGTATGACGGGTGTTCGTCACTGCGTGACCGTGAGCGTGCAATAAACAACTGGCTCATGGAAATGGGTTGGTAAAATAAAAAAATGCAGAGGCGGTAAATGACCGCCTCTGCTTACACTGTTTTAAAGAGGTTCGAAAAAATGATTGATATACTTGTGGTTGAAGATAATATTGAAATTTCTGAACTTTTATGCGATTTTTTGCGTGCGGAAGGATTTACAGTCAGTTTGGCACACAGCGGAGAAAAAGCGCTTGAACTGTTTGAAAAATATGGAGCAAAACTGGTGATTCTAGATGTAATGCTGCCGGGAATTGATGGTTTTGCAGTATGTCAGAAGATTCGTGAAACGGAAAATACTCCTATATTAATTGTCAGTGCGCGCATAACAAAAGAAGATAAACTCAATGGTCTGATACTCGGTGCTGATGATTACATTGAAAAGCCGTTTGACATAGATATAATGGTAGCAAAAATACGTGGAATTTTTCGACGCAGATATGAAAGTGAAAGCATAACCTGCGGTGATATTGTGCTCGATAAAGTCAGGCGCACGGTCAGCCGCCGTGGCACTGAGCTGAAAATGACAGCAAAAGAAATAGACCTGCTTGAACTGCTTATGGAAAATAAGGGCGCAACACTCTCGAAGGATATGCTTTTTTCACGGATATGGGGATTCGACAGCGATTCGGAGACACAGACACTGACAGTGCATATAAAATGGCTCAGAGAGAAAATCGAAGATGACCCTAAAAAACCACGACATATACTGACCGTCTGGGGCGTGGGCTATCGTTTTGAGGAGGGAGTATCTGATGAAAGCCTTCAATAAACTGATTGTGTTTGTTTGCATTCTAGCGGTATGTATAGTTGCCGGAGTGAATATCTGCTTTACGAAAATTACAGTTCCCGAAGGAAGGCAGTATCGTGTAGATGCATCCCGTGCAGCAGCAGTTATTGAACAGAATGGTATGGAAAGTCTTGTTCTTTCAGATTATCCTTCGCTTGCAGCTGTGGTTGCGATTGATGGCAGTGAGGGAATAACTGGCGGACAGAACGACTATCTGATAAAGGAAATAAACGGCAGACTTTACCGGTTCGATTACACTGCGTCATCCGGAATTGAACATGAGTATTTGATTCTTATGAATATCGCACTTGGTGCGATGTTTGTGCTGGTTGCCAGCGTTTTGTTTTATTTGCGTTACCGCATAATTAAGCCTTTCCTTTTGCTGCGTGATATGCCTGCTGAGCTCTCAAAAGGTAATCTGACAACGCCGCTCAATGAAAATCGGCAACGTTATTTTGGTAGATTCTTATGGGGAATGGATATGCTGCGGGAAAAACTCGAGCAGAACAGGCAGAAGGAGCTGGAATTGCAGGCTGAAAGGAAAAAGCTGATTCTGTCTCTTTCTCATGATATCAAAATACCTCTTTCGGCAATCAAGCTTTATTCAAAATCTATATCTAAAGGGCTCTATACGGGCGAGGAAAAGCAAGCGGAAATTGCTGAGAAAATAACCCTGAAAGCAGATGAGATAGAACACTATGTTTCTGAAATTGTAACTGCCTCCAGAGAGGATTTTCTGTCGCTTGATGTTAAAGACGGACAGTTTTATCTGTCAGAAGTCATAAAGCGAATCTCAGAATATTACACGGCAAAATTAAAGCTACTCAGAACTGACTTCTGTATTTCAGAATACAATGACTGCATAATAAATGGTGATGTAGACAGAGCAGTTGAGGTTATCCAGAATATTATTGAAAATGCAATCAAGTATGGAGACGGTAAAAGTATTGCAATAAGTGTTACCGAAGAAGATGGATGCCGTCTCGTCAGCGTAACAAACACAGGCTGCACACTGCCGCAAAGTGAGCTGCCGCATATGTTTGACAGCTTCTGGCGCGGCTCGAATGCGGACAAGGAAAAGGGTAGCGGTCTGGGTCTTTATATTTGCCGCCGTCTTATAAATAAGATGGGCGGAGAGGTGTTTGCTGAAATGAAAGATGGCAATATGACGGTTACAGCCGTATTCTGTCCATCGTAAAAAACATATATATACGAAAAACAACCCCGTCAGCCGGAAGTGAACTGCCCCAAATTGTACGGACAGTACAAAAAGCCCCTAAGTAGGAAATATTAAATTAAGAAACAAACTGGCTTCGCTGCTCAAGTGGAGTCAGTTTTGTTTTAAGCTGAATGCGTTCGTGGTTGTAAAAATGTATG
>JAZNOP010000102.1:0-37884 GCA_045580875.1 Acutalibacteraceae bacterium
ATATGAGTATGCTGGTTATGGTCGATGAACGCGATGTTCACCGCCTTTATGAATAACTGAACACAGCGCAGTACAAACAACGACAGCAGGAATGCTCCTGCCGCCGCTCAGAATACTGGTCAAATGTAAAATTGTTGAAAAAAGAAGTTGAATACCCGGAAAGGACAGATAAAAATGGCGAACATAGCACCGTCGCTTCTCTCGGCGGATTTCACAAGACTGAGCTGGGAAATGGAAAGATTCAGCTCTGCAGGAGCAAAGATACTCCATCTCGACGTAATGGACGGACATTTCGTCCCTAATCTTACCTTCGGTTATACTCTTGTCGGCGCCCTTCGCCCGCTTGTGCCCGAAGTTACCTTCGATGTTCATCTGATGATGACAAATCCCCTTGAATGGATTGACCGCTTCTGCGATGCAGGGGCAGATATGATAACCGTACATATTGAATGCGACGATGATATCGACGAGTGCATAAAGGCTATAAACGCGCGCGGCAAAATTGCCGGAGTGTCGGTCAAGCCCAATACCCCGGCAGAAGCTGTGTTCCCTTATCTCGACCGGATCGGTCTTGTGCTGGTCATGACTGTTGAGCCCGGCTTCGGCGGTCAGGGAATGATTTACGAATGCCTCGATAAATTCGCCCCCATAAGAAAGGCTGCTGATGAAGCAGGCAATAAATCATTGCTCATTTCGGTCGACGGCGGTGTCAATGCAAAGAACTGCGCCGAAGTGGCTGCAAAGGGCGCCGACATACTTGTCGCTGGAAATGCTGTGTTCGGCGCTGAGGATATGCCTGCCGCATTTGCCGAGCTGAGCGCTAAGGTGCAGTAATCGCGGCATTTATGTACAGCGGCGCATGACAGTGCCGTATGAAATTATGAAATATCGTCGAGCGGCGTACCGAATTCGGACAGAACAGCCGCCTCGGAGGGTGAGAGCCGGTACTTCGGCGTGAGCAGAAGACGGCTGCCCTTTGGTTCAATGGCACACATCTGGTCGGGCAGAGCTCCCGAACGCATGGCGGAAAGCAGGTCACTGCGGCTTTCAAAAAGCCAGCGCACAGGCGGTTTCGCCGTCAGCAGCATATCGCACCCTCCGTCGGTGTGCGGGCGGCATTCGACAGTTACCTGATCGCCGAAGCTGCGCAGTCCCATGTGTTCCATGTAGGACAGCATATCGCTCAGCAGTGAGCGAGTGGCGCTGTCGGTTATGCTCATGCTGTCCGGAGTGATGCGGTATCCGCTCATATCATCGGCTGTAAGGCTTGCTTTCACGGCATTGCAGCCGATAGCTTCAAGGGTCATTTTCGTTGATCCTCCATTTCATTGCGTACAGGAACAAAAGGCAGAAGATGCCTTGGTTGTGCGATGTACGCGGTTTTTACACTAATCATAACCCCACGCGCAGTGCGTGTTCAAGAGGTGGATAATGGCAATACAGCTTTATACAGGAAAAGGTGTCCGGCTTGAACAGCAGAAAAGACAGGCTTTCCAGCGACCGATAATGAGAGCGAAAACACCGGAAATGCTGATGGTTCCGCTGCTTAACTTCGGAATGGGAGCAATGCTGCCTATACCGAGAGTCGGTGAAACGGTAGCTAAAAATTCCATGCTGGCAAGGTCGAAAAACAGCATGAACTGGGTGGTTTCGCCTGTTTCGGGCAAGCTTCGCCGCATTGAGCGCATGGAGCACCCGCTGGTCGGCAGTATAATGTGCGCTCATATAGAGGTGAAAGACAGTATTCCCGCGCTGGAAACGAGAGGGCATGATCCCTCGGCAATGACCGGTCAGGGAATAATTCAGGCATCGCGCATGGCGTGTATCCTCGACGAGGTGGACGGACTTCCGCTTTACTACAAGCTGCAGACTGCGGCAAGAAAGCGTGTGCTGATGTCGGTAGCTGACGCGCTTGATGATATGCCGTATATCAGCAGCGGCATCAAAACCGTGCAGGAGTACGGCGACGAGGCGAATGACGGTCTCGGCCTGACCCTCAAGGTGCTCGACGGCGGTAAGGCTGCGCTTGCAATATATGACCCCGGTGATATCGAGATGGAAAGGGTGTCGTCGACCTTCGGCTTTACCGATGTTGTCAGAATGACCGGCGGTTACCCTGTGTGGGACCGTTTTGTCGAGCAGTACTGCGGCAAGGGCGGATATCTGCGCGTAGGCGTTCAGGCGCTCAGGGCGCTCTCTCAGGCGGTGCGCCGCGGTGTGCCGCAGACCGAGTCAATAATAACCGTGTGCGGAGACTGCGTGTCCACTCCGGCTAACGTGGTGGTCACCACAGGCACAACGGTCGAGCAGATACTGCGTGAGGCAGGGCTGCGCTGTGACCCGAAGTATGTGATACTTGGCGACACCATGCGCGGAGTTACCTGCGACAGGCTGGATATACCGGTTTTCCCCGGAATAAAGGGCATCTGCGCCATGACCGAACTTCCGGCAGCGCCCGTGCGCACAGGCTGCATTTCCTGCGGAAGATGCGTCGGCGTGTGTCCGCAGAAGCTTTTTCCCTCTGAGGCAATACGATGCTATGAGCGCGGCGCAAAGCAGCAGGCGGCTGCGTACAGCGGCGAAAAATGCGACGGCTGCGGAGCCTGCAGTGCAGTGTGTCCGTCTGGAATAGATGTTGCGGATATAATGCTTGAGCTGTCAGGCAGATAGAATTGCAGGTAAAGGAGCGGCTGCTCTGCCACAAAAAAAGATGACCTGCTCATCATGAGCCTGCCATTATTTACCGCCTGCAGCCGGAGTGCGCCGGCAGTATTTATTAACAAATAATTTAATAATTATATAAATATATATGTTATAATATTCAGACACAATTGACGAAAATGCGTCCGGATTGCCGCAAAAAGGCTGACGGTCTGCGGATATCCGGCGATGTATATCATCAACTTAGGACAGAGAAAGAGTGAAACAGTTTGAGCGATAATTTTGAGAACAGAACATCAGCACAGCATAATGACGTTGTTGCCGGACGAAACGCTGTGCGTGAGGCGCTTCTGAGCGGACGTGCCATCGACTGCATAATGGTGGCGAGAGGCGAGAGACAGGGCAGCCTGCATCAGATAATAGAGCTGGCGAAGAAGAACGGCATTCCGGTACGCGATGTTGCTCCGGTCAAGCTGGATACTCTCTGTCCGGGCGGACGTCATCAGGGCGTATGCGCCATGACCGCTGCGCATGAGTATGCCGAGGTGGAGGATATTCTCCGTCTTGCCGAAGAGCGCGGTGAGCCGCCTTTCATAATCATCGCCGATGAAATAGCCGACCCCCACAACCTCGGCGCGATACTGCGTACGGCAGAGGCGGTCGGAGCACACGGAGTCATCGTGCCCAAGCGCCGCGCAACAGGTCTTACATGGACTGTCGGCAAGGCTTCAGCCGGTGCGCTGGAGTATGTGCCGGTTGCAAGAGTGGCAAATCTTGCCCAGTGCATCGATGATCTCAAAAAGCGCGGAATATGGGTCTGCGCTGCAGATATGGACGGCGACAGCTGGTGCTCGGCAAATCTTACCGGAGCAATCGCTGTGGTCATCGGCGGCGAGGATAACGGTGTCGGAAGACTTGTGCGCGAGAAGTGCGATTTCATTATCTCCCTTCCGATGCAGGGTAAGATAAACTCTCTCAACGCCTCCTGTGCCTGTGCGGTCGTGCTGTATGAAGTCGCCCGTCAGCGCCTTGGCATTCCGGCAAACAATAAATTCAAATAATTCATATCAGACAAAGCTGATATTACTGAAATAATTTTTCGTATTCTGCGTGATGCAGAACAATTACTGCGGTGCTGTCACAGATGATACCGCACGGGAGGTGAGCTGAAACGGGCAAGTATTCAAAGTCCTTCTTTGAGAATCCTTATCTCGAGGAGGGTACCAATCAGACAAAATACAGCGCTGAGATAATCATGGACGAAGCGCGGCAGAAGTGGCGAGTCGGAAGCTGGAGAGCAAGGTCTGAGGCTTTTGAGCTTGACAGGGATCAGCTCACAGCGCAGGAGACCGACGGTGAAACACCTGCGCAGGAAGCAAAAAGACCTGCCGCCGCGAGATTCCGTCTGGACATTCAGCGTGATCTCACCGGTGACACAATTTCGCTCAGCAAGCTTCAGGAACTGGATTATTCGGCATCCTACCGTCCTAAGGGCGACATTGAGGAGCGCATGGTCGGTCCGCGAAGCACGCTGCAGAGATACGACGTGCTCGCAGGTGAGCTTGAGGCGCCGCCTGAGGATATCTCCTTTGTCAGCGATGCCGATGCGAGACGTGAGCGCGAGGAGCAGAAGGGCGAGGTTCGTACCGGTCAGCTCAGACGCGATACGCGCCGTCTGGAGACCTCTGTCGATGAGCGCCGCTCCGAGCTTATCAGAATGCTGCCTGACCACGATGACAGCGAAGCAAAGCTGATAGTCAAGGAAGCGGTAAGGCGCCGCCGGCGCGAGGACGCTGAGATAGGCAGGGCAGAGCGAAAGAGACCCAAGCGCCGTTTCACCCACGAGGACGACCTTCCTCCTGAGGAGAAAAAGCAGCGCCAGCCGATAGATGATATTCCTCTTTCTTCGCTTGCCGGCTCACGCCTTGAGAGACTGCCCGAGCAGAGCGGCATGGCAAAATCAAGCACCGCGCTGCCTGAATTTGCCACCGAGGCGCGTTACTGGAGCCAGATATCAGGTGCCAATCCCACATGGTCTGAGGTTGCGGCACATTCGGTGAATACCGTGCCCGAGGACGAGGAGCCGCAGCAGTTTGACGGAAGATATATCCGTCCGGAGGAAGAAAGCGGCAGTGAATATGCAATAACCGCAACACGCGCCCGTGTGCGTTCCACCGAGGCGGGCGAGTTCAATAACGAATACATAAAAGAAGCCAACATCGACCCTGAGCGCATAAAAGAGATAATGAACCACCGCTACAGGGGCAGATGGATTCCGCCTGAGTTTTTCTCTGACAATGCGCTGGTAGAGGAATATTTCAATGCGCTGAGCAGCGGTCAGACCGGCGGCGAGGATTTCGTCACGTGGGCATACCGCCGCAAGCAGGCAGAGCAGTATCAGCGCCAGATGGCAGAGCAGGCGCGCAGGGCTTATGTCCGTGCGCTGAGAACTCCGCATACAGGACGCCGCCGTTCACCCTTCGGACCGGCACCGGCAAGCAGCCGCCCCGTCAGCCGCGAGGACATGATGCGTCAGTATGACAGCGCACGTCAGATGGGCTATGAGCAGGGTGCAGCAATCAATAACCGCCGGCAGGAAAGGGGCGCTCAGACCGGCTATCCGCCTTATGGAATGCCGCCTTACGCGCCGTATCCTTATCCGATGGGTATGCAGCCGCCGTATGGTGGTCCTGCACCGGCAAAGGCTCAGGGCGGATATCAGGGATTATATCCTGAGCTGTTTGAGGGGACAAATCCCCAGCCGCAGCTTTATTTTCCGCAGACTTCGCCTCAGGGCGTGCCGAACGGTGCAATGCCGCCGATGAACGGCGCACCGTCAAGACAGCAGATGCCCTTCAGAGATGACCGCAGAGCCGGAGGACGTGTGCAGACCGCTCCGGTCAGACGTCAGGGCTCAATGCCGCCCGGCGGGCGCAAGGGCTGATGACAAGATAAATTAAAGGAGAAGGTTCCGCCTGTCCGGAACACCGTGATATTATGGGTTTTGAACGTGTTAAAGACAGCGAGCAGCTTGGTGCTGAGCGCGGCTTTGAGAGTGCGGATATCGACCTCGAAAGCGATGAGCTCTCCCAGCTGAAGACAGTCCGCGCACCGAAACGCACTGCCAGAAGCACCGTAGAGGTGAAATCCGGCATGAAGCGTGACCGTATGGGGCGCAGGGGCTATAATAATGATGACAGCGATTCGGCTCAGGGGGCTGACCTTATTGCGCCCGACCGCCCTATCCGTGTGTCGGGAGCAGGCAGAAGACCTGCCGGTGAATACCGCACCCAGCCCTTCAAGAGCGAGCATTCGGAATTCGCCGACCTGTTTGACCGCGACGATACCGATGAGCGTTCGATTGACCGTTCACGCTTCAGCAGGCTTGATGCCCTTGCCTACGACGAGCGGCAGGACGGCGACGGCGAGCGCTTTGAGCATATCTTCAGTGATGAAAAATCGTCACCGATGGTGCATCATGGCGAAAACATGGTGCAGGAGCTGATGCGAGAGCGCCGTATTGAGGACGAAAGAAGACAGAGCGAGCTTCGTCCGCTCAGCTCTGCACAGCCGACCGGTCTTGTCGGAAACGATGACGGCGGACGGCAGGAAAAGGGCAGATTTTCGCGGCGCGACAGAAAAAAGGAGCAGCCGCAGACTATTGATAATAATCCCGCAAAGAAAGATAAAAGAACGGAGGGCGCAGGAATGGAAAAAGGCTTTGAGCAGACAGGAATGCCGATTGAGCAGACAGATGCAGAGAATGCAGTGCAGCCGGGCAGCGAGGTGTATGTACAGCAGCCCTATGGCTATCCGCAGGCTCCTTACGGCTATCCGCCTCAGAATCCATACGGCTATCCTTATCCGCCGCAGAATCCATACGGCTATGCCTATCCGCAGCCGCCCTACGGTTATCCCTATCCGCAGGCTCCCTACGGTTATCCGCCCCAGGGTTATCCTTATCCGCAGCAGCCTTACGGCTACCCGCCTCAGGGGTACCCTTATCCGCAGCCGCCCTACGGCTATCCTCCCGTACCGGGAATGATGCCGCCTGAGGTGCCTTACAACGGCGAGATGGAGAGCAATATGCCCCAGCGCCGTCAGCAAAGACCGCAGCGCCCGATGATGAATCCTGCGCCTGCACAGGAGCCCGCTCCGGCAGAGCCTGCACCGCGTGAGGAGAAAAGACCTGAGCCGGCAGTGGTGAGCGCTCCTGTTGTCAGTGAGCCTCCGATGCCGAAGGAGAAGCCTGCTGCTGAGCCTGTCAGAGAGATAAATACAGAAGAGCCTCCCGTTATGCCGGCTGCACCGGAGACTGAGAGAAGTGCCGGCAGCTCGAGATTCAACCGCCGCAGCCGCGGCGCAGATGCAGCCCCTGCACCTGCAGCGGAAGCACCGGCAGAGAGCGAAGCTCTGCAGACCAGTGAGGATATTGATGCACAGCTTTCGGCTCTGTCAAGACGTCCGGCAAATGACGCCCCCGATGTTGAAAGCGGAAGATTTACCCCGCGCCGCCGCAATGCACCGATGGATGCTGAGTCACTCAGCGCTCCCGCAGGCGGTTTTGGCGGAGATGACGATGATATAGGCGCAAGCCTTTCCAGAATGACCCGCCGCCGCAGAACCGGCGCTCCCGATTGATGATCGGATAATCATCAGAAAAATAAACAGCAAAGGGAAGGGAGTGCCTTGGGAACCCTTACCATAGGTAAAAATAAAAAAAGAAACGACCCGCAGGAATACAGCTCCATGATTGCAATGCCTGCCCCCGTCGGTTGGGGAGACAAGGCAAAGCCGGCACGCGGCAAGGGCAACATGAGGCTGGAGAAGGGCGAAATAAAGTTTGAGAAAATAAGCGTGAGGCTGTTTGTTGACCGCCCTGTGCTGCCCGAGCCGATGGAAGACCGGGTGATGGAGCGCATGGACGAGAACACGCGCCGTCTGGTGCGTCCGGTCATGGAGCAGTCGGAGTGGCAGGAGCCGCCGGCAGGAAGCGATATGCCATATCGTCACGTTTATTCGGAAATATCAGATTATGAGCGACCGGGCGACAGCGATGCAATATGCGACGAGCTGCGCGAGCAGATGCGGCAGATCAGCTTCAGAATGATCGTCTGCGGCATATCGGTGCTCTTCCTCGGTGCGCTTGAGATTCTGCCGGAATTCGGCGTGGCTCTGCCGGAGATGTTCACTCCAGACCGTGCGCCGATGGTCTATCTGACGCTCAACCTGTTCTTTCTCATTGTATGCGGTGTGCTCAGCCGGAATATAATTTCCGGAGGGCTCAGAAATCTGATATCACGCAGGCTTGACGGAGATGCACTGCTTGGCGCCGGCTATACGGCGGTAACGCTGCAGACTGCAGCTCAGCTGATTGCCTGCTTCGTCGAGCGGCAGCCGATGCACAGTGTGCCGGGTGCTCCGGCAATACTTGCACTGCTTCTCAATGACCTCGGTCTGCTGATGATGGTGCGCAGAGTGGCAAGAAATTTCCGCTTTGTCGCGCTCAGAGGAGTCAGACGCTCGGTCAGGCTTATAGATGACGGAGTAAGGTTTGATGAATTGCTCCATGCTGACCGCAAGGTGCATAATCACGTCGCGTATACAGTAAGAGCAAAATTCCTTGCAAATTACCTGCAGTACTCCTACGAGGAGGATTACTGTGAGCAGAAGGTAAGCCGTGCGGCGCCTTTTGTGCTCATTGCTTCGGTTGTTGCCGGACTTATCGGCGGGCTGATAAGCTTCCGTTCGTGGGGCGCGTGGGGCGGCATTTACTGCCTTTGCGCTGCGCTTGTTGCCGGAATACCGGTGTGCCGTCTGTTCTGTCTCAATCTGCCGATGGAGCGCGCATCAAAGCAGCTCATCAAGAGCGGTGTCATGCTCAACGGCTGGTCGGCAATTGATAAATTCGGACTGACCGATGCCCTGACCGTCAATTCAGATGCACTCTTCCCCGAAGGAACGGTGCGTCTGCTTTCGGTAAAGGCTTTCGGCGAGGCGCCTATTGACCGGTCGATTGTCTACGCCGCCTCGGTGGTGCTTGCTTCCGGCGGACCTCTTGCGCAGGTTTTCTACGGACTGCTCGAGGAAAAATCGGAGAAGATACTGCGCGCCGACGGCATAGGCTACGAGAATGAAATGGGTGTTTCCGGCTGGGTGGAGGATAAACCCGTGCTGGTCGGAAACCGCAGAATGCTCGAGAAACACCATGTCGAGCTGCCTTCGCGCGATTACGAGCAGATGATAAAGAAGGGCAAAAACCGGCATCTCGTTTACATAGCCATATCAGGCAGACCGTGCGCTGTAATGCTTGTTCAGTACCGCGCCGACCCCGATACTGCAGATGCCGTGCGCGCCATGGTATCAAACGGAGTCAGCCTGCTTGTCTACACCACTGATGCAAACGTCACAAGCGAGCTGGTGTCGGAGATTTATGAGATTCCGTCGCGCCTGATAACCATACTCAGTGTGCGCGCCGGCTCGGAGTATGACGAGCTGACCCACACAATACGCGACAGAGCGCCTGCTGAGCTGTGTACAGTTGGCAGAATGGCGGCACTGGCTGACGGAATAAGCGCCGCCAAGCGAATGCGCTCCATGCTCATGTTCAATACGGTGATACAGATGATATGCTTCGGTCTGGGCTTTGTTCTGACAGCCGGATTAAGTCTTTTCTCCGGCTGTGAGGCGGTTTCGCCTGCGCAGATAATGATAATGCAGGTCATGTGTCTGGCTGTATCGCTTGTGTCGCTTATCAGAAAGCCGGTATAATTTCTGAAAATGATATTGTAATTTTTCCACTAATCTATTACAATAAGCTGGTATGCCTGCGCTGTGCGGAAATTGGCGCGGCATCAATCAAACCAGTGTTGAAAGGTAGAGTCCCATGATCAAGTATTTTCTGGGTAATGACAGTGCGGTGCTGGTCTCCATTGCCGGCATAGCCTTCGCATTTATTTTCACTTTTATTTCGCTGAGCAAATGGACCGGTTTCCTTCCGCGTGATCTGGGCAGAGAGTATGCCTACAACGGAAAGAAGAGCCAGGGCAAGCCGCGTGGAGCAGGTATCCTGTTTGTGTCGGTTTTCTTCGTTGCTTCGCTGCTGTTTGCGCGTCTGCACACAGAAGACGGTCTGAGCATAGAAATCATCGTCTATCTGGTGCTCATCATGCTTGCCATGCTGACCGGCTATCTTGATGACCGCTCAGATAAGCCGTGGAGCGAATACCTCAAGGGTGCGCTCGACCTTATGATCGCACTTGCTGTGGCTGTAATGTATCTCAAGGCAAATGACAACACCGTTTTCCTGCTTATCCTTGGCAAGGAGATTGTAATTCCCGAGATTCTCTTCGGTCTGCTGATAGTAATTCTTGTGTGGACCTCCATCAACGTCACAAACTGCACCGACGGTGTCGACGGTCTTTCCGCAACCCTTTCCATTGTCACTCTTTCCAGCATTTACGTAATTGATATCATCAACGAGTCTACCGACCTCTTTGCATACCTCAACCTGCTGTTCGTTGCCTGCCTGACCGCATATCTGTGGTTCAACGCATCTCCCAGCAAGCTGATGATGGGTGATGCAGGCTCAAGAGCAATGGGTCTGATGATAGCAATTTCCATACTCAAGTCGGGCAGTGCATTCCTGTATGTGCTGGTTGCGCTGGTGCTCATTCTCGACGGTGGTCTCGGTCTTGTGAAGGTTTCGCTGCTGCGCTTCCTCAAGATAAAGATCCTCACCAATGTGCGCACTCCGCTTCACGACCACTTCCGCAAGAACAAGGGCTGGTCGGACACTCAGGTGGTCATTCGCTTCACCATCATGCAGGTAGTGCTCTGCGCTGCGGTTGTCTGCTTCCTGACATGGAGCAAGCTCAGATAAATTACAACAGCTTCATCCCGTGTGACACTCTGCCGCACGGGATGATTTTATATGTCATAATGAAAAGGGGGGCTGTATCATGAATTACCGAATGGCAGCAGCAGACGATATTGACCTGCTTGCGGCACAGCGGCTGAGATTTATTGAAATTGATGAGGGCAATGATAAATTTTGCATGATGCGGGATAACTGCATCGCTTACTTCAGCAAAGCATTTGCCAATGATTCCTGTGATGCTGTACTGGCCGAGGAGGACGGAGAATGCGTTGGGACCGGTATTGTGTTTTATTACGATTCAGTTCCGTCTGCATCTAATCCCGCAGGCAGGAATGCCTATATTACCAGCCTGTTTGTCGAGCCGGAGTACCGCGGTCGTGGAACAGGACGGGAGATAATGAACCGGCTTATTGAATGTGCGGCAGACAGAGGTTACGGTGTCATTATGCTCAATGCCTCCGAGATGGGGGAACGCCTCTATCGCAGCATGGGGTTTGAGGATATCCGCAACGGAATGATTCTCAGACTTGACGGTAAAAATTGAAGCTGCCTCTGATGATGAACCTGATGATGTAAAAACTGTATTGTTTTGCATTCGAGTGTACAGTGCGGTTTATTAAATTTTCCTGTTGATAAAGATGCGGCGTTGTATTATAATTCTTATTGCTGAAGAATTTATTATAAGAAAGCGTATGAACGCTGCGAGGGATTGTTGACCCTTGCCTTTATCCTGTTGTGAAAGGAATGGATAATTATGAACATCTGGCACCACATCGCCAAAGAACGCGTAAGTCCCGAGAATTACGTTGCATGCATCGAAATCCCCAAGGGAAGCCCCAACAAATACGAGCTCGACAAGCAGACCGGTCTGCTCAAGCTGGACCGCGTACTGCATACTTCCATGCACTATCCGGCAAATTACGGATTCATTCCGCTGACCTATGCTGACGATGACGACCCCCTTGATGTGCTTGTTCTCTGTCAGGAGAGCATTCACCCGATGACACTGGTACAGTGCTATCCCATCGGCGTTGTCATGATGACCGACGGCGACAAGGCTGACGAGAAGATCATCAGCGTTCCCTACGGTGACCCTGCATACAATATGTATCAGGATATCAGCGAGCTGCCGAGACATACCTTCGACAAGATCAATCACTTCTTCGAGTTTTACAAGAACCTCGAGGGCAAGTCTGACGTAAGAGTTACCGAAACTCTCGGCAGAGACAAGGCACTTGAGGTAATCAAGCACTGCATAGAGCGCTATGACAGATACTTCGCAGGAAGAGTCTGATCGGTTTCCGTTTCGCGGAATTCGCAAAAGAAAACAAGCCGTCCGGCGGTTGTGCCGGGCGGCTTTTGTATTGAAAACAGTGCAAAAAGAACAGCACGTACAGCGGGACAACTGTACGTGCTGTTCTTTTGTTCTGCAGACCGCGCGCCTGCCGAACGGAAATCAAGAAATGGAGGTAAAAACGAATCCATGAAAGGATTCAGTTGTTATCATGAAGAATGAAGAGGTTTTGTTGAAGAAATTTCTGAAGAAATTATTTGCGGCGGTCGAGACCTGCCTCACGGTAGTATTCGTTTTTGATTGCCTGCATATCCGAGTCTGCACGTATGACTGCCTCGCGTATGTCTGCATTGCCTGAAGCGTATGCACCACCTACAGCCACGCTGACATCAGTGACCTTTGAGTAATCATCACGGATAAGTCCGATCTGCTCAAGGAAGTATTCCTCGGTGCAGTCGCGCAGGAATACGATGAATTCATCGCCGCCCATGCGGTAGCAGATGTCATTCGGAAAACGCCTGGTGAGCACTCTGACACAGCTGTAGATCATGCGGTCGCCTACGTCGTGCGACTGGGTGTCGTTGGTGTGCTTGAGTCCGTTTATATCTACATAGATGAAACCGGCGGTGTGATTTGCTTCATCATTGACAAGCTCGTCGAGATCATGTGTGAATCTGGCGTGGTTAAGAACGCCTGTCATACCGTCCTTGACCGAAAGCTCCCAGAGCTCCTGCTGTGTGGCTTTGAGTGAATCGTAGGTCATTTTACGTGTGGTTTCAAAGAATAGACCGACAAAGTAGCAGGAGAAATAAAGAATCGGGAAACGGAGAAGGAAAGTTTCTGAGTAATCGTAGCGAATAAAGCCGCGCCCTGTCGGAGTCCACATCAGGAATACCATGATTGCGAACAGCAGAGCACAGAAGAAGGTGCCGCTTTTTCTGCCGCTGAATATAAGTCCGCAGGCAGGAAGCAGGATTATCCACAGCGGGCTGAAACCGTCTGCACCGCCGTCAATAATGAAGGACACTGACATTATGACCAGAAGGATATTGAACAGAGTGTAGGAAAACTTAACGGTTTTTTTGGAAATGTAGCTTACGATGCTGCAGATGAAACTGAGAATGCTGAAGAGAAGTGTTGCGCTCATCAGCATATACTCTCCGGTGATGTAGTTGAGCACGCTCATGCCGAAGGATATCAGGCTGAATATCATCGGGATAAGGATAATCTGGAAACGGTAGCGGTGCTCGTCATCGGTGAGGTTTTTTCTGATTTTCTGAATAATTGCGCCGGACATTGAATACACCTCCCTGTGAGATTGCATGTCCAATAAAAAGTGCGCACAATGGCGGATAATGCCATTGTGCGCACTGGAAAATGCACGTATTTTTCAATGGCATTTCGGAGGCTGGCTGTCATACGGCAGTGATGCCGGTTAGACCCTGTAGCTTTGCGTCCCTGATTTTCATCAGGTTTGCCCTTTCGATGCTGATCGAAGATATATTATATATATTAAAAAGAAATGAGTTGCACGTTGTGATGTGTCAATCACCTCTTGTGTGTACAATGATAACATATATTTTTATGAAAATCAATATGTATTGTTGAAATTTACAGAATATTATTACACATTCCAGGTGTAATGGTTGATTGTTCAACATTGTGTTTCCTGCTGTCCCGTGTAAGCAGCAGAGGAGCGGATAAATGAAAACCGCCGGGAAAATTGCTCTCCCCGGCGGCATTTGTTCAGTTGTTTATCAGACAGATGTCAGGAATTATTCCTGCCAGAGAGCCCAGCCGTAGCAGAAGGTCATCTCGTCGCCGTTGATGTCGTACATATTGAAGAGGTAGGAACCATCAGTATCATCGTCATAGATGAACATGATTTCCTCGCCGTCAACAGCGTAGGTACCGGTCTCGGTGCCGTCCTCAGTGAACTTGCCGTCTGCAGTGAATGCGAAGGTGTAGCCCTCGGGGCTCTCCCACTCACCTACGAGCTCGCCGGAGTTGCCAGCGGTGCGGGTGTAGTTGTAAGCGTTGGATTCGTAGAAGATTACGAAATACTGGCTGAAGAGACGTGCATCATAGCTGACAGTGCTGTCGCCGGCAGTGAGCTTGAGGATCTTGCCGTCGAAGGAATAGCTGTCGCAAGCCTCGCCGAAGTAGTCGCAGGTGCCGTCAGCGTTGAAGGTAAGGGTGTCGTCATCAAGGTCGATCCACTCACCGACAAGGTCAGCGTTTGTCTGCTCGCCGTTGTTGGTTGCGAGGATCAGGTTTGCAGTGTCACCTGCATTGCAGGCGCACATAACGCCGATCATCATGATAACAGAGAGAATAAGTGCGCAGATACGAAGTGTCTTTTTCATGGTTCTGATTAGTGCCTTCGTGAAAACAAAAGCACTGCTCCTTTCTTGATATTCCTTAGTGTTTATACATAACAGCGGTGGTGAGTCGCTGCAAGCATACATTGTGTGACTGCCTTTCCGGCAGAGGCCAGTTGCTTTTAACCGATGCGGTCAAGCTCCCAGCCGTAGGCAAAGCCGAGCTGATCGCCGTCCTCGTGCATATGGAAGATGCCGTAGGTGATGTAGGTATCATCGTAAAGAAGAAGTATGTCGTTGCCGTCGATGTAGTACTTTCCGGTATACTCGTCGTCCTCAAGGAAGGTGCCGTCAGAGTAGAACTCGAAGGAGTACTCGTTGTCATCGCTGCTTTCCCATCTGCCGGTGAAGGAACCGGTGTTGCCCTCAACACGTGCATAATAATAGGGCTCATAGAAAATGACGAAGGTATCGCCGTAGAGACGTGCCGGATACTTGTACTCCTCGCCTTCAGCGATAAGGGTGAGGAAGTCGCCGTTGAAGCGGTATTCCTCAACGGGAGAGTCGAAATAGGTGCCCGAGCCGTCGCTGTAGAAATTGATGACATCGTCTTCATAGTCGATCCACTTGCCTACGATGTCGGAGTTGTCGTAATTGCCGGTGTTGGAAGCGAAGATTTCCTCAGCGGCATCGTCCATATCGCTCTCGCCGAAGTCATAGGTATCATTGCTGCTGTGGTCTTCTTCCTTTTCGTTTTCGCCGTCGGTATCAAAGAGGAATACATCACCGTCGTCGTCGGTGGTGGTATTGCCCTCGTTCATTGCTTCGGTATAGCCCTCGATGAAGCCCTGGACAATGGCACTGCAGCCGCACAGCGAGACAGCGATGAGTGCCGTTGCGGTAATAAGAGCAATCATGCGGAAGATTTTCTTCATGTTTTTCTCTCCTCAATAAATTTATAGTGCCGGAAACTTCCGGATCAATCACAGCGGGTAAGGTTGATGACAACGCTCTTTTCAGCCGAGCCGCGGGTCAGAATGAGAAAGCTGTCGGTATAGATCAGCTTCATTGAATCACCGTCAATTCGGCATTCAAAAACTTCGGTATAGGTGTCGCCGGAG
Source organism: Acutalibacteraceae bacterium (assembly GCA_045580875.1). Taxonomy (GTDB): domain Bacteria; phylum Bacillota; class Clostridia; order Oscillospirales; family Acutalibacteraceae; genus SIG598. The sequence continues at coordinate 15,277 of JAZNOP010000102.1, forward strand.
CGAAGATGAATTACGTTTCCCGACATGACATAGGAAGCAGGAAAGCCGTCGATGAGATTTCCGTCGATGTCATACACAGTCAGCTCCGAGCCGGTGAAGACAGCGGTATAGCCGTCCTCAGAGCGCCATCTGCCGGGCAGGTCTTTTGAAGTATCAAGATGACCGCAGCCGCAGAGAAGCAGAAGAAGCGCAGACAGAATCAAAACAAGCAGACGTTTTTTCATTCAGGTCACCATGCAGCGCATAACGCAAAGAAATAATATTATATACTACTATAAAATGGTAGTACAGACATTATCTCACATGACGACAGGTAATGCAATAGCAATTTTCAAGGCTGGGGAATTTTTGCCTGTGTCTACTTGCACCTGCGCCGGTGTGATGCTATAATTGACTCAGCAGAACGATTCATGCCGGAGAGAAGGGGAAACCGGCGCAAAGAGGGAGGATATATCAATGAAGAAAATATTCTTTATGCTGACTGCATTGCTTATGCTTGCACTTCTGCTGTGCGGCTGCAGCGGTGAAACTGCTGTTTCGGACAGCGATGCTCCGGAGAGAGATGAGATTCCGGTGGTCTGGGAGCAGCTGCCTGACGAGGAAAGCTATCTTGAAATGATGAGCAAAAAGCTCAATGAATATATTCGCTGCATAACCACTCTTTCCACTATGGAGAGAAGGCTCACCGTGCTGGCTGACGAGGAAAAAATTGCCGCAGACGAGCAGTATGCAGCAATAGCTGAGCAGCTTGGCGACTGGTGCGAGGGCGCACGCAGCTATCCGGCTGACACGCTCATCAATGACCGCGCAAAGGCTGTATGTCTGCAGATGGCTGAGCTTGCAGGCGCAACCGAGGATTATCTTGAGGTGCTGCCGTCCATGCTTGCCGGCACATACGAGGGAGAGCTCACTCACGACGATTACAGAAACAGCCTGACCGACAGCGCTGTGTATATCTTCGGTCTGCTCAACGGCGAAGAGTTGATTACAGAAAGTAATGAATGATTAAATAACTACTTGGTGTATAGCAAAACGGAGGAGCTTTCATGGCACCTCCGTTTTTTATTATGTCTGCTGGCTTGACGTGTGCGGTTATCTGCAGCGCAGAAAACGGTAAGCGCTGAACGTGTCATCGCCGTCCGGTGCGGCGGTTGTGTATTTTATCAGAATAAATATTTTAAAATAACAGAAAATCCACGCTTTAAATATTTACACGCGGTATATTTGAGTGGTATAATAATTCAATATCATAAACTGGAAAAGCTGTGCGTTTTTTTCAGAGGAAAGGAAGATTATTCATGCAGATGGATCTTACAAATATCCCCAGCCGAGTCAGAGAACTCAGGGAGATTCTTGAAATAGAAGCTGCCGAAATGGCAGAGAAGCTTGGCGTTTCCGAGGCTGATTACAATGCTTACGAGAGCGGCGAGAATGATATTCCAATCAGCACCCTTTATGAGATCGCTTCGATTCTCGGTGTTGATTTCACCACCCTGCTCACAGGACGCACCCCGAAGATGAACACCTACACCGTCACCCGTAAGGATACCGGTGCAAAGGTTGAGCGCTATCCCGGCTATAATTACACCAGCCTCAGCTACAACTTCAAGGGCAGAGAGATGGAGCCCATGCTCGTAAATCTCCTCCCCGAGGACGGTCAGCCGGCGCTTGTCTCCCACGGCGGTCAGGAGTTCAACTACGTCATCTCCGGCACAGTCTGCGTTACCATCGGAAGCAAGAAGCTCGAGCTTTCCGAGGGCGACTGTGTATACTTCGACCCCATGATTCCTCACGGTCAGCAGGCTGTGGGCGGTCCGGCATCGTTCCTTACCGTTATCAAGGAATAAAGGGATAAAGCAGAAAGGAACGTGCAAAGAACGATGGATCATATCATAAGCAAATACTGTCCGCGTACAGAGTTTTCCTCTTACGAGGACTTCTGTGAGAATTTTACCATAAACACACCGGAAAACTTCAACTTCGGCTATGATGTCGTTGACGAGTGGGCGAGAGTTGAGCCGGAAAAGCTGGCTCTTGTCTGGACAAACGACGAGGGCGACATGAAGCGCTACACCTTCGCTGATGTCAAGAAGCACAGTGATCAGGCGGCGAATTTCTTCAAGTCCAAGGGTATCGGCAAGGGCGACGTTGTCATGCTGATTCTCCGCCAGCGCCCCGAGGTGTGGTTTTCCATGGTAGGTCTGCACAAGCTTGGCGCTGTCTGCATTCCTGCTTCATTCCAGCTTACTACCAAGGATATCGTATACCGCTGCAATGCGGCAACCGTCAGAATGATAATCTCTGTTTCTGAGGACGGTCTGCTGAATTATATCCGCGAGGCGCTGCCCAAGTGCGAAACACTCCGCCATGTCTGCACCCTCGGCGAGCCGCATACCGATGAGGGATTCATCGACTACGGTGCAGAGCTCTATGCACAGAGCGAGGTCTTCGAGCGTCCCACAGGCGATGATGCCACCACCAACGATGACATGATGCTCATCTACTTCTCCAGCGGCACAACAGGTATGCCCAAGATGGTCTGGCACGATTTCGCATTCCCTCTCGGTCACATCACAACTGCCCGTTACTGGCAGCAGGTTCAGGAGAACACCGTTCACATGACCCAGACCGACTCCGGCTGGGCGAAGTTTGCATGGGGCAAGATCTACGGTCAGTGGATCTGCGGCGCGGCTATCGGCGCTTTTGATACCATCAAGTTCAAGACTGATACAATGCTCGCAGCCATCGAGAGAATCCACCCGACAACCTTCTGTGCTCCGGCAACAATTTACCGCATTATCATCAAGGATGACCTTTCCGGCTACGACCTCAGCTACATAAAGAATGCTACCGTTGCCGGCGAACCGCTCAATCCTGAAGTATACCGCAAGATTCAGGAGCTGACCGGACTTGAGCTGCGCGAGGGCTTCGGTCAGACCGAGACTCCGGTTATTTTCGCAAACTTCGGCTTCTTTGATGTCCGCCCCGGCTCGATGGGCAAGCCCAACCCCTATTTCGACGTTGATATCATTGACGCAGACGGCAACTCCTGCGAGGACGGCTACGAGGGCGTTATCTCTATCTGCAATGTCGGCACACACGGACCCTCAGGTCTCTTCCGCGGCTATTATCTCGACGAGGCAACCACCGCAAAGTCGTGGCACGACGGTATATACAGCACCGGCGACATGGCATGGCGCGATGCAGACGGCTACTACTGGTTTGTCGGCAGAAACGACGATGTCATCAAGTGCTCAGGCTACCGCATCGGACCGTTTGAGGTCGAGAGCGCACTGATGGAGCACCCGTCGGTACTTGAGTGCGCAGTTACCGCCGCACCCGACCCCGACAGAGGTCAGGTGGTCAAGGCAACCATCGTGCTTGCAAAGGGCTACGAGGGCACACCTGAGCTTGTCAAGGAGCTGCAGAATCACGTCAAGAAGGCAACCGCTCCCTACAAGTATCCGAGAATAGTTGAGTTTGTTGCAGATCTGCCCAAGACCACCAGCGGCAAGATACAACGCAATCTTATCCGTCAGAGTGACAATTCCGTAAAATAATAATTAACAGTACACACAGTTGCAAATGGCTTTTTTATGCGGAAAAATCAGCGTGAAAAGATTTTATGTAAATTGGTGTTGCTAACCGGCTGTGCGTCTGCTATAATAATACAAAAAAGAATCAGGATTCAATTATTATGAGAGTTATTACCGGTTCTGCCCGCGGCAGAAGGCTTAAGACACTGAGCGGTGACGATATCGTACGTCCGACCACGGACCTGGTCAAGGAAGCGATATTCAGCATCATTCAGTTTGATATCGAAGGCAGAAGGGTGCTCGATCTTTTTGCCGGATGCGGTCAGCTTGGAATTGAGGCGATAAGCCGCGGGGCTAAGCACTGCGTTTTTGTCGACTCCTCGAAAATGTCAATAAATGTTGTAAGGCAGAATATTGCCCACTGCGAGATGCAGGACAGCGCAACCATCGTTCAGAGCGACGCTTCGTCCTATCTCATGCGCTGCTATGAGAAGTTCGACATCGCGCTGCTCGACCCGCCCTATGCTTCCGACCTCATTGAAAAGACACTGCCGCAGCTTACCGGCTGCATGAACACCGGCGGCGTCATCATCTGTGAGACCCTGCGCGACAAGGTGCTGCCCGAGCAGGTGGGAGAATTCACAAAGCGCCGTACCTACCGTTACGGACGCATCAATGTGACACTCTACCGCCACAGCAGCATTGATTAAGGAGGCAGCACGATGATAGCAGTATATCCGGGCAGCTTTGATCCTGTCACTATCGGACATCTTGATATAATCCGCCGCGCCGCAGCTATTTTTGACAAGCTGTGCGTGGTTGTCATGATAAATCCCCACAAGACACCTGTATTCACAGCAGAGGAGAGAGTGGAGATGATCCGCCGCACAATCGGAGATATGCCGAATGTCGAGGTGGAAAGCTCCGACGGTCTGCTGACCGCCTTTGCCGAGGAGAAGGGTGCAGGGGTCATAGTCAAGGGACTTCGCGCCGTTTCCGACTATGAGTATGAATTCCAGATGGCGCTGGTTAACCGCCGCCTCAGCCCGGGAATAGAGACCGTTTTTCTTCCGGCGGAGGCAGAGAATATGTTCCTTTCGTCAAGCGTTGTAAAGCAGATAGCATGCTTCGGCGGCGACATTTCAAGCTTTGTGCCGCCTGAAATACGCGATGACATAAAAGAAAGATTATTTGAAAAGGAGATAGCAGAATGATAAGCGTTGATGAGCTTCTTGAAGAACTTGACTATTTGCTCGATAAAGCAGTAAGCGTACCGCTCGGCGGAGGCAGAGCAGTTGTAAACACCGATAAGATCAAGGAAATTATTGATGATATCAGACTGCATCTTCCGGGCGAAATCCGTCAGGCGAGAGCTATCGTTGCAGAGCGTACCGATATCATCTCCACCGCCCGCAAGGAGGCAGAGGGCATCACCCGCCGTGCCGAGGACCGCGCAAGAGCCATGATCAACAATGAGGAGATCATGCGCCGCGCTACCATTCAGGCAAACGAGATCGTCTCCCAGGCAAACACCAAGGCGAGAGAAATCCGCAAGAGTGCAACCGATTACGCTGAGAACATCATGCGGACCACTGAGGATACCATCAGCAAGCAGCTTGCTGAGCTCCGTCAGTCCCGTCAGAGCCTGCACGCAACCGTCAAGAATGAGAGCGCTGCAGCAGGTGCAAAGGGCAAGAATTCCAGCGTCATTATCGATGTTGATATCGACGAAGACGACGATTGAGTATAGCTGTGCCCTGTGAGGGATGGCGCTCCACCTGATTTTTCCACATTGTGGAAAACTTTCCGTTGAATTTATTGTAGAATTTTTCTGACAGTTTTTATTTAAAATTACAATATCGGCAAAAGCGCCGGCACAAAATGTTGTCCCGGGGCTTTTTTTTCGCACATTATAGGGGAACAACCGAAAAACAGGCGCAGATGCCCCTGAGAAAATGTCAGAATGTGGCAGGAGCGCCGGTGGAGGTTGCTTATTGACTTTTGGGGCAAAAAGTTATTATAATATAACCGAAATGGAGCGATGTGGAGCGCATTTGCACTGCATTCCCGTTTAAACGCTGAAAAAATCGTCACGCCGGGTGTTGTTCAGGGCGTGACAGAGCCGATCAGACTATCACAAAGGTCTGTTGTCAAAGGAACGGTCAAGAGAAATGCTTATAGGCAGCTATTTGCACAACGTGGATACGAAAGGCAGAGTCTTTATCCCGGCGAAATTCCGTCTGGATCTGGGCTCTCATTTCTATGTCTATCGCAGCCACGATGGATGTATCCGCGCTTATGGCGAGACCGAGTGGGCAGCAGTTCTTGAAAAGCTCAAAAATTCCACTGTCAAGAGCAATCAGCTCCGCCGCCGCATACTGTCGAGTACAGTTGAGGTGGACATGGATACTCAGGGCAGAGTGCTCATTCCCGAGGAGCTGCGCAAGGCTGCCCTCATCGTTGACAAGGTCAAGATAGTCGGTATGGCTGACTGGGTTGAGTTCTGGAATCCCGACAAGTTCGAACTGCTTGAGCGTCAGGAGGACGAAGAGCTTGACGTTGAGCTCATGCATGAGCTCGGAATGTGCTGATAATCTCAGCTGCAGCGTTTCATTCATTATTCTGATTACGCGACCCTTTCATACCTACCTTCTGATCCGGGGGCGATTGTTGTGGATCGCCCCCCGGAAGAAGGCATAAACGAAAGGGCTGATATATTTATGTATATGGGCAGAGCCCCGATAAGTGAATATTGAGACAAAAGCTTCCGCAGGGTCTGAATTCGGGTCCTGTGGGTTTGTCGACTTTTAAAATGATTATAACTGCCCTGTAAAAAGGGCGTGAATTGACTGGCTCAGGCGGAAAGGCGGCGGAAAAATGACAGACAGGCAGATGGTCGGACCTCAGGGCTGTTATCATATTCCGGTGCTGCTTGAGGAGACGATTGATTCGCTGGAAATAAAGCCGGACGGCATATACGTCGACGGTACTGCCGGAGGCGGCGGTCACAGCTCGGAGATACTCAGCCGGCTTACCACCGGACGGCTGATTTCCATCGACCGCGACCCTGATGCAATTGCACAGGTCACAGCAAGACTGGGCAGCAGCCCGAACATTACGATAGTTCACAGCCGGTACAGCGAGATGTCATCGGTACTCGATCAGCTTGGAATCGAGGCGGTTGACGGCATTATGCTGGATATCGGCGTTTCATCGCACCAGCTTGACTGCGCAGAGCGGGGATTTTCCTATCATGCCGATGCGCCGCTGGATATGCGCATGGCAAGCGAGGGTAAAACGGCTGCCGACCTTGTGGCTGAGCTGCCGTGGCAGCGCCTTGCCGAAATCTTTTCACGCTACGGTGAGGAGAAATTCTCTGCGCCGATAGCCAAAGCGATATGCCGCGAGAGGGAGAAGGCTCCGATTGAGACCACTCTTCAGCTCGCAGATATAATACGTGATGCAGTGCCTGCAGCAGCCCGCCGTGACGGACATCCCGCACGACGTGTATTTCAGGCGCTTCGCATCGCGGTAAACGACGAGCTTGGCGAGCTTGAACGCGGACTTGAGGCGGCATTTTCCCGTCTTAAGCCGGAAGGCAGACTGTCGGTCATAACCTTCCATTCGCTGGAGGACAGACTGACCAAGCAGACCATGGCAGACTGGTGCAGCGGCTGTACCTGTCCGCCGCAGTTTCCTGTGTGCGTATGCGGAAAGAAGCCGCGTGCAAAGCTGCTTACCAGAAAGCCGGTTGAAGCATCGAAGGAGGAGCTCGAGCGCAACTCGCGCAGCCGCAGCGCAAAGCTGAGAACCTGCATAAAGCTCTGATCAGGCAGGTGAAAGGCATTGGTCAGCTGCAGCTTGCGAAATGCCTTCTTTTGGCGGAATTATGTTATCTATTGTAAAGGTGCGTTTTTGCTTATTATATCACATATTGCCAAGAAATAGAAGTGCAAATTGATCATTATGTAAAATTTATTGTAAACCTGTGATTTGGGATTGACATGACGTTGGTTTACATATTATAATTATGGAAACCAACGGGAATGATGGAAATGTTGATTTCATGCCGGTTGGCGCAGCTGCGTCAGCTATGTTTTTTATATTATAAGATTATAAGATCCCTTAATGAAATGTGTTTTGGGGAGCAGATAAAAATGTCCGCGGAAAGTGCAGACGGACAACGAAAGGGGAATTAACAGAAATGGAACAGCGCAGATACTACAGCAGCTACGACCGCTACGACCGCGAGGAGGATTATTCCCGCGAGGACAAGCGCCGCGATGACCGCTACGGTTACGAGAGCAACGGCAGTGCGGCTTATGACTTCTCACTTTTCGAGGGACGTGCGGTTTCCTACAGCGCAAGAAGCACCCAGCGCAAAAACCAGCAGAAAAAGACAAAGTCTTCAAAGACAGCGCAGAGTCAGACAAAGAACGCTTCGAGAAGCTCCTCGAAGGCTGGTCAGATAGACAGAAAGCAGCTGGCAAGAGGTGTCGCGATAGGCATCATCTTTGCGGTTGCTGTCGGCGCGCTGCTTTCATGTCAGGTGGAATACCACGAGCTGCTTCAGGAAATAAGCGCCGCAAACAGAAATCTCACCGAGCTGCAGCAGGATTACACCGACCTTTCGGTTGCCTTTGAATCGAAGATGAGCAACTCTGCCATCGAGGAATATGCCACCGACGTGCTCGGTATGCAGAAGCGTGACAACAGCCAGACCGAATGGGTAACCATCGGCGGCGGTGACGTTTTTGAATATACTGACGGTGATGGCGCTGCACAATGGCTTCAGGATGAATTTGATAAGCTGCTGTCATATATGAACTGAACAGCAAATAAAATTAACTGACATCGCTTGTTAAAATCAGACCGTTTAAGCCGCTGATATCAGCTTTATTTGATGAGAGTTAGGATTTGACGGTCTTGACTCTCATTGTTTTCTAAATGGGGAATGAATGCCGCAAGGCTCAGCGGGCCGGCGGCGGAGCAACAGCAGCGGAAGGATAGGCTTTCGCAGAGAGGAAGACAGATATGGATCTGCTTGATTTTTTTGAGAATATTCAGGAAAAAATGCGCCAGTTCAAAAAGAAAAAGCTTGCCTCGGGCGGCACAAAGAAGTCAATAAAGAACCGCACCAGAGGCGTGGCAATAGTCATGGCGATCGGCTGTCTGTATGTCATGTCGATGATGGCATGGCTGCAGATAATCAACAGCGAGGAGTATCAGCAGAGGGCGATAAGCCAGCAGCTGCACGATACCGAACTGCCGGCAAAGCGCGGCACCATATACGATGCCAACATGGAGCCGCTGGTGCAGAGTACGACCGCATGGCTCATCACCATTGACCCGCCGACAATCGACGAGAAGTGTCCGGAGAAGAAGGATGCAATCGTCAAAAAGATTGCTGAGGTGCTTGAGGTCAGCGAGGAGAGTATCTGGGAGAGAATGAATATCCAGACACTCGGCGTAAAGATTCTTGTGAAGGCAGACAAGGAGCAGCGCGATGAGCTCGAGAGCTTCCTTATTGCCAACAAGATAGTCGGTGTAGGTCTGCAGGTCGATACAGAGCGCGCCTACACCCATGGAACGCTTGCTTCAACGATACTCGGCTTCACCAGCTTTGATAACGACGGCATGATGGGTCTCGAGGCGTGGTACAACACCGACCTTTCGGGTGTTGACGGACGTGTTGTTGAGGCGAAGAATGCACTCAACGGAGCAATGCCGTTTGACTACCAGATAATCGTCGATGCAAAGGAAGGCAGCAGCCTTGTAATGACCATCGATGCCAACTGCCAGGCGGTGCTTGAAAAATATCTTCGTCAGGCGGTAATCGAGAATAAAATCAAGAACCGCGCCTGCGGAATACTGATGAATGTCAACACCGGTGCGATAGTGGCAATGGCCACTCTGCCCGATTATGACCCGGCAAATCACCTTGAGGTTGCCGACAAGGAAACTGCGGAGAAAATTGCAAGCCTTCAGGAAGCAGGCTCGGATGAGTGGGCATCGCTGAAGAATGCGGCGCAGTGGGCGCAGTGGAGAAACAAGGCTGTCAGCGACACCTATGAACCCGGCTCGGTATTCAAGCCGGTAACCATGGCGGCTGCACTTGAGGAGGGTGTAACCACACTCAACGACGGTTTCTACTGCCCGGGATACAAGGTGGTAGGCGGAATCAAGCGTAACTGCCACAGAACCTCCGGCCACGGCTCGGAGAGCCTGACTCAGGGAATGATGAATTCCTGCAACCCGGTGTTCATGACACTTTCTGAGCGCCTTGGCGGCAGCGGCTTCTACAAATACTTCGAGGCCTTCGGCTTTACAGAGAAGACCGGCATCGACCTGCCTGATGAAGCGGTCGGCATATGGCACTCTGAGGCTAACCTGAACAAGCATGCCGCTGACCTTGCGGCTGCATCCTTCGGTCAGACCAACACCGTAACACCGCTGCAGATGATAACTGCAATTTCGGCTATATCCAACGGCGGATATCTTGTTCAGCCCCATGTTGTCGCCGAGATAATCGACAGCGAGGGCAACGTCATTTCCACCGCTGAGACAAATGTCAAGCGTCAGGTCATTTCTTCACAGACATCCGATATCATCAACAATATGCTCGAGAAGGTCGTCTCGGGCGGTACGGCAAAGAACGGCTACATCGCCGGCTACCGCATCGGCGGCAAGACCGGTACATCTGAAAAGATAGCCGAGACAGCCCAGACCGGCATCAAGACCTATGTTGCTTCCTTCTGTGCCATTGCTCCGAGCGATGACCCCGAATACGCACTGCTGATAGTTCTTGATGACCCGCGCGGCACATATCACATGGGCGGCACGATCGCAGCCCCGGTGGCAAGAAACGTTCTCAGCGAGGTACTGCCTTATCTCGGCGTAGAAACCATCTACTCCTCAAGCGATATGGCAACCCTCGATGTCAAGACTCCCACCCTCATCGGAAAAACCACCGCTGAAGCAAAGGATGAGGCAGCGGCAAAGGGTCTCAAGCTGAGAGTTGTCGGCGACGGTGAGACAATCACCGCTCAGATACCGCCGGCAGGTCAGAATATTCCCAAGGGCGGCACAGTTGTCGTATCGACCGACAGCGATGCCGAGGTGCCGATGACAAAGGTTCCTGACGTTGTGGGAATGACCCCGAGTGAAGCCAACAAGGCGATAGTCAATGCAAGACTTAATATCCGCTACGAGGGCTCCGGCTACGACAGCTCCAAGGGCGTGGCTCTCTCTCAGAGCATACCCAAGGGTACCGAGGTTGAGCAGGGTACGGTTGTCAGCGTTGAGTTCATAATGAGCGGCTCGACCGACTAAAAGTGAACAATCCGGTGACTGTAACTGCACACTGAAAAAATAAACCGAAAGGAAAGCAGAGCTATGCTTCTTTCAGAATTACTCAGAGGTATTGAGCATTCAACCGCTCTCGATGCTTCTACAGAGATAGAGAATCTTACCGTTGATTCCCGCAGGGCTGCGCCCGGCACACTCTTCTGCTGCATCAAAGGTCTGACCCGTGACGGTCACGACTTTGCAGCTCAGGCTGCCGGAGCAGGCGCAGTTGTGCTGGTCGAGCGCGATATGGGAATCGACAGCCAGATAATAGTTGAAAATACCCGTCTCGCCTTTGCGGCTGTGTGCGAGAACTTCTTCGGCAATCCCCTTGAGAAGCTCAGACTTATCGGCATCACAGGCACGAACGGCAAGACCTCGATCACATATATGCTCAAGCATATCCTTGAGAAGTCGGGACGAAAGACCGGTCTTATCGGCACGATTCAGAACATGATAGGCGATGAGGTCCTCGAGACCCACTACACCACACCTGATACCTTCGAGCTGCACGAGCTTTTTGCAAAGATGGTTGCCGCCGGCTGTGAATTCTGCGTGATGGAGGTTTCTTCATTCGGACTTGAGCAGGGCAGAGTTGCCGGACTTCATTTCGATACCGCCTGCTTCACAAATCTCTCGCAGGATCACCTCGACACGCACGGCACAATGGAGAATTACTTCGCCGCAAAGTGCCTGCTGTTCGAACGCTGCGACAAGGCGGTCATCAATATCGACGATGCGTGGGGTGTGAAGATTCCCCTTGCTGAAGATCTTCCGGTAATTTCCATTGCCGAGGGCGCAGATGCCGTCATGTCAGCAAGCAATGTCGAATGCTTTGCGGACGGCGTCAGCTTCACAATGAATGTTCCCTCGAAGAATGCAAGCCTTCCGGTGCGCGCAGGCATACCGGGCAGATTCACCGTTCATAATCTTCTCTGCGCTGCCGGCTGTGCTCTTTCGGCAGGTGTTGAGCCGGAGGATATCGCAGAGGCGCTCGGCACAGTAAAGGGTGTCAAGGGTCGCGCCGAGGTTTATCCCACAGGCAGAGATTTTACCATAATCCTCGATTATGCCCACAGCCCCGACGGAATAGAGAATATACTCTCCTCGATGCGTGAGGTCAGCTGCGGCAGACTTGTAGTGCTCTTTGGCTGCGGCGGAGACAGAGATGCCGCAAAGCGCCCGCTGATGGGCGAAGCGGCAGCGAGACTTGCCGATTTTGTCATCGTAACCTCGGATAATCCCAGAAGCGAGGATCCTGAGGATATAATCAGCCAGATAATTCCCGGAGTGGAAAAGCACAGCACTCCTTATGTGAAGATAACCAGCCGCCGCGATGCAATGAAATATGCGGTGGACAACGCACAGAAGGACGATGTCATCGTCTTTGCCGGAAAGGGTCACGAGACCTATCAGATACTCAGCACCGGCACGATTCATTTCGACGAGCGCGAGGTGCTCGCAGAGATACTCGGACAGTAAAACAGTCAGGACTGCGCTCGTGTGAGCGTATATTACGCGGTACTGCGGCGGACAGCCTGTACCGGTCTGGAGATGAAAGAATTTGGATAAGATGCTTCTTTCTGCTGCTGCGGCGGCAATGGGCAGCACAGCCCCGTATGAGACCGAGATAACCGATGTGACCATAGACAGCCGGAGCGTTACAGAGGGCTGCCTGTTCATTGCGATAAAGGGCGATAATTTTGACGGTCATAGCTTTGTACCGGCAGCGCTGGCTGCAGGTGCTGCAGCAGCTGTCTGCTCGAGCCCTGTCGAGGGCGCTGAGGGACGGTGCATAATGGTCGATGATACCAGAGCGGCATTTCTCGCGCTGGCGGCATACAACCGCAGCCTTTATGATATCCCCACAGTCGGTCTGACCGGCTCGGTCGGAAAGACCACCACCAAGGATATGGTGGCTGCTGTGCTGGGAGTGAAATATAAAACGCTCAAGACCGAGGGCAATCTCAACAACGATATCGGTCTGCCGAGAATGTGCATGAGACTCGATTCCTCATATGAAGCGGCAGTGCTTGAGATGGGCATGAACAACTTCGGCGAGATAAGCACCCTGACAAAGGTTGCAAGACCGGATATCGGTCTTATCACCAACATAGGCGTCAGCCACATCGAGCGGCTCGGCTCACGCGACGGCATACTCAGCGCAAAGCTGGAAATACTTGATGGTATGGAGGCAGATGCGCCCCTGCTGCTCAACGGCGACGATGACAAGCTGCGCGAGGCTATGGAGCAGCTTGACCGCAGAATTCTGACCTATGGCATAGATGCTCCCGACTGCGACTGCCGCGCAAGCGATATTGAGCAGAGCGAGGACGGCATAGTATTCACCCTCACCTACATGGGTGAAAGTTTCAGAGTTGAGCTGCCTGTCATCGGCAGACACAACGTATACAACGCCTGTGCGGCTTTCCTTTGCGGAATGCTGACCGGAGTTTCTCCGGAGCAGGCTCTTGAAGGACTTCGCTCCTATGACCCTGATTCGCGCCGCCAGAAAATCGTGCGCCGCGCAGGTGTTACATTTATCGAGGACTGCTACAATGCAAGCCCCGATTCGATAAGCGCTTCTCTTTCGGTGCTTTGCTCGCTGCCCTGCGAGGGCAGACGCTTCGCCGCACTGGGCGATATGCTCGAGCTGGGCGATTATGCCCGCAAGGCGCACCACGACTGCGGCGTGAAAGCCGCTGAGAGCGGCATTGACGTGCTGCTCGGCTATGGTCCCTGCTCCTGCTTCTATCTTGAAGGCGCAGGCGACGGAGTTGAGAGCTATCATTTCTCCGAGAAGGAGCCCATGGCTCAGAAGCTTGCTTCAATGCTCCGCGAGGGCGATGCAGTGCTCTTCAAAGCGAGCCGCGGAATGAAGCTCGAGGACGTTTACAACCGTGTATATGAACTGCTGGAGCAGAAATAAGCTCCGGACGCAGATAAAATCAAAATGTGATTTGGGGTGATATGATGGCTGCATCAGGTTCCCGTTCAGGGTACAGCAGAAGTTACAGCAATCAGCGGAGCAATCCGCAGGGCAGAAACAGCTCCTCGCGCAGGGCGCAGGAGGAACGTCCGAAGGGTAATATGCTCGAGCAGGCTGCCGAGATATGGAGAGAATCCAAGGCGGTTGCGAAGGACGGCACACAGCGCATGGATCAGATGCTGCTGTGGATAATCGTTATACTGGTCGTTGTCGGAACACTGATGATGTTCTCGGCAAGCTATGCCTATGCATATTTCAACCGTGACCATGACAGCCTGTTCTTCCTCAAGCGTCAGCTTGTTTTCGCGGCGCTCGGTCTTGGCGCAATGTATCTGATATCGCACATTCCTGTGCATTATCTCAAGCACATGACATTCTGGATGCTGGTTGCTTCCACTGTCATGCTGATAATGGTATATTTCTTCCCGGCGATAAACGATGCTCACCGATGGATGCTCGGATTCCAGCCGTCGGAGTTCAGTAAATTCGTTGTCATTCTCTTCTGCTCGGCGTGGGCAGACAACCACAGCAGCAAGATGAAGACATGGAAGTACGGAATCTGGCCGTTTGTTATCGTAGTCGGCATAACGGCGGCGCTCATACTCTTTGAGCCGCACATTTCCTGTGCTATAATCGTTCTTCTGCTGTGCGTTACCATAATGGTTGTCGGCGGCATGAATCTTAAGATTCTCGCAGTTGTCGGATGTATCGCTGCAGTCGGAATTTTCTGCCTGTTTGCATTCAGAGGAACTCTTCAGGAGATTGACATCATCAACCGCGCCTACGGTCGTATCGACGTATGGCTCGACCCGTTCAAGAATCCGCGCGGAAGCGGCTGGCAGACCATACAGGCGCTGTACGCCATAAGCTCGGGCGGACTTTTCGGACAGGGAATAGGCAATTCGCATCAGAAGTACCTGTATATATCCGAGCCGCAGAACGACTTCATTTTCGCAGTTATCTGCGAGGAGCTCGGCTTTGTCGGAGCAGTGGCGATAATTCTGCTCTTTGTCGTGTTCGTATGGCGCGGATTTGCCATAAGCGTGAGCAACACCAACCGTTTCAGCATGCTGATGGGAATCGGCATAACAGCGCAGGTCGGCTGGCAGGCGCTGCTCAACGTGATGGTTGTTACAAACTGCATGCCCAACACCGGCATCAGCCTGCCCTTCTTCAGCTACGGCGGAACATCGCTTGTTGTTCTTCTTGCTGAAATGGGCGTACTCCTCTCGATATCCAGAAAATCGTCAATCAAGAAGGTCTGATATCAGACCCGAAAGTCTGCCTGCAGTCACTGCGGGCGCAGGAATGAACAAATAACATAAGAAAGCGTGGTTATAATCATGAAGGTATTAATTGCTGGCGGCGGTACAGCCGGACACATCAACCCCGCTCTTGCCATTGCCGGACAGATTAAAAAGATGCAGCCCGATGCCGAGATAACCTTTGTCGGCACACCCAACGGCATGGAGTCCCGTCTTGTACCGGCTGAGGGCTACAATTACGAGGCAATGAACATAGCAGGCATACAGCGCAAGCTCAGCCTGACCAACATCAAGCGCAATGCTCAGGCTCTGTGGTATCTTACCAATTCCGGCAAGAGAGCAAAGCAGATCGTTGAAAAGGTAAAGCCGGATATCGCAATCGGCACCGGCGGCTACGTCAGCGGTCCGGTCATGCGCAAGGCTGCTCAGATGGGAGTTCCGCTGGTAATTCACGAGCAGAATGCATTCCCCGGTGTCACCACCAAGATGCTCTCAAAATACGCAAAGTGCGTCATGCTTGCTGTAGAAGATGCAAAGCCCCGTCTGGGCGATGATGTTGTGACCCGCATCACCGGCAATCCCCTTCGTGCCGACCTGCTTACCTATGACAAGACAAAGGCACGTCAGGAGCTTGGCATAGACGACCGTCCGCTGGTGCTTTCCTTCGGCGGCTCGCTGGGCGCAAGAGCCATAAACGAGAGTATGCTCACACTGCTCTGCCGCAGCGCAAAGGACGGCAGATACAATCATATCCACGGCTACGGTCAGTACGGCGGATTTATTCTTGACGAGCTCAAGAGCGCAGGTGTCGACCTTGACAGCTGCCCGAATCTTGATGTTCGTGAGTATATCAACGATATGCCGAGAGTCATGGCTGCGGCGGATATTGTCGTGTGCCGTGCCGGCGCAATCACCCTTTCCGAGCTTCAGGCAAGAGGCAAGGTGTCAATTCTTATCCCCTCTCCGAACGTAGCGGAGAATCATCAGTATCATAATGCCATGGCACTGGTCAGAAGACACGCAGCAGAGGTCATCGAGGAGAGCCAGCTTACCGGCGAGGCACTCATGGAGACCGCTGATTCCATTCTGGGCGATACCGAAAAGCTCAGACTCATGTCTGAAAACTCCCACAAGATGGCAATTACCGATTCCTGTGAGCGCATCTACGAGATAATCGAGCAGGTGCTCGCCGGAGAATTCGACAGATAACACCAGAGATAAAGTGACATGGCGGCCGGTTTTCGCATAATATGGCGTGAATTCCATTTATGCGAAAGGGTGCTGCAAATGTCAGAGATACATATAACCGGCAGGAAAAGACTGTCGGGAGAAACTGCGATTCACGGAGCAAAAAACAGTGCGCTGCCGGTGCTGGCTGCCTGCTATGCCACCGGCTCGGACTGTATTGTCAATTCATGCCCGAGGCTTACCGATGTCAATGCCTCCCTTGCGATACTGCGCCATCTCGGCTGCAGGACAGAGCTGGAGGGTCAGACGGCAGGAGTGGACGCGCGTGATGCCTGCGGATATGACATTCCCGAAAAGCTCATGCGCGAAATGCGCTCATCAATAACCTTTCTCGGCGCAGTGCTTGCGCGGTGCGGCAGGGCAAGGCTGTCCATGCCTGGCGGCTGTGAACTGGGCGCTCGTCCGGTTGACCTGCACCTGTCGGCACTCAGTCGTATGGGCGCAAAAATAGAGGAGAGCCACGGCTGCATAAACTGCGAGGTGCCGTCAGGCAGACTCAGGGGAACGGCTGTTCCGCTGACATTTCCGAGTGTCGGTGCTACCGAGAATATAATGATAGCGGCGGCAACTGCCGAGGGAACTACAACCATAACAAACGCAGCGCGCGAGCCGGAGATAACCGACCTTGCCGTTTTTCTGAACAGATGCGGCGCAAGGATATCCGGAATGGGCGAATCAACCATAACAATAGAGGGCGTCGGGCAGCTTCACGGCTGTGAGCATACCGTAATTCCCGACCGCATTGAAGCCATAACCTACATGGCGGCAGCGGCGGTTACCGGCGGTGATGTATTGCTGCGCGGCGCTGAGTATATGCACCTGCTTCCGGCTGTGACAGTGCTGGAGGAAATGGGATGCGAAATACGCTGCACAGGGCGTGATGTGCGTGTGACAGCGCGCGGACGTCTGCGTCCTGCAGGATATGTCAGGACGATGCCCTATCCCGGTTTTCCGACCGATGCACAGGCGGTAATCATGGCGGCGGCGTGTACGGCATCAGGAACAAGCGTTTTTGTCGAGAATATATTTGACAGCCGGTTCAAACACGTCGGAGAGCTTCGCCGTCTGGGCGCAAGCATCAAGACCGAGGGCAGGGCGGCTGTTGTAGAGGGAAAAGCGAGGCTTACCGGAGCACCGGTCACCTCCACCGACCTTCGCGGCGGTGCGGCGCTGGTTGTTGCCGGTCTTGCCGCAGAGGGCGAAACTGTTGTCGGCGGTCTTAGTCACATCGACCGCGGCTATCAGGCGCTCGATGAAAAGCTCCGCAGGCTCGGAGCAGATATAAAACGAATATAATCATGATAATAAGTGCCGGTGCCGACCGGCACAGGATGGTACTGCAGCGCGGCAGAGACTGTGCTGTGAAGGAACGATGATGCTGTCAGGCGGATAATGCGGCTGAGCAGCGATGATGACGAAAAAGAGAGGGAAGTCTGATATGGGCGATTACATAGGCGATAAGAAAAAGAAGGGGTCATCAGGCTCGTCGTCCGGCGGTGATACAAAGCAGTTCACTGCAGTCAGGGACGTGAAGAAGACCGGATCATCTTCCGGCGCAAAGGGCTCTTCTTCCAAGGGCGGCTCGTCAAAGAGCGGCTCGGGATCATCACGCTCTCAGA
The DNA here is from genome assembly GCA_045580875.1 of Acutalibacteraceae bacterium. Lineage (GTDB taxonomy): Bacteria > Bacillota > Clostridia > Oscillospirales > Acutalibacteraceae > SIG598. The sequence goes on from JAZNOP010000102.1 coordinate 33,281, forward strand.
GCAGCTCATCAAAGGGTACTTCCCAGAAGAGCGGAGGGTCAAAGAACAGCTCTGCTTCCCGTCAGGGGAATTCTGCCAACGGAACGACCCAGAGAATTCCTTCGCAGAAACCTGCTTCATCAAAGAATACTTCTTCAAAAGGCACTTCATCTTCCGGAAAGAAGCCGTCATCGCAGAGCAGTGCAGGCAAAGGCACATCCTCGCAGAGAAGCACAGGCGGTCAGAAGAGTGCTTATTCCGGACAGAAGCCCTCGTCGGCAAAGCGCCCGTCTTCTCAGAGCAGTCAGTCTCAGAAAAAGAAGAACAGCAAGTCAGCTTATTCTGAATCGCTCGAAAAGAAGCGCGGCAGCAGCTATGAGCGTGAGCTTCACGCCTCGCAGAGAGCGGCTGAAATCAAGAAAGCACGTAAAAGAAGAACCTACAACCGCTACCGCAAGCTGATAAACTTCATGTTCTATGCAGCGATATTTGTTGCTGTAACAGCGGTAATAGTCATCATGTCGGTGACAGTGCTGTTCGGAATAGAGGATATCGTTGTCGAGGCTGGCGACGGTGTGCCTTACACCTCAAACCAGATTGTCTCAGCCTGCGATGTGCGCGAGGGTCAGAATCTTTTTACAGCTCCAATTGAAGATGCAAGCGAGCAGATAATGACCAGTCTGCCGTATATAGAGGAATGTACAGTGAATCGCAGACTGCCGTCAACGGTCATCATCACTGTCAGCGGCGCCAAGGCTATCGGCGTTGTGATTGACGAGACCGGACAGCGTGTCATAGTCAGCAGCGGTATGCGCGTGCTGGAGAATGTCGTTTCGGCAGGCGATGCACCCGGTATTCCGGTTATTGAAGGCGTTGTTGTTTCGGATACCTCGGTCGGCGGCGTGGTCGAATCAAGGGAAATGCCCTACATCGAGGCGGCGGCTGAAATTGTCCGCATACTTGACTCTCAGGGGCTGAAGCTTGACAGCATAAGCTTCTCCTCGGGCGGCAATATCACTGCTGTCTACGATGGAAGAATCAACCTTGTGCTGGGAACTGCAACCGATCTTGAAAACAAGCTCCTGCTGGCGGCAATGCTGATAAATGACGGCAAGATAACCAGACATGAGTCGGGTGACCTCAATCTGAGCATAGACGGAAAGGCGATATTCACTCCCGATTACGTCAAGCAGCAGCATGACAAAGGGGACGAATAGGTCAAAAATGTCGTATCTGCACGATAGCCCCCCTTATATGGTATCTCTCAGTTATGCAAATCACAGAAACATAACAAAATATTGAAAATATTTAAAAATATACATTGAAATTTACGCGGAAAAGTGGTACAGTATTCAATATGAATGTAATAGGGAGTACTATACTCTTTTGCATGGTTAAATATTCCGGAATTCAAACCTTAGGGGGAGTCTAAAATGGCATTCACTTTTGACGATGGCATTGAAAATGTTGTTCAGATAAAAGTTATAGGTGTTGGCGGCGGCGGCGGAAACGCAGTTAACCGCATGGTACAGATGGGCATCAGCAGCGTTGAGTTTATTTCTATCAACACTGATATGCAGGCTCTTTACCGTTCACAGGCAACACACAAGATCCAGATCGGTGACAAGATCACCCGCGGCAAGGGCGCAGGCAGCGATCCTACCCGTGGTCAGCGTGCAGCTGAAGAGAGCCGCGAGGACATCGAGGCAGCGCTCAAGGGCACCGATATGGTATTCATCACCGCCGGTATGGGTGGCGGCACTGGTACAGGTGCAGCTCCTGTTATTGCCGAAATCGCAAAGGAACTCGGCATTCTCACTGTCGGTATTGTAACCAAGCCCTTCGCATTCGAAGGCAAGAGACGTATGGAGCAGGCAGAGCAGGGCATCGCAGCTCTCCGTGAGCACGTTGACTCCCTCGTTGTCATTCCTAACGAGCGTCTCAAGCTGGTCTCCGATCAGAAGATCACTCTTGTAAACGCATTCTCCATCGCTGACGATGTTCTCCGTCAGGGTGTTCAGTCCATCTCCGACCTCATCAACAACCCCGGTCTCGTCAACCTCGACTTTGCTGACGTCACCGCAGTTATGAAGGACGCCGGCTACGCTCACATGGGCGTCGGCTCCGCTGTCGGTAAGGAGAAGGCTTCTCTCGCAGCACACGCTGCAATCTCCAGCCCGCTGCTCGAGACCTCCATCAACGGCGCACGCGGCGTTATCATCAACATCACCTCCTCCAACGATATCAACCTCGAGGAAGTCGATCTTGCTTCCAGCATGATCACCAAGGCTGCTCATCCCGAGGCAACCATCATCTGGGGTGCTGCTCTCGATGACACCATGGACGACGAGATGCGCGTCACCGTTATCGCTACCGGCTTCAACGTTGACACTCCCGAGACCTCCGCTCCGGCCGAGGAGACTCAGAGTGCTCCGGCTGAGAGCAAGGGTCCGTCGGCTGGCATTGACCAGGGCGTATTCCCTGAGGACGATGACTTCATCGACATCATCAACATCTTCAACAGAAACAGATAAGATAACAGACAGACGCCCGGTCAGAGATGATCGGGCGTTTTTAATGAACAGCAGAGATGCTCTATGCATCAAGACAGACGGCAGGGGAAAGGATAATAATCATGTGCATAAGACAGGCGGCAGAGGGCGATGTTTCGAGAATTGCCGAAATAATGATATTCAACAACAGAATCAATTACTACCCTATTTTCAAATGCGATGAGTATTCCTTCGGGGAGCTGCAGGTTGTAACGCTGGCTCAGGAATACCTCGACAACAGGGAGGTGCTCGGAAATACCTATGTTTATGACGACGGTATCATAAGGGGCTATATCCGTGTGAACGGCGACGAAATTCATCAGCTGTATGTTGACCCGTTCTTCCAGAGCAGAGGAATAGGTGCTCAGCTGCTGGAGTTTGCGGTTGGAAAGCTTGGCTGCAGCTGGCTGTGGGCGCTTGAGAAAAACGTCCGTGCGATAGATTTCTATAAGCGGCATGGATTTATGCAGACCGGCGAAAAGGTGTTTGAGGAGGATACGACAGAGTATCTTGTGAAGATGGTAAGACAATAGAATTATGGACTGCAGATAAGTAAAAAAGACCGTCGGTGCATACCGGCGGTCTTTTGGATTTTATTCAGTTGAGAGTTAAGGGCGCTGCCCTTAAAACCCGTGGGGCGCCGCCCTCAACCCGCAAGCCTTTGAAAAGGCTTGAGCGAAACTTCTTAATTTTTCGGCTGATAGTCTCTGATGACGTCCCAGCCGGGGAGGGCGTTGCCTTCGTAGTCGAACAGGCACTGATTTGCCCACTCGTTTCCGCCTGCACCGGGGTCATTGACGTAGTTTCTGCCAGCCTTGGTTGCCCATGTTGAGCCGGGGACAGGCAGCCACGCAGGCTCCCAGTAGTAGATGCCGGTCATCTTGCCGTTCATTTTGTCGAAAACCTCAAACAGGCGGGTAAGGAATTCAACCTGACCCTCGGGTGAGAGGGGAATTCCGGTCATCTTTACCGAATCCTCAGCAAACATGAAGGGCTTCTCCTCGTCTGCCTTGCCGCGCTGAGGAACGTTGTCGAAATGAGGTTCCTCGACAGCACTGCTGCTGGTGGGGATTATTGCCTTGCCTTCGTATTCAGCGGGTGAGCAGTCGTAGTCCTCGTCCTGATAGGTCATGCCTGCCGGACGGTTCATGCAGAAGCCGTAGGCAGTCTCTGCAATGACAACGTCCTTGCCCCAGTTGGAGATAAGGTCGTTGACGTTGTACTCAAGCTTGTCAAATGTGCCGTGGAAGACAGGATAGTAGGACAGACCCATCATGTCGTAGTCAACGCCTGCTTCTTCGACTGCCTGAAACCACTCGTGGCAGTGCTCGTTGTCACCGCCGTTGTCATAGTGGAGTATGATTTTTGTCTCGGGTGAGGTCTCACGGACAGCTTTGCAGCCGGCCTTGATGAAACGGATCATGTTTTCGGTGCCCTCGCCGGTCAGACCGGAGAACATACCAAGCGGCCAGAGAAGTCCGTGGGCGATTTCGTTGCCGACCTGAACAAGGTCAGGGGTCATGTCGTCAGCAATGAAACGAAGCATGGTTTCACGGGTGAAGTCGTAGACAGCCTGCTCAAGCTGATCAGCGTTGAAGCCGCGCCATGCCTTGGGCGGATACTGCTTTCCGGGGTCTGCCCAGAAGTCGCTGTAGTGGAAGTCAAGGCAGAAATTCATGCCGGCAGCTCTGCCGCGGCGGGCAAGAGCGAGGGTGGTGGCGTAGTCGCTTGTGCCGCCGCCGTAGGGGTGACCTTCGGAATCGTAGGGGTCGTTCCACAGGCGCAGACGCAGGGAGTTGATGCCTTTCTCTCTGACGATGTCAAAGCAGTCACGCTCTTCACCGTCGAGATAGAATTTTGCACCGAGAGCTTCAACCTCAGCGAGAACAGAAAGGTCTATACCTTTGAAAAATTCAGACATAATAGCACCTCTTTGTAATATTGATGTGTGGTATTACGGGTTGTTGTGAAAATATAAAAGTTTTGATCGACCTTTTTCAAAAGGTCGTGGGTCAAGGGCAACGCCCTTGCAGGTTTTAAGGACAGAGTTCTTAATTCTTTTTCAATAAGAAG
>JAZNOP010000103.1:0-6868 GCA_045580875.1 Acutalibacteraceae bacterium
CAAGCTACATGTATTTATTCCGAATTGAGGTTTTCAGAAATGATTCGCTCAGAATTATTTCTGAAACACATGCAATTCGATATAAATACGAGACGACCTTTTAAACGGTATTTTGGTTCCTTTTTTACCGAACAAAAAGGAACCGCCCCGCCGGCGTGAGGCGAAAGGTGAATATCCGCATCACATCATGGCGATGTGCTCACCGCAACGACAAAAACTTTTATTTTAATTAGAAGGTTTATATTATCCGATTTCCGTTAAAGATTTCGGACATTTAACTTCTTTTTCCGCCTCAGGCAGCGGCGCATCTTTGCTTCAGCTAAAGCGCCGTTTCTGTTGAATACACCAACGTAACGCTCTGCGAACCTTTGACTTCCGCCTCGAGCCGGCGGGGGCTCATACTTTGCCAACAGCGGCAAAGTATGCAAAACGCCGTTTAAAGCCGATCTGCAATGCGCAATCATGACTATTCGTCAGCCTGTCGTCTCAGGTTCGGTGCTCTCATTTTTTCGTTTAGCGAATGATCCCACGCAAGCCGCTCCCCGAGCCGATTGATATCCGGCTCGGACCTCAGCTATGGGCGGCTCTCGCTGCAGTATCTCAGGTCGGCTGACCTCGCCGATATAATTCCGGCGAGGTTCGCGGTGGGTTCGATTGGTACGGAACGAGATTTGCAGGCGGGTGCGATTATCTGTGCGCAGCGTCGTTTTCCCACAGATCAAATCATAATCATTATCTTTAAAGAATTAGATGTTGTATTAGGGTCGGTGGAAAAGGTGGAAAAACAGTTTTTTCCTTGTATAACTGCGCCTTTGACCCTTTTCGACCTTTGTTGACCGTCTGTTGAGCCGGCGTTGAACAGTGTGGAAATATTTATCTCTTTCAACATCTCTCAACAGTTATCAACGTGAATTCCACTTTAAAACCGTGGAAATGATTTTCCTTTATTGAAAATAAACCGAAGCAGGTCAGGATTTGACGTTTTTGATGATATCCTCGACCTTGGCTCTGAATTCAGGCTTGTCCTTGATGAGCTCCTCGATCTTCTGTACAGCGTAGATTACAGTGGTGTGATCCTTGCCGAATTCAGCTCCGATTGCCTCGAATGACATACTTGTTATCTCTCTTATGCAGTACATAGCCGCCTGGCGCGCTCTCGATATCGGCTGTGAGCGGCGCTCGGTGTAGATATCAGCCGCGGGAACATCGAATATTCTCGCAACCTCCTCGACTATGCGCTCGATGGTCATCGGCACCGGCTCGGCATCGTTCATTATATCCTTGATAGCCTTCTGAGCGGTGTTCATGTTGGGCTTCTCGCCCTCTACCATGCAGATGATGTTCATCTTCTTGACAACGCCCTCAAGCTGGCGGATATTCGCCTTGACTCTTGTTGCAATGAACTCGGTGGTGCGGTCGTCAAGATTCATGTTGAACTGGGTCGCCTTGCGCTTGATGATTGCCATTCTGGTCTCAAGCTCAGGCGGTTGGATATCGGCGATAAGTCCGCTCTCGAAACGTGAGCGCAGACGGTCCTGCAGGGTCTGTATCTCGCGCGGCGGGCGGTCACTGGTCAGAACAATCTGACGGCGGTCCTGCTGCAGTGTGTTGAAGGTATGGAAGAACTCTTCCTCGGTGGAAACCTTGCCGCCTATGAACTGAATGTCGTCCATCAGGAAAACATCAGCGTAGCGGTACTTGTTTCTGAATTCGAGCTGCTGTCCGCTGCGGATAGCCTCGATAAGCTCGTTGGTGAACTGGTCACCCTTTATGTAGACAACGTTGAGCATGGGATTCTGCTTGAGAATCTGGTCGCGGATTGCGAAAAGCAGGTGGGTCTTGCCGAGACCGGAAGGTCCGTAGATAAACAGCGGATTGTAGGCTCCGCCGGGATTCTGTGCGACAGCCTGAGCTGCAGCGTGGGCAAAACGGTTGCTGCTGCCGACGATGAAGGTATCGAAGGTGTACTCGTAGCCCTCGTCAGCCATTTCAGGCACAGGGTTTTCAATCTGAGCCTGAGCTTCATTCTCAACAACATAGCGCACGTTGATGTCGATGCCGGTGAGGTTGAGAATATGACCGCGGATATTGTCGTTGAAACGACCTGCGATGATGTCGCGGTGCATACTGGAGGGTACCTTGAGTACAGCCTCGCTTGCGGTCATCTGAACAGGGATAATGGGCTTTATCCATGTATTGTAGGCGGTGTCTCCCAGCTCCTCGTTAAGCATGGGAACGATCTGTCTCCAGAGATCGGTGAAGGAATGCATCAGAAATAATCGCTCCTTGTAATTCTTAATTATTTTATTACTCTTTATAATATATAATAAAATATACAATATAATACACAGCTCATTATAACATACAAGGGTAGGTAATACCACTTATTTTTTAAAAATATGAAGTAAAATTAATTGATAAATTATTTATAAAATTTTATGTCAATAAATATTGTTCCATGAAAGTAATTTTTGCGAAATTATATACAATCTGTTGTGTTTTACGGGTGTATTAATAAAAAAGACACACCCTTCAATATAAAAAAATCTGTTGACACTGGCGGTTGTAATAGGCTATAATGCTATATCATAGGGATTTATGCCCGGAAGTGAGTACCCGGAAGGAGGGAAAAGCAATGATCGCAAAGAGAACCTATCAGCCGAAGAAGAGACAGCGCCAGAAGGAGCACGGCTTCCGCAAGAGAATGTCCACCGCCAACGGCCGCAAGGTGCTTGCCCGCCGCAGAGCAAAGGGCCGCAAAGTTCTTTCTTATTAATTTCAATACAGCTTGAAATCTGTAGTTTCCGCTTGGGCAGCAGTGCCGCAGGCTCTGTTTGCCGTACAAAAAACGCATAAGTGATAATGTGCCTTTTGAGATTGACCTGATGTTTTTTCTGTGATAACCACAGCGGAAAATATCGGGAACGGATAACGCGAAACGGCTGTACAGACAGATCAAGGCCACTTAATCAAGTGGTCTTTTTCTATGTCAGGAGCAATACTGCAATAATGCAGTCTGCATCAGAGAAGAATATTGCCTGCAGTATCATCTCTGGCTGGTAAGTGCCGGCCGGTGATTTTGCTGTATCTGCAATAATTTCTTGTCGGAATTAAGAATCACCGCGCGATAAAACGCGGCAAAATGGCGTGATAGCAGATGGAAAACGGAAAGAACGAAATAATACATATCAAGAACGATTATGAGTTCAGGAGAGCTTACAACCGCGGCAAAAGCTTCGTCTCTCCGGTGCTTGTGGCGTACTGCCTCAAACGCAGGGGAACGAGAATCAGGACAGGCATCACCACCGGAAAAAAGGTGGGCAACGCTGTCTGCCGCTCGCGCGCACGAAGGGTCATAAGGGAGGCTTACCGCCACCTTCAGCCCCGGATGTCGGGCGGCTGGGATATTGTATTTGTCGCAAGAGCAAAAACCGCTCAGGTAAAGGAACAGGTAATCGAGGAAAGTATGCTCTCACTGCTCAGAAAAGCGGGTGTGATTAATCCGGCGCAGGGAGAAAATGTCAGGGGAGAAAAGACTGAACCTGCGCAGACCGAAGGAAAGAACTGCTGATGAAGAAGCTTTGTATGAAGCTGATAAAGTGGTATCAGCGAAATATTTCAGCAAATACCGCACCGAGCTGCCGGTTTGAGCCGACCTGCTCGCAGTACACCTATCAGGCGATCGAGCGCTTCGGCGTCATAAAGGGAATAGCCATGGGAATGTGGCGGATACTCAGGTGCAATCCCTTCCACCCCGGCGGATATGACCCTGTGCCTGAGAAGAAGGAAAGAAAGCGCCGCAGCTGACAGCGCGCACAGAGTGTTTATGAAGGTCGGATACTGCTGTCTTTAATTGCCGGCGAAAGCCATCATTAACACTATATTAACATTAAGGCTGTAGAATGAAAAATATATGGATATTATAATATAATATATAATATCCTGAAGATAGCGCAAAGGCTCAGACGGGCCGCAAAAGAAGAAGAAGGAGAGTGGCATGAAGGGTAAAGCCCTTGTGCCGAAGGAAAGTTATGAATTGCTACGATAACGCGATATTCAATTTCATAGGTCAGGTATTCGGATATGTTCTCGGATTCCTCTATGACCTCTTCAAGAATTATGGTCTTGCTATCATATTCTTCACAATTCTTACAAGAATAATCATGTTCCCGCTGACCATCAAGCAGCAGAAGCAGATGGCAGCACAGCAGAGAATCCAGCCCAAGCTGGCTGAGCTCAAGGAAAAGTATTCAAACAACCAGCAGCTTCTCAACAGCGAGATGCAGAAGCTGTACGAAAAAGAGGGCGTAAAGATGTCCATGGGCTGCGGCAGCATGCTCATTCAGTTCCCCCTCTTCATCGGTATGTACATGGCTGTACGTAAGCCGCTCACCAACGTTCTGAGAGTCGGCAAGGACGCTCTCGAGCAGCTCTACAGGATGTTCGGCATCGACCCTGTTGCTGACTACTACGCTGAGGTAAACCTCATCAGCCGTATCCGCGACCTTGTCGGAAACGGAGAGCTTGCAGTATCCTCCACAGATGTAGTATCTGCAGCAGATATCGTCACCTCGGCTTCCGATATCGTTTCTTCCAGTGATCTTGCAGCTGTCAGCACCATTCTCGGTGAGAATGCAGACGCTGTTTTCAGCATGAGTGAGAGATTCAGCTTCCTCGGCTTCGACCTGCTCCAGATAGCTTCCTTCAAGCCCTTCAACAGCGCTATGATTCTTGCTATCCTTGTTTTCATCGCACAGGTCGCTTCCATGTACATCTCCAACCTCATCAACAAGGTTCAGACCGTTCCCGGTCAGGGCTGCAGCCCCAACGTCATGGCAGTCGGTATGGGTGCATTCTCCTTCTGGATCTCCCTCTCCATTCCTGCTGCATTCCCGCTTTACTGGCTGACCTCCTCTCTCATCGCTCCCATTCAGACCTGGATCACCAAGAAGTACTACGGTCCGATTCCGATGAACGCAAAGGCAGAGGCTGCAAGAAATGCCATGCTGCGTGAGGACGAAGAGAAGATAATCGAAAAGATAAACGCCAGAAAGGGCGAGAAGAAATTCAGACCCATCGAGCCGGCTGCAGAGAAGATAAGCGGCGGCATTCAGGGCGGCTCTGAGAAGAACCGCACCGGCGGCAATAAGAAAAAGAAGAAGAAGTAATAATAAAGGTCACAATTCGACCGTAAAATGACCCTTTGCGGGTTATAATCGTAAATAATACCGCCGCAGGAAGAATAAATTCTTTCTGCGGTTCGGTATGAATATCCCCGGGTCAGGAAAGACCCCTAACAGCTTTATGCTCCCGATAACCTGTGAAAGATACAGGGTGCAAATACAGAAAAGGGAAATCTCCGCTTTGTACATCGGCTTTGCAGGCAGTCAGGCAATGACATAATCAGAATAAGCCGTAAACGAGTATTTTTGTTTGAATATTGATTTATTGAAAGATTAAATACAGAAAAAATGTCATCATAATCTCAGCCTGCCACGCTTTCTGCCGCAGGCGGTGCGACAAGCGGAAGAAAAAAATGCCGTAAACAAACGGCACAGAAAGGTGAAATGGAAATCGTGACAATCAGAGAAGTAATCGCAACCGGTGCGACTACCGAAGAAGCCATTGAAAATGGCTGTCAGGAGCTCGGAATGAGCCGTGACGATGTCAGCTTTGAGGTTCTTGAGCTGCCGAAAAGCAAGATGCTCGGACTCTTCGGAGGTTCCGATGCAAAGGTAAGAGTTTATTACGAAGAAGAAGAAGTCAAGGTAAGTCAGGGCGATATTGCTGCAGATTATCTGCGCAGCATCGTCAGCGCAATGGGTCTTGATAATGTAAACATCGAGGTTGAGCCCAACGAAGAGGAAAACGGCGCCTCTCTCAATCTCACCGGTGAAGGTCTCGGCGCCATCATCGGCAGACGCGGCGAGACACTGGCTGCTCTGCAGTATCTTGTAAGTCTTGCAGCAAACAATTCCGACGAGGAATATTACCGCATAGCAATCAACATCGGCAACTACCGCGAGAAGCGCGAGAGCTCTCTTGAGAATCTTGCAAAGAAGACCGCGGCTCGCAGCGTAAAGATCAACAAGAATCTTGCGCTCGACCCGATGAATCCCTACGAGCGCCGCATTATCCACACTGCAGTGCAGGAGGTCGAGGGCGCAACAAGCTGGTCTGTAGGCGAGGGTGTCAAGCGCCATGTTGTCATCGGTCCTGTCGGACTTGATGAGGGCGGCGAGGGACTTCTTGTCAACCACAGCAGCAGAGGCGGCAATAATCGCGGCGGCTACAACGGCAACCGCGGAGGCGGCAGAGGCGGCTACAACAACCGTGGCGGCAACCGCGGCGGTTACAACAAGGGTCGCGGCGGCAGAGGCGGTTACAACGGCAACCGCGGCGGAAACCGCGGCGGCTACAGCAACAACCGCAGCAGCTACAACAGCTCAGCTCCCACCGAGCAGAGAGAAGCAAGACGCGACACCACCGCACCGCTCTACGGCAGAATCGAAGTTCCGAAGAAGAACGATTCGGCTGAATAAGCAATAAAAAAATACAACAGGCTGTAAATCAGGAGAGAAAGATTACTCCGGGTTTACAGCCTGTTTTGTTTTGTGCGGGATACTGAACGGGTGGATTTGGTGAATTTTTGGGATAGCGGAGCAAGATTTGCAGTTGCCCAACCGCATCTAACTCAAAGACCGAGCCGGATATCAATCGGCGAGGGGTGGACAGGCGCGGTGGTCGCGGTAAATTCGGAGGCAGCGGATTACCTTTCGGTGATGCACAGGCTTCGCCCGACCCAAAGACCGAGCCGGAATTATATCGGCGAGGGGTGGAAGTGCGGCGGTCGCGGTAAATTCGGAGG
>JAZNOP010000104.1:0-6860 GCA_045580875.1 Acutalibacteraceae bacterium
GGGAGAGAAAAATTTGGCTTAAATCTGCGATTTGTCTCTCCCTCAGTCAGCTTCGCTGACAGCTCTCGCTGCGGCTCGGTCACCTCGCGGCTCTGACGTCCACTGGACGTCATTCACTACCGCTCGGCCGCTTCGCTAACCTCGTCAGAGGGGGCCGCCTTACGTCACTGCTCGTCTTACTAACATAAACCAAAATTCACCGTATTAACTTTATATTCTGGAATGCACTTTCCGAATTTCTGAAACTCCACTTTTTCTTATCCCGTAATTTTATTTATCCCATAATTTAACAAACGAGGTGAACGCTTTGAGCGGAACTCTCACGCTGGTGGGCACACCCATCGGCAATCTGGGCGACTTCTCGCCCCGCGCTGTCGAGGCGCTCTCACAGTGCGATTTCATTGCGGCTGAGGACACCCGTGTGACCCTCAAGCTGCTCAATCATTTTGAAATAAAACGTCCGCTGATAAGCTATCATCAGCACAACCGCATCGAGCGCGGCGAGCAGATCGTTGCCCGTCTGCTCGCAGGCGAAAGCTGCTGTCTGGTCAGCGATGCCGGAATGCCGGCTATAAGCGACCCGGGCGAGGATCTTGTGGCGCAGTGCGCTGCAAACGGCATTACAGTCCTTGCTGTTCCCGGTCCTACCGCCATGGCAACCGCGCTGGCCGTCTCCGGTCTCCCCACCGGAAGATTCTGCTTCGAGGGCTTCCTGAGCGACAACAAGCTCAGCCGCCGTCAGCACATCGACGACATAAAAGACGAGACACGCACCATGGTCTTCTATGAAGCGCCCCACAAGCTCTACGCCACCCTGCGCGACCTCTCCAAGGTGCTCGGTGACCGCCGCTGTGCAATAGTCCGCGAGCTGACAAAGATCCACGAGGAGGTAATTCGAACAACCCTCTGTACCGCAGCAGCACGCTTCCGCGAGGAAGAGCCGCGCGGTGAGATCGTCCTTGTCATTGAGGGCGCACAGAAGGTCGAGGAACACGAAATGACCCTCGACGAGGCGATTGAACACGCACGTCAGCTGTGCGATGACGGAATGTCGGTCAGCGATGCCGCAAAACAGGCAGCAAAGCTCTCCGGCATAAAGAAAAGTGATATTTACCGGGCTCTCTGCGAATGATTCCCGGATATTAATTCTGAAGGAGAAATACAATGAATACATTTTTCAAGATTCTGACCCTGCTTGCAGCCACTGCCGGTATAATCCTGCTCATCATGAAGCTGCTCGAGGCTGACAAGCGCAAGACCGAGGACAGAAAGCGCATCGCCATGTTCAAGGGCAAGTTTTCCGTCCCCACACGCAAGAGCGGCGACCTCAAGGCAATGGCTGACCAGATAGCCGATTTCCGCGACGGCGACGACGAGGACGCATATCTCTTCGAGGATATGCACACCGAGCCGCAGTCCGATGATGACAAGTATGCCGATATTTTCGGCGATGACGATGACAGCCTTATTGAGGAAATTGCCGAGGCCGTTGAAGAGGTTGTCGAGGAAGCTGCCGCCGACGATGAGGGCGATATCAGCGAGGATTCCCTTGCACAGCTTCTCGATTCCTGACAGGTATCTGACCGTGTTTAATAAGCCGCTGCGCGCGGCATGAATCAATAATCAATCATAACAATCAAATCAAACAAGCAAAGGAGCATTATCATGTCTGTTACTGTAACTACCCGTGAATTTGCCCCCTTCGGCAAGTGCGCTGTTATCTCAAACGGCGACATCGAGGCTGTTGTCACTGTAGATGTCGGTCCCCGTGTCATCGCCCTTTCTGCACTCGGCGGCGAGAGCTTCCTCTTTGCTGACACCGAGCTTCGCGTTGCGGTCGATGATCCCCGCATCAAGGAGACCTTCGGCAAGGAGCTTTATCACTTCTACGGCGGTCACCGTCTGTGGTGGACTCCCGAGCGTATCCCCGAGACCTACGCTCCCGAGGACGAGCCCATTGAGTGGAAGGCAACCGATTGCGGCGCTGTCTTCACCAAGGCTCACCCTATCAATATGAATTACACCATCGAAATAAAGATGGCTGAGACCGGCGCACACATCGACTTTGTCCAGACTATCACCAACGCAAGCGGCAAGGACTGCGAGCTTGCCCCCTGGAGCATTACTCAGTGCCGCGCAGGCGGTATCGCTGTCGCTCCGCAGAACACCCGTCAGTGCGCTCCCCTGCCCAACCGCGCTATAATTCACTGGCCCTACAACAATATGCTCGATGACAGATTCGTTCCTGCTGCACGCTACATCACCCTGCGTCAGGACGTCAACGCAACCGGCGCTTTCAAGTTCGGCATGAACAACGAGGCAGGCTGGTGCGGCTATCTGCTCGACGGTCAGCTTCTTCGCAAGGCATTCGTATTCGACGCTGATGCCGTCTACGCTGATTACGGCTGCAACTTCGAATCCTACACCGATGCCAACGCTCTCGAGATAGAGGCACTCGGCGCACTGGTCACCATAGCTGACGGCGAGAGCACCGTTCTCACCGAGAGCTGGGACGTCATTCCCTACGATTGCGAGCTTCCGGCTGTCAATTCCGACGAGTTTGCCAACCTCATGGACAAGCTCAACGCACAGGCAAAATAATTTTCGCCGAAAAGGGCGTATCAGAATAAATCAACCCCTCACTGTCCGGATAATCACGGAAGGTGAGGGGTTTGGTTTTGTTTATTTGCTTTTGCAGGATATTCTTTACCGGCGGACAAAATCCGGAGCACCGCGCGAAACTGGCGCTGATACTCCGGATATATCTGCTTAATTGAGCATTGCCGGTTACTCAGCTCTCTTTGCAAGAGCGCTGAGCTGACCGAGCAGGTCGGCACCGCCGGAAACGCTGATGGAGTCTACCCTGTCGCAGATGCGCTCAAGGTATTCGAGCTCCTTCAGGCGCATGAGGGTCGGGTTTTCCTCCATCATGCGGGCGGTGTTGAGCAGGCTGCGGGTGGAGGCGACCTCCTCGCGGCGGGCAATGACACTCGCCTGTGCCTGCTTTTCAGCAAGCAGTACGGTGTTCATTATCTCGCGGATATCACCGGGAATGATGACGTCCTTGATGCCGGCGCCGGAGAACTCGCACCATGCAGCGCAGTCAGAGCCGCGAAGTCTCTCAAGCAGAAAACCGGAGAACTCCGACTTTCTCTCAAGAAGCTCCTCAAGCTTCATGCTGCCGACATAGTCACGCAGAGCGAGCTGTGCCGCCAGACGAAGCTGCTCAGTACCGCCGGAAAGCTGCTCGGCAAACACCCTCGGCTGAGTGATGGTATACTCGAGCGCCATGGTCACCCGGACAGTGACCTTGTCAGCGGTCAGAAGCTCCTGTGCAGGCAGGTCAAGCAGCTGCTTTGCAACAGTGACCTGAGTGCGGGTTACCTCAACGCCGTTCTTCCAGAACCAGTAGACACCGGTGGAGAGCTCACGCACGAAGCGGTTATCGTAGTAGAGCATCGCTACCGAGCCTATCGGCACCGAGAGACGGCTGACCTGAGAGCTGTTCATCACAGCCAGGAGCTCGCGGGGGAAATCCTCCGGCATCTCCGGAGATTCCGGAGTCCAGAGCTTTACCTCCACCTGCTCAAAGCGGTTCCAGTAGAGCACAGTGGTGCCGCTTACGCAGGACACCGGCTTGCCGTCCACGATGATGAATGCAAAAGCATTGCCCGGGACAAGCTGCTCTACAGTGTTTGCAGCGAAGAACCCGTCCTCGCGCAGACGCTGCACCGGAATGGAGCAGGTATTGACCTCACCGCGCGCCTCGGTCAGCTGTACCTTCCAGCCGAGGGCTGCAGGGTAGTGATAGACGCCGGGTGCAAGCACCTTGACGAACTGACCGTTGCGGGAGAGGTATCCAATCTGATTATCAGTGATTATGTACTTCATGTTGTATCGTTCCTTTCGTTTGGCAGTAGTTAGTTGTTCAGATAAATTTCTATCGGTATCTTCTGCTCATCTGCCCAGTATCGCGCAGCAATATCAAGATATTTGAGCAAAAGCTCTCTGTCTGCAGCTGTTTCATCAGCAAATACCAGTCTGAAATCCTCGATGAGAATTACCAGAGCGGAAATATTGAGCCATTCAAGGTCGGTCAGACATTCATCAAAAGCAGCCCAGTTGCTTCCGAAATAATCCGGAAACTGGAGCGAAGCGGAAAATTCATTGAAAAATGAATCATAGTCTGCACATCGCTGCCCTCTGATATATGCGGCATACACATTTGGCTTTGTGCGTGCCTCACAGAGCAGTGCATAGACCTCATTGCGATTAAGATGCGTGAAATGTATATTTTTATTCATGACTCAATTCACTCCATGAATCAATATAGATAAGAGGTTCTGCATTAAAAAAGCAGTTCCAGTCAATCGGTCTGTTTTCATACACGTCCTGCGCGGTTTTCTCCACGAGCCATGAATCAAGCTCAATCGATTCAACACAGCCGTCACGAACAAACAGGATAAGCGTTGCCCTCAGTTCCTTGCCGTCGCAGTAATTTACATTCAGCGGAGTGACAGAAGGCAGCTGCGGAATTTTGCGGACTGTCGGATCGACAGTGTATTTCAGGTCGACGTAACACGGCTGGGCGACAACTTCGCGTTTTGCTGTCGTTATCTGTTCAATGATGATGTCGGTATAAGGGAATGACATGACTGAAAGATAATTAAACACTTTCTGCTCAATTTTATCCGGAAGTGTATTATTCTGCATCATGTTCGTCCCCCTCATAGGAATATATATTTTCAAGCGGATTATAACCGCCTTGCATGCGTTGGGAAGTTGACCGTGCGCCGCAGTGCGTCGGCGGGGCGGGGATTGAGCGGCGGTGTCGGTCGGCGGTCTGCGCAATGCAGATGGCATGACCTCGGACGACGCGGTATCCTCCCTGCCGCATAGCGTCAGCTCTGCTCAGGCTGCCGCAGAACGATGCCCCGATACCGGACGAATCCGGCACAGGACACCGCCTGACGGCTCCTCAGGCGCATCGGGCTTCCCGTTCTGAAAATGATGGTGGAGAGAATGATTAAAAGTCATTTCCCAATGGTGCAACCAGCACTGATCCTTAAATCAGCGGCGGAATCGAACCGCCATCAGCGGATTTTAGCCGCTATAGTCTATACAGCCGCGGCACACCCCTGCCTACCGGCGGGCGCCTTCCGGACAGCTCATGTGTCGAGCCGAATCCGCGAAATAAGCGGCGAGTATACAAATTAAGTGAAGAAGTAACAGTGAATAGTGAAAAGGTCGTTACTCCGGACACAGTAAGGCGGGTGTAAATTTTGGGTTATCCCTTGACCACTGCGACTGTTCGCAGGCGTCTTACCGGACGGACGCAGTCGGACTGATTGCTCATGACCTCGTCGATGTCCTTGTAGGCAAACCGGCTTTCCTCCGCGACGTCCTGACGGTTCTTCTTGCCAAGGATTACTCCCTGAGTGTTAAGATCCTCAATGACTGTCTGGGTGCTGAATTTCTCCATTGCACCCTTTCGGGAATAGAGTCTGCCTGCGCCGTGAGACGAGGTGCAGAAGCTATCAGGATTACCCAGACCCTCCACAACATAGCTGTAGGAGCCCATTGCGCCCGGAATTACCGCCAGTTCTCCTTCACGCGCACGGGTAGCGCCCTTGCGGTGAATCCAGAGATTCTCGCTGCCGTGATGCTCGAGTGCGGCGTAGTTGTGATGGCAGTTTATCTCCTGCGTGAACTCGGTCTGCTGACGGGTGAAATCATACACTCTGCGCAGGAAAATATCCTTGACCACATTCATCATGCGCTCGCGGTTTTCCGCCGCAAAGTCAAGTGCAAGATTCATCCACGAGATGTAATCCATGCCTTCCTGAGTATCAACCGGCAGGAATGACAGCTGCCACTCGCGCGGCACCGGCGAATACCACCGCTCGTTGAGATCGCGGGCAATGAGATTGAAATGCTTGCACACCGAGAGACCGAAGTGACGGCTTCCCGAATGGAGCATTAATCCGATATATCCCTCATCGTCGACCTGAATCTCGATGAAGTGATTTCCTCCGCCGAGGGTACCTATCTGATAGTAGCCGTCCTCGAGCGATTCGATCAGGCTCTGCTGACGCACAAGTCTGTCGCACTCAAGAATAGCGCGGTCGATGGCGGCGCTGGGCTGCTTTTGGGCATGGTGATCGAATCCGACCGGAATATTGCGCATAATCTCGCCTACGATAAGCTGAAGGAGCGAGCCGCTTCCGGTCTTCACATCGCTTATCGAATCAAGGCGGATATTCGTAGCGGCGAAGCTCATGCCGCAGCCGATGTCAACGCCCACCGCATTGGGTACGATGACCCCGCGGGCTGCCAGAATGCCGCCTATGGGCATACCGTAGCCGGCGTGGGTATCGGGCATCAGGCATATATGCTTTGCCGCGAAAGGCAGGTTGGAAAGATTATCCGCCTGCTGACGGCAGGCATTGTCCATATCCTGCTCACTGCCGAGCCACACCTTGATAGGAATGCGATTATTTTCTCCCTTGATAACGAACATGAGATTCACCTCCGTTTATTGAAATTGTGTTTGTGTTCGTTTTCGTTCCGGCTTTCGCCTTGTGTCCATATCTTACCACCCGGATTGTGTGTAATCATGTAAAAAAAGTTGCGACATCTCCAATTTCTGCTATAATCTAGTTAAACGTCTGAAATTGATTTACCGACCATATCAGAGCCGGTAAATTTTGGTTTATGTTAGTAAGACGAGCAGTGACGTAAGGCGGCTCCCTCTGACGAGGGAGCTGTCAGCGAAGCTGACTGAGGGAGAGACAAATCGCAGATTTAAGCCAAATTTTTCTCTCCCTCCGGCTCTGCGAGCCACCTCCCTCGTCAGAGGG
>JAZNOP010000105.1:0-26026 GCA_045580875.1 Acutalibacteraceae bacterium
GGCCCGCCGCGTCGGGGTGACGCGACGTGGCGGTTCGGCTTTTACTGCCTCATTTTTCTTATCTGGCTGACATACTGATTCATCTCGGCAAAGGAGCCGAAATCGTGCTGTACCACCCTCTGCTGAATATCCTTCGGCAGAGAATGAAAGTACTCGTAGCTTGTCAGGTCATTTTCCAGCAGGTCGTCAATTCCGAGTCTGCCGTTTCTCTCGTTTATCATCTGCAGCACCTCCGTTAACAGTATTCCACCTCACAGGTCGATGATACCACGGGTGCTGTTAACAGATATTGAACATAAATTAATTAGATGCGCTGTTTGCCGCTGTCGCAGCAGTTATGGCCGCCATGGTTGCAGCCTGCTGTGCTGCAATTATTGCCAATGTGGCTGTAAGCGAGCAGTTAAGCGTGGTATCGCCAAGAGCAGCATTGCCGTTATCTGCAGCAACATAGCAATTATTGACTATCATAGCGGCATGCATCAGACGTTCACGCTTTGATGCGCCGAAAACACCGTAGCCCTTATTGCCCTTGAGCATATCTGCCGCTGCAGTAATATCGTCTGCTATGGTGTCGACATCAGCAGGCATTATGCTGAGTGCGCAGAGTGTGACATTATGAAGATCCTTGCCGAAGCTGTATCCTCTCTGCTTAAGCGCACTGTGAAGCCGGTCAAACTTATCGCATTTTGTGCTGACTTCACCCTCACCGAGGGTAAGCACATGGCTTACCGACTGCAGTACATTTTTGTACACTACACCGGAAAGCATCTCGTAGCATTTTTCGCTCTCCTCTATTATCTCGTCCTCAGATTTTCCGGAGAAATACATCATTGCGGCAAAAGGTCCGTCTTCATACGAAGTCAGCAGAGGATGAGCCTTCCTCATTCGTTTGTAAAGCATACGTGTTTTTTCCGCAATATCCGTAAACTCGCTGCTGTCAGCAAGACGGGCAATTATCATTGCAACAAGAGTCAGATATTCTGACGAAGTGAAGTGCTTTTTCAGTTCATCGTAAGCAGCGAGCGAATTTCTGAGCAGAGCTTCCGGATCATCAGATACTGCAAGCATACATGCCATCGGCTCCTGTACCAGACCCCTGAAATTTGAAAAAACTCCGGTCTGCCCCTTTATCATATTTCTGTACATCTTAAGGTCTTCGACAGTAAGCTCACGCTCACTGCCCGACAGAATAGCCGCACATATCGGAATGGTGTAATAGCTTGCCGACCAGTAGAATGCTTCTTTCACAAGCTCTCTGCACTGCAGGAATCTTTCGCAATAATCGTTTACTCTGTTTGTCATCATGATTTCCTCCCAGCCTTTTCTTTGTTGACCATATTCTACCATATAAGACGACACATTTCAACACGTTAAATCGCTACGTTAACACCCGTTAACGTGCAGTGTCTTTTATTTCATTCATCCAGACACGCATCTGATTCTCTCCGCGGCTGCACCACAGATAATAAGGCACAGCCACTGCCGCGCACCTCTCCTCTTCCGGAGGCTGAGTATCATACAGCTTATCAGAGGTTTTGATTCTGACCGCATCGGCTGTTATTTTCACTGTACCGCCAAGAAACTCTCTGTCAAAAGGCAGTACAGTCAGTTTTCCTGAGCGCACCAGCGAAAGCCCGATGACATCACCGCGGTTGTCTGCTCCCTCGAAGCAGTACACCAACGGTCCTCGTCGTATTGCTGTATATCCTCGCAAACGCGGAACATCTGCACTGGCATAAACAAAATACGGCTTATCGTCAAACGCAAGCTTTATCTCGTCGCCGTCTGCGGCATTTATTGCAATATATCCGTTTTCCGGTCTGACTTCGGTCGGTATGCCATTAATTTCAAGCAAAAACTCCTGACTCCAGCCGGGGATTCTGACCGCCAGCCGGCCGCCCGTTACAACACTGTAGTGCACATCAAAGCCGTAAGGGTAGTCAGTTTTGCAGATAATCTTCATGCCGTTTTCAAAATTTACACTTCCTGCGGCATAGAGATGACAATATGCTGTATCAGCATTTTCGCCGTAGGCATATTTGCCGAAAGAGCCTATCAAACGTGCAACATTCGGCGGACAGCAGGCGCATGAATACCACTTCGGGCGCTGAGTCAGCACATGACGGTGCGCTGCCGCTTCGCCTGATATTCCCGGTATACACTCAAGCGGATTTACATAGAAGAAATGTCTGCCGTCATTCTGCATTCCTGCAAGAACTGTATTATAACACGCCTGCTCCATTACATCAGCATATTCACCGCGCAGCTCGTTTTCCAGCATTCTTGATGCAAAGAATATAAGTCCTACCGAAGCACAGGTTTCTGCATACGCTGTGTCGCCCGGCAGGTCATAATCGACACTGAAAGCCTCTCCGTGAACAGTCGAACCGATACCGCCGGTAATATACATTCTTCGGCATGTGATGCTCTGCCACAGACGACGGCATGACTCAATCAGCGTTTCATCGCCTGTTTCAGCAGCAATATCAGCCATTGCGGTATATAGATACACAGCGCGCACTGCATGACCCACTGCATCGCTCTGCTCCCGCACCGGCTTGCTGCACTGCATATAATCGCGGTCTTTTCCGTCTGCACCCCAGTAGCTCCATTCGCGCGCTTGCGCTTCCTTTTCGAAATAATCCGGTTCTATTCCACGAACATCAACAAAATGCTTTGCCAGTTCAAGACAGCGTTCATCACCTGAAATACGCCAGAGCTTCATCAGCGCCAGTTCTATCTCAGGGTGTCCCGGACATCCGGCGCGTCCCTGTGTTATGAATATATCATAAATATGTCCGGCATTTTTTACCATGACATCAAGCAGTGTTCTCTTGCCAGTCGCCTCGTAATATGCGCAGGCTGCCTCCATCATGTGTCCCGCGCAGTACAGTTCATGCGCCTCAAGCAGATTTGTCCAGCGCTTTTCCCTGTCCTTCACTGTGAAGAAGGTATTCAGATAACCGTCTTTATCCTGCGCGGCTTCTATGAGCTCTATCAGCCCGTCAGCAGTATGCTCAAGCTCCGCGTCCGGGTGGACAGCCAGAGAATATGCTGCCGCTTCCAGCCACTTTGCAGCATCGCTGTCCTGAAATATCATTCCGTAGAAGCCGTCGCCGGTATCCTCTCCCCTGAGAGCCTTTCCGGCATTTATAAAATTCTGCACAACATGGCTTTTCTCCGCATCAGAAGCTTTATCACACAGCACATCGTACTGGTATGGTATTACCACATCTCTGACCAGCTGCTGCAAGCGTCCTGTCATACCGTCCGGCTTATATGAGCCAATGTCAGTCTGCTTTTGTATTTTCATGGTATGCGCACAAAAAAGTGCATTCACCTCCTGCAACTCAAAGTAAAAAAATGATAGCATATATTCCTGCATATTACAATGCGCGATATTGACAGCCGCATTCCCGCAGGCATATAATCATCATGATAAACATTTTTAAGAATGGACGAAAACACCATGACACTGCTGGTTATTGACGCTCAGCGTGCAATTACCGATTACCGTCTTTTTGCCTTTGACCGCTTTGTGCTTGGAGTCGGCCGGCTTATCGATACCGCGAGAAAAAACGGAACTGAGGTTATCTTTGTCAGACACGATGACGGCGAGGGAAGTCAGATGACTCCCGGCACCGACGGATTTGAGATATACACTGGATTCGCACCTGAGGAAGATGAAAAAATCTTCGACAAGCGCGTCAACAGCCCCTTCAGAGGATCCGGCCTGCTTGAATATCTGCGTGAAAAAGGAGAGACAAGCCTGATGGTGACCGGACTGCAGACCGACTACTGCATCGATGCCACGGTAAAATGCGGCTTTGAGCACGGTTTTGAGATAATCGTGCCCGAATACTGCAACACCACATTCGACAATGATTTCATGACCGCCGAAGATTGCTATCATTATTACAACGAATTCATGTGGAACAACCGATACGCGCGCAGTGTCCCCCTGGGCGAGGCGCTGGAACTTCTGGTACGCGAATAACACAGGGGAATGAAACGAATGAACAGCATCAGAAGAATAACAGCTGCAATAAGCCTGATTATGGCATTCTGTTTTCTGCCTGCAGGGTGTGACAGACCAGCTGCAGACATTTCGGATACAGTTACATATAAAGGCGGCGAATACGTCTTTTTAGAATATCCGATGAATATCTTCTGCTACTATTACAACGGCAGCAGCAATGACCACTTCGAGGAAGTCGACGGTATATATCCGGTTGACAGCCCCATGTGGGATATGATATGGAACGGCGGAGATTTATACTGTGCGAAGGATTCTGCAGCCGAGGCGACCGGTTACTATGCAGACGACGAAAACTATAACTGGTATATTGTGATTGATAACGAGGCTGATGATACCGTAAATTATCATCCTGCCGAACTGACGGAAAATGAGCTGAATGCTGTTTACAGTCTGGAAGATAAGGAAAAGACCGTCTCCGCTTTCTGGGAGGAATTTGAAGCATTCGGAAGCATAATCAAAATCAGCAAAGACGGAATGGTACGCGGAACAATATCTATAGCAAAATTTGACGGCAGCTGGTACTGGAAGAGCGAAATTATCAACGAAGACAGAGTGTCTGACGGAACGTGGGCAGAATTCATACAGCCGCTGCCCGAAACACTTGACAGCAGGATAAAGGAAGCTGAGCTGCTGCAAATAGAAAAAGAATGAGCATAGTTGAAATAACTCAATGTGCAAGGTTCGGCGAAATGAAAATCCGTTTCCGATGACGCAGATCAGCAGCAAGCTTTATTATAATTAATCAGAATATTACAGAAAGTAATAACACCGTACAGTCTGGCGAATGTCAGGCTGTACGGTGTTTTGTTTTGCATTATTTTATTATGCTGTCATTTTATCAGTCGTCACCCAGCTTGAGGACAGCCATGAATGCCTCCTGCGGCACCTCGACGGTACCGAGCTGGCGCATTCTCTTCTTGCCTTCCTTCTGCTTTTCGAGCAGCTTCTTCTTTCGGGTGATATCGCCGCCGTAGCACTTTGCAAGAACGTCCTTGCGCATTGCCTTGACTGTCTCTCTTGCGATAATCTTGCCGCCGATTGCCGCCTGAATAGGCACTTCGAAGAGCTGGCGGGGAATATTCTCCTTGAGACGCTCCGCCATCTTTCTGGCGCGTGCGTATGCCTTCTCGTTATGAACGATAAAGGACAGAGCATCGACCATCTCGCCGTTGAGAAGCATATCGAGCTTGACAAGGTCAGACTTCTGATAGCCGGCAAGCTCGTAGTCAAACGAAGCATAACCGCGTGTGCGGCTCTTGAGAGCATCAAAGAAGTCGTATACTATCTCATTGAGCGGCAGGAAATAATGGATGTCCACGCGGTCGGTGGTGATATAGTCCATATTCTTGAATATGCCGCGGCGGTCCTGACACAGATCCATTATATTGCCTACATACTCCGAGGGTGCGTAAATGTGAGCATCGCACATCGGCTCTTCTGCCATGGTTATCTGCGAGGGGTCCGGGTAGTTTGTCGGGTTGTCGATATAAACCACGCTGCCGTCGGTCTTTGTTATGCGGTATATAACACTGGGGGCGGTGGTTATCAGGTCAAGGTTGTATTCACGCTCGAGTCTCTCCTGAATTATCTCCATGTGGAGCAGTCCGAGGAAGCCGCAGCGGAAGCCGAAACCGAGCGCAATGGAGGTTTCCGGCTCGTAGGAAAGTGAAGCATCGTTGAGCTGCAGCTTGGCAAGAGCCTCGCGCAGATCTTCGTACTTCGCGCCGTCAGCCGGATAGATTCCGCAGAAGACCATCGGATTTACCTTGCGGTAACCGGGAAGCGGCTCATCGGCAGGATTATTTACTGTTGTTACTGTATCACCGACCATAGCGTCGGATACGGTTTTTATCGAAGCGGCAATATATCCGACCTCGCCTGCCGAAAGCTCACTGCAGGGTTCAAGGCTGGTAGGCCTCATGTGGCCGACCTCGACAACACCGAACTGAGCGCCGGTACTCATCATTCGTATTGTATCGCCGGTCTTTATTGTTCCTTCCTTGATTCGTACATAAACAATAACACCGCGGTAGGAGTCATAATAGCTGTCGAAAATGAGAGCCTGAAGAGGTGCCTTGACATCGCCTGTGGGCGGCGGTACATTTTTCACAACAGCATCGAGCACCTGCTCTATATTAAGACCGACCTTTGCCGAAATTCTCGGTGAGCCGACAGCAGGTATGCCTATGACGTCCTCTATCTCGTGCTCGACTCTTTCGGGATCGGCAGAAATAAGGTCAATTTTATTGATTACCGGAACGATTTCCAGACCTGCATCAACCGCAAGATAGGTATTTGCAAGTGTCTGAGCCTCGATTCCCTGACTTGCATCGACAACAAGCAGCGCGCCCTCACAGGCGGCAAGAGAACGGGAAACCTCATAGTTGAAGTCGACGTGACCCGGGGTGTCGATAAGGTTGAATACATACTCCTCACCGTCATCGGCACGGTGGGTAAGGGTTACTGCTCTGGCCTTGATGGTGATTCCTCTCTCACGCTCGAGGTCCATGTTGTCAAGCAGCTGTGCTTCCATCTCACGCGAGCTGACTGCCGAGGTCTTCTCAAGGATACGGTCGGCAAGGGTGCTCTTTCCGTGGTCGATGTGAGCTATTATACTGAAATTACGGATATTCTTCTGCGGACACGGCAATGTGTTCACTCTCCCTGATATTTACAAATTCAGCAAATCCCGCCCATCGTTCCACGACGGACGGGATATTTTATCAATATTATGCTCAGCGGCTGTTCCACTCAGCCTCTTCTGCAGCCATCATCGCTTCTGCAGCTGCGTCCATTGCCTTTCTGTGCTCGGCAACAGCTTCCTGCATGGCTCTCTCGGTAACCTTTGCCTTTCTTGCTGCGAAGGCTGCCTGCTGGGACTTATCCATCGCCTCGTCTGCAAGGCGGTCTATCTGAGCGAGATATGCACGCTTTTCATTGTCAGAAACGTTCTTCATTGCATTCTCAGCATCAACAAGCGCTCTTTCGGCTGCAGCAGCTGCAGCGGCTGCACGGTCAGCGTCCTCAGCTGCCTGACGTGCATCTGCACGGCGCTGCTTGACAAGCTTTCTCAGCTCTGCTTCACGTGCGGTGAGTGCCTCTACGCTGTTTTCCTGTCTGACCGGCTCTTCCGGCTGCTCAATTACAACAGGAGCTGCAGGAGCAGGAATCTCAGCCTTCTCCTCCACAGGAGCGTTCCAGTCATATTCCGGCTTCTCCTCAGCCTCTTCAGGCTCTTCGATTTCATCATTGCCGCGCTTTGTCATGCCGATGATGCCGCTGATGAGCAGTGCCGCACCGAACAGCAGATCTGCCGCAGCAAGACCGATGACAAGCTTCATGCCGCTCTCCATGAAAAGAAGAACCGCACCGACAGCAAGGAAAAGAACACCTATGATAAGGTCGATGAGGGACTGTATCTTGTTTTTCATAATCAATGACACTTCCTTAAATAATGACTGGATTTGCGATATCCGCATCTGAGGCGGGATATCAGTATTTTCTTATGCTGCGGTAGTAATGGTCAGGCAGCAGGCGTTTTTTCTGCTTGCCTGTGTAGCTTCCGGTATTGAATCTCGTTCTCGAGCCGGGGTACATATTCATCTTCGGGGTGCGATTTCGGAAAATAACCGACAGTACAAGGCTGAATATGCTTATGATCGCTGTCCAGCCGATTATTCCCATGATTATGGTTGCCGCATCGTCCTGCTTGTTCTGCTCGATGAACTGCGAGAGCTGATCCTGTCCGAGATTGGAAAAATCCAGCTCGACGTCGCTGTATGCATTGGTCTGGGTTGTTACGCCGCCTGCCGCTCCGTTTCCGCCGGCGGTCTGCGCACTGCCGACGATGAGGCTGTATTTTGCCGTCTTTCCGCCGACCGTTGCCGAAATGACAACCTCGCCGTCCTTGAGTCCGTAAACTCTGACGCAGGTATTATTGATTTTCTCGATTGAAGCCACCGAGGTATTCGAGCAGGAGAAGGTTGTAGCCTGCGAGCCGCTCATATCCTTGATGGTGATGTAAAGTGTTGTGGATTTGCCCACTTCAACGCGTGTACTGTTCGAGCTCTTGAATGTGACCGAGCCGAGACTTTCGCTGGGGCTTGTCGATATTACATAGCTGGTAGTTGTGGTTTCACCGGCGGTTGAGTTTCCGCCTGCAGTTGCTCCCGCTGTGAGTGGGAATGCAATCAACAGCATGAACACCATCAGCACTGCCGCTATTTTTCTGCAGGTGCCCGTACAGCATACGCTCCTTTCTCAGGACAGCCGGCAAAGGTGCCGCGTCCGCATAGTTATTTTGTATTATAACATGGACAAAATGCAATTTCAATATCCAATCCAGCCATATTTTGTTCATAAATAACCTGTCTGCAGAAGGCTTCACACAGGCACAGCACTGCTGTTATGTGCATATGCTGTCCGGATTATGAACAAAGATTGAATTTATATCTGCACAACCGACACAAAGCGCCAATTTGCTTGACTTTTTATCTGCCTGTAAATATAATTAGTTTTAATTGTTCAGCAATTATTCAGCCTGTCACAGGGCTTTTCATCAATGAATTCATGTTCATTCTATGGAGGATAATCAGTGAAGAATTTATTCAGTGCAGTGGTCTGTATGGTCATCTGCGCAATGCTGGCAGCATCTCTGCTGTCTGCCTGCACTGCCGATAACACCGGAATGGCATCGACCGGCTCAGTAATCATAAACGAGGTAATGGCATCAAACTCGGCCTTTGCGCCTGCTGCTGACGGGTGCTATTACGACTGGATCGAACTTTATAATCCCACCGGTGAGACGGTCGATCTGAACGATTATTACATAACCGACACCGACAATATCCCCCTGCGTTTTCAGCTCCGCGGTCTTTCCATCGACCCGGGCCGCTACGCACTTGTATATCTTTCCGGTCTCAACGGAATTGATGCAAACGGATTTCTCCATGCAAACTTCAAGCTTTCTTCGCGCGGCGAGATAATCAGTCTCAACGACCGCCACGGCAACATCATTTCCAGAGTCGAGATCGGCGAGAGTCCGTCAAATGTATCATTCGGCAGACTTGACGACGGCAATTCCTCAAGCTATGTATGGTTTGCCTCCCCCACTCCGCTCGAAAAGAACGGCGGTTCAAGCGCTTCTGACCCTGATGATCTTGAGTACACCGGCAACGGCGTCATCATCAGCGAATTCATGACCGACAACACCTATATTCTTTACGATGCCGACGGCGATTACGGCGACTGGGTGGAGCTTTACAATCCCACCGATACTGATGCCGACATGAGCGGCTATTCCCTCACTGACAACAACGATGCGCCCTCGAAATGGGTGTTTCCGTACGGCACTGTCATTCCCTCCGGCGGCTATCTTGTCATATACTGCGACGGCAAGAACACAACCGATTCTGCCGGAATGTTCCACACCGGATTCTCCCTGAGTCCTGAGGACGACTCCATAACCCTGTACAGCAATCAGGGCGCCGTATGCTCATCGCACACCATAACCGATATGCCCTCGAATATATCCTGCGGCTATCCTGCCGGCGCTGAGGACGGAGGTCTTAAGCTCTTTGCACGTCCCACACCCGGTCAGCCGAACGATACGGGCGCTTTCGAGCTCGGCGAGCGCCCCTCGCCCAATATCAACAACGGTGTTCTCTTCAGCGAGGTGCTGAGCGTATCTGGAAATCTCTCTGAATTCACACGCGACTATATTGAGATATTCAACTCCACCTCACAGGACGTCAGTCTTGCCGGCTATACCATTGCCCAGACGCCCGGCGAGGTGGTGTTCAGCTTTCCGGATATTACTCTGAAAGCCGGCGGCTATATTGTCATATACTGCGACGGCACCGACTCGACCGACTCAGACGAGCTTCATTCGTCAATCAGGATAAACGCAGGCGGTGAGGATTTCTACCTTGCCGAGCCCGACGGAAGAATCTGCGACCACTTTGCCTCCGGAAAAGGCACCGACAGCGTCTCAAGCGGACGAATCGGAAGCGATGTCACCTCAAGATATTTCTTCACTGAACCCACTCCCGGCGCCTCAAACGGTTCTTCCGGTGCGACAGGCTACGCCCCGATGCCGGTATTCAGCCTTGACGGCGGCTATGTCTCCTCCGGAACACAGGTTGAGCTGACCGTACCCGAAGGCTGCGAGGTCTATTACACCGTGGACGGCTCAATTCCCACAGCTTCCTCTGTCCGGTACACCCAGCCGATAACCGTCAACAGCACCACTGTAATCCGCGCGGCCGCTGTCAGTGACGGAAAACTGACCAGTCAGTGCGTGACCCAGACATATTTTGTCGAGAAGAAGCACTCCATTTCGGTCGTCAGCCTTTCATCGGCACCAAAGAATCTTTTCGGAACAAAAACCGGCATACTCATCGAGGGTATGTACAACAACTACAAGAAGGACTGGGAGCGCGAGGTCCACATCGAGTACTACGATGAGAGCGGAACCAAATGCGTTGAATTTGATGCCGGCGCAAAGATTTTCGGTCAGTATTCACGTTCACTTGACCAGAAGGGTCTGCGGCTTTCACTGCGCGAGATTTACGGCGCAAACGAAGTGACCTACCCCTTCTTTCCCGACAGCGTGACCGGCATAAGCACATTCAGAAGCCTGCTTCTGCGCCCCAGCGGACAGGATCAGACCCGCGCCAAGCTGCGCGACGAGATTGTGCCGGCTATCGTACGCGGACAGATGGACATTGACTATCAGGAATTCCGCGCCTGCGCACTGTACATCAACGGTCAGTACTGGGGTCTCTATTATCTGCGCGAGCGCCTTGATGCTGACTACATCGAGAGCAAATACGGATATGAGGAAGGCTCATTTGACCTGATAAAATCACAGATATTCGCTCCCGAGGGCACCCTTGATGCATGGGAAAATCTTGATTATTTCTGCCGCACTCACGATCTTACAATCAAGGAAAACTACGATTATGTCTGCTCGCAGGTCGATCTTGATTCGCTCATCAACTTCTGGGTTGTCGAGACCTTCTTTGCAAACACCGACACTGGAAATATCCGCTGCTACAAGACTGAGGAAGGCAAGTGGCGATGGATGATTTACGATTTCGACTGGGCTATGACTTCAAGCACCTGGCGCAATGACTATATCCAGCGCCATCTGCTCGATTCAAGCGGTCACGGCTCTGCCGACTTCAGCAACGCACTTATCCGCAAGCTTCTGAGAAACGAAGAATTCCGTGACAAGTTCATCTCGACCTACTGCTACCATCTCAACAACACCTTCAACACAGAGCGCACGCTTAAGATACTCGATGAAATGGCGGCTGTCATTGCTGATGAGATTCCGCGTCAGGGCGAGCGCTGGGGCTTCCCCAACGAATCGTCGTGGGAGACCAGTCTCAGGGTTCTGCGCAAATTCTTCGAGCAGAAGCCCGACCTTGCCGTACAGCAGCTTCAGGCAAACTTCGAGCTGTCCGACAGAGAAATGCAGCGTTATCTCAAGGAGAACAAATAAGCCGCGTTTTCAGCAGCTTCGGGTCGAAAGACATAAATTCGGTATTGATTACCCGGGATTTATGTAATATACTTAAATGTGATACTTTATAAGCGTACCGATTCCTGTTTGAACCGTTTGCGCCGAATACTCTCAGCAAAGGCGGTGAGCTTTTATTGAAATACCACGGACACCCTCTGAGGCATGAGCTGAAATACATGATAAGCTACAAGGAATATTATTCGCTTGCAGCTGCAATAGGTTCAGTTATGCCATGTGACGAAAACAGTCAGGACGGCGGCTATTTTATCCGCAGTCTGTATTTTGATGATATCTACAACAGCTCCTACAACGAGAAGCAGGCAGGCGTTTTCCGCCGCCGCAAGTGGCGTATACGCACCTACAATCTCAGCGACAGTGTCATCAAGTTCGAGATAAAGGACAAGTTTGACAACAGCATCTCCAAGATGTCTGCCACAATAACTCCTGAGCAGTGCCGCCAGATGATGCACTGCAACTTCGACTTCATGCTCGGCAGCGAAAAGCAGGCGCTCAGTGCAGGATTTATAGATGCACGGCTTAAGCAGCTGCACCCGCAGGTTATCGTTGACTACTACCGCGAGGCGTATGTCGGTGAGGCCGGCAATGTCCGCATCACCTTCGACAGTGACCTTCGCGCCGCTGTCGGCTCGCTGGATATATTTGACCGTAATGTGCTGACCGTTCCGGCAATGCAGGAAGGCACAATGATCCTTGAGGTCAAATATGACGATTTCCTCCCACAGACGGTCAGAAAGCTTCTTGCTCCCCTTGACCGCAGACAGCTGTCGCTCTCCAAATTCGCAATGTGCTGCGATACTCAGAATACATATTACAGAAAGGAAATGCCCCATGTTATCATCTAATTTCATTACAACCTCAAATTTCGACGACGTTATCAAAAACAGCTTTCTTGAGCAGTTTTCCTCCAATCAGCTCGATATAGGACGTGCGGCTATTTCCATGCTTGTATCGCTTGCACTCGGCATGCTGATCTACTTCATCTACAAGAAGACCTTCCGCGGTGTTGTCTACAGCTCCACCTTCGCAATGTCGCTGGTGCTCATGACTGTCATCACCACCGTTATCATCGTCACCATCAGCTCCAACGTTGTTCTTTCCCTCGGTATGGTCGGTGCTCTTTCCATCGTCCGTTTCCGCTCGGCAATCAAGGACCCCGTTGACATCATGTTCCTTTTCTGGGGCATCTCGATGGGTATCGTTGTCGGCGCACAGCAGTACATCTTTGCTGCTGCCTCCTCCGCCATTATCACCGCAATCTGCCTTATCATGTACAACATCAACGGCAAGGCAAACACCTTCCTGCTGATAGTCCGCTATCATCCGCAGTGCGCAAAGCAGATCGATTCCCTTATTGCCCAGACCGGCGCACGTCTCCGCAACAAGACCGCAAACAAGCGCTACATGGAAATCACTGCTGAAATCGCTGAAAACAAGATTCCCAACAACCTCATCGAGCGTCTCAACGCTACCGAGGGCGTATCTGATGCAGTTCTCGTAAATTACAACGGCGAATACTGCGACTGATTCTGAACACATAATCAAAATCCCCGGCCTGACAGTCGGGGATTTCTTTTTATGATGGCTTTTTCCGGCAGCAGGGGCGGAGATTTCTTTGTGTCGAAGCATTTCATTCTGCAGACAACACCAGTCATTTTTTGTCCTTCGGTTTTGCGAAAACCGAGCATAAAAAGCCAAATACCACCGCCGCTGTGATACCTGCTGCAGCAGCGGTTATTCCTCCGCTGAAGATTCCAATAAAGCCTGATTCTCTGACGCCCTTGCGCACACCCTCAGCAAGCAGATGACCGAAGCCTGTCAGCGGCACCGAAGCACCGGCGCCTGCCCATTCGACAAGCGGTGCATACAGCCCGACAGCCGACAGCGCCACACCCACCGTCACGTAGGCGACCAGTATGCGCGCCGGAGTCCAATTTGTCTTATCTATAAGAATCTGACCGATAAGACACAATGCTCCGCCGACGGCAAAAGCTTTTACATAATCAAGAAAAACTGACATAACTTACTCCTTATGGAAAGCGCCGCAGCATAATTGCTCATACGGCGCTGAATTTATATCCTGTCACGGCGCTTTGCCGCCCTTGCGGCGCGGCGCTGACCTGCCTGCATCAGACGCACTGCTGCAGGCTCCATCATTCGCGCAAGGCGGCGCACTACGACCCAATGCAATATCCGCACCTCAGCTCCTGCTCTATTGCAAGCAGGCGGTTGTATTTTGCCACGCGGTCACTTCTTGCCGGTGCGCCTGTCTTTATCTGACCGGAATTGACCGCCACAGCGAGATCGGCAATGGTGGTATCCTCAGTCTCGCCGCTGCGGTGCGAGATAACCGTCGAATAGCCTGCTTCCTGCGCCATTCGTATGGTGTGAAGCGTTTCTGAAAGTGTGCCTATCTGATTTGGCTTTATCAGTATGGCATTGGCACTTCCTGTCTCTATTCCGCGGTGAAGCCTCTCGGTGTTTGTGACAAACAGGTCATCTCCGACTATCTGTACTCCTCTGAGCCGCTTTGTTATTGCGGCAAATCCCTCGAAATCATCCTGACCGAGCGGGTCTTCAATTGAGATAATCGGATAATCAGACGAAAGGCGGGCAAAATATTCTGTCAGCTCTCCTGCTGTCATATTTTTCCCGCTTTTTGGAAGATGATAGCCGTTCTCCGACTGCCATTCTCCTGCCGCTGCATCGAGTGCAATTGAAACCTGAGTCCCCGGCTCGTAGCCCGCCGCCGCTATGGCATCGCAGATAAGCTCCAGTGCTTTTTCATCACTGGAAAGATCGGGCGCAAATCCGCCCTCATCACCTACTGCAGTCGACATGCCTCTGCTGCGCAGGAGCTTTCCGAGCGCATGGTATATCTCGGTCGACATCTTCATTGCCTCTGCAAAATCATGCGCACCTGACGGAACAATCATAAATTCCTGAATATCCACATTATTCGAGGCATGAGCGCCACCGTTGAGGATATTCATCATAGGCACAGGCAGCTTGCAGCCGTTCTGTCCGCCAAGCCAGCGGTAAAGCGGCATCGCGTATGCCTTTGCCGCCGCGTGTGCCGCCGCCAGCGACACTGCCAGCACAGCATTCGCGCCCAGTTTTGTTTTTCTGCCTGTTGTATCCAGCGCCAGCATTGCGTTATCAACGCTCTGCTGGTTGACTGCATCCATGCCGCGCACTGCCGGCTCAAGGTCTGCCTCGATATTTTCAACTGCGCGCAGAACACCCTTTCCGTTGTACGAGCCTCCGCCGTCACGAAGCTCGTGAGCTTCAAATTTGCCGGTCGATGCGCCTGACGGCACTGCCGCCTCGCCTGCCGCTCCGCAGGCAAGCACAACTCTTGCACAAACCGTCGGATTTCCTCTTGAATCAAATATCTGTCTGCCTGAAACACTCTTTATTCGCGTGTCCCGGGGTATGAATACTGACAAAAAATCACTTCCCTTTTGTATTTGTAGTGATATTTTGTCCCTGCTCATGCAGAATTATGCGAAAGCTGACATAATATACGGTCCGGTCTCAGATAACGACAGAAATATTGACAACAATAATGTAATAAGGGTATAATTATTTATACAGGAAAATGCAGGGAGGTGAGTATTTTGGCGCTGTGTCCGCTGTGCGGTTTTGAGGTCTTTGGCGAAATCTGTCCGGCTTGCGGTACAGCCGTGCCATATACGCAGCCGCGAAAACGAAGCGCTGAAGTACGCCGCGGCGGCAGTTCACCCCGTGAACGCTTCGTTCCACCGCCTGCACCCAAGGATCAGCCGGCACTTCTTCACGATGCATCTCCGGTTTTCTCACCGGTATATACTCCCGAAATTCAGCAGGAGAAGCAGGTGCCTGCATCTGAAATCTCTGCTGATACCGACAGATCTGCCTCTAAGGCTGCTGACGCTGCAGAAACAATTGAAACAACACCTGC
This sequence comes from Acutalibacteraceae bacterium, assembly GCA_045580875.1. Lineage (GTDB taxonomy): Bacteria > Bacillota > Clostridia > Oscillospirales > Acutalibacteraceae > SIG598. The sequence continues at coordinate 15,529 of JAZNOP010000105.1, forward strand.
ACCGCCTGCGCCGCCCGAAAATGCGCCTGAAACCGTCCTGCCGGCGGCCGATACTGACGAAACTGCCGGAAGTGTCGCTGCTGAGGCATCAATTGAGATTCAGGAGCTTCCGTCTGACAGTACACCTGAGGTATCTGACCGGATCGTAATTTCTGAAGAGATGACCGAAGAGTATCAGCCCGCTTTCGCAGAGGCTGCTCCGGTTCTCTCTGCAGCTGATTCTGCCGGACTTTCACCTGAGCCTGCAGATTTCTCACCTGAGCCCGCGGCATCTGAATCGGTTCCGGAAATTACTTCACCTGTTCTTACAGCAGACGCTTCTGAGCCTGATGTATCTGTCGCTCCGGATTTTGCTGAAACTGTTGATGTTTCCGGGGCTTCCGATAATGCGGACGATCCTCTGACCGATACAGCCATAACCACTTCTGTGACCGAAGACGAAGACAGCGGCGATATTTTTTCCGCTCTTCCGGAAGAAGAGCCCGCGCTGCGCCGTCCGGTAGCATTACCGCCTTCACTTCTGCAGACCGGCAGTCTGCTCCGGTCAATGCTGATGTTCGATTTCACTCATTGCGCAGAACAGACAGTGACCGGCGGCTCTACCGCCTGCTGGCAATGGCTGCTGCCCCTTCACATCATCTGCGGCAGTATTGGAACTGCTGTCATCGGACATAACATTCCTTCCGCAGAGACCTTTAGAGGATTTGGCGCTTCTTTCGGCGCAGGTGCAATACTGTGGTGCGAGCACTTTGTCGTCCTTCTTCTGCTGGTTTGGCTGCTTTTCTCACTTACAGGCTGCCGGATCCGTCCGGTGCGTATTTTTGAAACGGTCTGCGCAGCACTTGTTCCGCTCGCAGTGCTTTCCATACCTGCAGCGCTTATCTCACTCGCATCACTTTCCGTTGGATTATCGCTGATTCTCTTCGGCATAATATTATCGGCTCATTCTGTTCTGTCAGCTGCTGAAAAATCCGGCGTATTCAGAACAAAATACGGAAAACCGCTTGCATGGCTCATTCTTCTTGCCGATATAATTCTTGCTTCAATGCTGATAAACAGCATCATATAGAAAAACTTTACCAATCACTGACCAAGGGGGAAATACAATGAACAAACTTACTGTAAAGAAGCTTACCGTCACAGGTGCACTGCTCCTTGTCACTGCACTGCTTGCCGCACTGTTCTCCGGTGCCGCCTACGATGACCGCAGTCAGCCCGGCAGCGGCTGTTCTGCCTGCGCTCTCGCCTGCACTGCCTGTGCAGCCTGCTCTGCCTGCACCTGTCTCTCCTGCCTTGCCGGCGGACTTGACCTCGAAAGCATGACCGACGGCGATTATAACTTTGATTTCGACGATTATCTCGACGATTACACCGACTACGACTATGACAGCGACGACTACGGTGTCGGCGACGTAATCGAACTTGACTGATGAGTCAACGATAAATTCAAAGCACAAAAATGCACCCTGCGGAAAGCTCTCTGCAGGGTGCATTTTCATATGTTTTCTTCTTTGCCGGCTGTCATGTGTTCACTTATCTTTTTTCTCAAATTCCGCGCCGTCTGGAACCGAACTCTGAGGCTGCGCTCCGGCTGAATAGGCATATTCCGGCAGCGGTGAGGACATATCTTCAACAAATGTCAGCTTATCATCATCAACGATACGGAAGGTATATTCATACATTCCGTCATCAGTTTTCATTGTCAGATAATCGCCATCAACGGAATAACTTCCCCAGCCGATATAGCTGCTGAGCATCGAATAAATAAAGGTCGCAGTTCCATCACTGTTAAGATAGAGCGTCGGCGTTCCCCAGTCGGGGCTGTCATGATACTCGTAGCACACCGAAGTCACCCACTCATCTCCCGTCTGCGCATCAAAGCGGTTGCAGTGTTCAATATACTCATTACCCACCTCGACCACAACAAATGATATAACCGTCTTGCGCCAGCCCATATCCTCTGTCTCCGGCGAAACCAGCAGACGAAGACAGCCGTCGGTATTTGAAATACCGGAAAGCTTCCATGCAATGCCGTCTGACGGATATATCACTGCCGCGACAATCAGGGTTCGCTCATCAAAAAAGCTGTCATTACAGCGGCTCGTAAGCCCGTCAAATGACACACCTCCGGATTCTGACGAAAGATCAAGATCTCTTCCATATCTCTGACGGAAGGCTTCGAGTTCTTCAACTGAGGATATTCTGATAACAGGGGTATGCGGGGCACCGCCGAACGTGAAACTGCTTTTATTAATTGCATCTTCCGAGAGCTTGAGTGCCGCATTCAGGGAATACCACATCTGAACCCAGTTCCACGTTACATCGTCCGACAAGGTCTGCCATTCCTGCTCATAATCGCTGTCTGCATTCTCCTCATCTTTGGCAAAGTATCTGTCAAAGAAACTGCGCATTGCCTCAGGATCGACCACGCGGTAGCTGTACGACGGCTTCACTCCGTTGGCTATCCACAGCTCGCGGTAATCATAGCTGATGCAGATAACAGTGTACGAAAGCACACCGTCATAGCTTTTCAGCACAATCTTGTTCCAGCTGTCGCGTTCTTCGTCGCGGCTTTTGGATAACGGTGCACGGTATATTCTGATATCCCCGACGAAATCAAGAACCTCGCCGATATCTGAATCGGAAACTATTTCAAAAGTGACACCGGAGAATACTTCAATGTATGTTATCCCGTCGGTCAGATGTGAGTAATCACCGGAATCGTCAAGCTGAGTCAGTTTTATTCCGGCAGGGTCTGTCAGGAAGCATACTGCTGTAACTGCGCACACAGCAAGTGCCGCAATAACTACCCAGAATGCGGGTTTTCTGTAATTCATCACGCTCTTTATGCGCTCTTTCACCCCTACCTCGCCGAAAGCAAGCGGACAGGCGGCTATCCTGCGGCGGCTGATGCTCTGATCGAGCAGTGCGCTTGAATATCCACGGCGTTCACTCTCGTCAAACGAGCCTATTACACGCTCATCGCAGGCAAGCTCAATATCGCGGCAGAGCAGTATGTACGCTGCCCAAAGGAGCGGATTGAACCAATAGACCGACAGCAGCAGAAAGCTCAGCGGCTTTATCAGATGGTCACCGCGGTGCAGATGCGCCTGCTCGTGAGCAATTACATACCGGCTCTCATCGTCGCTGATGTTGTACGGCATATAGATTCTCGGGCGGATGAATCCCAGCACAAACGGAGAATCAACCGTTTCGCACTGGAAGATATTATCGCGCATACGTGTGGCGGTTCTGACTCTGAGTTTCAGCATTATCCAGCTTGCCGCTGCATAGATTACCATTGCAGCAAGTCCGAGCAGCCATATCCATGAAGCGATGAAGCTGTATATCTGCAGGGGATTTGCGCTGTCGCCCGGATTCGGTGCAAAGCTGTCGGAGATAACCGGATTGACTGTATTGTTTATATATGGTATACCGCTGTATATCTGCGGCTGACTCTCGAGCAGTATTTCCTGCGGCACCGTTTCAGCACTTGGTATCAGACTGAATACGCTCTCGATAGAAAACGGCATCAGAAGTCTTATTCCAACCAGCGCCCACAACAGACATACTATCCATCTCGGCGCCTTTCTGAATATAAATCTGATGAGCAATACCGCCAGCACCAGCCAGCCTGCGTTTATGCTGACATTGAGAAATCTCAGAAACAATTCTTCCACTGTTTACAGCTCCTTTCACTTGTTTTCATTCTTTTTTCTACTCGTTTTACTCATCAATCATGCGTCTTATTTCTGCAATATCCTCTTCCGAAAGCTTGCGGCTTCGTGTAAACGCGGCGATAAAAGCCGGAAGCGAGCCCTCGAACTTCTTTTCAACCAGCTCGTCAATTTCAGCTATCTGCGCCTCCTCTTTGCTGATAAGTGCAGTCACGACGGTTTTATCGTTTCTGACTACGCCGCGGTCGGACAGGCGCTTTATGACCGTATAGGTGGTAGTTTTTGACCAGCCCAGACGCTCAGCACAGAGTTTTGCAAGCTCGCCGCTCGCAATCGGCTCATTCTCCCACAGGATAAGGCAGAAACGGTATTCACTCTCGAATATTTTCGGTGCAGACACAATAATCACTCCCAATAATTCTAATCTGTTAGAACGACTTCATTCTAATACGTTAGAACAAGATTGTCAAGCACCTGCAAGTGTCTTCACAAAATCTTCCGCAAAATTTGTTCACGCAGGGCTTTATCCGCTTGATGTACTTATTACTGCGCAGAATGTGCAATCTGCCTAAAATTCCGACCCAAACTTTATGAAAAGAATTTACCATAAATATTTGTTAAAAAATTGTCTATTAGATATAGCCTTTTTCAAATATATCTGTTATAATACAGTGTAGTCTGGTCGTATTACGACCATTTATGCTATAACGTGCCGCTTTTTATCGATCTGCGCATCTTCGTTTTATCGCGAAGCGGCTCTCATTTCGGTATAAATGCGGCGTGGCATACGACAGCATGACAGCAATTACCACAAACACCAAACAAGGAGGAAAAATCATGCGCAAAACAATCAGCAAGATTCCCTTCCGCGGCACTGAGGAGCAGAAAGCACAGCTCATGGCTCTCATCGAGGCAAACAAGAATGTAGCCGGTGCAGTTATGCCTGTTCTTCAGGGCGCTCAGGAAATCTATGGCTATCTCCCCTACGAGGTTCAGCTCATGGTAGCTGAGGGACTCAACGTTCCTCTCGAGGAGGTCTACGGCGTTGCCACCTTCTACTCCATGTTCTCCCTCTCCCCGAAGGGCAAGTATCACATCTCCGTATGTATGGGTACTGCCTGCTACGTCAAGGGCTCCGGCGATATCCTTGACAAGATCTCTGAAATTCTCGGCATCGGACCGGAAGAGTGCACCGAGGACGGCAAGTTCTCCCTCACCGCCTGCCGCTGCATCGGCGCCTGCGGTCTTGCACCTGTTCTGACCATCAACGATGAGGTCTACGGACGTCTTACCGCTGATGATATGCCTGAGATTCTCGCAAAGTATCAGTAATCTGACGCGAAGTCAAAATCAAGACATCGAATAGAGGATAATCAGAAATGAAGATCTCAACTATCAAGGAGCTGTTAGACGCCGAAGTCATCTGCAACGAAGACAGACTTGGCGATCATGTCTACTCCGCCTGCGGAAGCGACATGATGAGCGATGTTCTGGCTTATGTCAAGAATCAGGCAGTTCTTCTGACCGGTCTTGTCAATTCTCAGGTGATACGCACGGCAGAAATGATGGACATGGTGTGCATCGTTTTTGTCCGCTCCAAGCGTCCCACCCCTGAGATGATACAGCTTGCAGAGGAAAGCGGCGTTGTCATAATGGCAACAAAAATGAGAATGTACGAGGCCTGCGGAAAGCTTTATTCCAACGGACTCAACAAGACCGGTGAAGCCGATGAGTGAGGCTATCAGATTTCACTTTGAGGTGGACGGAGACAACTTCACCTCCGCCGGTCAGGCATCTGTTCAGGTAAAGAAAAACCTCAGACAGATAGGCATTCCCCCCGAAATAATCCGCAGAATTTCCATCGCCATGTACGAGGGCGAGATCAACATGGTCATTCATGCCAACGGCGGCACTGCCGACGTTCTGGTCTATGAGGACCGCATTGAGATCATTCTTACTGACAGCGGCCCGGGTATCCCGGACGTTGATCTTGCAATGAGCGAAGGCTATTCCACCGCACCTGACAACGTACGTTCGCTCGGTTTCGGTGCAGGTATGGGACTTCCCAACATGAAGCGCTATACCGACTCCATGAAAATCGACACGGTCGTCGGTCAGGGTACCACCATCACCATGTCGGTAGCAATTACCGGCTGATTTTCTGATATCCCGTATGAATAACGCAGTTTTACAGCTGCGATACATTATGGTACAGATATGAATACTTACAAACATTCGGTCGCACTCGATGAAAGCAAGTGTCACGGCTGCACAGCCTGCATAAAGCACTGCCCGACCGAAGCAATACGCATTAAGTCAGGGCATGCTGTGATCAATTCGCAGCGCTGCATTGACTGCGGTGAGTGTATCAGAACCTGTCCGCATCACGCCAAGAAGCCTGTATGCAGTTCCATCGACCGCATAAGCGATTACAAGTACACCGTTGCTCTTCCCGCTCCGGCTCTGTTCGGACAGTTCGAGGAGCTCGATGACATCGATTATGTACTCGACGGTCTGCTGAAAATCGGCTTTGATGACGTCTTTGAGGTTGCGCAGGCCGCTGAGCAGGTCTCTGGCTACACACGCCTTTATCTCAGCAATGAGATGGCAGTCAAGCCGGTCATAAGCTCTGCCTGTCCGGCAATCGTCAGACTTATCGGTATGCGTTTTCCGTCGCTCAGCGACCATATCATGCCGATTCTTCCGCCTATCGAGGTTGCAGCCCGTCTTGCCCGCAAAAAGGCAAAGGATGAACATCCCGAGCTTGACGACAGCGATATCGGAATCTTCTTCATTTCTCCATGTCCGGCAAAGGTAAGCTATGTCGGCAATGACTATCCCGGATTCAAGAGTGACGTCGATGAGGTAATTGCCATCAGCGATATCTACTTCATGCTTCTCAACGTTATGAAGCGCGGTGAAACACCCGCCGCTCCCATTTCGAAGTCAGGCAAGGTAGGCATAAGCTGGGCGACTGCCGGCGGCGAATCCTCCGCGATATTCAACGACAAATATCTTGCCGCTGACGGCATAGATAATGTAATTCACGTTCTTGACCTTATCGAGACGGGTAATATGCCACAGCTGGAGTTCATCGAGCTGAATGCCTGCCCGGGAGGATGCGTAGGCGGCGTCATGTCCGTTGAAAATCCCTACATCGCCAAGGCAAGACTGCACTCACTGCGCAGATATCTGCCGGTAACGCAGAACAACATTGTTACGGGTGATTATATCCCCGAAAGCTATATCATGAACAGCATGCCCGAATACACTCCGATCGGACGCCTCGGCGGAAGCATCAGCGAGTCTATACGTCTTATGGCCGACATTCAGCGTCTGCGCGACGCTCTGCCGGGCATTGACTGCGGAGCATGCGGCGCACCCACCTGCCGTGCCTTTGCCGAGGACGTGATCCGCGGCGAGGCAAGCTTTGAGGATTGCGTCATACTTACCAATCAACGTCTTCAGAAGGAGGCAGGAAACCAAGATGACAGTGAATGAGTTCGCTTCAAAATACGGACTTGACCGGATAGTCATAGCTGAAGGCGACCGCGAGATCACCGGCGGCTACACAGGAGACCTGCTCAGCTGGGTCATGGGACGTGCCTCCTCCGGCGATGCATGGATAACAATAATGTCCAACATAAACATCGCTGCGGTTGCCGCACTGACCGACGTTGCCTGCATTGTACTGGCTGAAGGCGTACAGCTTGATGAAAGCGTCCGCTCGGTAGCTCAGGACAAGGGTATCAACGTGCTCGGCTCAGAAAAGAACTCCTTTGAGCTTTCGGCTATGGTTGCAGAATGTTTATGATATGAACCGCTATTATTACGACTTTCACATTCACTCCTGTCTTTCCCCATGCGGAGACGACGATATGACTCCGAACAACATTGCCGGAATGGCTGCGCTGTGCGGACTCGATATCGTTGCACTGACAGACCACAATTCCTGCCGCAACTGTCCGGCTTTCTGGCAGGCAGCGCGCAGGAACGGAATTATCCCGGTTGCCGGAATGGAGCTTACCACCGCAGAGGATATACATATAGTATGTATATTTGAGACGCTTGAGCAGGCTCTTTCATTCAACGATCTTGTTGATGAACGGCGCATAAGGATAAAGAACCGCGTCGATATCTTCGGCGAGCAGCTTATTCTCGACATGAACGATGAGGTCATCGGCACTGAAGAGGATCTGCTGCCAAACGCAACTACGATAACCATCGACGAGGTACCGGCGCTTGTCTCACAGTTTGACGGTGTATGCTTTCCGGCTCACATCGACCGCGAGTCAAACGGCGTAATCGCCACACTCGGTGTTTTTCCGGAGAGTCCCTTCTTCGGCTGCGCTGAGGTAAGGGATATGCCAAAACTCCCCGAGCTGTTGGAAACTCAGCCGGCTCTGTGCGGAAAGATGATCGTATCCGGCTCGGATGCCCATTATCTCTATAACATGAGAGACAAGGAGGCATACCTTGAGCTCGATGACGAGCCCTATTCCAGCGACAATGTGCGCAAGGCGCTTTTCGAGCTGCTCCGAAATGCCGGAAAATGACACAGTACAGGAGTCACACATGAAAGAACTTTCACTCAATATTCTTGATATCGCCGAAAACTCAGTCAAGGCAAAAGCCGACCGCATAGTCATTTCGCTGACCGAGAGCGAGGATAAAACCCTGCTTCTCGCCATCTCCGACAACGGCTGCGGAATGGACGCCGAAACGCTGGCAAAGGTCAAGGATCCCTTCTTTACAACGCGCACCACGCGCCCTGTCGGAATGGGAATCTCGCTGCTTCAGCTTGCAGCTGAGCAGACCGGCGGCTGGCTGACCATTGATTCGGTATCCCAAAAGGATAACCCCGAAGAACACGGCACCGTTACAAAGGCGCTCTTCCACCTTGACCACATGGACTGCGTTCCTCTTGGCGATATCGTTTCAACACTTATCACACTGATTCAGGGCTCACCTGACATAGACTTCATCTATACTCATGCCACACCGGCAGGACAGGTTGAGCTTGATACCACACAGCTCAGGCAGGTACTCGGAGACGACGTACCGCTGAGCAGCTACGAGGTATTGCAATGGATCGAGGAGTACATAAAAGAACAGTACGAGGCGATCCGTAACTTATAAAATTTACTGCAGAAAGGACAGAATTGCACAATGAAATCTTTAGCTGAACTCGCTGCCATCAAAGAGCAGATGAAGGGCAAGGTCGCTATGCGTGAAGGCTCCGGCGACATCAGAGTCGTAGTCGGCATGGCTACCTGCGGCATCGCTGCAGGCGCACGTCCTGTTCTCGCAGCCTTCGTTGAGGGCGTTAGCGAAGCAGGTCTTGAGAGCAAGGTCTCCGTTACCCAGACTGGCTGCATCGGTATCTGCCAGTTCGAGCCGGTCGTAGAGATCTACGAGGCTGACAAGGAGAAGGTCACCTACGTCAAGATGACCCCGGAAAAGGCACAGCGCGTTATCGAGGAGCACCTCAAGGGCGGCGCAGTAGTTTCCGAGTACACCATAAACAACAGCCTTAAGTAAGGCTTGATTTGGAGGTAAACTAAATGATTCGTTCACAAGTACTGATTTGCGGCGGTACCGGCTGTACCTCATCAGGCAGTAAGGCTATCCAGGAAGCTTTTGCCAGAGAGCTCGCAGCAAAGGGTATCGCAGAAGAGGTCAAGATTGTCCAGACCGGTTGCTTCGGTCTCTGCGCACTCGGCCCCGTTGTTGTCGTTTATCCTGAAGGCGTATTCTACAAGAACGTCACCGCTGAGGATGTTGTTGACATCGTTGGCGAGCACCTCTACAAGGGCCGTATAGTCCAGAGACTGGTCTATGATGATGTTCCCGAAGAGGTAAAGCAGAAGGCAGAGGCAGAGGGCAAGACTGCTTCCCTCAGCGACACCGCTTTCTACAAGGCTCAGCACCGTGTTGCTCTCCGTAACTGCGGCGTTATCAACCCCGAAGTCATCGAAGAGTACAGCGCTATGGACGGCTACGCAGCCCTCGGTAAGGTTCTTACTGAGATGACCCCGGAGCAGGTCATTCAGATCATCAAGGATTCCGGTCTCCGCGGACGCGGCGGCGGCGGATTCCCCACCGGTCTCAAGTGGAGCTTTGCTGCTGCAAACGCTGCTGACCAGAAGTATGTCGGCTGTAACGCTGACGAAGGCGACCCCGGCGCATTCATGGACCGTTCCGTTCTTGAAGGCGACCCCCACGCTGTTATCGAGGCTATGGCTATTGCAGGTTACGCTATCGGCGCAAACATGGGTTACATCTATGTAAGAGCTGAGTATCCTATCGCTATCCATCGTCTTAACATTGCTATCGATCAGGCTCGTGAGATGGGTCTTCTCGGCAAGGACATCTTCGGCACCGGCTTTGACTTCAACCTTGAACTCCGTCTGGGCGCAGGCGCATTCGTCTGCGGTGAGGAAACCGCTCTTATGACCTCCATCGAGGGTAACCGCGGTGAGCCCCGTCCCCGTCCTCCTTTCCCTGCTGTTAAGGGTCTCTTCGGCAAGCCGACCGTTCTCAACAACGTTGAGACTTATGCTAACATCCCCCAGATCATCCTCAACGGTCCGGAATGGTTCGTCAACCTCGGCTCCGAGAAGGCTGCCGGCACCAAGGTATTCGCTCTCGGCGGCAAGACCAACAACACCGGTCTTGTTGAAATCCCGATGGGTACTCCCCTCTCCACCGTTGTCAACGAAATCGGCGGCGGCGTATCCGGCGGCAAGAAGTTCAAGGCTGCACAGCTCGGCGGCCCGTCCGGTGCCTGCGTACCTGTTGAGCACTTTGACATCCCCCTT
>JAZNOP010000106.1:0-10731 GCA_045580875.1 Acutalibacteraceae bacterium
AATGTGATTTCTCTGTCGCCCACCGGAACTCTGTAAGCACCGATGTGCTGGGTGATGCCGCCGGCCTCACCTGCGGTGACGTTCGCCTTGCGGATATAGTCGAGCAGAGAGGTCTTACCGTGGTCAACGTGACCCATGACAACAACGACAGGGCTTCTGGGAACGAGGTTTGCATCGTCGTCCTCGCTGTCGTCAATAATTCTCTCCTCGATGGTGACAACGACTTCCTTCTCGACCTTTGCGCCCAGCTCGGTTGCTACGAGATAAGCGGTGTCGAAGTCGATGACATCGTTGATGCCTGACATGACGCCCATGAGCATGAGCTTCTTGATGACCTCAGCAGCGGTCATCTTGAGACGGGAGGCCAGCTCGCCGACAGTGATCTCATCGGGAACGGTGATCTCTACCGGACGTGCCTTGCGCTCTGCAGCGATTCTCTTCAGGCGCTCCTGCTCGGTCTCACGGCGGGCCTGCTTGCCGCCCTTTGCCTTCTTGTTGTACTGCTGGGACTTCTGGCTGAGCTTCTGCTTGCTGGAGCCCTGATCACGCGAGCCGTTCTTTGCAGTTGCGAGATCGTCGTACTTCTGGTTGTATCTTTCCATGTCGACATGACCGGAACGGGTGTCGACTATGCGGCGCTTCTGTCCGTTATCATCGGTCTGAGCCGGAGCCTGCTGGATAATGACAGCGCCCTGCTGTACCGGACGGTTGCCCTGCGGTCTGACAACAGTCTGCTCGGGTCTCTTCTGAGCCTGCTGCTTCTTCTGCTCGGGCTTCTTTCTATCATTCTGATTCTGAGCCGGAGCCTGCTGCGGCTTTGCTGCAGCAGCGTTCTCCTTCTTTGCAGGCTTCTCCTCCTGCTTCTTTTCGGGCTTGGGCTCGGTCTTTGCTGCCGGCATTTCCTTCTTCTCAGGCTTGGGCTCAGCCTTTGCTGCCGGCTTCTCCTCAGCTGCAGGAGCTGCGGGAGCGGGAGCTGCAACCTCGATGCGGCGTGCGCCTGCTTCAAACTCGCTGAAGCTTGCGACAGCGTGCTTTCTGGTCAGCACCTCTGCGACTACGTTGAACTCGGTCTCGTCGATAACCGTCATGGTGGTGTATTTACGTCCTCCGGGAACATTGTCCTTGAGTATTTCAATTACTTCTTTGCTGGATAATCCAAAATATTTGGCAACCTCATTGATCTTAGCCTTAAATTCCATATACAGACCCCTCGCCCTCCAAAGAGGAAGGCTTACCTCCTTTTCTGAGATTCATATTATATGATGTGAAGTGCGCGCATTTACCTGACACTCACTTCACCTCCCCGACCGCTTCAAGCAGCAGCTTTGCCTTCTTCGCAAAACCCTGGTCATTGAGGGAAACTATACGCACGCTTTTTCCCACCGCGAAGGACAGCGCTTCCATATCGCATGAAAGCTTCGCCATCTCCACTCCGGCGGCGGTGATGCTCCGGGTCAGCTTCTTGAGCGAGCCTTCGGAAACATCGGCGGTATAGAGCACCAGAACAGCTTCACCCTTTGCGGCGCTGTCGCACACCGGGTCGAAACCGAGTGACAGCTTTCCGGCGCGTCTTGCAAGTCCAAGAAGCGACAGCAGGCGTTCATTCACCGCTCATCAGCTCCTTTTCCATAGCATCGTAGACACTGCTGTCTATCTGGCAGGAAAAAGCCTTTTCCAGCCGGCGTTTCTTGCGCGCCGCCTGCAGACATTCAGCGCTCCTGCATATATAAGCGCCCCGTCCGGGCTTTTTTCCGGTGAGGTCAAGGCTGACATCACCCTCTGGACCTCGCACGACACGCACAAGCTCCTGCTTCGGCTTCATCTCGCCGCAGCCGGTGCACATACGCATCGGTATCTTGCGTTTCTGCTGCATAAATTATCTCCTGCTGCTTTTTGAAACGCCTCCCGGCTTTGCCGCTCGCCGCGGCTGCCGGGCAGAAAAGGCGTTCATATTCTGATACTATTATTTAATAAAAACATTTAGTTGCAAACGGCATGATTTAAGTATAACTTCGTCTGCCTCCTTGGCGGGCGTCAGCCCACCTGCGTCGTTATCCTCGTTCTGCTTCAAATCATTCTCGTTTTCACTATTAAAGCTTTTTATCAAATAATAGCACGAGCTGTCCGGCGGTGTATTCTTCGCCGGCGCCACGGTTTTTTATTTCAATTAGTACCTGAAATAATACCTGAAACCGTTTATTATTCTGCTTCGTCCTCGCCGTAGTATCCGCTTTCAGGACGGATATCGATCTTGAAGCCGGTCAGGCGGGCTGCCAGACGGGCATTCTGACCCTTGTGACCGATTGCGAGGGAAAGCTGTGCATCAGGCACTCTTACGCGGCATACGCGGTTGTTCTCGCCGTCGATCTCAACGCTGATGACCTTTGCCGGAGAGAGTGCATTGCTGATGAACTCCTCAGGGGATTCGCTCCACTTGATGATGTCGATCTTCTCGCCGCCCAGCTCCTGAACGATGCCGTGTACACGGGAGCGATTTACGCCGATGCAGGCGCCTACCGGATCAACATTCTCGTCATGGCTGAATACAGCCAGCTTGGTGCGGCTGCCTGCCTCACGGGCAACAGCCTTTATCTCGACGGTACCGTCGTAGATTTCGGGAACCTCGGTCTCGAACATACGCTTGACAAGACCCGGGTGTGTGCGGGAGACGGTTGCTCTTGCGCCGCGCTCGGAATCGTCCTTGATATCAACGACGAATACCTTGACCATATCGCCGGCAACAAGAATCTCGCCCTCGATCTGCTCGTTCTTGGGCATGGGGACATCGTTCTTGCCGATCTTTACATATACAGTGCCGGTGCGGTCGTCAACACGCTCGACGGTGGTGGTGACCAGCTCCTGCTCGCGGGAGTGCATCTCTGCCGAAGCCTGACCGCGCTCCATCTCACGGATACCCTGACGGATAACGTGCTTTGCGGTCATTGCTGCAATTCGTCCGAACTCGCGGGTATCAAGACGGATACCGACGGTCTCGCCGACAACAGCGCGCTTGCTGTGCAGACGCGCCTCCTCAAGAAGCATCTCGCGGTTTGGGTCGGTGACCTCCTCGACCACCAGCTTGTTGAGATATACCTCAAAGCTTGCGGTCTCCGGATCAGCCTTTACTGTGACGTTATCATTGCCGCCGTTGCTGTTCTTTACAGCAGCGGTGATTGCAGCGGTGATCTTCTCGATCATATAGCTCATGGGAATGCCGCGCTCCTGCTCGAACATCTCAAGAGCCTCAAAGAACTCCTTGCCCATAGCCTTCTGGCTTGCCTTTGAGCTTTTGCTGGATCTGCCTGCCATAACACAATCTCCTAACTTATAATTTGTTTGGTTTTATATTGTCATTCTGGTGGTTCAATGCCTTTGAATCAGACTTATTCGCCGTCCTCGCCGTCTTCCTCGATAAACTCGTCGGTGTATTCCTCTTCGGTCTCACCGTCGAAGTCGACGTTTTCGCTCTCAAGCAGCTCCTGCTCGATGTCCTCATCGGTCAGGCGTACGCTCGATGCGTCCTTGAGGGGAATCTCAAACTCGGTGCCGTCAAGGTCGGTCATTACGATATTCCTGTCGCGCAGACCGACAAGATCAGCGATTATCTCCTTCTCGCCGTCGATGGGACGGTAGAGGGTGACACAGATCTCTCTGCCTGCCATTGCCTCGTAGTGCTCCGGACGGGTGAGCTCGCGCTCGATTCCGGGCGACCACACCTCGAGGAAGTAGCTCTGATCGATGGGATCCGCCTCGTCCAGCGGACCGTCGATGGCGCGGCTCATGTTCTCGCAGTCGTTGATGGATACGCCGCCCTCCTTGTCGATGACGATGCGCAGATACCATGCAGCACCCTCCTTGACAAAGCGTACGTCCCACAGCTTGAGTCCGAGGCTTTCAGCTATCGGCTGGGCTATATCCCACACTGCGGCGGCGGTGTTCTTTCCGCCCTTTTTCTTCTGATTGCTCGACTTGTCACTCATTTTCTCAATTACCTTTTCTTTGATTGTACCTGATGAATAAAGAGCGCTGCGAAAAAATGTCCGCAGCAAAACAAAAGAGCGGGTCGCCCCACTCTTTCATCCAAACTCCTATAATGTACATATATATTTTAACATATGTGCAAAGTGATTTCAAGCCCCACTTTTGACAAACACTGCCTGTCCGCCATGCGGCTTTTTGGGATTATCAGCCAATTTTCCGGCACTGTCACCGGATTTTCAGGCTGCCTGACTTCTCAGATCAGTCGTCATTTTCTTCGTCGTCTTCGTCGTCTTCGTCGTCTTCGTCGTCTTCCTCTTCGTCCTCGTCATAATCTTCATCGTCATCATACTCTTCATCAGCATCGCCCTCTTCGTCAGCGCCGTCGAGCTCAGCCATGCTGTCGCTGTAGAGCATGGAATCGACGTAGCCGATTACGCATACCATCGAGAAGATGATGTACAGTGCTCTGATGATGGTGTTGTCGATGGTGAACATATCGAGCATTATGAAGAGCATGATTGCCATCATGCCGACAAGAGCGAAAATCTCAACAATAAACAGCGCAAGGAAGCTCTTTGTGACCATGCCGCGCTTTATGCGGTCGTATGCGGTTGTCGCGCCGCCCACGCCGAACAGCACTGCAACGCCGAGCACCGAGATGAGCGCAAGGGTGCTTGTTGCCAGCACCGGCTCGCCGGTTGCTGTTCTCGACACAAATCCAGTGTGGTACGCAAGGATAAATGCTGCAGCCAGCAGCACAACTGTTATAAGATCGACCAGTTTCTTCATTTCAGTTACCTCCGGATATCAGCGCCGCTGAGCGGCATCATGCAATAATACTATTTTATATTGTATTCCAAGCTGTACGATTCGTCAAGTGAAGTTTCTATGTTTTGCAGGAGCTTTCCGCCGGTGGATTTTATCAGAACACACCCACCGAGCGCAGCAGCACCACAATGAAGAAAACCGTCACCATGGAGAAAAGGGTCGTCCAGACGACATACTGTCCGGCGAGCACCTTGTCGGCGTCCATTTCAGCCGCCATGACCGCGCTGGAAACCGCTACGGGCGATGCGCTCAGTGCTACCAGCAGTGCAAATTCAGCCGCACCGAACTGCGGGAAGAGGAAATATGCCGCGCCGATGACGATTGCGGGGGCAATTATAAGTCTGCCGACCGTACCGACGATTATCTGCTTCAGCAGGCTTCTGACAGCCGAGAACTCAAACTGCGCACCCAGTGCGATAAGCGCCAGCGGAGTGGTGACAGCCTTGAGGCTCTTCATTGCCGAATAGACCGGCTGAGCATCTGCAAGGCGGATATTTATTCCGGTCTTTGCCAGCAGCGACTCCGCCCCAAGCACGACAAGGGGCGAAATCACGCCGATTATCAGCGGATTTGTCACTATTCCCTTTATGACGCTGCCGACGGTCACCTTTTTGCCGTCACTGTCCTCGCGGCGGTACATCGTAAGGGCAATTACAGCCAGCACGTTGAAGGTGGGCACAGCCACGACAGCCACGACAGCCGCCAGCCTTGCCCCCTCATCACCTGCCAGCGAGCTTGCAAGCGGAAGTCCGATTATGGCGAAATTCGAGCGCAGTATGCACTGAAGCACCGCGCCCTTCTGACTGCGGTCGGGCGTGAATATGCGCACGATGAGCATTCCGACGGCAAAAACGACCAGTATTGCCGCCACAGAAAATCCGGCAAGCGGCAGATCGCTTTTCTGCAGACCGCCGCCGTCGTAGAGATTGATGAACAGCATGACCGGCAGAAACACCCGGAAGCACAGCTTGTTCGCCTGCGCGGCAAACTCCCTGCTGCACAGCCCGATTTTCTTGAGGATATAGCCCAGTGCTGTCATCAGCACTACCGGCGCCACGGCATTCGCGGCAAATACGAAGGTATCAAGCATATATGTACTGTCTTTCTGTCAGATTTGTTTTGTTGAGCCTGAGCTTATGTTATGCGGTATCAACCTGCGCTGTCAGCTCACGGCAGGCTACCATCTGACGACGTCGTTTATCTCGCCGTTGGTGCTGCCGATGATATTGCCGTCGCGGTCGTAGACAACACGCTCGAAATGGGTTGCGCTGTCGACGTCCTCGGGCACGAGATCGCCGTTTTTGTCGCGGCGGTAATAATAGTTCATCATGAAATCCCCGTCAGGCAGGCTCATGCGTGTGAAGGTGGTCTTCTTCGCCGTAGCCTGCAGCTGCACAGCCGGACGCACGTGCGCCGGAACGGGTATGTGCAGAGCGGTGCGCACCGGTGTCTTATTCGGAATGATATGCACCGCCGGATTCATTGCCACAGCTCGCTCGGGCTGCTGCTTTATTCTTGCGGTCAGCCTTCTGACCTGTATATTTCTGCTCATTGCTTCGTCCCTCCCGTAATATTTTCCGGCATTATCCCCACTGCCGGCAGGCAGCTTCTCATAGGTCTGAAAGCTGCTTTCTGTTTTGTATACGGCTTATATATGCGATTTATGCAGGTTTTCCACCTTATGCGATATACGATTCTAACAAGGTTATCGCACAAATCTTTGTCAATTCCACTAAAAAAAATGCATCAAAGTGAAAAAAAGGCTTGAAAAACCTTTGTCAATTAGTTAAAATACACTAAGAGAGTATTATTATCCGGTGATGTTGCTCTTTTTTGTGCGATGTGTATGCTATCAGTTAAGATTGTATCACACTGCCCGGCAACAATCAATGATTAAACTTGAGTATTTTCATTGTAATTCTCTCCCCTGCAAAGTCACTTACCGGCACGGCAGAAGCCGCAGATCTACTGATCATTCGCCGAAAATATATTTCCATTCATATTTTAAGGAGGAACTTTTATGTCCAACAGGCTGTTTCAGGGCGTTGTACACCAGATGCGCGACACTATCGACCGCACCATAGGTGTTGTTGACGATTCCGGCGTTGCTATCGCCTGCAGTGACCTTACCCGCTGCGGCGAGGTCTGCGAGGGAGTCGTTCCCGATCAGATTTCCAACTCCGAGGGATTCACTGCAGCTGGCTACAGCTACAAGCCCTTCGGCGGTCATCCCCATGCTGAATACGCTGTATTCGTCGAGGGTACCGATGATCTTGCCTCCCGCTATGCAAACATTCTCTCCATCTCGCTGTCTTCCATCAAGCAGTACTACGATGAGAAGTATGACCGCGGCAACTTCATCAAGAACGTCATTCTTGACAACATTCTGCCTGGCGACATTTACCTCAAGGCACGTGAGCTGCGCTTCAATTCCGATGTCAGCCGCGCTGTACTTATCATAAGAATAACCGCACGCACCGACGTCACCACCTACGACATCGTCCAGAATCTCTTCCCGGACAAGACCAAGGATTTCGTCATCAACATAAATGAGAACGACATCGCTCTTGTCAAGGAGATCCGCACCGGCATCGAGGTCAAGGACCTTGAAAAGCTGGCACGTTCCATCGTTGACACCCTCTCGAGCGAGTTCTACACCCACTGCATCGTCGGTATCGGCACCACCGTCACCGGCATCAAGGACCTCGCACGTTCCTTCAAGGAAGCTCAGGTCGCTCTTGAGGTCTGCAAGGTATTCGACACCGAGAAGACCATCATCAGCTACGAGAACCTCGGCATAGCACGTCTTATCTATCAGCTGCCGACCACCCTCTGCGAGATGTTCCTGCGCGAGGTATTCAAGAAGGGTTCCATCGAGAATCTCGATCAGGAGACCCTCTTCACCATTCAGAAGTTCTTCGAGAACAACCTCAACGTTTCTGAGACCAGCCGCAAGCTGTTCGTCCACAGAAACACCCTGGTCTACCGTCTTGAGAAGATCAAGAAGCTGACCGGACTTGACCTGCGTGAGTTTGACCATGCAATCGTCTTCAAGTTTGCACTTATGGTCAAGAAGTACCTCACCTCCAACCCGACCAAGTATTAATCGGGGCTTGTAAGGACAGGTCATCCACCTCTGATACACAATCCGGCGGCGGTGCAGTTTTTCAGGCTGCACCGCCGTTTTGTTCTGCCGCTGTCCGCCCTGTGGACAAATTGCAGATAATATGGTAAAATATAAGGATAAAGGCGGAGAACTCCGTCTGCAAATACCTCATGGAGGCGATTATTTTGGATACTATCGCAAGTTTTCTTGTAAATCATGATATCCTCGAGCCGGGCATCTATCTTTCCCGTATCGACGGAGATGTCGTAACATACGACCTGCGTTTCGTCAAGCCCAACTGCCCGCCCTTTATGGAGAATGCCGCGATGCACACCTTCGAGCACCTCTTTGCAACCGTGTCACGCAATTCTGCTTACGGCGCAAATGTCATCTACTTCGGACCCATGGGCTGCCGCACAGGCTTCTATCTGCTCACACGCGGTCTGACCCACAGCAAGGCCATCGAGCTGATCGTCACCACCACTGAGGCAATCGCAGAGTGGAGCGGTGATATCCCCGGCGCGTCATCGTCTGCCGAGTGCGGCAACTGGCTCGAGCACGACCTCGACGGCGCAAAGGCTCTCGCTGCCGAATGGCTGCCGCAGGTCAGATGCTGGACTCAGGATATGCTGGAATACGCTCAGAACTGAGCAGAGCGTTTGTATATTCTGCCAGCTTTGTGAACATTTCTTTATGATAATGTAACAAAAGCTCGATTTGCTTGCAATCTGCCGGTGCTTTTGTTATAATACACACGCCGCAGAGGAAAACTCCCCACCTGCGGCAGGAAATGTCTTCTTTGCGCACCTTTTTCTATGGCGCGCAGGGCAGACAACCCCAAAAAGGAGGTATGTACAGATGACAAGTCTGTCCACCGGTACGCCTGCTGACATGGCGTCACAGCGTACTCCTTCGGCAAAGGAGCTTTTCGACCAGTTTATAAAATGGCTGTACTACAACCTGTGCGGCTACGGAATACAGATCCAGCGCACCGCGCACCGCATTTTCCGCAAGACACGACGCGCACTGCGCCCTGTCGGAAAATATCTGTCCGTACAGTTCGAAAAGATCAGACAGCCGCTCATCGAGGCAGGCGCGACCCTGCGCGAGATAGGCGCTGACACAAAGCGCGTGCTCACCAACGCAGGCGCAGCGGCAAAGTCCGAAGGAATCAGATCGGCTGCAGCAATGACAGCCCGCTCGGCTGCAAACGGCGCGGTCAAGCACAAGACCTTCCTCGCCAGCGCAGTCAACCACGTTCTGCCGGTAGTGTGCATAACCATCATGCTGCTGACCGCCGCCGCCCTTTTCGGACGCAATTACGTCCTCGCGGTGGAATACGACGGCAATCTTGTCGGTTATGTATCCGATGAAAACACCTACAACGATGCTACCGACCTCGTCAGCGAGCGTGTCATCAACGCCAGCGAGGATTTCCAGAGCGCACTCACCCCTGTTTATTCGCTCGTTCCGGTCTCAGACGACGGTCAGCTCAACACCTCGGCTGAAATCTGCAACAACATTCTGATAAACAGCGATAACGTCGATCAGGCTTATGGCTTCTTCGTCAACGACAAGCTCATTGCAGCGATAAAGAGTCAGGGTGACATGACCTTCATTCTTGACACCTTCCTCGAGCAGTACCGCATAGGCGCGGCAAACGAGACCATGTCCTTTGTCGGCGAGACCGAAATAGTCAGCGGACTTTATTCCGCCGAGAAGATCGTTTCCTCCTCCGATTTCCAGGAGGCAATCAGCGCCGAGCAGATGGCAACCCAGCTTTACACCGTAAGGTCGGGCAACTCGGTCGAGAGTATCGTCAACAAGTTCGGCATGACCGAGGAACGCTTCCTCGAGCTCAACGAGGACTTCGACGGTAATCTGCGTGAGGGCGACACTGTTCTTGTCGAAAAGGAACAGCCCGTCCTGCGCGTACAGAGCGTTGTTGTTTCCTCCTACGAAAAGAAGATAGCATACTCCACAATAACTGAACGTGACTCCACCAAGTACACCACCTACAACAACGTCAAACAGCAGGGCAAGGACGGTGTGCAGAAGGTAACCCAGGAAATCGTCTACATCGACGGCGTTGAGGTTTCCCGCACAGTAATCGACCGTGAAACCCTTGTCGAGCCGGTGGACAAAATTGTTGTTGTGGGCACGAAGAAGACCACCACCACCCGCTACAACGCAGGCGGCGGCAGCTTCTCCAGCACAGCAAAGCCCAATCCCAACGTAAACGGCACCGGACGCTTCACATGGCCGCTTCCGGGCGTCAATTCGATCAGCTCCTACTACGGAATGCGCTGGGGACGTCTGCACAGCGGTATCGACATCTCCTGCAGCGGCGTCTACGGCAGAACGATAGTCGCGGCTGACGCAGGTACGGTCACAAGCGTAAAGAACTCCCCCTCCGGCTACGGACTGCACCTGATAATCAACCACGGCAACGGCTACACCACCCTCTACGCACACTGCAGCTCCATTCTGGTATCTGCAGGTCAGACGGTCAGCAAGGGACAGGCGATAGCCAAGGTCGGCAACTCCGGTCGTTCCACCGGACCGCATCTCCACTTCGAGATTCGCGTGAACGGCAGTGCAAAGAACCCGATGAACTGGTTCTGATAACACTCCGGCAACAGAATAATGCAAAGCCCCGACGGTCACCTCAGGTATGCACAGGTCCAGTAAAAACGGACAATAGACAAAACACCCCCTAATGTAGGATAATAAAACTACATTAGGGGGTAATTGTATGCCAAGAAAATATACACACATAAAGAAATTTGAAGCAGAACTGATAGTAATGATAGAAA
>JAZNOP010000107.1:0-19938 GCA_045580875.1 Acutalibacteraceae bacterium
ATTCTTAATGAATACGCAGACATCGTTGACATTACCGCATTTATAATCGGAAATCACAATCAGAGGGAGGTGATGACTGCGTGATCAATTCAGATTTTGTAAAGAAGCGAGTGGTTATCTACGCACGAGTGTCCACTGAGCACGAAGCGCAGATTTCCGCTCTGGAAAATCAGGTTGACTGGTACAAGCCCATACTTGAAGCACGCCCAGACTGGACACTTGTTGGGCAGTATATCGATGAGGGCATAACCGGCACATCGGCTCAGAAGCGTCCGCAGTTTATGAAGATGATTGCCGACGCCAAGAGAAATAAGTTCGATATGATTATCACCCGTGAGGTATCGAGATTTGCCCGAAACACGGTTGATACCCTGCAATACACCCGTGAGCTTAAGGCAAGGGGCGTTGAGGTGTTCTTCATCAACGACAACATCAAGACCTTTGACGGCGATGGTGAGCTTCGGCTCACCATCATGGCAACTCTTGCACAGGACGAAAGCCGCAAGACCTCGGTGCGAGTCAAGAGCGGTCAGCAGACATCGATGAACAACGGCGTTCTCTACGGAAACGGCAACATTCTCGGCTATGACCGTGTTGGCAAGGAGCTGATAATCAACCCCGGACAGGCAAAGACGGTCAGAATGATATACGACCTTTATCTTGAGGGCAACGGCCTGCAGAGAATCAAGGACGAGCTCGAGCGGCAGTGCAGACTGACCTCACAGGGTATGTCAAAGTGGCACTGCACGGTCATATCCCATATTCTCAAGAACTCGTTTTACTGCGGCATCATTACCTACCACAAGGAATACACTCCCGATTATCTCACGCAGAAGAAGGTCAAGAACTACGGCGAGGTGGAAATGACAACGGTGCAGGGCACGCACGAGCCTATTGTCGCCGTTGAAGAATTTGAAAGGGTGCAAAGAATAATGGAAAGCAAGAGAAGCAAATGCAAAAACCTCAACAGCGGAAAGCAGACCACAGGCAAACGCCCTCGCACTACCGTGTGGGGCAAGCTGCTCGTGTGCGAATGCGGACACAAATTCAGCATGAGGGTGTGGGACAGAAGCGGCGGCACGGTCAACACCGCCTATCAGTGCTACAACTCGGTCAACACAGGCTCATACGAGAGTCGCAAGAAGCGCGGGCTGCCTCTTGAGGGGATATGCCGCACACCGATGATTCCCGAATGGCGTCTGCAGATGATGGCAAATCAGATCTTCCGCGGATATCTGACCGAGAAGGACAAGGTGCTGGCTCTTGCAAACTCTATGCTCGAGGCGCACATCAACGACACCGAGGAAAAGGAAGACAACACCGCACTGCTTCGTCAGAAGAAAGCCGAACTGGAAAAGCTCAACCGAAAGCTGGACAGCTATATCGAGATGCGTTCCGAGGGCGAGATAAGCAAGGATATTTTCCGCCTCAAATGCTCCGAACTTGAGCCGAGGATACAGCAGCTCAGCCGGGAGATTGCCGAGCTTGAACAGGCAACGGAAGAACCTGCGGTGGAGAGCTACGCCGAAAAGATGGAGGTTCTGCGCTACGCCCTTGAGCAATACACCAACTGGGACGACGGCGACATTCCCGAAAGCGTTATCGAGGCATTCGTTCTCAAAATCGTTGCCTCAAAGGACAGCTTTGACTGGTATCTTCGCTTCGAGGGAGATCCCGACTCACCTCTGCGCTGCACCGTCGAGGGCAAACGCAGAAGTACGACCAAAATTACTGTGGGAGGGGCAAGTTCCCCTGCCATGGATAACAGCACCACAGGCTGCTATAAAGGAGAGCAAGTAAGAGTTTGCGCATAGCGTAACTCGATGCTTTGCATAGCATAAAATAAACATCGATCCCCCTGTCGAGAAATCGACAGGGGGATTTTTATGCCGAAATTTACTGAACAGTTCTGCGGTGCAAACATTAAGCTGCTGGGGGCGATGAGATAACAGCACATAGTTGCATTGGGATTATTATTGCTCCTGCATGATGAACGCCAGCTATCGCAAATGCAGGCGGATGGGGCCTATGCTCTGTATTTACCATTTTACAAAAGACGGCGCCGAATGTTCTATACCTCACAGCGGCGAGAAAACACTGCTGCACTGTGAACAAGTCAGTGAATAACTCCTGCAAAAAAACGTTGCTGGAATACCCGGCTTTTGCTATAATGGAAACCAAACAAAACATGGAGGATTCTCAAATGAAACATCGACTGCTTGTTATTCTGGTGGCTTTATTTTCGATTGCAGCTGTTTGCCTTTGTGCCGGATGCAGCAGACCTGCTGATGCTGACAGTGAGCCAGCACCGCCGCAGTTCAGCCACGAAACCGGTGCTTATGATGAGAAATTTACGCTGACGGTCACCGCCGACACCGGTACCACCGTGCGCTATACGCTTGACGGAAGTCTGCCAACAGCGGAATCTCCTGTGTTTCCGGCAGAGGGAATGACCATAGCCGACCGCTCGGGTGAACCCAACCTTCTCGCAGCGGTGGAAACAAATAAAATATCGCTGGAGACCGACCATGTTCCGCCCACGGTCACCAAGGGTACGGTAATACGTGCCGCTGCATTTTCTGAGAACGGCGAAAAAATGAGTGCAGTTACCACGGAGACCTACCTTGTCGGTCTTGACTACGAGGACATCAAGATTGTCTCCCTTGTCCTTGACGGTGACAGCCTTTTTGATTACGAAACCGGCATATACGTTATGGGCAAAGCCTATGACGACTGGATGGCTTCCGACCCCGAAGCCAAGAACAAAGGCTCGTGGGAAATCAAGGGCAACTTCTCCCAGAAGGGCCGTGAATGGGAAAGAGAGGTGCTGTTCCAGCTCATTGAGAACGACGGTTCCTTCGGTATCGAGCAGAACATGGGCATCCGCATTATGGGTACCGCTACCCGCACCTATTACCAGAAAAGCTTCCGCCTGTACGCCCGTGAGGAATACGGCGCCAAGCGTCTGGAGTATCCTCTGATTCCCGGTCTTATGACTGACACCGGTGAGCAGCCTCTTGAGGAATTCAAGACCTTCATTCTGCGCAACGGCGGCAACGACAACTACTTCACCCTTCTGCGAGATCCCTATGTTCAGTCGCTTGTGTCTGACCGTGACTTTGCCACTCAGGGGTCCGAGCCGTGCATAGTTTTCATCAACGGTGAATACTGGGGCATTTACAGCATTACCGAGGATTATTCCGAGCATTACATCGAAGACAATTACGGCGTAGACGACAAGAATGCCATTATAGTTAAAAATGTAGTGGGCTCTGAAGCTGAGGTCGATGAGGGCGAGCCGGAGGATATCGAACTCTACAAGGAGCTTGAGGGCAGCGTCTACTGGCGCGACTTCACTCAGGCCGAGCATTACGACTGGCTCTGCGCGAACGCTGATATTGAAAACTTCATTGACTACATGGCGGTTCTGCTCTACATCGACAACGGCGACGGTGCCTTTGCCGGCAACAACTGGCGTGTCTGGCGCGCAAGAGAGACCGATTCTGCAAACGAGTTTGCAGACGGCAGATGGCGCTTCATGCTCTACGACAGCGACTTTGCGCTGGCCTTCCGTCCCGATGAGGGTGGTGCGGAGAAAAACACATTGGAGCAGATTCAGAATACCGACTGGGGTTGGGGTCTGCTGTTCAACAAGCTCATGGAGAACGAGACATTCCGAGCACAGTTTATCAACACATTCATGGATCTTCGCAACACCTGCTTCTATCCCGAAGATGCGCTTGAGAGCCTTGATGAGATGAAGAGCGTCTTTACTCCTTACATAGCCGAGCAGTACCGACGCAACGGCCCGGGATGGGTCACGCATATGACCGACGAGGAGATGGGCTGGTATTTTGAGGATCAGCTCGAAATCATCCGCAAGTTTATCAGCGGCCGCTACGACTACTCTGTAACCATGCTCAGGGACGGTTTTGGTCTTGGTGATGCACGCAGCATCAGCCTCAGTGCAAACAATTCCGAAGGCGGATCGGTCAGAGTAAACACCGTTACTCCCGACCTCACCGGCGGCACATGGCAGGGAAAATACTTCTCCGAATATGAGATAACTCTGACCGCTGTTCCGGCGGATGGCTATGTTTTCACCGGCTGGAGCGGAGATATCGCCGATCAGCAGGCAGAACTTACCCTTGGCCTCGCCGGAGATATTGAGATAACCGCAAACTTTGAGAAAAAATAAACAGCAGAACGCCTGTTTTACAAAAAGCAATGCCCGCCCGGAGGATACCCAGTCCACCGGACGGGCTGTTTTGTTTTCGTTTTTTTTGGGGGGCGGATACTCTGCGCTGTACCGAAGTGCTGCGATTATTGAGGAATGTATGTTAATTTGATATAATGTATATCTGCTGATTGCCGATTATCAAAATTATTTTCAGTTTGCCTGTAAGATTTTCCTTTTCTTGTCGTCTTATAGGGTGAAAGGGACCTTTTATTGCCGGAAAGGAGGCTAATTGTGAGAGATTCCGAGATCATAGAGCTCTACTGGAACAGAAATCCCCAGGCTATTTCCGCTTCCATGGAGCAGTACGGGGCGTACTGTTTTTCCGTAGCCAGCGGTATACTGGGTAATGCTCAGGATTCCGAGGAGTGCGTGAACGATACATGGCTGAGGGCGTGGAATGCCATACCTCCGGTCCGACCGAACGTGCTTAAGGTGTTTTTTTCAAAGATCACCCGTCATCTGTCCTTTGACAGATACAAGGCGGGAAGGACACTCAAGCGCGGCGGTGGAGAATTGCCGCTTGTACTTGAAGAGCTGGCGGAATGCATCGCAGACGAATCAGATGTTGAGGGTCAGGTGAGCGCAAAGGAGCTCGGCAGGACCATCAGCCGGTTTGCTGAATCGCTGTCGGAGCGAGAGCAGAAGCTGTTTGTCAGAAGATACTTCTTTTCTGAGCCGGTAAAGGTGATTGCCGACCGGTATGATATGAATGAAAATTCTGTAAATGTAACGCTCAGCCGGATACGCAGACGGTTACGAAACCACCTTTCAAAGGAGGGTTATTTCGATGAATAGAAACGATTTGTTTGGTGCAATGGAATTCATTGATGAAAAAATCATAGAGAACAGTGAGGTCAGAAGGACAGTGGTAAACAAAAGAAAATTTACAAAAGGAACTGTTATGCTTGCAGCGGCGCTGTGCCTGCTTACGGTTTTTGCGACCGCGGTATTTGCGGCAAATTTGTTCGGTCTGAGAGATCTTCTCATCAATACCGGTGACCCCGAAATTGAAAGCGAGATAAGTCTTTCCGGTTATACCGACAGCAGGGAGTATATGGCGGCAAGCGAGTGGCTGGCTTTCGTGAAAAGCTATGATCCGGACGGCACTATCCTTGAGCAGGTCATACAGGACGGTTCCGATGTATCCATTGACGACAGGTATATGCATTACAATGTATACACGCAGGAAATGGCTGACAGGCTCGATGAGATCGCCGCAAAATACGGGCTGTCGCTTTACGGCGGCATGATGCCTGAAGGTGTGGACGCAATCGCTGCAGAGATTGTTGTCAACGACAGAGAAGAGTTTTCCGACAAGGCATACAATACCGTAATAACTGGATATATGTACGACTGCGGCACCTTCCAGTATGACGGAATATTTAATCCGGCATACGGACGTCTGTCGGTGGACTATCAGCTCAGACGTTCGGTAAAGGGCGTGTTCGATACCGTTATCCTCAACATCGGAGATATTGATGATTATCAGGAACAGGTAATTACAACAGATTCAGGCCTTGAGCTCGCCGCAGCTGTATCGGAATACAAATCGGTGCTTATTGCAGAATCTGATTCCTGCTTTGTCTGCATAAATGTTATGGGCGGCACCGGCATGGGAATCACGTTTGATGATCTTAAGGATCTGGCGAACACCTTCGATTTTTCTGTAATTGATACCATACAGATAGGCTGATGCAAAAAAATCCCCCTGCAGTTTTTCGACAGGAGGGTGAATGAAGGGAAAAGCGGCACCGGAGACTTTACGCTTCGGTGCCGCTTTGCAGTTGCGTGTGAAATATTGCGAACAAGCCGGAGACGGCTGTAAGCGCGCGGAGAGCTTACTCGCTCTCGCTTTTATTCTTTTTGCTCTGCTTTCTGTCAATGATATAGCCTATGACTGCCAGCAGGACACAGCCGGCAAGAAAAATGATATAGGTAAATCCGGGGAAATCATGTATGAAATTATGCGTGATCACTCCTGCAAACATGATGATTCCTGCAATGTAAATTATAGCTTTTCCCATGATAATCCTCCTGCTTCTGTGATTTCAGAATATTCCGGTTATGTCCGGAATGGCTGGATATATTGCAGCTGTGCAGAGTGCGGTCAGAGCAGACGCGCAGCGAGGCTGAACAGCTCTCTGAGGGCTTCTCCGTATATCGTGCCAAGACCGAATACAAGAGCGGCAAGTCCGATGAGCATGACGGCAATGAGAAGCACGATGAGCCACGCGGCTGACTTTTTCGGTGCGGCGGCTTTGTTCTCAGTTTCGCTCTCAGTTTCGTCAGCGGATTCGATTTCTGCTTCTGCTTCAACAGCGGTTTCAGCGGCAGTCTCTGTTTCGGCTTCGCTCTCTGTCTCAGCGGTGGTTTTGTCTTTGATTTCAGCCTCTGCCTCGACTTCAGCCGGTTCGGCCACAGAGATGTCGGCGGTGTCAGCCTCGCCGGCGGCTTCTGCCGGTGCGGACTCATTGTTTTCATTGCAGACACAGGCGGTATCGCAGACAGCGGAACTCTCTGCGGTTTCGTCTGCGTCATCTTCGTCGTCATCTGCATCGTCGAAAATATCGATATCGTCGTCTTCTTCGTCACCGTCATCCATGCCGTAGACGCCTGCCATGATGGCGTAGGCATCTTCGACCGACAGGTTTGCAATTGTCTCATCGTCACAGGGCATACCCTTGGATTTCAGATATTCGCGTATCTCTTCGGTGACGTCGTAGGCGGTGTTGGACTTCATCATGGGACGGCCGCCCTTTATGTATTTCTTCTCTATCGGGTCGTAGACGAAATCCTCGCTGCACTCAAAATCACCCGTCTCAAGATATTCGTCAAAATCCTCATATTCGGTTACAGAGAACTCCTGCGCTATCTGAGCGTATTCCTCTTCGGTCAGCGGACATTCCACTTCGAGCATTTCCAGAAATTCCTCATAGCCGGTCTCTTCAAAAAACTCTGCCGGACTATCCATGCAGGCAATATTGTCGATTACAAAGTCCTGATACATATCTTCGGTGAATTCCTCCGGATCAAGGCGGAAGGTCTCAACGAAGGTGTCGTAGGGGAGGCATTCACTGATATATAAAAGCTCAGCGTCGCCGCGGACATCATCGGAAAGGTAGAAGGTGGAAATGTGCAGCTTCTGACCGTCGAGCTTTGCGTTCAGACTCTGGTCTGCGTAGCCTGCAAAGCCAGCTATTGAAGCCTCAAAGCTGGCGTTGGGCGCCGCCTCTGCCATGTCACGGAAGATATCGACCTCGTTGAGCTCGCCGTATCTGCCGAAGGGGCCGAGTGCGTGGAATTTGAGCGGGCTTTCAGAGGTGCGGAGTGCTTCGAAAAGCTTTTCTTTATTGTCGGGGAAGGAAAAACGGTACTCTTCGTTGTCGATGCTGGCGGTGACGATGGAGAAATAAACTCCGTCCTTCCCTTCTGCGTATTGAATCATTATTTCCAGAAGAGCAAGTTTTTCGTCGGCGGTGCCGGTAATTTGCATATTAAAATCAAGATCAGCAGTTGCCATGATGTTACGTCCTTTCTGAAGGTATAATACATATTATATATCCATCACGGGCAAAAGGCAATACGGAGCCGGTGGGGGGAGGCCGTTTTTATCAGCGCTGTTTCCCGAAATACTCCGTGATTACCGAATCGGCGTAATCTGCCGCCGTTTTTGGATATTCATAACCCTTCGCCGCGGCGACCGATTCAGCAAGCTTTGCAAAAAGCGTCTTTGTTTCAAACAGAGCCGATATCATATCCTCCCTGTCGTAATGGGCAAAGCATTTCGGCAGGGATTCTTTTACAGTGCTGTCGGCCCAGCGGTCGAGGAATCTTCCGTCGTGCCAGACATCGGCGCTGCGTGTGCAGATGGCCTGCATTTCAATCATCTTCAGGAGATGATTCTTGAGGTATGCGTCGATGCACATCTTGGCTGACCACAGCTCGCCGCGCAGAATTTTCTTTGAAGCCCATATCGTGTGGAAGAAGAAATCGTTGACGGTATTGATGTACTCAGCTTCAGAAAGTCCGCCGTGCGTTATCTCGCTGCTGACGTATTCGCCAAGCAGCTGTCCGGCGTCTATCGTGTCATACAGCACGCTGTAGCCTCTGTTGCACACCCAGCCGGCAATGCCTTCCCTGATGACCTGCAGCAGCTGCTCCGGTGTGAAAACGATCATGTCCACATCGAGTGCGTTTTCGTATATGACCCTGCGCTCCTCGGTGCCGCCGAGAGTGGGCTCGACAAAGGATATCTTCTCCTCTCCGAGATGCTCGGGCATATCGCCGCGCAGCCATCTTTGCGGATTATCATCAGCAATGATAAGGTCAAGGTCGGAATATTCGTCAGCCTTCACTTCGCTCCGGGTGGACGAGCCTATTGCGATGATTGCCCGTATACCCTCATCGGTATCGGCTAAATCGAGCAGTTTCTGCTTTATGTCTGCGTATCTGTCGTTCATGCTTCTGTCTTCCTTTCGTCAAGCAGTGTTGATACTTCTTCCGTTGTCGGCGGATTGAGCGGCAGAGGAAAACGCGAAATTGCTATTGCCGAGCAGGCAGAGGCAAAACGCACCAGCTCGCTGTCGGTCATGCCGTTGAGAAGACCGTAGATACAGCCTGCCTTGAAGGTGTCGCCGGCGCCGAGTGTGCTCTTCACCTCGACCGAAAATGGTTTCATTCTCTTCATCGGCTGACCTTTTCTGCCGTACAGCATTTCCTTTTCGCCGCGTGTGATAATGACAAGACCGTCGGTGGTGTCTGTCAGCAGCGTGTAGATTTCTTCCATGCTCTTGTCTTTGTATTGCTCCGAGCCGGTGCATTCCTTGGACACAACATTTACCGCGCAGTGCTGATGCAGATAGCTGTCGTGGCGGCAGTCTATTGTGACAAAAGGCTTGCCGTGCTTTACGCAAAGCTCTGCGGCAGCCTGTGTTTCCTCAAGGAAAAACGGGTCAATCGCCGCTATGCTGCACTCTGCTATGTCGGCTTCCTTCGGCATACTCCAGCGCTTTTTCGCGCCCGGCTCATACAGCGACTGAAAGACGCCCATGGGGGAGCGCACAAGTCCGGCGACGACCACATAGTCCATCAGACCCTCGTAGTCGGGGTCGAAGAAGAGCGAGGATAAATCGACAGATTTGCTGCTGTAAAAATCTCTCAGCAGGGGCGCAACCTGAGTGCCGATGTGTGTGCCGTCGATTTTTACCTTCACTCCGAGCGAAGCAAGCACCGTTGCCGCTGTGCCGGTCTCGCCGCCCGGGAGAAAATATTTCGCACTGATTTCCGAATACTCGTCCGGCTGCAGGAAATCTCCTTTCAGCAGGAAGGAATGAGTGCCTAAAATCTGCCCGTGCAGATATACTTCGTGGCTCATTTTGACACCTCCGTTTTGTTTGTGTTGGATTTCAATTATATTGAATTTTAGTTGCAGAAAATTCAGCCGTGTCAGATTACTGCTGATTCTCTGAATAGGTCAGAATAAAATGCCGGATAAATTTCTCGATCTGCTCAAAGGCTTCGTTCTGCCGCTCCGGCTCTCTGTCGCACAGATGCACAAGAGCTGTGACAGGTGCAGTGTAGATAAAGCTGAGCATTTCGGGGTCATCTTTTCTGAGCAGCCCGTTTTCCATCATCTTTTCAAAAATCGCCGCAAAGATTTTCTGCGTGCCCTCAAGAAAGTGCTTCGTCGCAAGCGTTCTGACTCGCTCGTCGTGAAACTGCTCGGTCAGCAGCAGCTTTCTTGTGAGAACGATTTTTTGGTCGTTGACGGTAAAGCGCAGCATCTGCACCGTCATGGCATACAGCTCCTCGCAGGATTGCGGTACTGGCGGCAGATTGCTCTCCGAGCCGAAACGCCGGGCGTAATAGCCTTCCATTCGGTCGAGCAGTGCGCTCCAGATATCCTCCTTGCTGGCGTAGTGCTTGTAGAGCGCCGATTTGCTCAGACCAAGGCGGGCGGCAAGGTCACGCAGGTTTGTGCCTCTGTAGCCGTTTTCAGCAAATAAAATAAGCGCTTCGTCGAGAATACGGCTTTTGGTGGAGTTGATGTTTTCCATTTTTCGCCTCCATAAAAATCAAAGAGGTGACCAAACGGTCACCTGTATTATGACAAATATTTCATCGCTTGTCAACAGCTGTCCGACAGGCTATTTTGCTGCCGCCTGAGTGTTTTATTGCGGTTGCGGCACGGCCTTGCCGATGGTATAATATTACCGTGTCCGCCGTTTTGTTTTAATTGTTCTTAATTGTTCAATGAAAACAATGACACGCAAAAATTCGTGATAATCAAGCCGTTTCTGGCTGTTGTTAACTTGCGTTGCTTGCCTTTTTGGCGGCGGCGGGTTAGAATTCAGACACAAGAAACAAGGAGGCTGACAAAATGCTGAACGAAAATATCAGAAACCTGCGCAAGCAGAAGGGCTACTCGCAGGAGACCCTCGCGCAGGAGCTTAATGTCGTAAGACAGACCGTCTCGAAGTGGGAAAAGGGCTATTCGGTGCCCGACGCGGTCATGCTTGAGCGAATGGCAGAGCTGTTCGAGGTATCGGTGAGCGATCTGCTGGGCAAAGGCAGTGCAGATAATAACGGCGATAATGAAGAAACGGCTATGGATTACAAATCCGAGTTCGAGAAGATAACCGCTCAGCTTGCCATTCTCAACGACCAGTATGCAAGGGAAATGACACGCAGGCGGAAAATAAGAAAAATAAAGATGTGGGCGCTGTTTCCTGTTCTCGGGCTGTTTGTTCTCAGCATAATCGGAATTTTCTGCGCTTTGTTTGTGTCCTGCCCGGTTGAGGCCTATTACAGATATGGCGATGTAAGCGCCGTAATCATTCATCAGACCCCTTCGGAAATGTTCACGCAGGAGGAAATTGCTTCGGCAACCGACGAGGTGATGGAGTATTTCTGCGAGGAGTTCGAGGGCTGTATGCTCAGAGAAATCCACTATGCCGGCGATGAGCGCTCCGCCCTTGAGAGCAAAAATTTTGGGAGCGAGACCCTTGTGCTGCTCTCAAGCTTTGATGCGCTGATGCCCGGAGATGACAGCGGTATGTCGAAGGATACGGCCTATGATGGCTGGTCGTGGATACTTGCCCGCAATGAGGAAGGCGGCTGGGATATCGTCACCTACGGATATGCGTAAAGGTATGAAAACACCGCCGAAAAACCGTGCAATAGTATGAAACAATATGATATAACATGAAACGATGCGAATGAAATTACCCCCGACAGGATAACTCCGGTCGGGGGCGTTTTTGTTGTGCAGTGTCTGGCTGTTTAACCGGTCAGCCTTGAAAATATCAAGCCGGAACAGCCTTTGTTATCTTATCTTCCTGAACTGGCGGCTGCTGACGAAGTTGAGGGAGTCGGCCTCCTCGCTCTGATAGAAGGCGCGGTGGTCGAAGTGAAGCTTGCTCAGCTGCTCAGGCGGCGGGCAGAGCTGGGGCGGATCGAGCGGCACAGGGGAGATGAAGCGAAGCCCCTTCTTCTTGAGGGCATAGGTCCATTCCTTGCGCACAGCATCGGATTTCATTGCAAATACCGACCAGAAGAGCAGAAGCACGTCGGCGTTTCGAATGGCGCGCTCTATCTCCTTGCTCCACATATCGCCGCTCTCGAGGCTCTGGGTGTCCATCCAGAAAACCATGCGCGGTGCGACCTCGGCGATGGCGAGAAGGTTTGCCAGCACGCGCTTCTCGTCCTGACGGCAGTAGGAAACAAAAGCCTTGCGGCAGTCCTTGCGCTTTACTTTTACCGGTACAGCCTTTGCCGCGGCGGACATTCTGACCGAGAAGTGCAGACGGGTTATCTGTATGCCGTTGAACAGCACGAAGCAGGTGAATGCCGCCTGCTTACGGGTGTAATTTGCAGGAACAAAAAACTGGAAGTCGAAGTTGATGCAGTCGCCGTCCCATGTTCTGGTGTCGACGTTGTCGGTTATCTCCACGTCCTCCGAGCAGATTATGACGGTGACTTCGCTGCCGCGGCTGATTCTGAAGCCGGCTTTTTCGGTCTCGTTGAGCTGCTGCTTTGCCTGCTTTATTGCCTTTTCAATAATACGGCGCTGTGATTTGGTGTACATATATACGTTGACCGAGCCGTATTCGCCCTTTGCCACCCTGTCGGGAGAGAGCACCGAGAATGCAACCGAATCAACCCTTGTTGGCTTGACCTTTTTGCCGGTACCGGCGAGCTCCTGCTTCTGATGGGCAGGCGGAGCCGGCATGGGAGGAGCCGGCATGGGTATGGGCTGTGCCGGCGAGAGGGTGGAGTTTGCCGGAGGCTTGCTTCCGCCTCCGAAGGAGGGTGAATAACCGCCAGCCATCGGAGCTTCGGAGGGCTCAGAGCTGTAATCAGCAAAGCCGAAGCCGTTGGGCTCAGGGCTTACGTAAGCGTCGTCGCTGCTGAAGGATATGTTTGCATCAAGATTAAGCTCATATATTTCCCTGCACAGCGCAGCTGCCTGTGTGCAGAGCTCGCCGAGCCGGTCGAACATATCGTCGAGCTGATGGGCTGTGTTGGCGAAGGAATCAGCGAGGGTGTCAGGCAGAGCGGCGAGAATGCCGAGCAGAGCCGAGACAAGCTGCTGAGCATATGCAGCGGTATCCTGAGTGAGTGCTGTGAATACTGCAATCAGATTCTGCCCCTCGAGAACATCGTGCTCGGCGGCGGTGAATACCGGGCAAAGGCGCTCGTTCTCGCTGCCGAGCCTTCCGGTGCAGTCGGCAGTGTCGGAGATTATGCTGATGACAGGTGAAAAGACGCTGCGGTCGGAAACCGAGTCGGCGAGCATATTTATGCCGAGACGGGTGTTGTCGAGATTTGAGAGAATCTGCGGCACAAGCTGTCCGATTTTCTCAGAGAGTTCTGTAAGGGTGCGCTTAGGGTCGAGCGTTGACATTACATTCACTCCTTGTTTCAGTGTTAAATTAATTATAATCGCCGGAGGCAAAGTGTGCAACCTTCCTCAGGCAAATAATTTTGAGCAGGAGAGAGTTTTTATGGCGGCGTGCTTTGCAGGAGCGGTGAACTTCGGCTTATGCAGAATTGCTTTGCCGGTGCGTTTCAAATTACGGGAACCTTGCAAAAAGCGCTGTACATAAGCTCAGCTTTGGCTTGCATTCTGCCTTCATGCACAGTATAATTGGAATCAGACAGAAACAAATATCAAATGCGCGGCAGGAGCTGCACGATGCACCTTATGCGGCGGACAGAATCCGCGCGAATGTGAAAAGGAGCTGATTTCCGTGAGAAGGGTAAAAGACTTTCCGGAGATGTCAAATCACCCCGAAACCGGAGTTGTGATCGCCACGATCGCATATTATTACCTGTGCTTTATGCTTATCCCGTTTGCGCTGCCTGTTTTTGCGTATGATTACCTTCGCAACGATACCGTGCTTGCGTGGATAGAGCTTGTCTATCACGTGCTCAACGGCATCATTGTTTTCTTCATCTGCCGTGAGCATCTCGAGGCCTCGCTCTACTATGCGCAGAAGAATCTGAAGGAATTTTTCCTGACAGTGCTCAAGGGTCTCGGACTCTCGCTGGTCACAGCGGCTGTGCTTTTCGGTGATCTTGTGCTGCTCAGACAGCCTGCAGGAGTGCTGCTCGATGCCTTCCCGATATCAGTGGTCAATGTGTTCATGGTGCCGGGCTTCCTTGTCAATGAGCTGCCGGTATGGGGTACCGCGCTGATGACCCTCGCGACACCGATAGCCGTCTGCGGTCTGATATATGCGCCCGGCTTCGCGCCCCTTGCCTGCAAGCGCCCCTGGCTGGGATATCTCGCGGTGACGGTGCTCATCGCCATGACCTACGGCTTTGAATACCTGTGGCATCTGACACTCGAGCTGGCGATAGCACTGTTCGTTCTGCGCCTGCCGATACATCTCATAGCCTGCTGGACATATCAGCGCTCAAACAGCCTGCTTGCGCCGGTTGCAATGCTGGGCGCGTTCAATCTCATCGCCTCGCTCATCTGCGTACTGTTCTACTGAGGGCGGCGGAGAAATCAGAATCATGCAAAAGGAGACCGCCTCAGCAGGCAGTCTCCTTTTCTTAATCTATAATATATAAAATTATAAGAAAATATTAAAGAGTTTATTCCACTAATAATTGTAAATGTGTTAATTATGTGCTATAATACGAAATTAATATGGCACAATTATACACTTGGGTGCTGTGCCGTAACATAATTTTAATATTATAGCTGTATAATCGCCCGGTGATGACCGCATTTTTTGCGGCAGCCGGCAGGTGCGTACAGTCTGCGCGTTTCAGAAACGATGGAAGGATGGTCTGTGAAATGAGAGAAACTATCTGCACGATTCCTGTAAACGAGATATTCGAGGTCGCTGACGGCTGCCCGATCTGCCGCATGAGAGACCACCTTGAGAATTATTATGTGGATTACATCACCGGTGCGGCAATGATGGAGCCGGATATCCGCCTGATGACCAACAATCAGGGCTTCTGCGACCGCCATTACCGCAAGATGTTCGAGCTTGGCAAGCAGCGTCTGCCGATATGCCTGATGCTGGTCAGCCACCTTTCGACCGTCGAGCGCAATATGCTCAAAAAGCCTGACAGCTCCTCGGCAAAGAAGATCGAGGCGCTGGAGAACAACTGCTTCATCTGCAACTACATCGAGAAGCAGCTGGCACACGAGATGGAGACGGTCTACAAGCTTTATAAAACCGAGCCGGAGTTCCGCGCTCTCTTCGAGAAGCAGGAGCACATCTGCCTGCCTCATTACCGCCGCCTGCTGACCGAGGGAAAGAAACAGCTCGGCGGTCAGTATGAAGCATTCAGCAAAATGGCGCACCGTCTGGTGACAAAGCAGAGCAGCCTTCTTGCGCAGCAGCTCAAGATGTTTGAGGATTCCTTCGATCACCGCAACGCCGGTGTACCGATGCCGGCAGAGGCGCGCGATTCGCTCGAAAGAACGGTGGAATTCCTCGTGGGACATAATCCTGCCGAGGGCAGAAAGCAGTAATCTTTGTCCGGCGGAAACAAAAATCTCAAATGTGTGAAAGGTCAGGTAATCTGTGGGCATCATAATTGATATATTGATCCTTCTTTTCTTTGCGCTGTGCATAAAGCGCAACTACCGCAAGCAGCAGCTGCGGTGCGGACTCGAAACAGCCGCAAGTGCTGTTGCAATGTTCTTTACCGTTCCGCTGGCAGTAACCCTTGCCGGCATTGTCTACAACAAAATATTCCGCGGCGCGCTGGCTCACAATCTTGTGACGGTCGTAACCAACAACCCGCAGTCTGAAAGCCAGACCTCGGCTATCTCGCGTGTAATGTCGCAGATGCCTTCGGTCGTCAACAACGCCGCCGGAAGCTACCAGACCACCATCGGAAGCAATGTTTCCGCGGTTGAGAGACTGATAGCGAGCGGCTCACCGACAGCGGCAATGGAGATCGTCGATATCGTCGCCGGTCCTATCATTCAGGGCATTTTCCGTGCGGTGTTCTGCATGGTGCTCTACTGGGGCCTGAGCTATCTGCTCAAGTCGCTGGGTGCGTTCATCGAGAACATGATCTACACCGCCGACGCGGCAGTACCCAACGGCATACTCTGTGCAGTTTTCGGCTGTGTCAAGGGTCTTATCGGACTTACCCTGACCGTTGCCATAATACAGCTTATTCTTCCGGCGCTTCCGTCGATACCGCTGTTCAACGCCGAAACACTCAATCAGTCATTCCTTTTCCGCCTGTTCTATCATCAGAATATCCTGATGCTCTTCCTCGGAAAAGGCATATATCCGACAGTTCTCTGATAATTCCCTGATTTCAGTCAATAATAAAACAGAAATAAAGAAAAGTGCTTTGAAAGGAAAATTACAGGGCTATGAACATTCCAAACAGCTTGTCGACACTCAGATTACTGCTGATACCGGTCTTCTGCTGGACCTTCCTGGCAGGACAGGATTATTACATCTATGCCGGTATAGCGCTGGCTCTGTCGGGTCTGTCCGATCTGCTCGACGGCTACTTTGCACGTAAATTCAACCAGATAACTGAGCTCGGCAAGTGGCTCGACCCGATTGCCGACAAGCTGACCCTCGGCGCGGTGGTTGTATGTATGTGGATAGTTTTCCACGAAGAGTATCCCGTTCTCACTCCGCTCTTTGCCATTCTTATCCTCAAGGAGCTGGCAATGGCGATAGGCGGCGCGATAGTCGTGCGCGGTCTCGAGGAAATGGTTCAGTCGCAGATATGGGGCAAGATCGGCACCGCCTGCTTCTACATGAGCATGATCATCATCGTTGTGATGACAGCATTCGACCTCGGCGGCGTATACAGACCGTATATAATAATAGGGCTTGTTACCCTGTCGGTCGTTTTCATGGTCTACGCCTTTATCCGCTACTGCGTTGTAGGCGTCGAGATCCTGAAGCAGAAGAAGGCGGCAAAGGCGGAAGCCGAAGCAAATGCCAACGCGCAGTAACTGCGTGAAAAGACGGTAATATCATACGGTCCGGCGCAGGGGCATTGCAGAAAATTCGCCTGCTTTGCCGGACCGCATTTTGTATTTTTCCGGCTGCCGTCAGAGGGGCGGCAGGGCGGAAAAGGGTCATTATTTTAAGATGAAAGGCAATGGTAATATAAATATGCTTTGTACCAGATGTGGAAAGCGGCAGGCAGTCGTTTTCATTACCGGTGTATTCGGCGACCAGTCGGTCGAGAATGCCGGACTTTGTCTGACCTGTGCGCGTGAGATGGGTGTGCCGCAGGTGGACGCAATTCTGCGCCAGATGGGTGTGAGCGACAGCATGGTCGAAGAGATGGAGGATCATCTTGCAGAAATGGCTGCCGACGGTGATCTGCCCTTTGCGGATATGTTCAACGGCGCAGGGATAGATGCCGACCAGCTTGCCGATATGTTCGGCGGCGAGGCGGTGCCGATTGACGAGATGAGAGAAATGATCGGCTCGATGATGGGTCAGATGGAGCCGGGCGAGGGCTTTGAGCCTGATGATGCCTGTGATGACGAAGATGCTGATGAGGAGACCTCAGATGACAGCGACACCGATGACAGCGGCGAGACAAGCCGTCTTATTGTCATTCATTCCTCCACAGAGGATACTCCTGCCGAAACCGGCGGCGACAAGCCGGAGATTCCTGACACTGCAGAGGAGAAGCCGGAGGGCAGACAGCCGCGCCGTTTTGTCAATCCCTTTGAGCAGCTTTTCGGCAGAGGCTTCCAGCCGGGCGGCACAGCCTACGCTGACGACGGCGGAAGAAGAAAGAAAAAGGATAAGAATCAGGGTCACAAATACCTCGATACATACTGCACAAACCTGACCGCCAAGGCGCGCGAGGGTCGTATCGACCGCATAATCGGACGTGACCGCGAGATAGAGAGAATAGTGCAGATACTCTCCAGAAGACAGAAGAACAACCCCTGCCTCATCGGCGAGCCGGGTGTCGGCAAGACAGCCATCGCCGAGGGTCTGGCGCTGCGCATTGCAAACGGCGATGTTCCCATGCGCCTTGCAAAGAAGGAGCTCTATCTGCTCGACCTGACCGCGCTTGTTGCAGGAACTCAGTTTCGCGGACAGTTTGAGGGCAGAATAAAGGGTCTCATCGACGAAGTCAAGTCGGTGGGCGAGGTCATTCTCTTCATCGACGAGGTGCATAACCTTGTCGGTACAGGAGATGCCGAGGGCTCGATGAATGCCGCCAATATCCTCAAGCCGGCGCTCTCCCGCGGCGAGCTTCAGGTCATCGGCGCGACTACATTTACCGAATACCGCAAGCATATCGAAAAGGATACCGCCCTTGAGCGCCGCTTCCAGCCGGTTACCGTCGAGGAGCCGTCGGTTGCTGATGCCATCGAGGTGCTGCGCGGCATAAAGGATTATTACGAGAATCACCACGGAGTGACCTTCAGCGATGCGCTTATCATTCGCGCGGTCAACCTCTCCGAGAGATACATCAACGACCGGTTCCTGCCCGACAAGGCGATCGACCTGCTTGACGAAGCCTGCGCCTGCGCTTCACTGCGAAACAAGGTGCGTGACGAATTCCTGAAGGTCGAGGCAGAGCTTGCCGAGGTCAATACCGAGTACGGCAGGGCAACCGAGGGCGCAGGAGATGCCGATTCCCAGCCCGATTATGAGAAAATCGCCCGTCTTCGTGCCGAGAAGCTCCGCCTTGAGGGTGTACTCGAGGAGCTTCGCCCGCAGGCTGACGAGGTTGCTGTCACCGAGGCCGACCTTGCCCACGTCATCGAGCTGTGGACAGGCATACAGGCAACCCGCATCGAGGAGAGTGAACACGCAAAGCTTTCACAGCTTGCCGACCGCCTGAGAGAAAAGGTCAAGGGTCAGGACGAGGCTATCGAGGCTGTTGCAGCCGCAATCCGCCGCACAAGGGTGCAGATAAGCCCCCGCCGCCGTCCGGCTTCCTTCATCTTCGTCGGACCGACCGGCGTAGGTAAGACCGAGCTGGTCAAGGTGCTTGCCGCTGAGCTGTTCGACACACCCGAGACCCTTATCCGCCTCGACATGAGCGAGTTCATGGAGAAGCATTCGGTCTCGAGAATAATCGGCTCGCCTCCCGGCTACGTCGGCTACGACGAGGCAGGTCAGCTGACCGAAAAGGTGCGCCGCAAGCCCTATTCTGTGCTGCTCTTCGATGAGATCGAGAAGGCACACCCCGATGTAATGAATATACTGCTGCAGATACTCGACGAGGGCAGAATCAACGATGCCCAGGGCAGATCTGTCAGCTTTGAGAATACCGTCATCATCATGACCTCCAACGCCGGAAGCAATGTTTCGGGCAGTATGCTCGGCTTCGGCAAGACCGAGAACGACATGGCGAAGGAGAAGGCGATGAAGGCACTCTCCGAGTTCCTGCGTCCCGAGTTCCTCGCACGTGTTGACGAGGTGGTCTGCTTCAATACCCTTGGCGAGAAGGATTTCGCTGAGATTGCAAAACTGATGTGCGATGAATACGTGCCGGCGCTTGCCGAAAAGGGCATAGAGCTTACGGTTGATGCTGAGGCTATCGATTGGCTGGCAAAGCACGCACTGGGCGGCAAGAGCGCCGCGCGCGACCTGCGCAGCCTTATCCGCCGCGAGGTCGAGGACAGAATCGCCGGTGTCATCATCAGCAGCCCGGTCGGTCAGACTCCGGAAAAACTTCGTGTCACCGTCGAGGACGATAAGATTAAGATAGTATAAATTTTGGTTTGGCGGAGCAAGATTTGCAGTTGCCTAACCGCATCTTCCAAAGACCTCGCCGGAATTATATCGGCGAGGGGTGAAAGTGCGGAAGATGATAAAGCGTCGGCAATCACCATACGTAATTCCGGTGAATGTGCGCCGGACAGTGGCGTAAGCTACATGTATTTATTCCGAATTGAGGTATTCAGAAATGATTCGCTCAGAATTATTTCTGAAATACATGCAATAGGATATAAATACGAGACGACCTTTTAAACGGTATTTTGGTCCCTTTTATACCGAACAAAAAGAAAACCGCCCAGTTATTCCATACGGAATAACGGCGCTTTTGCAAAAGCGCCGTTTCTGTTGAATACACCGGCGTAACGCTCTGCGAACCTTTGACTTCCGCCTCAGGCCGGCGGAGGCCCTTCATTTTTTTGTTCGGCGAAAAAAATGAAGCAAAAAACGCCGTTTAAAGCCGATCTGCAATGCGCAATCATGACTTATCGC
>JAZNOP010000108.1:0-23915 GCA_045580875.1 Acutalibacteraceae bacterium
AGCAAAGCCGACCAGCACTTCCACTACTACCACAGCCACTACGGCAAAGCCAACCAGCACTTCCACTACTACCACAACTACCACGGCAAAGCCGACCAGCACTTCCACTACTACCACAACCACTACAGCAAAGCCGACCAGCACTTCCACTACTACCACAGCCACTACAGCAAAGCCGACCAGCACTTCCACTACTACCACAACTACCACGGCAAAGCCGACCAGCACTTCCACTACTACCACAACTACCACGGCAAAGCCGACCAGCACTTCCACTACTACCACAACTACCACAGCCAAGCCGACTACGACCACTTCCACAAAGGCTACTACCTCGACCACCACTACAAAGCCGACCACCCCGGCGGCTACAACTGTCGAGCGTATTTTCGGCACAAGCAGAATTCAAACCGCAATTGCTGTTTCTCAGAAAGCATTCAAGAAAACCAGCACCGTCATCCTGACTGATGGCAACAGCTATGCCGACTCCCTCGCCGGTGTACCTCTCGCCTATGCACTTGATGCACCTATACTGCTTGTACGAAACAACAGGCTCGATGCCGACACCAAGGCAGAAATACAGCGTCTTGGTGCAAAGAAGGTCATAATCCTCGGCGGTGAACTGGCTATCAACGCAAGTGTTGCAGCCGAGCTTGAGAAAATGGGTATAACCGTTGAGCGCATCGCAGGCAAGAGCCGTTTTGACACCGCAGTAGAGATTGCAAAAAAGCTGAAGAGCGTTTCAGGCAAGCCGAGTGAAGTATTTATCGCTTATTCTCATAACTATCCCGATACACTTTCAATCAGCAATGTTGCAGCTATAAACGGCAGCCCGATACTCTACATCGCCTCTGATGGCAAGCTTGATAATGCAACCGCCACTTTCCTCAAGAACTGCGGCGCAGAAAAGGCCACCATTCTCGGCGGACACATCGCAATTTCCAGCAATGCAGAGAACAACATAAAGAAGCACGGTCTAACTGAAGTCAATCGTATCTACGGTACTTCCAGATATGATACAAATCTTGCTGTAAACAAAGCATACGCAAATGTCCTTAACGGAAACGCTCTGTGTGCAGCAACCGGCGAAAACTATCCCGATGCACTTACAGGCGGCGTTTTCGCTGCAACGAAAAAGGCGCCTCTGCTTCTTGTCGGCGACCATCTCAGCACTCAGCAAAAGCAGTATCTGAGCAATTTTGATGCATCCGATATTTACATTTTCGGCGGCACTCTTGCCGTTTCCAAAAACCTAGAAGATCAGCTTAGTGGGACAAAATAATCACACAATTTAAGAAAAAGGCCGCCGGAAAACATTCAAACGGTTTTCTGGCGGCCTTTATTTATAGCCGTAAATAATTTCTATTTCTCCCCAATAGATCATATATATGAATAATCATTATGTTATAAGGGGAGAAAACTATGCGGACATCAGTTGAAGCCCGGGCAATCGAGCTCGGCGAATACATAGTAGAGAACGGCGCGACAGTGAGGAGTGCGGCGAAGCGGTTTGGGATATCGAAGTCCACGGTGCACACGGTTGCAACAAAACAGAACGGTTCTGCTGGCGAGTGTAACAGGGATTACGGGAGTATCGATTGACATATAGCTGTTACACCATTATACTTGATTCATAACCATCTGTAAGGGTGTGACATTATGGAATTCAAAGACTGTTTTTCTGTATGGGATAAGCTCACTTCTGAACAACAGAATATGATCACCGCAAATCTCATAAGCCGTACCGTAAAGAAAGGCACGGTCATTCATAACGGAAGTTCCGACTGCACCGGTCTGCTGGTGGTAAAATCAGGACAGTTGCGGGCATATATACTGTCCGATGAGGGTCGGGAGATCACCATATACCGCCTGTTCGACATGGATATATGCCTGTTTTCTGCTTCATGCATGATGCGCTCCATTCAGTTCGAAATAACCATTGAAGCAGAAAAGGATACCGAGCTGTGGATTATTCCCACAGAAGTCCACAGCGCGATAACAGCGGAATCGGCCACAGTTGCAAACTACACCAATGAACTCATGGCAACACGCTTTTCTGAAGTAATATGGCTGGTCGAGCAGATCATGTGGAAGAGTCTGGACAAGCGTGTTGCTGCTTTTCTGCTGGAGGAATCCAATATTGAAGGCACAGACGAACTGAAAATCACCCACGAGACCATTGCAAACCATCTGGGCACACGCAGAGAAGTGATCACTCGGATGCTCCGTTATTTTCAGAATGAGGGTATGGTCAGGCTTTCCCGCGGCACTGTTGAGATATCGGACAGAAAGAAACTCGAATCTCTTCAGGATATTTAACATATAAAAATTACAGACTCAAAAAAGCTGCAGCCCCCGACAGTTTTCATTGTCGGGGGCTGTATTGTATAAAAACAACTGATTTGTATTATTAATTATCCATACCGCAGGCAGTGGCTCTTTCGATAAGATTCCGGTCATTCATTACAGCATCATAGAAGCGGAAACCACCGGCAAAATTGTAGGCATCAAAGCCATTCCCGTTGAGGATTCTGGTGGCAATATAGCTGCGCAGACCGCTCTGGCAGATCACATACACCGGCTTTCGGGGATCTATTTCGTCAAGACGCTCCCGCAACTCATCAACAGGAATATTCATAAAGCCATCTATATGCCCACGGCTGTATTCGCTGACTGTGCGTGTATCCAGAAGAGTTACGCTGCCATCACGGGGAAGCTCTGCCGCGTCCTCCAGATGCCATTGCTTCAGAAGACCGTTTGCGATATTGTCGATAATGAAGCCCGCCATATTGACAGGATCCTTTGCGGAGGAATAAGGCGGAGCATAGGCAAGCTCAAGGTCTTTGAGCTCGGTTGCCTTCATTCCTGCATGAATAGCTGCAGCAAGTACATCAACGCGCTTGTCCACGCCCTCATAGCCCACAATCTGTGCGCCCAGCAGACACCATGAGCCTTTTTCAAAAACCACCTTCATGGTCATCACGCCGCCATTGGGATAGTAACCTGCATGGCTCATGGGTGACAGAATAACCGCTTCCACATCAAAGCCGGCTGCTCTTGCGGTATTCTCATTGATACCCGTTGCCGCCGCGGTCAGGTCGAATACCTTTATTATTGAACTACCCTGAGAGCCCTGATATCTGCTGTCACCACCGCAGATGTTATCGGCGATGATGCGGCCCTGCTTGTT
The DNA here is from genome assembly GCA_045580875.1 of Acutalibacteraceae bacterium. Taxonomy (GTDB): domain Bacteria; phylum Bacillota; class Clostridia; order Oscillospirales; family Acutalibacteraceae; genus SIG598. The sequence continues at coordinate 3,191 of JAZNOP010000108.1, forward strand.
GGCCGGTCCTGCCAGAGAAATCAATGCATTCTCCCCAGTGACATAATGCTTGACCTGTACCGCATCGCCTGCCGCATAAATATCAGGTATCGAGGTCTCCATTCGGTCGTTGACCACTATGCTGCCTCTGATGCCAAGCTCCAGCCCAGCTTCCTTTGCGAGGACGGTGTCCGGGGTAACACCAATGGCAAGAATTACCATATCGGTATGTAGAGGAGGTTTACCCTTTATTAAAACATTCACTTCGCCGTTGTTTTCTTCAAAGCCCTCAACTGTATGTCCAAGTTCCAGCTTAATGCCGTGTTTTCTTACCTCGCTGTGAATGAAGGCTGCCATATCAGGATCAAATGGAGTCATCAGCTGTTTGTCACGCTGAACAATGGTTACATCAATTCCCAGTTCATGCAGATTCTCGGCAAGCTCCAGACCGATAAAACCTCCGCCAGCCAGCACAGCGGATTTTGGATGATGCCGATTTATGAACTCCTTGATGCGGAAGGTATCTTCAACAGTCCGCATTGTGAACAGTCTATCAATACCCATACCAGAAAACCTCGGTTGGGTGGGCTTTGCTCCGGGAGCGAGCACAAGCTTGTCATAGCTCTCTTCGAATTCATTCCCGCTTTCAAGATTTCTGACCGATACGGTCTTTGTTTCAGGATGAATTGCTATGACCTCATGCCGTACCCTGACATTGACCCTGAACCGGGAAAAGAAGCTTTCGGGTGTCTGCAATGTCAACTCTTCCGAGTCAGTTATTACATCACCAATATAGTAAGGCAGGCCACAGTTGGCATAGGAGATGTAGCCAGAACGCTCAAATATTGTGATCTCGGCTTTTTCATCCAGTCTTCGGATACGGGCAGCAGCGGTGGCACCGCCCGCCACACCTCCTACAATAACAACTTTCATCTTAACGCTCCACCTTTCCGGCATAAGCGGATATTCCGCCTATGTTTTTTACATTTGTATATCCCATGCGCCGAAGCTCGATTACAGCCTGACTGCTTCTGCTGCCGGAATAGCAATAAACAAACAACGGCACATCTTTATTTTTAACCAAAGCCTTTACTTTGTCAATAACCTGCAGCGGTATATTTTTACTTGTCGGAATGTGACCATCACTGTATTCCTGAGGTGTTCTTACATCCAGCAGAACAGCATTGGCTGTGTTCTGATATTCCTCCACTCCATGGTTGATATCAGCTCTTTTGAAAAAGTTAAAGACCCCCATGACTTCACCTCCTCAGATTTATTCCGGATTGTCATTATGACAGCATGTCTAAAATTGACCCTTTAGGCTTTGCGCCCATGGACTGTCTGACGACTTTTCCATCTTTAATCACCATCAGTGTCGGAATACTCATTATTCCGAACTGACCTGCCAGTTCCGGCTCTTCGTCAACGTTGATCTTGCCGACCTTGATGTCAGTGCGTTCCTCTGCGATCTCTTCAACAATCGGAACCACCATACGGCAAGGTCCGCACCACGGTGCCCAGAAGTCCAGCAAAACGGGTTTATCAGAGCTCATTACCTCTTCGCGGAAATTGTTTATATTTATATTGACAGCAGACATTTTGTTGTCCTCCTTTGCTTTTTGTGATTTTATTATATCGTGTATTTTTGCATTCTTCCGTGACAAAATCACGAAAGTCCCGACACCGTTTCTCCCGGCCAGTCGATAATGCCGCCGAACTCTACGATATTTGTATATCCAAGTTCCGCGAGCTTTCGAGAAGCCTGCTTGCTGCGATTGCCGCTTCGGCAGTATACCATAATCAGCTGATCTTTATCAGGCAGCTCCGAAGGCTCTTTGGTGCCGATATCTTCATTCGGAATGTTTATGGCTCCGGGAATGTGCCCGTCGCGGTATTCCTCAGGCGTACGGACATCGAGGATAATATAGTTTGTTTCCCACGACATCATCTCTACCGCCTCCAGCATAGTAATCTGACGGTAGGTGGGATTTGCCGGTACTGCAGCTTCACAGCCGGTGAGCATCAGCATTGCCAAAAGCAGCATTATTATTCTTTTCATAGTACCTTCTCCTTTTTTGAATATAATGTTGTTAACTTTTCTTTTATAATTCGGTCGGTTGTATGCTGTTTATACGAGCAACCTTTTATTTACGGTTTAATTATAACCTTTATCAGGGCAGTCGTCTGTGACAAAATCACATTACAGACATAAAGTGTATTGAAATTGAACAGTATTTCCCGATAACACAATAATACCACGCAACCGCTGCGCACATGATTCTATCGTCTGTTATTTCCGCATATGTATGAGTAATATCATATAATCTGAAGGGGAGAGCAGCAGTGAAAACAATCACAGAAGCCCGGGCAATAGAGCTTGGCGAATACATAGTAGAGAACGGCGCGACGGTGCGCAGCGCGGCGAAGCGGTTTGGGATATCGAAGTCCACAGTGCATACGGTTGTAACAAAATAGAACGGTTCTGGTGGAAGGTAGAGTAAGCTTACTTCCCCAGTTCACAATTTCATACAAACAGCAAACCACCGCATAGCAGTCGGGAATAATTTCGACCGTTATGCGGTGGTTGTGTTTATGGATTATTTAGTTTTTTATTGGAACATCTCCAAAGAATAACAATTTGCCAGCTTACTTCCAGCTGCTGTAGAAGCCAATACCCTGATCTTCCCAGCCGATCGAGAGCAGGAAGTCTCTCTCCTCGATGCTGGCGGTGAAGTGGTATGCACCTCTGGTCTCGTTGGGGTTGTGGAGACGGTACTGGGGAACTTCGGTATCGTAGGCAGAGTTGAATGCAATGCCCTCGTAGTTCCAGCCTGCTGCCAGCAGCGCAGCCTTCTCTTCTTCGTCCATGGTGTAGAGATGCTCGCCGGTGACCGGATCATACAGGCGATATACAGGTGCGCCGGTGGTCATGGAGAAGGTGAAGCCGATACCCTCATAGCACCAGCCTTCAGCGACAAGATTGTCACGTTCGACCTCAGAACCGATGTAGAAATGCTCGCCCGAGTTGGGATTGTACATACGGAACATATCCATCACGGTGCGGTTCTCAGTGGTCTCACGGTGAATTCCGCAGGCATTGCAGGTTCCGTCGACCTTGTCGTCGTAAACGTGGACGGTGTGTGCGGTGGTGGGGGCCTTTACGGTGACAATACAGAAAGCAAAAGCATTTCCGGCAGTTACGGTAATAGTAACTGTACCTGTGTCAATTGCAGTGACGTTGCCTTCATTGCTAATGGTTACAACCGATTCATCGGAGCTTGTCCAGGTAATAGTATCAGTAGAATCTGCTGGTGCGATATTTGCTGTGATTGTAATAGAATCACCGACAGTGAGAGAAAGTTCAGTTGAATCAATCAAAACAGAGGTTGCGGGTATATCCTTCTGATTGACAGTAATCTTTGAAGTTGTAATGGTCAGGTTTGGAAAAATAGAATTGGTCATTTTGCAGTAGAGCGTCGCTCCAGTAAAGCTATTATCGAATGTAAATACGCCATTATTTGATGTGGTTGGCGTAACAACCGAGCCAGTATCAGCGTTATACCATCTATATACAGTTTTAGTATCGTTAATGCTATATTCAGAGGAAAGATCAACAGCGGTATCTGCTTCTACATCATCAGGAATAGTGAATTCCAACTGAGGCAAATAAAAACTTGTAGACACCATTGGAATATTAGTTGCCATAGTACTGAATTTCATATAATTGCTGTCGCATCGCAAGAAAGTAAGCTCAGAATTTTCAGTTATATCGAGTGCGGTCAGTTGGTTCACAAAACAACATAAATCTGTCAACTCAGGATTGTTACTGGTATCAAGCGTAGTTAGCTGGTTATAATGGCAATATAATTTTTGCAGTGCAGTATTCTTGCTGACGTCAAGTGTGTTTAGTTTGTTTTGGGCACAATTTAAAAAATACAATACAGCACTTTTGTTGCTATTAATTGCAGTAAGCTGATTATTAGAACAATCAATATATTCAAGCGCACGATTCTGGTTGAGATCCAGTGTATCCAACTGATTATGTGCGCACTCAATAGATGTCAGCTCACGATTCTGGCTGAGGTCAAGTTCAGTCAACTGGTTTTGAGTGCAGTCTAAAGATACCAGTCCGGTGTTTTTTCTGATATCAAGCTCAGTCAACTGGTTTTGAGCGCAGTCCAAAGATATTAGTTCGGTGTTTTTTCTAACATCGAGTTTAGTCAACTGGTTGCTGTTACAACATAAAAAAGTTAGCGCAGCGCTATTACTGACATTGAGTATGGTCAGCTGATTTTTGTTGCATTCCAATCTTGTTAGCGCAGGACTATTGCTGACATCAAGTGTATTAAGCTGGTTATATTCGCAGTGCAGCTCTGTCAATGCAGCATTATTGCTGACATCGAGTGTTGATAGCTGATTGCTGGAGCAATTCAGATAGTCAAGTTTCGGATTATTGCTGATATTGAGCACTGATAACTCATTTGCGTAGCACGACAGTGTTTCGAGCTTGGTACTCTTACAGGCATCAAGCGAGGTAAGATTATTATTTGTGCAGCTCAGATAAGTAAGTTTAGGGTTATTACTGACATCGAGCGTTGATAGCTGGTTATAGTTACATCTCAGAAATGTCAGTTTAGTATTCGCACTGACGTCGAGTTCAGTTAAATGATTGTACTCACACTCAAGCACAGTTAACGCCGGACATGCTGAAACATCAATTGCTGTGAGTTCGCATTCGCCATAATAGCTAAAAAAATCGAGTTCGGTTATATTTCCCTCGCAATAAATCTTTATGGTATCGCCTGCAGTGATCCTAGTATCTTCAGACCATTCAGTGATATAATCATCGCCCCAGTCGACATAGACAGTGTCGTCCGCTTTAATATAAAAGTTCATCTTGCTGCCTTCAGGAAGTGCCGTAGTCAAAATAACCTGCGGCTCGCCGAGGGCGGCGATTTCTTCGGTTGTCAGGGCAGTTCCTGCCGCATTGACAATCCCGCCGATCTCTGCGGCGGGCAGCATGACAAGAAGCATATTCAGCGCCATGATAAGCGCAAGAACACGCATTGCCATTCTTTTGAGATTATTTTGTTCGTGCCATTGTCTGATTCGTTCCATTTCGCACACTCCTAAGTTTCGGTTATAATAACCGCTGATATATATATAATACAATATTCACAGTTTATTTACAATGGAATTACTGCACTAAAATATGTCTGTTTTTTATACTTATCTAAATTGGAAAGCCAATCAGGTATTCCGAAGACAATCAACCAATCCGATTTCATTATCTTCATTATCTTTATCTCTCCGGCATATACATGAATAACCATCATGTTATCGTAATGGGACAAATTCATGCAGACATCAGTTTAAGCCAGAGCTATTGAGTTCGGCGAACACATAGTAGAGAACGGCGTGACAGTGAGGAGTGCAGCGAAACGGTTCAGAGAAAGCCGGAGCACAGTGCATACTGTGCAACAAGGCAGAACGTTTCTGGTGGAGGGTGGAGTGAGGGGATTCACAGAAAACAGCACGCACAGTCTGTCGCCAAACAGCGGACAGACTGTGCGTGCTTATTATTTCATCACACAAAAGCATTCTTAGCAATTATCGTTTTTTGCGCTGCTTGAGATATAGCAGAACCGCAATCATAACTACGCTCAACGCCACACCGGCGATTGCAATATATAATCTGGTAGCACTCTCGCCAGTCGGGATAACCGGTCCTTTTGCATCATCGTATTTTGCGGTGACAGAAACATTGGATGCCGGCATTACGAAGGTTGTGGTCGCTGCGTTGGAGTTGTCAAGGGTGATGTTACCGGAATTTACAGACCATTTTTTGAACGGATTACCATATGAGTCGTAATCGTTGGCCGTAATTACAACAACATCGCCGGGCTTGGCTAAACCGGCTGTTTGACCATCTACCTTAGCTGTACCGTTTGTGACGATGATAGTATACTTGGTACTTGAAGAATCCTTCTCGTAAACAGCCTTGAGCGAAAGATTCGCTGCTGGCATAGTAAAGGTGGTTGTCGAGGATGTTGCCGAAGCCAGTGTGAGCGAGCCGGAAACAACCTGCCACTCCTTGAACTTATAACCGTCAGCAGGCGCATTTGCTGTAATGGTAACAGTATCGCCTGCCTTGGCAGTGGTTGCGGTATTATCGCCAACCTTTGCAGTGCCATCGGTGACAGTGATAGTGTAGGAAACAGGCTGACTTTCATCTTCATCATAGTTAAATACAGCCTCTGCGGTTTTATCGGCTGCGTTGAAGAAAACTGTACCGTTTTCGCAAATCAGAATACCGCCGTCGTCCTTGTAGCCTATGCTGCCGAGATAGCTTGTGTCGGTGCATACGCTAAGTGCGTTTTTAAGGTCATTCAGCGCAGCTCCATCAGCTACATCAAAAACAAGCTGAACTGCCTCTGTGCTGCTTGAAGATGCAGGGATAGCAGTGCTGTAGTACCAGTCGGCACCAATGTAGTTTGAGGTGGAATTGGTATATGTTTTGGATTCATTTGCATTCTCAAGATAGCTTACACTGCCGGATGCTTTGGGCGTGATAAGCGAAGAGTCATATTTAAGAACAAACATTGCTGCACCGACCTTGTTGTCCGGATTTTTGACCGAAACGGTGGTGACCAGCTCTTTTTTGTCGGGATAGTATACGCTGTCAAAAATAAGCTTTGGGTTAGTAACTGCCGGCTGTTCTTCGCTGAAGTTGAATTTTGCTGTTGCTGTGCTCTGCGCTGCGTTATAGTATTCGCTGCTGCTTACGCACAGAAGCACACCGCCGTCAACGCCGTAGCCGCCGATGCTGTTGAGATAATCGGTATCGTCACAGATAGACAAGGCCGCTTTCAGGTCATTGAGTGACGTGCCTTTTTTGACCGAGAACTCAACAGTCACTGTGGGCGAGGCTGTGGATGATTTTTGCAAACCGTTCTGATAATACCAGTCAGCGCCTATGTGCCCCTCGTTGAAATAGACCGCAGATTCTGTTGCGCCGGAAGCAAAGGACACCTTTGACTTGTCGGCGGTGAGCAGATTCTTGTCATAGTCAAGCACAAACATTGCGGTGTTCACATCGATGTCGGGGTTAGAAACCGATGCGGTTACCGTGAGCATTGAATCGGCCTGAGAATATACGCAATCAAATATAATACCGGGTGCTGCTGCTGCCGATACGTTCATATTTGCGCACGGAAGCACTGCAGACAGAGTTATCAATACTGCAAACAGCACCAGAAGTAATCGTTTTATTTTCATAAAAGCTTTCCTCCGTATATACTTGTTTCTGGCTTAGTCGACCACAGTGCCGCTCTTGCCGAAGTTGGCAACAATATCGGCTCTGTCTTTGGCGTTGATGTAACCGTCCTCGTTGAAGTCAGCGTTGACGGTGTATTCGTCATCGGTTGAGGTCTTTCCGAAAAGCGCAGTTAACGCAGCGTGATCCTTTGCGTTGATTGCGTTATCGGCATTGATGTCGCCGGCATAGAGTGTGATGCGTTCAGGCAGGGTGTCGGTGCCGGCAGCAAAGCTGTTGTTTATGTAGGCGGTGTGACCGGGCTTGGTTACGGTAAGGATGTAGGTGATACCTTTAGCTGCAGAAACCGAAGCCGTGCCGCCATCTGCCGAATAAGGAACATTCACAGCTATATCAGCGCCTGTAGCAGAGGTGAGGGCAACAGTAGACGCTGTGCCGCCTATCCTGCCGCCCGATTTAACATTAAAGGTAAGCGAGATAACGTCAGAGTCGGGAACCAGCTGATATTCTGTACCGCAGAGCCATCCCCACTCGTCAAAAATCAGATGCGCGGGAGAATTTCTGTGAACCAGAAATACAGGCTCTACAGTATTGATATAGTAATAATCATCATAATAATAACTAAGATCGTCGTATATCGTATTGACAGTGGAAGGAATTACCATCGTTTCAAGATCGTAGCAATTCTCCAATGAATAGTCATTTAATACTGTGACACCTTCCGGCAGCACGATTTCTTTGAGATCACAGTGTGAAAACGCGCCTATGCCGATTTCTTCGGTGTTGCTCAGAACAGTATACGAATCACCTGCTTTGGAGCGCGGATAGCGCACAAGCTCCAGCTTGCCGCCATCAAGTTTTTTGTAGAGCACGCCATCGGTGCCGTCGCCGCCGTTACAGTATACAGTATTTGCGTCATCGACATTTATAGCCTCGAGACAAAGGCCGAACAAACCGGGACCACCGAATTCCCATACGTCGGAGTAGTAAGGGATATTTATAGTCTCAAGACTTTCCGGAATATTAAGGGTTTTAAGATAATCATTTTCCTGAGAGTAACCGTTTGTTCCCTCGCCGGAATAACCGGAAATTTCTCCGAAAGCATACATTTCGGTGGTACTTGTACCGTCAAGAATAGTATATTCTTCAGCCTGTTTGTTCCAAGGGTAGCAGACAAGACGGTAGCTGCCGTTCTCAAGCTTTTTGTACAGAACACCATTGTCATCAAAGAAAATCGGATTTTCGTCATCAACAGTTATTGAGGCAAGATTATCAAGATTCAGGAAATCGTCGGAGATGTTTTCAAGGCTTGTGGGAAGTATGATACTGTCAGCAGCTTTGAACGCTCCGCTGGCAATGCTGACTGTACCCTCCTTTACGGTTACGGTTCCGGTACCGTCGTGATAAATCAGTTCATATTTTCCATCGGAAAGTTTTTTGTATATTACACTCGGAAAACCTGTATCGATATCGGCTTCACATTCAAAACTGCTGCCTTGTGCAAAAATCAATTCGTTGTTGCAGCCGTAGAATGAATCGCCTGTCATATACTCAAGACTTGCCGGAAGCTCAACCGGAAGACTAATATACGAAAATGCACGATCAAAGAGTGTGGTTACTCCCTCGGGAATAACGATTTTTTCTACGTCGACGTAGTAATTATCTAAACGCCAAAATGCATCTGAGCAAATACCGACTACTTCGTGTGCTCCGTCACTGAAGGCAGCGGGAATCGCAAAGGTATCACTTCCGTAGGTTTCATTATCCGCAAAAGAATAAGAGATAATATATGCACCGTCAGCGGTGTTTACATATCTGTAATTTCCTTCGGTTATTATTTCCGAATCTTCACTGCAGGGATAATAAACATCATTGCTGTAATAATAGTCATATATGTCCTCTCCCTCGCTGTTAAGATATGATAACTCAAGGCTGGAATACACAGTAAAGTAAATGTTATTGGTATAGTCTATATTTATGTGTAAACTTTTTTCTGCGTAGTTCGAATCAAACATATCATCCGACAAATCAAGTGCAATAAACGCATATGTGACGTCGGCAAAGAGTTTAGAAATTGAAAAATTGTTCTCATTCAGAGTTATGGTGTATTCATCTCCGTCATATTCATATACAGTGACTCTCAGACCATAAAGATCGGATTCGGTAAGCTCCGAAAGATCCGCATCAGCTACAGCATCAAGAAACGCTTCAGGATAATAATCCTCCTGCTCTGCATGGGCTGTTATGCTTATAATGACGCCAAGCATAGAGCCGATACAGAAAACGGCAAAAATCGCCATAGCTATCGTTCTTATCGGAATGTTGCCCCATTTCGTTCGCTGATTCATAATTAATCCTCCATATATTTTGTTTACTCAATCACGGTGCCTGTCTTTCCAAAATTAGCAACAATTTCGGCTCTGTCCTTGGCGTTGATGTAACCGTCCTCGTTGAAGTCAGCGTTGACGGTATATTCGTTATCGGTTGAGGTCTTGCCGAAAACCTCAGTCAACGCAGCATGATCCTTTGCATTGATTACGTTATCGGCATTGATGTCGCCGGCATAGAGTGTGATTCGCTCAGGCAGGGTATCAGTACCGGCAGCAAAGCTGTTGTTTATGTAGGCGGTGTGACCGGGCTTGGTGATGGTGAGAGCGTAGGTAGTTCCAGTCTGTAAAACAGCAGTGGTTTTAGTACCTCCAGCTGCATAGGGGACAGAAACTACTACAGGGGTGCCGGAAGTGGGAGTGAATGTAGCAATAGAAGCAGCACCGCCAAGCTTACCCGAGAAACACATACTAATGGTTACAGCTGTATCTCCATCTGTATCGATAAAAATATATGGTATGTTGTATTCCTCGCAGTACTTGTGTATCTCAGAGCCAGAGTGTACTCTGGCAGTAACATTGTCTGCACCTGAGAATATGTTCTGTCCAAGTTCTGTTACATTTTCACGAATTGTGATCTCCTCAAGCGATGAGCAGTTCTCAAATGCATATGAATCTATTTTTGTTACTCCGTCCGGAATGGTTACAGATGTTAAGTGTTCTGCACCGCTGCATATACCAAATGGAATTTCGGTAATATCGTTATCAAAAGTAATCGATTCCAAATAACTTCCAACCATAGTACCCATGAAGTATCCACCGCAGGCATCTTTAACACTTGCAGGTATATGCAATGATTTAAGAGATTCGCAGCCATTGAACACTGCGCTGCCCAAAGATTCCAAGCCCGTGCCAAGATTAATGGACGCCAGAGATTTGCAGCCCGCAAATGCATAGGCGCTTATCGATTTAACATTATCTGGTAAATCGATAGTAACAAGCTTTGCGCACTCCATGAATGCACCCTCTCCGATTTCGGTTACACCATCAGGTATATCAATCTCTTCAAGGGACGAGCATCTGTTAAATGTATAAGCACTGATAGAAGTGACACCATCTGGAATATCAATAGTTTTCAGGTTCTGGGCATCACTGCACAAGCCGCCCGGAATAGCGGTTATGCTATCGTCAAGAACCATTGTTTTTATGCTGCTGCCCCAGAAAGTACCCCTGATGTTTGCACTGCCAGCCATTGACTTTACGCTGGCAGGAATATATATTTCTTTAAGTGATGAGCAGCCATCGAACACACTACTGCCAAAATATTCTACTCCCGCGCCAAGGTCTACTGATTGTAATGAGGAACAGTTTTCAAAAATTTCAAGACCAATTGATGTTACGCTGTCCGGAATACTTATTGTTCGCAATAATACACAATCTTTGAATGCACGGTCCTGTATTTCAGATATGCCTTCGCCGAGTGTGACGTATTTGAGCTTTTTGCAGCCATAGAATGTGCCATTGAGAACCGGTACACTACCCGGCACCGAAACTGTGACAAGATAAGAACAGTCGGAAAATGCAAATGAACCAAGTTCTTCAAGAGATTCGGGCAGAAGTGCGCTGCCGAGCGCATTGCAGCCGGAAAATGCACTGTCGCCAATTATTTTAAGACCTTCAGAAAATTCAACCTCTTGAAGTCCGGTACAGTCAGAAAATGCGCCTGCTTCTATTTCTGTGACGTTGGAATGAATAGAAACAGATCCTATAAACTTATTACCCGCAAATGCGTACTCACCAATTTTAGTAACCTCATCAGGAATGATTATATCCGACTGGACTCCGGTATAATCAACCAGAACACCATCTTCGATAATAAAGTTTTTGCTGTCGTCGTAGCGGATTTCTGCACCATCTTCGGAAATATATTCGCTGTTTGCTGCACGGTATAGTGCAATTCCGTTTGTATATCCAGCGGTAGCGAGAGAGTAAGAAGAGTAAGCATTATATATCTCTTCGTATGTTACATGATACTTACGAATAACGAAACCAGTCAGTCCATCGTTGACAAAATTTGATCCTGCATCGTAAACCATAAGGCCGGTTTCGTCGGCTTCAAGCACGGTCATCCAATGATTACTTGAGCCATAAGATCCAATGACAAAATCTCCGGTTTTTGCAGTTTTAAGCAGTTCTTTGGCCGCATCCAACGTTAGGCTATCTCCATTGAGTATGCCCATCATACGCAGATTTTCTTCAGTGATAAGTTCATGCGTTCTGAATGTGTAGGTATGACCGTTAATTTCTATACCAAAAACATAGTAGAGAACCTGCTGTACAAGTCCGCTATCACCGAAAAAATAATCAACCGTTACACCTTTGTTCGGTGCAAAACGCTCCATTACTGCTGCCAGACGATCATTGATACATTCAGAATTGAGCAAATCATCCGGCATTACCGGCAGTCCGGAGTCGTCAATACGACCACATCTCACATCCTCATTAAGTGTGTCAAGGCAATATTCTATATGTTTATCATATGAAACCAGACCGCCGTTCTTCAAGCTGTTGGAATAAGCTATGAGACTATTTCGAGTATCACCTTGGAAAATGCCGGTCAAGTCTGCTGCATTCTCCAGAAACAGAGCCAAAGCAGATGCCATAGCAGTATAATACATCTTATAGTCGGACTGTATTTCAGAAATATCTCTGCCGGCTTCACCTTTTTTTATCCGAAGAAGCTCTATGTTCAGATCAGAAAGAACACTATCCAATGAATAGAAATGTCCGGCATAAATAGTTGAAAGCATAATGGAGCTTACTTCCGGACCAAACATATAATTATAAATGATGCATGATACAAGACGAACGACACCATAACCGGAGATATTGCTGACCAGGATATCCATTGCATTCTGGGTAGCTTCGGTGCTTAAATCGTTCAAAAAGTAATTTAACCGTTGAAGTGCGGACTCGGGGTTATCCTCTTTGTATTGCTTGAGTAGACTGAGTCCGATATAAAGATCGCTATTATGCGGAACGACGCTCAAGAGATGATTGATAATAATCATTTCAGAATGAGAGAGTGCGAGAGTATTTGACAGAATCTTCATCAAGGTAAAGCAGACACCCGAAAATTCTGTGTATGTATCTAAATCTTCAAGCAACTTAAAATCAGTCTTATGAAGATATTCCATATAGTGTTGCATTTCATGAATTGCTAAATCCAAAGAAGAATCGATAAGAGGTTCATGTTTTTCGAGATTTTCAACGAGTTCAATATAAGCGTTCGAGATATTCTCTGCATTAAGAGACTTGTCGGCGTAAGAACTATTGTTTATATCGTTATTGAGTTCATCGTAGAATAAGCCATATCTTGCTTCAAATTCTTCATTAAATGCATCCTGCGATGCTATAAGTATAACAAGCTGATTGGCAGCATCCATTTTGAATCGCTCATAAGTAGATAATCCGCTTCCGTAGCCGTTGTTTGTGCTATAGTCTTCAACTTGTTCCAAATATTTGTCTCTTATTGTTTCTGAAATACCATCATCAGCAACAGAGTGGAGAAATGCAGTAATAAATTCTCCTAATCCATCGGTAGACTGGAGTACATCATAAGCTTTGTTGAAATATTTATTGGTGTTGCGAGTACTTGCGGCATCGGAAAGATACTCAGGAAACAGGCTGAATAGTGCTTCTTCTGTGTAGGTAATGGCCGGATCGTAGTCTACATCAGGAGCAGCGTATGCATTTATTTCGGATGGCACAGCAGCAAATATCTGCAAAAGCAGCATTACAGTAGCCAGCACCATTGCGACCATTTTTGTTGTATTAATTCTTACGGTTGCTTTGTTTTTCATCAAAAACAACACCCTTTCAATCCAAAATATTATGTAGCTATCCGAGTTATAAGTTTATACTATATTTTTAATTATACTCCCTACCTGCTGCACCGACAATTACCAGTTTTTTCCTAAACCATCCCTCTTGTTCCAATTTGACGTTTTCCTGACGTTTTTTGTTTGACATTTTGGATAAAAAATATATAATCATTATTATTGTCTTGAAAATATTTTCAACTACTATGTTTCGATCTTCGGGGGTGCGAATTATGCTTTGCGGTGCTATGCCGTATGTAATAATTATCGGGCTTGTTCTGTTTGTTGTCAGTGTCTTTGCCTGCTCTTCAAAACGCATAAGTGCAGTTGTTTCAAAATTCAGCATAGCGTGCTATGTTGTTTTTGGCGTGTATCTCTGCGCCTTGATGTGCTGCTTTGTGTTATATTATGATAAACCTGAAGCTGTTATAGCCATTGCTGTTCTGGCGGTGCTGAGTGTGCTGTCGTTCGTTGCGATGCTGTTTATGGCCCGCAGGCATCTCGACAGCGAACGCGAAAGCAAACTCTATGAAACAGAGCAGTACAGAAGTATGCTCAGGCAGCTCATAAGCGAGCGTGTGAATGTGGAAAGCTCACTCAGGCAATATGCCGCAGAACTGAGCAGCAACACGGAAAACAAAGAAGAATTGCTGCGTGTGTTTGACAGCGTAAGCGGCAACTCTGTGGCTGAAATTCTTGTTGCCTACAAAAGAGAGCTCAGCCAAAAGCTGGGCATCGAGTTTGATGTGGAGCAGAACGGACATATTACAGTGCTTGAATCGGTGGAAATTGTTATGCTTCTCGGAAATCTTTTTGATAATGCCATAGAAGCTGCAAGAACTTCAGGTGAAAAGAAGCCCTTCGTCAAAGGCAGCATAAGCTGCGGAGCAGGTCTGCTCAATATAGAGCTGAGCAATTCCAAAAGCGAAACCGTTACTATGCACCGACGGGATTACATAGTCGGAAAGCAAAAAAAGGGCATTGGTACCAACCAGATTGCTTCTGTAATTAAAGCCTATGACGGCAAATTCAGTCTGCGTGACGCGGGAAATACGCTTCGGATAAACATTCGGCTGCATCTTCCCGAGAGTAAAGAAACGGAGGCAAAGCAATGAGTACGCTTGAGATCACAAGTGTTATTATCATCACTGCAATTGAAGCCCTCGCAGTAGTTGCCAAGACGTCTATGTTTCTGAAGCATCGTCTGCCGAAAGCGGTAAGTGTTGCGTTTCTTACGGCTTTTGCTGCTGCGTTCAGCCTGGTGAAAAATATTTCTTCTGATTCGGAGGTTATTTTATCAGCCGCTGTTGTGCAGACTGTTCTGACCCCTGTTGTGTATTCGCTCTGCTGCCGCCGCTGGCTTCCCGCCATTTCGGAGATATATGTATACAATATTGTATTTTTCACTCTTCCTGGCGCGGTTGTTTCAATGTTTCTTCCCGCAGAGTATGTCGAAAGCTTTAATTCATCCTATCAATCGCTTGCTGTAAATGCTGTGATGCTTGCAGTGCTGAATCTGCTGAGCATTATAGCCTATAAACACAGGTGGCTTAAAGGCATCAACGAAAATCTGTGCATAGCAGTCTACATAATAGCTTTTTATTTGGCCAGGGTGCTCGCCGCGGCTGTTGGCATAGCCGTGCCTGATTCACTGTCGATGAAGATTATCGGTGCGGTTGCGGCAGTGTTCTGCGTTATGTCTATGATATACGCATTGATTGTTCCCGAGCTTATGCTGAAAAGGCAGCAAAACGCAGATGCAGCCTCGAAAGCTGAGATTAACAGCTTTATCTGCCGTCATATAGCCAACCAGAACGCTGAAATAAGAGCGTTTCGTCACGATCTGGCCAATCATCTGCAGGTGGCTGACAGCTGTGATGCAAGTGAAATTCGTAAGCATCGTGACCGTGTTGAAGAAATTATTGCTTCATACTCCTCACCTACGATAACTGCCGACGACGAGGTTAACGCCATTCTTGCTCAGACAAAGCAGCTTTGTCTGAGCAGCGGCATAGATTTTTCCGTAAACTGGGTTAATCCTCCCTCGGAGTTTACCGCCGAGCAGCGCGATAATCTGCTTTATCGGCTTGCGGAAATGTATTGTGATTCAATGAAAGAAAAGCCGAATACTGAAATTGCCCTCACCGCAGACGGTTACGAAATCGTGCTGCAGTGTACAACAAAACAGAACGGAGTTCAATGATGACATATTCAGTTTTTATATGCGACGATAACCCTGTGGTTCTTTCATCACTTTCCGAGATGATAAACCGTCTTTTCGGCGAGCGATTGATAACGGAAGGCTTCACAAGCTTTGACACTATGCTTGAAGCGGCCGAAGAAAGCTCACCCGACATTGCGATTCTTGACATTTTGTTAAGCGAGGGTAATGGCTGCAAATTGGCCGAAAAGCTTACGGCATTATCTCCCGCAACGAGTATTATTTTCCTTACTGGTCACAGTGATATAGCCGACGATATTTTTAACAGCGTTACTCCGTCAGGCCTTATTTACAAGCCAGTTTCCGAGGAAAAGCTTTCGGAGACAATCAACAATGTAATTATGCGAAATTCGGTTATTTGCCTAAAAAACCGTACGGAACAGACTATAATCAGAGCTTGTGATGTGATATATGCCGAGAGTGACGTAAAGAAAACAAAGTTCTGTGTCAGAGATGCCGCAAATGGCGGTGTCAGCATCTGCTATTCATCGAGTTCATTGACCAGGTGCATAGAATCATTGGATATAGCATTTATACGCTGTCACAAAAGCTATGCAGTTAATCCTGTTCATATCCGTCAGATTACTAAAAATGAATTTCGGCTAACAAATGACATAATCGTACCAATCAGCAGAAAATATTACAGCAGTGCTTGCGATGAGTATGTGTTATGGGTATCGGGAAAGTATCTGCACAAGTTTGTTATTTGACAGTAAGGTGAATACAGAAATGTATTCTTCCGACAAGACTTAACGGGTTATCCACGAACTAAAGTGGTCGGGGGTAACCTGTTAAGCGCAGGGTAACCATTGTATCTTACATCTTCTGTAACTTGTTGTAGCGCATTAACTTTAATCGAAATTCACCCACACCCACAATATGTAGTATATTTTAAAAATATTTCCACATAATGTATTGACATCACTCCGAACTTGTGATATAGTATAATTGTCAAATTTCTGTTATCGTCCGACCATTGGGCGTATGTGTTGTTTCTCTCCAAAGGGGATAGTATACCCATTTGGAGAATATATCCGGCTTTCTGAAATGGAATCATAATATCACTTGCTGTGCGTGTGCGCCGCAAGACCCTCAAGCCATATCAGGCAATTGCAGCTGATATGGCATTTTTATTTTTAAAACCACATTAACTGAATTTTGAAAGGAGGAAAGCGTCATGACATGACCCCATTGTCAGCGAGCTTGTCCTAAGTGTCGGCGGTTGTGCCGGCAGGCAAATAAATATCGAATAAATCAAATATCAATACGCATACCAAAGCAAACAATGAACCCAAGATAGGTGCATAGCAATCTCAGACCAGCGGCATATAGAACGCCACCGCAGCACATACTTTTCTCCCCCCACTACTATTCCCCGCTCTTTCTTCATATATATGAACAACCGCATCATATATCCAAGGGGGAATAATTTGATGAAAACATCAGTTGAAGCCCGGGCGATTGAGCTGGGCGAATACATAGTCGAAAACAGCGCAACGGTGAGGAGTGCGGCAAAGAGGTTTGGGATAAGCAAGAGCACAGTGCATACGGTTGTAACAAAATAGAACGGTTCTGGTGGAGGGTAGAGTAAGCTTACTTCCCCAGTTCACAATTTCATACAAACAGCAAACCACCGCATAGCAGTCGGGAAATACCGACCGTTATGCGGTGGTTGTGTTTATGGATTATTTAGTTTTTTATTGGAACATCTCCAAAGAATAACAATTTGCCAGCTTACTTCCAGCTGCTGTAGAAGCCAATACCCTGATCTTCCCAACCGATCGAGAGCAGGTAGTCTCTTTCCTCGATGCTGGCGGTGAAGTGGTATGCACCACGGGTCTCGTTGGGGTTATGGAGGCGATACTGAGGCACTTCGGTATCGTAAGCAGAGTTGAATGCAATCCCTTCGTAGTTCCAGCCAGCTGCCAGCAGCGCTGCCTTCTCTTCTTCGTCCATAGTGTAAAGATGCTCGCCGGTTACCGGATCATAGAGACGGTGAACCGGTGCGCCAGTTGTCATGGAGAAGGTGAAGCCAACACCCTCATAACACCAGCCTTCAGCGACAAGATTGTCACGCTCGATCTCAGAACCGGTGTAGAAATGCTCGCCCGAGTTGGGGTCGTACATACGGAACATATCCATCACGGTGCGCTTTTCTGTGCTCTCACGATGTATTCCGCAGATATTGCAGGTACCGTCAACCTTGTCGTCGTAAACGTGATCTGCTTTCTTACCGGTGGTAGTGCCGCAGGTAGAGCAGGTCTTGGGTGCTTTGCAGGTTGCATCATGCCAGCTGTGGTCAGCCTTCTTGCCTACAGTTACTCCGCAGTGTATGCAGAACTTAGGTACTACGCAGGTTGCTTCTATCCAGTTGTGAGCGCAGGAAGATCCTAGGGTCTCTACGCATACTGAGCAGTATATAGGAGTAGTATCCACCCATTGATGCTGTGTTTCAGGTATGTTACTAACTGCGTAGCTGTCACCACAAGTTAAACAGGTATAGGTTGTAATACCAGCCTCAGAACAGGTAGGCTTCTTGGTTACAACACTTTCGTAATTATGTCCGAGTGCTGCTTTTTCATCGGTTACATAGCTATTTCCGCAGGTGGAACAGATATTTATAGTCTGTCCACCTTCAGTACAATTCGGCTCCTTCACGATAGACGTAAAGTCGTGTTCATGTGATACAATGTATCCGCCACCACAATGAGGACAATTGTAATGCTCCTCTGAACTGTTAACTTGGAGCTGCATATTATACTCTACGCCGCAGTTACAACTGAAATGACTAAACCATGAAGCAAAAAACGCCTGTTCTTCTAAAATAACATTAGTATCTTTCAGCTCCATTGAATTAGTAAAGTCACCACAAATTGCATGTTCACCAATGTATTCTATAGAATCCGGCAGATGAAGCTCACCATTAAAAGCAGCGCCAAAGAACGCAGCATCTTCAATACGAGTAACTCCATCTGGAATCACCAAGTCTCCAACAAATTCGGCTCCACAGAATACACCTTCATCGATTTTAGTCAATGAGGCTGGCAGCGTCAACTCACCGTCAAAATCAGTCCCACTAAATGACCACTCTCCAATTGTTTCAACCGAATCAGGAAAAATCAAGTCTCCTGTTAATTTCGTTTCCTGAAATGCAAATTCTTCAATCGTTTTTAAGCTTTCAGGAAGAATTAATGTTCCAGTTAAATTATTACAATAGTAACACGCAATACGCGCAATTTTCTCTACACCTTCCGGAATTACTAAATCACCCGTTTTTCCACTAGGACACGCCAGTAAGGTCTTCATATCCTTTGTGAACAGCATACCATCATGGGATGCGTAATTCTCATTGGATTCATTGACCTGTATCTTGGTTATTCCCGACCCAGGTATAATATTTTCTTCCCATACCATACTGTCAGGAATATACAATGTACCTGTCATACCTGTGCATCCGTAGAATATCTCATCTCCCAACGTTACACCTTCTGGAAGAATGATATCACCAGACAGACTTGAACATTTATAGAATGCACATCGTCCAATAGTTAATAAAGTATCCGGAAAATCCAGTGTGCCCTTCATGAGTTTATTGCCAAGAAATGCATGGTTACCAATAATCTCCAGATTATTAGACAGTATCAAATTACCCGACAATCCTTCGCATGCCATAAAGGCACACTGTCCAATTTCCTTCACTGTATCAGGAATAACTAAATCGCCTGTAAAACCATCGCATTTATAGAAAGCTGTATATCTGATTGCTGTCACAGAATATCCATCGATCTGATCAGGGATTATCAGGTCACCGCTTTGAGTTCCCTCGTAGGCTGTGATCGTACAAGTCTCTCCATCATCATTCACTTCATACACAAATCTCGGACTTGGTTCAACGAATGTCGATTCCACATCATGATAATATGCAGTATAAGTTCCCTGATAAAGATACGTATCTTCGTTCAGTGTAGGAAAAGAAAAATCGCCCTCCGCACCATTTCTTAAATTACCTATAAAATAATTGGTATTTCCCGTATACTGACTGGATTTAGAACCAACTATATAGTATCCCCAATCAAAAGGAACATTTATCGATGCATCCACCGAATACCATTTTCCATCATCCATCATCACGAAGTTCCATGCATGTCCATCATTACCCACTACGATACAAGGAATTTCCAATTCATCACATAAAATTTTAACTGTGTCCGAGAATCCTGCACAAACCGCTGTATCATAAACCAGACAGCCTACTGCACAATCATTAAAGAAGGACTTTCCATCGTAATCGTTATAAAATGGATGATAAGGATCGTAATCCATTTCTTCGCTCATCAGTTCTAACAGATCGCGCAAACGAGAGTAGGCGTCGTCTTCCATGCCAACGGTATCAACTATTTGCTGAATTCGTGCTTCTGATTTACTTATCAGATATTCAGAAGATGACCCTTCTTTGCTTAATGAAAACAAATACACTCCATCCTCAAATACTGAATCACTATATATGTAACGTTTCCAAAGCATATGATACTCCGGAGCATCTGAAATCAGTGCTGTCAATGCACGTCTTGTCATAGAATCCAACTGTTCCAGCTTATACTCGCCAAAACCACCGATAGATATTTCAGGATCATCCCACGTTGCTTTTGTCATTTCCCAATACATAACCTTCTCGACATCCGAAAGCTGATTGTAGAAATAATACTCTGTACCCATTGGGTCTGAAATCTCCGGCAGTTGAGAGATAAGGTAATTTATATCCTGCTCTGCTCCCGCCGCATTTACAATTCCGCCGATTTCTGCGGCGGGCTGCATGACAAGAAGCATATTCAGCGCCATGATGAGCGCAAGAACACGCATTGCCATTCTTTTGAAATTATTCTGTTCGTGCCATTGTCTGATTCGTTCCATTTCGCACACTCCTAAGTTTCGGTTTGAGTAACCGCTGATGTATTTATGATACAATATTCATAATTTATTTACAATGGAATTACTGCACTAAAATTCACTCTGATTTTTTATGCTTATCCAAATTGGAAAA
>JAZNOP010000109.1:0-51800 GCA_045580875.1 Acutalibacteraceae bacterium
GGCAAGGCGGGATGGATACATACTTTCCAGCAGATATTCGGGAATACCCGGTCCACCTCCGCAAACAAGCAAAACGGGGTTGCTGGTATCTTTTGCTATAACAATCATTCCGAGATCGACGCCATCAACCTCAAGAAAGCATTTTTCGGCGATGCTTCCCTCTGTGATCTCTCCATGTTCATTATAGAATTGGGGAATATCACCCTTGCTTGGCGGAAAAATAATCAAACCCACCAACAGCAGAACAGCAATCAGTGCAGAAATAACTACTATCATAATGCGTGCTCTCTTTCTTTGCATTTTTATCACCTACTCAACCAGAATGTTTGCTAATACATCGTCCCATTCAAAGTCTTTGCTTACGCCCTTCATCGATGCAATGCAAGCCAGACCGTGAACCTTTGCCCACATGGCAATAACGCCATACTTGATTCGTTCTTCGTTCATTCCTACGCTTCGATATACTAAATATGCTTTCTCCTTATAATAACGAAAGGGCTCAAAATCATCCGCTTCGCTATTTCCCGACAAGTCAATTTTCAGACAAGGCTGCGTAAACAGGAATGAATAATACTCGGGAAACTCGATAAAAAAGAGGACATACGCTTTACCCATGTTATAGATTGCTTCCGGCGAATCGATATTAGTGGATTGCTCATAAGCATTTTTAAGACAGTTCAGCAGTTGTTCGGTTACATAGTCCTGTATGGCGGTTAATAAGTCTTCCTTGTTTTTGAAATGACTATATGGAGCCGCCTCGCTTACATCGCACTGCTGTGCCAGCTTTCTTAGGGACAGCTTACCAATACCGTCCTCCTGTATCATGCGCAAACCGGATTTAATAAGCTGTGTTCTCAGATCTCCGTGATGATATTTCTTCTCCATATCCGCCTCCGTGCAGAATGTTATCGCTAAACTTAACACTGTTAAGTTTAGCGTATATCCAGAGACTTGTCAAGCAGTTTTTGATTAATAGGGTTGTGTTCCTGATTGTATTACGCAACGGAGTGGAAATTCATTATAGATACATTGACGCAAGATGAATAGTTAGTTATAATTTATACGTTAATAATTAATATTTGTTTCATTTTCATGTACGAAAGACAAAAGGAGCAATCTTTATGCTGCACCCAGGCCTTTACGAACAAGTTATAAACAATCAGCTTAGCGACGAGCTTGCGGACGTTTCGGAAGCCCGTAAGGCTGTTGCGCCTATCGACAAGGCGGAAGCCTCTAAGATACTGGCTCAGTACCTTGCTGATGTTGTTCAGAAAGGCCTTGATAACGTGCTTGATAACGGTGGAGATATCTCTGCTCAGGTTGGTCTTGCAAATCAGATAGTAGAACTTATTCAGAACACAACCAAAGAAGCTGACTTTGCTGCGCTTGGTGTTGACCAGCGGGCAGAGCAGCTTCTTGCTCTTTTAAGAGAGTCCGATCCTCGGCTTGCGGTTGGTAAAACGGCGTCAGACATAAGCAGACCCGAGACGTCTATTGCGCAAAGCTCCCTTTTTACTGGAGCAATTCACGAGCCACAGATGTACACCGAACTAAAGAAGGAAATCGTATCTGCTGATCGCATTGATATGCTTGTATCATTTATCAAGTGGAGTGGTCTGCGTCTGATTACGGACGAGCTGCGTGAGTTTACGCAAAACGGCGGCGAGTTGAGAATTATCACTACTTCATATATGGGTGCAACCGACGTAAAAGCCATCGAAGAATTACGTCAGCTCCCTAATACAAAAATCAAGGTGAGCTATGATACAAAGCGCACCAGATTACACGCAAAAACCTACGTATTCTATCGCAATACAGGTTTTACTACCGCTTATGTCGGCTCTTCAAATCTTTCAAATGCAGCTATCTCCAGCGGCCTTGAATGGAATGTTAAGGTAACGAAGCGAGACCTACCTGAGACTATCGATAAAATTGCTGCTACCTTTGAAAGCTATTGGAACTCAAGCGAGTTTGAATACTACTCTGAGGATCAGAAGGAACGTCTTGCTCGTGCTCTCAGAGCAGAGAAATACTTTGATTCCAACAACGCAGAAGTCTATACAATGGACATCATGCCGTACTCATATCAGCAGGAGATACTTGATAAGCTTGAGGCGGAGCGTAAGGTGCGCGGATATACCCGCAATCTTGTTGTGGCCGCAACCGGTACAGGCAAAACAGTCATTTCGGCTCTTGACTATAAGCGTTTCCGTAAGCAGAATCCAGAAAAGCCCTGCAGGTTGTTGTTTGTCGCTCATCGAGAAGAAATTCTTAAGCAGAGCATGTACACTTTCCGTGCTGTACTTAAGGACGCTAACTTTGGCGAAATGTTTGTCGGCAGTTATAAACCGGAAAGTATTGATAATCTCTTTATTTCTATTCAGACATTTAATTCTCAGAGTTTTACCGAAAAGACAACTGCGGAGTTCTTTGACTATATAATCGTCGACGAGTTCCATCACGCTGCTGCACCTACATACCAGAAGTTGCTGGCGTACTATCAGCCGAGCATCTTGTTAGGCTTGACGGCCACTCCTGAGCGTATGGACGGCAAGAGTATATTGCCCTATTTCAACAATCGCATAGCGGCTGAGATTCGACTGCCCGAAGCCATTGACCGCAAGCTGCTGTGCCCGTTCCAGTATTTCGGCGTAACCGATACTGTTGATCTCGATTCGCTCAGATGGACTGCCGGTGGCTACGACAAAGGCGAACTTTCAAAGATATATACACTCAGCGGTGTAGCGGCTAATCGCCGTGCCGATCTTGTAGTGTCATCACTTCTCAAATATGTTACCGATATTGACGACGTAAAGGGTCTTGGATTCTGCGCCTCCGTTGAGCACGCAGAATTTATGTGCAAGTACTTTAATGATCACAAGATTCCGTCTATATTCTTGACCGGTCATTCACCTGACGAGGAGAGAAAGACCGCAAAGCAGCGATTAGTTGCTGGAGAAGTGCGTTTCATCTTCGTTGTGGATATTTACAACGAGGGCGTTGATATTCCGGAGGTCAACACAGTGCTTTTCCTGAGACCTACCGAATCTTTGACTGTTTTTCTTCAGCAGCTCGGTCGTGGTTTGCGTTTATCAGAAGATAAAGAATGCCTGACCGTTTTGGATTTCATCGGCCAGGCAAATAAGAAATATAACTTTGAGGATAAGTTTGCAGCATTGCTGTCGAATACTACTCGCAGCGTAACACGTGAGATTAAGGACGGGTTTATTTCCGTGCCTAAAGGTTGTTATATTCAGCTTGAGAAGAAAGCAGCAAAGTATATCCTTGACAATATTCGTGCGTCCTACGGTAATACTGCAGGCCTGGTTGCACGTGTGGCAACATTTGAAGAAGATAGCGGACTTAAGTTGACTCTTGGCAACTTCCTGGACTATTATCACCTTGACCCAAGAGCCATATATAAGTTCTCATCATTTTCGCGTATACGCGCAAGAGCTGACGTTATTGACGACTTTGACGAGTCGTTAGAAGATGTGCTCACGAAGGCTTTTGCAAAAATCGCGGTTATAGATTCAAGACGCTGGATTTCCTTCCTGTTGGATATTCTTCCTCGTATACATGATGTGGATTTTAGCGCTTTATCTGACGTTGGAAAGCGTATGATGCAGATGTTCTACATAACAGTATGGGGCAAAGCGGCAGATGACTGGAACAGTGATGAGGTACTGGACAATCTCTATGCACTTGCCGATTGCCGATCATTGTTAGATGAGCTGATATGTCTGCTCCAATATCGATATAATCAAATCGACTTCATCGATGAGCCGGTTGATTTAGGTTTCGATTGTCCATTGGATTTACATTGTACCTACACTCGAGATCAGTTGCTTGTGGCAATGGACTTTATGAAACCGTCTACCGTTCGCGAGGGCGTGAAGTGGCTGCCAGAAAAGCAGCTTGATGTTTTCTTTGTAACGCTGAATAAAGCAGATAAAGACTACTCTCCCACAACGATGTACAACGACTATTCGATTAATGAAAGCCTGTTCCACTGGCAGAGTCAGAGCACAACGGCGGAAAACTCATCAACCGGACAGCGTTACATTCACCACAAAGAACGCGGTAGCAGAGTGCTACTATTTGTCCGCGAGTTCAAATCCGACCGTATCACCGGCAGCGCCGAGGCTTACACCTATCTTGGCACAGCAAACTATGTAAAGCATGAGGGCTCCAGACCGATGAATATCACTTGGAGTCTTGATCGACCGATACCTGCGAAGTTCCTCAAGAAAACGAATAAATTGGTGGTAGGATAATAATTTATAAATTATTTTTCAGATGTATTATTTGACCGCGTCCACCTTCAGGAACAAGTGTCCCAGAATCAATATGAAGAAGTTGTTCGATTTCCGTGGGATAAAGATCAATACCAAAATCTGAAAATAAATTGAGGATGCCATTAACTGACAGGATTCCCTCTTCTTTAAGCAGATCAATAGCTCCTTGAAAAATGTTTTCTCCAAGATAATAAGGAGCGTCGTCAGGTTCGCTCTGTCTCCAACCATTTTTCGATACTTGACGCATCATATACTGATATTGATTTGTTGAAATAATGTTCAGCTGATGGCTTCTATATATCATAGCTTGAACTGAGACTTTCCATTTTTTCTTGAGCCAAAGATAATATTTTAAGTCTGTAGGATACGCTTGTACATCTTTAGCGAAGCTATCGCGGGGCAAAAGAAATGCACTGGCGAACATATTAGCCTGCTTTTCTCGCTGCTTGAATTCATCTTTAGATATGCAGTCAAGATCTTCACTCCATGGATGAATTAAAATATGTGCCAATTCATGTGCCATATCAAATCTAATGCGCCCCTCAGGCTTTTCTCCCTGGTTTATCGCAATAATGCAGACTTCATTCTGCCTCATCATAACACGTTGACTAAAAGCATCAATTTTGCTTTCGTGGACATCGAAGCCGGTTACAATAATACCGTTAGATTCAAGTGTGTATTGTAAATCCTGAATTGGATCATTACCAAGATTCCATAACGAACGCAACTGCGATGTTATATTTTCTATTTCTAATACCATTTTGTGGTTTTCATTGTCATCAAAATCATTGTCTGTACCAATGAAATCAATAGTAGGTAAATTCAATAAAGGAAAATCGATGTAATTCAGGAGAGCTTCATAAGCTTTAGCAACATATTCCAACTTAAGAGTTTGCGAGGTCCTACTCAGTTTTGACGTAGTAGAAAGAGAACGGAAATACGTCGTTGTAGTCGCTACTGGGCAAGAATCTTTTTTAAGAAAAAACTCATACGGAACATGAAGTGTTGCAGCCAATTTGTAACCGCGCTCATAATCTGGTTTGTTTTCATTGTTCTCATAAAGCGATATGCTTTGTTTGCTGATCCCGGTTTCATTAGCCAATGCAGTAACAGTTAATCCTCTCAACATTCTGGCATTTTTTAATTTACTGCCTTGAAATGTTCTCTTTTCCATTTTTGATCGCTCCTATATAAGGGGTTATGCCTCATCGGCGATTTTTCGTAAAGCTGGCTTTAGCCTAGTAAGCTTTCGTGTTGCTTCGCGGTGTGACTGCTTTTCAGTCTCTGCAGGTTCACCATTCTGAAGCACAACTTCAGTGAGTCTTGAAAAATCTGGTTTGATTAAGTGGTTTAACGAATATTCCTCTACGGTACAGAAATTCGGATCCATAAGAATTAGCTTTACATCTGTAAGATCATCTTTTTCGGCCTGATATGCCACAAAATAGTGATGATACCCTTCGGACGGATCAAATGCTCCAGCAATAATATCATCGTAGTCGTTCTGAAGCTCTTGATCATCAAACAACTCCATAGGAAAAATCGTTTCTTGCCTATATTTACCCTCAAGATCTCCGTTTTGTACGTTCAATATTGACATTGTGTAATGAGGACGAGAACGAGGTTTGTGAGGAATGTTTCTTAAATTCGCTTGAGTTATTATACTAAGGGTAACTTTTTTTTCTCGATTTAGGATTATTCGTCCGCACCATCCATAACGATGAATAGGGATGAGCTCATATCCGTCTTCGAGAGCAAAATTACGCAAATTATCGTTAATGAAATCTCCTCGGATAAAACCAATATAGTTATTAGTCTCCAAATGATTTTGAGAAAGCTGTCGAGGAACATCTTCTGCTATCGCTTTCTCGATTGCTCTAACAATCTGAGTAAGATCAAAGTCGATTTTCTCAAGAGATCGCTTTTCTGTCATCTGTAGATACCTCCACAAAATAATTACACCATTAATTTTACATAAAACCGCAGATTTGTCAAGTGTAAAAACCAAATATTACATTTTCGTCCAAACGTTTGAGAATAATATAAGCGGCGAACTAATATAAAACACATCGTGAATTATCAAATTACATGCTTAATTGTTTCTCTCAGCTTTTCTATTGCCTTATAGTAAATTTTCTCAGCCGCATTTGCTGATCGCAGACCGTAGTTGTTTGCCAGATCTTCAAATGTCGGCTTTTTTTCTTTGGTGCGGTCGAGGCCGTTGCTGTCTCTCTCGATAACCTGGCCACATTCCATACAGAAATCGAGGCGAGCAGCTACGATGTCACGCTCGCGATATTCAAGCTCGTCAAAGGCTTCGAACAGCATATCGCTCCTGCGTCCTGCGAAGAAAGCATATTCCGGCTCAGACATACTGTTTGCGTACAATTTTTCACTACCGCCGTCTTCTTCGTTTTCTGCAAGGCTCTCGATGCTGACAGTGTCCTGAGAGCGAAGTGCGAGGCGAATATGTTTGCTCACAGTATCCTCTTTAATTCCAAGCCGCTGTGCAACACCTGCGATAGTCTCGTCATCAAACCTACCGCCGAGAGAGGAGAACACCGCCATAATCCTGCGCTGGGTTCTGTATGCGCTGTCCTTCGGCACAGTGAGTGTCGGTCGCATTATGCGGACATAGTCGAGAATCTGCTCCTGCATGAATCGCTGCATAAAGGCGACAAACGGAACACCTCTGTCGGGCTCGTACTCAAGAAGTGCCAGCCAGATTCCCGAAACACAGGCACTTTTCAACTCTATAAAATGCCCATCCATCTTGTAGTGACGCATACGCTTTGAGACGATGGCGTTTATCCGCGGCTCATAATAATGAAGAAACCATGTGAAATACTTATCGTCCTTTTCTGCAAAGTACAGATCAATATACTCCTGCAGATCATCAAACAGCGGAGGAGGGGGCGACAACTGATACATCAGCCGTTCATAGCTGTTCTGAACACTGCCGTCTTTCTTATACTCGGTTCGGTCATCTGTGGTTGGTATATACCTGCCGACATCAGAACGACAGTACATCGTTTTATTAACATCCAATTTTATTATCGTTCCTCTCTGTTCCACGGAGTTGATATATTGTGTCTGACATAATGCTCTCGTGCGACATATCATCGTAATAGCGTGTGTTTGCGTATTCCATGTCTCGAATGGCTCGGTCACGCCGTTCTCTTGCAAGGCGAAGTGCGGCATCTGCAAAATAATCGGGTATCCGACCACGGGATTTGTACTCACGGATTACGCTGCATCGGTTGGTGTAGCAGACCTTTATCGGATCTGCTGCAGCACGCTCTTTTGCAAGTCCGGATTTCTTTGAAGCTGCCCATTTGCG
The DNA here is from genome assembly GCA_045580875.1 of Acutalibacteraceae bacterium. GTDB lineage: Bacteria > Bacillota > Clostridia > Oscillospirales > Acutalibacteraceae > SIG598. The sequence goes on from JAZNOP010000109.1 coordinate 7,639, forward strand.
GCAGCTTATTTTCTTTTGTCCTGTTATGGATTCTGGTGCATATCCGTTACAGTATTTCTGACGCCGCATGGTTTTCGGCATATAATACCGCCCGCACACCTGACACTGTGACGGTCGATGTCCGCATCGCAGCCCCTCAAAGAAGTCAGTCATGAAAAAGCTGTAATAACTGCTGAAATACAGTCGTTTTGCAAGCGTTTTCTTACCCCTAACCTTTGAATCGATGGCTACATATTCAGTATGAACATCAAAATTGTGCCTGCTGAACACGCTCAACGCAAGGCTTATCAAGTTGTGTTCGTCATACCGTTCAAGAAGTGTTTGCTGACGCATAAAATCACGCAAATCATAATTAGCATCAGCAAAATCCGTGGCAAGGCGCAGATAGAATCGCAGAATATCGTACAGATCATCGAGAAGCTTTCGTCCTTCCATATTCTCCGGAGAGCTCGGCAGTTTGAGCATATTACGCACCACCAGCTCCGCGCGATTGAGCGCACCCAATTTTGCCCTCTGAGAGAAGTATTCTTCAATCAGTCTGGCGGACTCTTCACAGCAGATAGAGGAAACAAGTTCCTTTTCGCCGTTGGTATCAAACCACCTGTACGGCGACAGCTTTTGGAGAGCGTCAAGCATTATGTGAATGTCACGCCCTGCATTTTCAAGAACCTCGCAGTCGGCATATCCGGCATCCAGAGCGTCGAGCACCTTCTCGATGTTTTTGATGAAAGGTGTGATGTGAAGCAGAGTGTCATCCTTGTACCCCTCTTCGAGAAGCATCAGCGCAAAGCTTCCAACAGGGAATACCTTGCCGCAGATATGCACTTTATTGCCGATGAAATCTGCATAGAAGCACCTTATATCGTTTTCCAAAACTTCACCTCCACAAAAAGAACAAATGTTCAATTTGATATTAACACAATGATGTCGAAATTTCAATAGCACTGCAGGAAAAAATATTTTTCGCAAAGATTATAGAATATTTTTGTTGCGGATATTGTCGAATTTTCTGCACGATTCTGAAATATGGCGTAACTACGCCATAAAATCGTGTTGCGGATAATCATAATTTAGTGTTGCGTAATAGTTGCCCTTTTCGGCTTTTTTACCCATTTATATATATGAGAGGACTTCGGCATTACAAAATCCGCCCGACAAAGCCCCTGACAGACCACTCGCTGTCAGGGGCTACACTTATGCCATAGTCCAAATAATCGTACTATATAGAAAGGAGACCGAAATGAAGAAATCAGAACTAAGAGAGCTCTACCAGATGATGTTTCCTGATTATCCGGACATCGTCAATGTCAAGCAGCTGACAGCTATGCTGGGTATCAGCAGACAGCTTGCCTATGACCTCATCGGCGACGGAGACATTTCCGCCATCAAGGTCGGCAACGCATTCAGGATACCCAAAGCCAGCGTTATCAGCTATTTCCTCAGCGGCGCACAGAAAAACGCCTGCTGACAAATGTCCGGGTTTAGGGGCATAAAAACTGCATAGTGCCGCAGAGGTAGAACAGCACAATCGAGAGATTAGGGTTATTTATCCTTTTTGGGGAATTGAGCCTCTAAATGCGGACAACATTTCAACGGGCAAAATTTGCCCGTTGATTTTTTGCGTATTTAATGGTAAACCGTTTGTTTCCAAGTGGCAAAATTTGCCACTTGGGCGGTACCTGCCACATAACGCTATATTGTCCTACAGAATAGGTACCTGCCACATAACGCTATATTGTCCTACAGAATAGCGAGCACTGGTTTTTGTATTGCCGCGAATACCAAAACCGCCGACAGAGCTTCTGTCAGCAAGGGAGGGGCAAGCCCCTGTACCCCAAATCCAAACACCACACAAGGAGGAATCAATTATCAGAAAGCGAACCACAGCACTCAATATTCGAGTAACTGAAAAGGAAAAACAGCAGATACAGCGGCTGGCGGACAAGTGCGGTCTGAGCCTGTCGGAATACCTGCGCAAGCTGGCACTCGGATACGCACCGAGGGAAATACCCTCGGACAACTTCTATGCCGTCAGACTGATGCTCGAAAGGCTTGGCGACAATCTGCCTGACGAAGAACTCAGCCGACGTATCAGGGAGTGCCTTGATGCACTCGAACGAACTTATATCTACGGAGAGGAGGTGAAACAGTATGGCAACAACAAAAATATGGGAGATAAGAGACAGCCTTTCAAGAGTGGTCAGCTACGCCGAGAACCCTCAGAAGACAGCTATGAGCGACCTTGAGAGCGTACTGAATTACGCACAGAACGAGGAAAAGACCGCTGATGAGCAGGTATATCTCGTCACAGGTGTGGTGTGCAGTGCGGAGAATGCCGCAGGAGAAATGCTCGCCGTCAAGTGGCGTTTCGGAAAGACGGGCGGCATCGTGGCAATGCACGGATATCAGAGCTTTCGTCCGGGAGAGGTCACGCCAAAGCAGTGCCATGAGCTGGGTGTGCGTCTTGCGAAAGAATTGTGGGGCGACAGGTATCAAGTGCTTGTCGCAACCCACATGAACACCGACTGCTGTCATAATCACTTTGTCATCAACACGGTGTCCTATGTCGACGGCGCAAAGTTTCCTGCGAAACGAACCGAGTATTACCGCATGAGAGAGGTATCCGATCGCCTGTGCCGTGAGTACGGTCTGTCGGTCATCGAAAATCCATCAGGAGCCAGAACTCCGAGGAAGATATATCAGGACGAGCGTGACGGCAAGCCTACGCTCTACAACAATATCCGTGATGACATCGATTCTGCGATTCTCGCCGCAGGAGTACCGCAGAGATTCCGTCCGCTAATGGAGAAGATGGGCTACACCTTCGCAAAGACAAAGGCAGGCAACCTCACCATTCACGCACATGGCATGAAATATCCCGTCAGCCTTGCACGGCTTGGGAAGGACTACGAATGGCCGTCCATTTATCAGCGCATCTACGAAAGCCCTTTGCCGAGACCTTACGCACCCATCAGCGTCAGCCACTACCGAATGCGGTTTCGCGGCAGCTTCGGCAAGGCAAGGAAGATAACGGGTCTTCGGGCGCTGTATTATCACTATCTTTACAAGATGGGAATATTGCCGGAGCACAAACAGCACAAGGCATTTTCGCCCGAAATGCGTGAGGCTCTGCGGCGGCTCGATCGCTACAGCGAACAGGCACGTCTTCTCGCAAAGTACAAGCTCGATACTCCCGAACAGGTAACAGAGTTCATAGCAAAACAGCAGACCGAGCTCGACCGACTTGACGGCACACGCAGGCGTATCGACAACCGCCGTAGACGCTGTGACAACGCGGAACAGAAAGCCGAACTGAGTGCAGCCCGAAGCGAGATAACCGCCGTGATGACACCAATACGCAAAGAGCTTCGCACTGCGAAAGGCATTCTCGAAGATCAGGAGCGCATCAAAGAGCTTATCCGCATCGAGACCGAAACACAGCTGAGCATCATCGGGCAAAAGGACAGACAGAAAAACAAGATAACCAACCGAAAGGATGTGAGATAATTGATTGATATGGAAGATGAACTGCTTGAGGAAGAATTCAAGCCAATATGGCTGGACGGTACAAGGGTCAACGAGGTGCTTTTTGCCGAGGATTTTCTCAGCACACATCAGATGAAGTGCATCAGAGGCAAGCTGTTCACTGTTGACGGCGTAGTGGACGACATCGATCGCATACGCAAGGAGATATTCGATATGCTGTCGCCGTATATCTCAACAGGTCTGCCGCAAAGAGCTTCACGGCTGCTTGAGACCATCAAGCTGTGCTGTTTCAGTGAGCCTCTGCCGAGAGACGAGGGAGTGATACACCTTGCAAACGGCACCTACCATCTTGACGGCGGCTTCAGCGGAGAGAAAGTGTTCTGCACTAACCGTCTTGCTGTGCCGTATGACGCAGACGCACCCAAGCCCGAGCGCTGGCTCAGTTTTCTCTCCGAACTGCTTGACGAGGAGGACATTCCGACCTTGCAGGAGTATATGGGATATATGCTGATACCTTCTACAAGAGCGCAGAGAATGATGATGCTCATCGGACGAGGCGGCGAGGGCAAATCACGCATCGGGCTGGTGCTTCGTGCCATCTTCGGTGACAACATGAACACCAGTACCCTGCACAAGATTGAAAACAGCCGTTTTGCCCGTGCAGACCTTGAATTCAAGCTTGTAATGCTTGACGATGACCTGCCGATGTCAGCACTGCCCGAGACAAATAATGTAAAATCGCTTGTAACCAACGAAGACAAAACCGATATTGAACGCAAAGGCGAGCAGAGTGTCCAGAGGGACATTTATGCTCGCTTTATCTGTTTCGGCAACGGTGCGCTCAAAGCACGCAACGACAGCAGTTACGCATTTTACCGCCGCCAGATGATAATCAAGGTAAAGCTCAGACCGAGAGACCGCATTGATGATCCATTCCTTGCCGACAAGCTCAAAAGTGAAGCGCCGGGCATTCTGCTGTGGGCAATAGAGGGGCTGCACCGCCTTGTGGCAAACGAGTTCCATTTTACCGAGAGCGAACAGGCGATATGGAACCGAGAACAGGCTCTTGCCTCCGGCGACAGCATAATGAGCTTTATGACCTCGGATATGGTGGAGTACGACAGCGAGGCAAAGGTGACAACCGTTGACCTTTATCGAGCCTACGAAAGGTGGTGTCACGGCTGGAGCATATCGCCTATGTCCTGCACATCGTTCTCCACCGAACTCGGCAAGCGAACCGCCGAACTGCAGATAGACAAGGAAAACCACGTAAATCAGACTCAGCGAGGCTTCCGCGGCATTGCCTTAAAAAGTGCCGAATAAAGTCAGAAAAGCCGCCCAAATCGCTCAGAGAGATAAACCTCGAGCGGGATGGGCGGCTTTTGCAAGTCTGAAGCCAACTAAAAAGAAAGGATGACCAACTATAAACAGCACAGAACAAATCAGAAATATACCACTCTCAGATCTTCGTCCGTTCAAGGATCACCCGTTCAAGGTGCGTGACGACGAGGAATTACAGCGCATAGCCGAGAGCATCAGAGATGTCGGAACGCTGACACCTGCACTTGCTCGTCCAATACCCGACGGCGGCTATGAGCTTATCTCGGGACACCGCAGAATGGCGGCATGCAGAATACTCGGCATAGAAACAATGCCGGTGATAATCAGAGAAATGAACGATGACGAGGCGGTGATAGCAATGGTGGACGCAAACCTGCAGAGGGAACGCATACTCCCCAGCGAAAAGGCCTTTGCCTACAAAATGAAGCTTGAAGCCATTAAGCATCAGGGCAAATCAACTTGTGGCCAACCTGTCCACAAGTCAAGAGACGATGTATCTAGCGAGGAAAGCGGCAGACAGGTGCAGAGATATATCCGCCTGACCTATCTGCTGCCCGAACTGCTTGACAGAGTTGACAACGGCGAAATGGCACTCAGCCCTGCGGTGGAGCTTTCGTATCTGCCCGAGGAGTGCCAGCGTATATTGCTCGACGCTATGGCTCTGTATGATTGCTCGCCGTCCCACGCACAGGCAATAAGGCTTCGCAGGCTGTATCAGGATTGCAGACTTGGCAGCGAAGCGATACACGCCATCATGTCCGAAGCAAAGCCAAATCAGCTTGAGCATATCCGCTTTCGCCGAGAGGATCTTCGGCAGTATTTCCCGTCAGGCTACACTGACGAACAGATGAAGAGCGACATCATCAAAGGGCTCGAACTGCTCAAACGCCAGCGCACACGAAAGAATGGTGCAAGGTGATTCGAGCTAATCGGTGGTCATAAGCGACCTATCGCACAATGGAAAGAACTGCGCCGACGGGGTATTATTGTCCTGTCGGCGTAAGTGTTTCCCTGAAATAATCAAAACAGGAGGATAAATAATCAATGGTATCAGGACACTTACAGGAAAAGAAAGGCTATTACTATGCCGTTCTCAGCTACTACGATAAGAAAGGCAAGCGGCACATAAAGTATGTATCCACGGGACTGCCCGTAAAGGGCAACAAACGCAAGGCAGAAGCAAAGCTTGTTGAGATCCGCAGCAGCTTCGTGCCGCCCGTGGAAGTTGAAGATATGAGCTCAGATATGCTCTTTGCCGATTATCTGATCGAATGGCTGGCAATCGTCAAGTCAAGGCTCAAAATCGCAACCTACAGCTCTTACGAAGGAATGGTGAGGGAGACCATCGAGCCGTACTTCCGTAAAGCAAAAATACAACTTAATGACCTGCACGCGAGGCATATCCAGAAGTTCTACAGCGAAAAGCTCAGGGACGTAAAACCCAACACGGTCATTCATTACCACGCAGTTATCCATCAGGCTCTCAAGTATGCGGTCAAAACCGATCTGCTGACCCAGAATGCGGCTGATAAGGTTGACCGACCCAAGAAGAACGACTATCAGCCTGTATTTATTGACGCAAACGAGCTGCAGAAGCTGTTTGAGGCTGTAAAGGGCACGAGGCTGGAACTGCCGGTTATGACGGCGGCATTCTACGGCTTGCGGCGAGGTGAGGTTCTCGGTCTGAAATGGGATGCCATAGACTTCGAACGAGGTACGATAACCATTAAGCATACCGTGACCACAGTGAAGATTGACGGCAAGGATGTTGACATTGAGCAGGATTCCGCCAAGACCAAGTCAAGTCTGCGCACACTGCCTCTTGTCGGTCAGTTCAGAGACTACTTCATGCAGGTGAAAGAAGCGCAGGAGCTCAACAAGAAGATCTGCGGCAACAGCTACAACTATCAGTACGACGGCTATGTGTTTGTCAACGAGATGGGCGACCGCATGAAGCCCAATTATCTGTCAACCTACTTCCCGAAGTTCGTTGAGAGCCACGGTCTGCGCCGCATGAGGTTTCACGACCTGCGTCACAGCTGTGCGTCGCTGCTGCTTGCAAACGGCGTACCCCTCAAGCATATACAGGAGTGGCTGGGACACAGCGACTTTTCAACCACAGCGAATATCTACGCCCATCTTGACTACTCCGCAAAGCTGACATCTGCGCAGGCGATGGTGGAAGGAGTCAATCTTCCGTCAAGTCAGTTTTCAAGCAAGTGGAGCGACGTAACCGATGAAGACTTCACAGATACAGACGAGTAAAAAAGTTTACTTACTGTGTGCCGCACAACATTTTAGTTCTTTCCAAAATTATGGAAAGAACAGCCGAAATCGAGGCGAAAATGACCGATTTTCGCAAGAACGCAAAAAAAGAAGAACCCTGACAAACCGCATGGTTATCAGGATTCTTCTTGGCGGAGAGTTAGGGATTCGAACCCTAGGTGGTTTGACCCACACAGCATTTCGAGTGCTGCACCTTCGACCACTCGGACAACTCTCCATCTATGTTTTTGCCGTCATTTTTTCTTGCTTTTTCAAACCTTTTCGAACCCCAAAAAACATTCAAATCGGGTTTGGAAAGAACTGACGGAAAGAACTGCAGAAATTATTAAATTGTGAAACGCGGAAAAGCTGATAAATAAGCCATTCCTCTCAAACGAAACTGACAGGAGTCCGGCGGATTTCGAGTGCTGCACCTTCGACCACTCGGACAACTCTCCGTATTTATTGGGTTATAAATTACGTATCGTTTTGCTTTTGATGTGATTTACTGCAAAACGTGCTTATATATAATACATTATCACGGGCGTTTTGTCAACTTTTTTATGGCGAAAGAAAGCTGTCTGCATGTAATTTCAAGCAACTCTACGGTGCGTTTATTGAATAATTGCCCACCATACATTAGAATATATTCAACTGATTCACTTTATGCGAAGGAGGCGGTTTGATTGAATCATGCAAATTGCGGTGAAATAATACGGCTGGTACGCACCGAAAAGGGTCTTACGCAGAGGCAGCTTGCTGAACTGATGAACATATCTGACAAGACGGTATCAAAGTGGGAACGTGGACTCGGCTTGCCGGATATTGCACTGCTGCCGGAGCTTTCGCGGATACTCGGCATCAACATCGACTCGCTTATTGCCGGTGAGCCGCTCGGAAAGGAGAACAGTGCGGGAAACATGAAAAAGCTGAAGTTCTACGTTTGTCCCTCCTGCGGAACAGTCATGACCTCCGACTCCGCAAACCCGTCTGTCGCCTGCTGCGGCAAGATTCTCTCCCCGCTCACAGCAAAGAAGCCTGATGACGGTCACTCTCTCATAATCGAAAAAATCGAGACCGATCTGTTCATTCAATCAGACCATGAGATGAGCAAGCAGCATTACATCAGCTTTGCCGCACTGCTGACCGGTGACACTCTCACTCTGCACCGACTGTATCCCGAGTGGAATATGCAGACGCGCATACCTCTGCGAAAACACGGCACGCTGCTGTGGTACTGCACTCAGCACGGTCTGTTTTACAAATACGTATAGAATCACGTAAAAATTTACTGCCAGAAACACCGCGGCGCTCAAACGGATATCCCCGCCCGAGCGCCGTTTAATTATTTTTCCTTACCGGACACATAGTCGCGGTCTATCTGAACAACTGTAAAGCAGTCGCTTCTGCGAGCCTTGACCGCTGCATCAATCTGCTCGCGCAGGTCGTCCTCGGAGGTCTTGTACTCATACGGCACGACCACGTCAAAAATCAGATTGGTATGGGTAACTCCAGGAACAACACGGAAATCGTGCATATGCAGTGTGCTGCCGATTTCAGCAAGCGCCTCAGCCACCATTGCCTTGAGTTCCCTTGTCTCTTCATTATTGACGATCGGATCCATATGTATGACCGCCTCGCAGTCGAGCTCGTGGCGAAGCTGAACCTCAATATTATCGATGAGGTCATGGAGTTCCAGCACGTTGCCGTCTGCATCGACCTCAGCGTGAAGAGAGATCATTCGTCTTCCCGGACCGTAGTCATGGACAACAAGGTCATGTATTCCAAGGATATCCTCATGCTCCATGACAATGCGCTCGATCTCCTCGACAAATTCCTTTTCAGGAGGCTGACCGAGCAGCGGAGAGAGCGTCTCTGTTACTGCTCTCACACCGGCGATGAGAATGAAAATTCCGACAAGAAGACCGCACCAGCCGTCAATATTGAAGGCTGTGTATTTTGCAATGACAGTTGCAGCCAGTACAACTGCAGTAGAAATGCAGTCGCTGAGAGAATCCACCGAGGTTGCCACCATTGCAGCCGAATTGATCTTCCTGCCATATTTGCGGTTGTACAGCGACATATAGAGCTTTACACCGATTGATGCAAGAAGAATGATTATGACCACGGGAGACGAATCGACCGGCTCCGGAGAGATTATCTTTCCGACCGAGGATTTAATCAGCTCAAATGCCATCATCAGTATAAGCAGAGCAACCATCAGTCCGGAGACATATTCTATTCTGCCGTGACCGAAGGGGTGCTCCGGGTCGGGCTTACGACCCGCAAGGCGGAAGCCTATGAGCGTAACCACCGAGCTTCCGGCATCGGAAAGGTTGTTGAATGCATCAGCTGTTATGGCTATGGAGCCGCTGAGCTGACCGGCAATGAATTTGCCGATGAAGAGCAGCACATTGAGAAATATGCCAGCAAAACCGCACACCTCACCGTATTTTCTGCGCACCACAGGGTCGCCTGTTTTTTCATAATCCTTTACAAACCATTTAATAATCGTGGCTATCATCGTTATCACTCCGAAAAACACTTTGCCGACAAGCTTTGTTATCGGTCATATCATAATATCACAAATGTCAGATTTATACAATGAAATTAGAGAGAAAAATAACGGGCGGCTGAAAACTCAGCCGCCCTGATTCACAGATTATCAGTTGTTGGGTGCGATGTATTCGAAGGTAACGCTGATGGTCTCGATGTGACCGATGTTAGCGCCGTCGAAGAGGCAGGGTGTTGCGCCGGTGAGAGAGCCGCCGAGGATTCTTGCACCCTCAGGAACAGCGGTAACCCATGAGTTGTAGAGGTTTACACGGGTGCACTTGGTGTCGTCACTGGTGGTATAGCCTCTGCCGGTCATCTGAATCGGAGTACCGTTGATGCTGACCTCCTTGAGCTGTACAAGATAGCCCGGGAAGAGAATCTCACCGTCAGCAATACCGAGTGCGCAGAATGCAGTGCCGTCTGCGTAACCCATGCCGGTACCGGTAAAGTCAAGAGATACGGTGTAGGTGCCTGCACCGGTGATCTCAGCATCGGTAACAACGATGCCTGCAGTTGCAGAAGACGGAGTGTAGACATCACCGACGCTGTACTGGATACCCCAGTCATTGCTGGTGAACATGATCCATGCCATGGTGCCGCCCTCGGGCATTACAGGAGCAGCCTCTGCCGGAGCAGCAGCGATAGCTGCATCGATCTTCTGCTGAGCAGAAGCCTTGAGTTCGTCAACAGGTATGCCGGCCTGAGCTGCATAGCTGTGGTCTGCAAAGATCTTTGCCAGATCATCAAATCTGAACTTTGCAGCGTTTCTGTCGAAGGAACCGGTGGTATCCCAGAGAACCGGGCAGTAATTGTGTAGGTCGCAGATGTTGAGGAAATGCTCAGTCCACTCAAGAGCGCCTTCCTTGAGCTGACCGTCCTCGAGGTAGATAGCACCGCACTCGCCGATGACTACGCCATAGCCGAGGTCGTTGAACTTCTCCATCATTGCGAGAGTATCAGCCATTGCCTGATGCTCTTTCTGAGTTCCCCATGTGGGAAGGCTTGCAAAGATGCAGTATCCGGACGGATCATAATAGTGAACAGAGATGAGCAGCTTGCTGTCTGCGGTGTCGGTCGGCATTATGAACTGCTCGTCGCAGGTCTTGGTGATGTCAGTGCCGTAGCCGGGAACGAGAAGGAATCTGTCTGCGTTGTTGCCGCCGGTTGCACGGACGGTATCAACGAATGCCTGATTGACCTCGAGTGCAAGTGCATAGGTCTCTTCAGTGGTGAGGTAGTTGTTCTCGGAATCTTCGCAGTAGAGAGCAGAATTCTCATCAAAACGGGCACCGATTTCTTCGTTCGCGCCCTCGAAAATGAGGTAATCAGAATACTCTGCATATCTCTCAGCGATCTGTTTCCACATACCCTTGTATGCTTCCATAGCAAGCTCGCGGGTAGCCGCATCGTCAGAACCGAACATTCCGTACCAGCCGCCGTCCCAGTGGTCGTTGAGGATAACGTACATATCGTTGTTGAGTGCATAGTTGATGATCTCTTCAACGCGGTCGAGATATGCCTCGCTGATGGTGTAGTCGCCATCCTTGCCGAGAGTGGTGGCGTTGGTCATCCATGCAACAGGAATTCTGATGCTGTCGAAGCCTGCAGCCTTCATGCCGTCGATGGCTTCCTGAGTGGTGACCGGGCAGCCCCAGTAGGTCTCATAATGCGATGTATCGTCGGTAACATTGCCGACAGTGTTGTCGCAGGCTTCCATGGTATTGCCGAGGTTTATGCCGTTGCCCATAAGGGTGACAAGCTCAAGAGAGGTAAGCTCCTTGCGCATAACACCGTTATCGCTGGTCTTGACGCCGTTCTTGGAGAAGTGCAGTACTTTCTCGGTTTCAGCATCATTGTCAGCATCATTGTCGGTATTGCCCTCGTCGACAACAGGTTCGTCAACTACCGGCTCGTCGATTACAGTCTCGGTGCTGCCGGGGGCCTGAGCATCAGTATTGCATGCAAGCATACTGATACCAAATCCGAGCACTGTCGCCAGACCAACGGCGATAAGTGCGATGCAGATGCCGATAATAAGCTTCTGATTCTTCATTGTTTTTCTCTCCTTGCATTTTCTCTCAGCAGTTCTGGTGTTATTTCTAACATTCAATCCTTGCTGTACCATGATTATAATTTACAAGGAAATTCTTGACAAGCACTTTTATAAACTTAATAAAAAAAGCGCAGGATTGTCGTGAAATTTGCGCATCAATGTCTTACCGGAAACGATTTTCATATACGCTCGCGGTCTGCGCCTGTGCATTTTGCTCCGTAAAAAAGGGTTGACCCGCGGCTTATGGGGTGAAGCCGCGGGTCTGTTCATGGGGTATGATTAACAGAACTTATAAGCTAATTTCAATCAGCCGACATAATAGAAGTCGTCAGCCGGAAGCCTGCCGCCTACTGCAGCAGGATTCTGCTCGAAGAGAACATTGAGATAGCCGCTCAGTGCGGTCTTCATCTCTTCGCCTGCGATGAAGGTGATGTTGCAGTCGGGGATGGCCTTCTCAGCAACAGGAGCACCGATAATTTCGTACTGTCCGCAGAGAGCCGCAGCCTCTGCAACATTCTCATTGGTGTAGGCAACAGATGCCTTGTACTCCTCGAGGAAGCGCTCTACGTGCTCGGGATAATTCTCGATGAAGTCAGCCTGTGCTACGACAACACCGGTAAGGCACATGCTGCCGTTATCCAGCTTGCCCCACTCCTCAGTGATATCGAGAGCTACCTTAAGACCCTCGACCTTGCCCTTTGCAACAGTTACATAGGGCTGGGGAAGCATTGCAATTGCGGTCTCGTCCTGAGCCATGAGGGTAACTACCTCTGCCGGCTCTGCGTGGAACTCAATAGTGACGTCCTTGTCGGGATCAATGCCGTTCTGAGTGAGGATATAGCGGAGAGCATACTCAGGCGCAGCACCCTGACCTGTAGCGTAAATCTTCTTGCCGGCGAGGTCAGCGATGGAAGCAACGCTGTCACCCTTTTCGACAATGTAGAGAACGCCGAGAGTGTTGATTGCGATAACGCGGATATCGCCCTCGGTCTTATTGTAAAGAACAGATGCGAGGTTTGCCGGAACTGCTGCGATATCGAGGTGTCCCTGAATGAGCATGGGGTTAATGACATCAGCAGAGCCTGCAAGGGTGAATTCATACTTATTGGCAGCTGTGCCTGCGTCATTGTCGCTGAGCAGCTTTACCATGCCCATTGCGGTCGGACCGGTCATACCGCCGAGGTTAATGACAACGTCGTTGTCAACTACTGCTTCAGTATTGCTGACAACAGTATCAGTATTGCTCGGAACAACTGCATTATTGTCTGCGCAGCCGGCGAAAATGCCGAGTGCAAGAACAAGAGCGAGAATGAGGGAAGTTAATCTTTTCATAATCATTACTCCTTGAAGTATACTTGCGCAACGGATAATTCTGTGTCTGAAACTTTTCCTGACAACTGATATATCCTTGCCTGATGATATTGTATACTACCGGAGCGCAAATGTATGTTGCAATTGCAACGCAATTTATTCTTTTCGATGTTTTTTGATAATAAAATGACTGCCTTTATAATCAATTATTCCCTCGGCATGCATTTTGCTCAGCTCGCGTGACAGCGCACTGCGGTCGGAGCCGAGGTATGCCGCCATGTCGCTGCGGCTGAAGGGTATCACAAAATCGGAGGAATTATTCTGCGCCATCTGCTGTGAAAAGAAGGTTATCAGCTTTTCACGCAGAGTAAGCTTCGAGAGCATCTGTATACGGTCGTTCATGTTGAGCGTACGCTCAGCAAAGGCGGCAATAAAACGGCTGACAAGCTCGCTGTCTTCCGGTCTCGGCATTCTGACCCTGTCGGTGTTCATCCACAGCACTTCGCTGTCGGCGGCAGCGCAGATATAGATGGGTGCTTCATCACCGAGAAAAGCCAGCGCCTCACCGAATGTTGCCCCCGGCGAAACATTCGCCATTATCATCTGATGACCGTCTATATCGTCCATATAGACCTGCACCGCGCCGCTTATAAGTAATCCGAACCGTCTGAGCGGCTCTCCGACGGTATGCAGGAACTCGCCTTTTTTATACACCTGCCCGCTTGCAGAGAAAAACTCCAGCGCGCGCACAAGCTGATCGTCAGTCATTCCGGAAAACAGCCGGCAGTTTCTTATCGTATTATCTATCATGAGAACACCCTCTCATTCATATTTTCAGATATATAATGATTTATATTATATACGATAAGCCTTTTCGTTGCAATCGCAACGAGATGTGTAATGTAAATTTTGGTTTAGTGGAGGAAGAGTTTTGATCGACCTTTTTCAAAAGGTCGTGGGTCAAGGGCAACGCCCTTGCAGGTTTTAAGGACAGAGTTCTTAATTCTTTTTCAATAAGAAGTTGAGGCTTTGCCTCACCCTCCACGAGGACGCTGTCCTCAACCTGCCACCTTTGATAAAGGTGGACGAAACTTTTGAATTTGGGCTTAATCGCTTAAACAAAAATTTACCGCGCGGTGTCTTCGATTAAATATAAGGGCGAAGCCCGTTGCGGGATTCGCCCTTTATAATTGAAATTATCAGTCCTCGTAGTCCTCGACGGTGATACGCTTCATCATTGCGCGGTAGCGGAAGCGAGCCATCTCATTCTTCTCGCGGACGTCTTCCTCGCTGCCCTTGTAGCAGCAGCGGAGGCAGTAGTATTCCTTCTTGTCCTTGTCGTAGAACATATCGATGTCAAGGTCTCTCATAAAGCATGAGGGACAGCGGAAATTCAGTTTGCCTTTTCCAGCCTGAGCCATGATGTGAATACCTCCTTATCCTTCATAGTTCTGCGAAGTCCGAGTGTGAACATCGGGGAGAATGCATAACCCTCACGGATGTAGCTTTCGCCGTCCTCGGCGTCGGTGAATACGCTGACGTGGGTGTCAACTGCCGGAATGACTGCAACAGCAGAGTTGCCGCCCTTGACGCTCTCCTCACGGCACTTGTATGCGTAGTTGAGCTTTTTGATCTCCTCGGGAGAAGAGCAGGCGAGAGTGATGCAGGTCATATCCTCGGGATATTCTGTGGTGCCGTAGCAGGCGGTCATATACTCGTTGAGCTCGACCTCTGCGGTGGGATCGCTCATGTCGAAGATGCGGCGCTCGATTTTGATCTGGCTGCTGCCCTCTTCGAAATAGAATACAGACTGAAGCTTGAAGCTGAGCTTGGAGAACTCAATGTCTACCGGATCGAGGGTGAGAATTCTGGTATCGCCCTCCTCGGAGAAATGAGCGCGGGTGCGGCAGAGACAAAGGTCAGCCTCTTCACCGTTCCAGCTGAGCTTTGCGCTCTTGACGGTACCTTCACCGGCGTAGTGGGTGAAGTAACCTGCGCGGTACATCGACTGGATGAGGAAGGGGTAGGAGCACTCCTGAACGTGCGGGGTACCGATACCTACCGGCCAGTAAAGCTTTGCAGCGTAGGGACGAAGGTCGATCATTGCGCCGCCCTGATTCATGTCAAGGCAGGTGCGCATGAAGGGGTCGACATACCAGAAAAGCTGCTTGTCGGAACCGTAGAGAATGTCGTTCCAGAGAGCACATTCCGGTTCGGTGTAGCGCTTGACGGAGCGGTAATAATCAGCCCACTCGGCCATGGTCATGTCCTCGACCTCGCCGTTTCTCTTCAGCTCGCCGTAGTAAGCCATGCAGTCCTCGTAGCTCTTGACCAGAAGCTCATAGGGAGCTTCCCAGCGTCCGGCCTTGTTCATCCAGCCCGGACCGACGAATACCATGTTGTAAGCGGTGCCGCGGTTGTACTTGCCGAGGTGGCGGTACTGGTCGATAAGATTGAAGAGGTAGGGATACTCGCCGTCGCGGTAGATCATGCCGCGCAGAACATTCTGCGGGTGAGTACCGAAGTTGGAGCCGTTGCCGTCAAAGCAGGCAAGCAGGTCGCGGGAAAGGTGGGGGATAGCAACGATGCCGCTGTCCTCTTCTTCGTTGGCAGCCGGTGCGTGGGTGTTCTGCTTGGAAGGAATCCACGGAGCCCAGGGACCGCCGTCAAAAAGGGTGTACCAGGAGTTGTTGCAGGTGTGGTAAGCCTTGGGACCTTCCTCCCAGCAGGTTGCAACTGCACACTTGACGGAGGGGTACTTCTCTTTAATATAATTGGTAAGGTCGGCGTCCATATAATAGGAGCCGGTGGATTCGGGATAGAATCCGAAAATATCATAAAACTTGCCGAAGACATCGTCGACGATGGACTTCTTGTCTTCCATTGAGAACATCCAGATGCAGAAGTCCTTGGTCTTGTATTTCTCGCGGAACTGCTCGCAGGGCAGACCGAGGAGGGTAAGAGCGATCTCATCACCGTACTTCTCGTGGTGCTCGCGTGCAAGATCTATAGCTTCCTGATTGAACAGGCTTGCGTAGGTCATCTGAATTGTGGTCTTGAGTCCGTGCCGGTGTGCGATCTCCTGCTGAAGCTTGAAGATGTCAAGTGATTCGGTGAGCAGAGATTCCTTGGAGATATCCTCTTCACTTCCGTGACCGGTGACAGTGGCGGAGTACTCCGGCACCATTTCCGGGCGGTGAATGATATTGAGAATGAACTTTTCCATTCGGCAGCTCCTTTCGATAAATTAATGTTTTATTAATGTTAAATTGCGCTCAGAAGTGTGCGCAACAAATTACACCGATATTTTAGCATTGCCCCGAAGACCCGTCAATGTACAATATGCAGTAAACATCACGCTTTTTCATATCAAAATCACACAAGAAAAACTTTTGCAGCGTTATTTTTTGCTCCCAAACGGCTTTTGAAAGTAAAATTAGCGCAAAGAGTTGCGCTAATGAGCAGAGCGTCGACTGAAAACGGACGCTGGAAACGTTTTGCATAAGACGAAACAAAGAATCGGGCAGAAGAAAACGGACAGAGATTAGTAATTGAGTTTAATAATAGTGGTAATTTATGATAAAAAACATTATAATTAGTCTGCGAGGACGTTCATTTTGACCTATTGCAACGACGATGCGCCTTTTGGAAACGATTTGCGCAACGACTTGCGCAACAATGGGCGCAATTTGCGGTTTTGACTTTTCAAAGAGCGCAATATTGGCCGAATAGAACAATACGCGACGGGCAGATTTGGAAGAAGTGCTAATTGTTGAGTGCGGTTCCTGTGGTATACTTAAGGTGTCCTCAGGGCGGACACAAACATTTCACAAATGGCGGCGGCGCAGCGAAAGCGCCGGCAGAAGGATGGGAGGATGCAAGGTGCAGCCGCAGGACAAACGAAGCAAAGAGCTTACGATAAATGAAATAGCGCTGGAACTTGGGATCTCCAAAACAACAGTCTCCAGAGCTATCTCAGGAAAGGGAAGAGTCAGTGCTGAGACCCGCCAGAGGGTCATGGATTTTATCCACAGCAGCGGATACCGTCCAAACGGACCGGCCTCCTGCCTGGTCAAGGCAAAGACCGGCAACCTCTGTCTGGTGCTGCCGTCTGACCCGAATATAATAGATACACCCTTCTTCCTCGGCTGTATCGTAGGTATATGCGATACAGCGGCTTTCAACGAATATAATGTAATAGTAGTCACCGAGACAAACAATTCAGAAAATGTTCTCCGTGACATGATAGATAATCATAAGATCGACGGCGTGATTTTCTCCCGTGCTCTTATAGATGAGAGTCAGCTGCAGTACGTCAGAACCAAGCAGATGCCTTTCCTTGTTATAGGAAGCAGCCGCGAGCAGGGCGTCGTGCAGGTCGACAATGACGTGTTTGCATCGTGCACAGAGCTGACAAAGATTCTTATCGCAGCGAACGAAAGGGTTGCGCTGCTTGCAGGCAACCAGAACCACAGGGTTCAGAAGCTGCGCTACGAAGGCTTCATACAGGCGCATCTCGACATGGACCGCAAACCTGACAAGACAAGAGTATTTCTCAATACAGATAATAAGGCTGCCATTGACAAGGCTCTCTCCCAGCTTTTCGAGATGGGCGTTGACTGCATCATAGCCAACGACGACGTAATCTGCTCGAGAGTGCTGAGCTGGCTGAACAGCCATAATTACAGAATCCCGCACGATGTACGTGTTGCTTCATTCTACAGCAGCACACAGCTTGCGGAAAACAATCCACCGATCACGGCGATAAACATAAGCCCGAGGGATATCGGCACCAAGGCTGCACAGCTTCTTCTTCAGATGATAGACGGTCAGCCGGTCAAGCAGAAGAACAAGATCAACTACGAAATAATGCTCAGAAAGTCCACAATGTAATAAAAAGTATCGGCAGAAACAGCCGGTCTGAGAATGTGGAAATTTTTGCAGATTATACATTTTTTTCAAAGATACTCATCTTCCAGATGCTGGAAAACCGCATAGCTCCGTTGTTGTTGCGCAAGCGCAACAAAGAAATTGTTGTGCAAATATGACAAAGATGGAAATGTTGCGCAAACTGATATTGACAAACCTGGAATTCCGGATATAATTTATATTGTTGGTAACGTTACCGACAACGATACCGACAACGATACCGGGAATGAATCAGGATAGGGTTTACGATTAAATATCCGCAATGATTTGGAGATTATGTGATGGCAACTTCAATGACTATTAAAGATATTGCAAGACTTGCCGGCGTGGGTGTAAGTACCGTATCACGCGTTGTCAACGGACATCCGGATGTCAACGATGCCACCAGAGAAAAGGTTCAGGCGGTAATCAACGAATACGGATACACGCCTAATACGAATGCCAGACAGCTCAAGCAGACCATTTCAAACAGCGTGGCAGTAGTAATAAGAGGTGCAAACAACCTCTTCTTTGCGCCGATTCTGGAAAAACTCCAGAGAGGCATACAGCAGACAGACTATCAGTTAATAACTCATTACATAGATGAATACGCAGACGAGTCGATCGTCGCAAACCGTCTTCTTAATGAAAACAAGGTCAAGGGAGTTATTTTTCTCGGAGGCAGCGTTCCGAATTCAAAAGGCGAGCAGCGTCTCCCGAAGGATATCCCCTGTGTTTTCATTACAGTGGACGCAACAGGAACAACACTCACCAATGTATACAGCGTGTGCGTTGATGACCGCAAGGCTGCTCAGAAGGCAGTTGATGCTCTCTTTGAGCTGGGTCACACCAAGATCGCTGTCGTCGGCGGCATAGTCGAGGAGTTCAACCTCATCGACCAGAGAAAACTGGGAGTTATCGACAGCTTCAGGGCTCACGGCTATGAGTTCGACGAAAAGATGTACTTCACAGCGGGTTTCTCGCTTCTCTCAGGCTACAACGCCATGAAAAAAGGACTTGCACAGGGGATTGACTTCACCGCAGTCTTCGCAATGTCCGACATGATGGCGGTGGGAGCGGCAAGAGCGCTGAATGAAGCCGGGCTCAGAATTCCCGAGGATATTTCACTTGTAGGCTTCGACGGAATCGAGCTGGCAAAATATCTTACCCCCTCGATTGCAACTATACAACAGCCGAGCGAGGAGCTTGCTGCAGAGAGTATCAAGCTCCTGCTCGCCGGAATCAAAGGAGAAGAGGTTCCGGAAAGATTCATTCATCTCCCCACCGAATATGTCCACGGCGAATCGGTGAGAAAAATCGTTTAGTCGCGTGTTTGAACGACGCGCTAAAAATAAAAAAACATTTTCTTTAGGAGGAAAACGTTCATGAAAAAGGCATTAGCAATTATTCTGTCCGTCCTGATGGTTGTAGCAATGTTCGCTGGCTGCACCAACACCCCCGAAACCCCTGATGTTGACACTCCTGTTGTCGACGAGAAGCCCGTTGTAGAGCTCACCCTCTGGTGCTCTGAGACCGAGGCATGGCAGGGCGTTATGAAGGAACTCGTTGACGAGTTCATCGCTGCAAACGCAGACAAGGCAACCATCACTGTTAACATCGGCGCTCAGTCCGAGGCTACCGCAAAGGACACCGTCCTTTCCGATATCGAGGCTGCTGCTGACGTATTCTTCTTCTCTGACGACCAGCTCACCGAGCTTGTCAACGCAAAGGCTCTTCAGCCTGTCCACGATGTAGAGCTGATCAGCTCTGCTAACGCTGCTGGCGCTGTTGACGCTGCTTCTGTTGACGGCACTCTCTATGCTTATCCTGCAACTGCTTCCAACGGTTACTTCATCTACTACGATAAGACCGTCATCTCTGAGGAGCAGATCGCTTCCTTCGACGGTATCCTCGAGGCTTGCACCGCTGCTGGCAAGTACTTCGGCTTTGACGGCATGGGCGGCTGGGTTTCCCCGTTCTGCTTCTTCTCTGATTATGAGATCTCCCTCAACGCTGATGGCACCACCAACTGCAACTGGAACACCGCTGGCGGTACTGACGTTCTCGCTGGTATGCAGGCTCTGTTTGCATCTGAGGGCATCAAGCTCGAGGCTTCTGACGAGTCCATCGCTGCTATGAAGGCTGGCGATTGCGCTGGTTTCGTAAACGGCACCTGGAACTACGCTCCCATGGTAGAGATCTTCGGCGAGAATCTTGCTTGCGCTAAGATGCCGACCTTCACCGTTAACGGCGAGCAGGTACAGTGCGGTTCCATGGCTGGCTTCAAGATGGCTGGTGTTTCCGCTTACTCCGAGAACGTTGGTTGGGCTATGGAGCTCGCTAAGTTCGTAACTTCCGAGGACGCTCAGGCTCGCGTATTCGCTGCTGCTGGTGAGGGCCCCGCAAACATCGCTGCTGCTTCTTCTGATGCTGTTGCTGAGAACCTTGCTCTTGCTGCTCTTTCTGAGCAGGCTGCATACGCTACCGCACAGTCCAAGCTTGTCGGCGGCAACTACTGGTCTCCCGCAAGCACCCTCCACGAGCTTGCAAAGGCTGAGATCGCTGATCTCCAGGCTGCTCTCGACGAGGCTGTTGCTGGTATCACCGCTCCTATCGCTTAATCTGTAACCTGAATACTTACCTGACTGAAGTTTCAGTGATCAGAGCGATAAAGTGATTATCTGAAAAACAATAGGGTGCCTGCCTGCGTAGGCAGGCACCCTTACAATCTTTAACACTGGATAGACAATTAGATTCAAATCACCGGTTGGCAAAAATCTACAACTCTCTTCGTAAGGAGTAAAACTTATGGGTAAAGAAATCAGAAAAGATGAAGCCTCGTTAGGCTTGTTCTCCGGTGCGCTTGTGGGCTGGATCAACGGCGATATATGGGTTAAGCTTACAGCATTCATCTGGGGCGCTGGCTATCTTGCCAGAAAGCAGATAGTAAAAGGAATTTTCTCAATACTGCTGGAATTGACAGCACTTTATTTCACATTCGCATTCGCAATTGATCAGATAAAAATGCTCCCCACTCTGGGTGATGCAGAATACAGTGATCCGGTTTACAATCCGGTCACCATGCAGAACGAAGTTCCGCCGTATGACAACTCCTTCCTCATTCTTCTCTTCGGAGTTGGCTCTATCATAATACTGATCGGCTTCTTCCTCGTATGGGTCTCTATTATCAGAGAGAGCAGAACTCTCGAGATAAGAGCAAAGGAAGGCAGACCCATCAACAACTTCTATCAGGATATCAAGGATATGTTTGACAAGAAGTTCCACCTTACACTTCTTGCATTCCCCTGCCTTGGTATCATCACTTTCACAATAGTTCCCCTGATCTTCATGATCTGTATTGCATTTACAAACTATGACAAGCAGCATCTGCCGCCGGCAAAGCTGTTTGACTGGGTCGGATTTGCAAACTTCAAGAGCATCTTCACCAACGGTCTCACCGATTCCTTTGGTTATGCATTTGCAAAGATCCTCACATGGACCCTTATCTGGGCTGTATTTGCAACCTTTACCACCTATATCGGCGGTATCATGCTTTCCCTTCTCATCAACAACAAGAACACCAAGCTCAAGAAGATGTGGAGAACCTTCTTTGTTATCTCCATTGCTGTTCCGCAGTTCGTTTCGCTTCTGCTGGTCAGAAACTTCTTCCGTAACTCCGGTATCGTCAACACCATTCTCGGTGAATGGGGCGTTACTGAATTCCTTGGTAAAATCGGTCTTGTAGATGCAAGTCTGGGTTACATTCCGTTCCTCACCGACCCCAACTGGATAAAGGCAATGGTTATCATTATCAATATCTGGATCGGTGTTCCGTACCTCATGCTCATCGCTTCCGGTGTTCTGATGAACATTCCTGCTGAGCTCTATGAGAGTGCAAGAATCGACGGTGCTAACGCATTCCAGACATTCAGAAAGATTACAATGCCGTATATGCTGTCCGTAACCGGACCGTATCTCATCACAAGCTTTGTCGGCAACATCAATAACTTCAACGTTATCTATCTGCTGACAAAGGATGTATATACGACCCAGGATCAGCTGCTGGCAAATGCACGAGGCAGTGAAGTGGATTTGCTGGTAACATGGCTCTATAAACTGACACGAGATTATACAAACTACAAGATGGCTTCGGTTATCGGTATTATGATCTTCGTTGTCTGCTCGGTATTTACTCTTATTGCATTTAATATGTCAATGAAGGGCGATAAGGAGGGTGAATTCAAGATATGACAAACAACATTGCAAACGCAGGCAATTCTGCAGCTGTAATCAGAAAAAGAAAGTTCAAGAGACTTCACCTCGGCCGTCACGTGCTGCTTCTGGCACTGTCAGTTATCTGGCTCATTCCTATCGTATGGCTTGTAGCCTGCTCCTTCAGCGGATATGACGGAATGGATCTCCGTCAGTTCTTCCCCCAGGAGTGGACCTTCAACAACTACATCCGTGTTCTTACACAGGATGACGCAGTCTGCAACTTCCCGCGCTGGTTCCTGAATACCTTCATTGTTGCTGCTGCAAACTGCGTAATTTCCACCATCTTTGTTCTTTCTGTTGCTTATGCACTCAGCTGCATGAGATTCAGAGGCAGAAAGGGACTTATGAACATCAGCATGATCCTTGGAATGTTCCCCGGATTCCTTTCCATGATCGCTGTTTACTTCATTCTCAAGCAGATCGGTCTTACCGATACTCTCTTCGGACTTATAATGGTTTATTCCGGCGGTTCCGGTCTTGGCTATCTGGTAGCAAAGGGCTTCTTTGACACCATTTCTCCCTCTCTTGCAGAGGCTGCCAAGCTGGAGGGCGCATCTGAAGCAACCGTCTTTGTCAAGATCATTGCTCCGCTTTCCAAGCCGATCATCGTTTACACCGTTATCAACTCCTTCCTTTCTCCGTGGATGGATTTCGTTTTTGCAAACATCATCATCCACACCCGCGACGCCGACAAGTGGACCGTCGCAATGGGTCTTTACAATATGCTTGACAGATCCAACCTCAACACTTACTTCTCCCGCTTCTGCGCAGCAGGCGTTCTGGTATCCATTCCTATCTCCGTGCTGTTCATTATCATGCAGAAGTACTACGTAGAAGGCATCACCAGCGGTGCATCCAAGGGTTAATGCCTTATCTCCCCGGGTATCTGCAATGCGGAGTATTCTGAGGCAAACGGTGTGTGCTTATGCATGACCGGCGGAATGCTGTGCAGAGCCCCAAAAGTTAATTGCTGATTTCTTACCAGAGTATAGTGCCACAAGGATATCCTTGTGGCACTATGAATATAATCCGTACATACAGTGCGATCACGCCAACCATATAAAACCTTCAGCATCAGAGGTGCAGAAAATGATCAGATTTGAAAATATCAGCGCCGCACTGGCATCGGCAGAGCTTGAGGATAAGCTCCGTTCGATATATGCCTGCGGTGACAGCGTCGGTTATCATAAAGAAAGAATTTCAGCTCTTGCTGAGCGCTTCGGCAATGAATTTCCGTCCATCAGCGAGGCATACATATACTCAGCGCCGGGACGTACTGAGATTGGCGGCAATCACACCGACCATCAGCACGGCTGCGTACTGGCTGCAGCGGTAAACATGGACGCCATTGCAGCTGCTGCGCTTAATGGCACAGATACAGTTGTAATCAATTCCGAGGGCTATCCGCCCTTTGAGGTTGATCTGACCACCCTTGAGGCAAACGAGGCGGAGAAGGATTCTCCCGCGGCTATGGTGCGCGGTGTTGCTGCGTACATATCAAACCTCGGCTATAAGCTCAGCGGCTTCTCGGCAAGCGTTACCTCGAATGTTCCGGGCGGCTCAGGACTTTCCTCCTCTGCCTGCTTTGAGATACTTATCGGCACAATTTTCAACGATATGTTCTGCGGCGGCGAGCTCGATGCAATGACCCTTGCAAGAGCCGGTCAGTTTGCCGAGAACAATTATGCAATGAAACCCAGCGGACTGCTCGATCAGGCGACAGCTTCGGTCGGCGGACTTGTTTCAATGGATTTTGCGCGTCAGGATAATCCTGTTCTCGACAGCATAAAGTTCAATTTTGAGGATAACGGCTATGTGCTGTGTGTTGTCAATACAGGCGGCAGCCATGCAAATCTCACCGCTGATTATGCAGCAATTACTGCCGAGATGCGTGCAGTTGCGCAGTATTTCGGCAAGACTCTGCTCAATGATGTCGATCCGGCAGAGTTCTACGGAGCAATAAAGGAGCTGCGCGGCAAGGTGGGTGAGAGAGCCATTCTTCGAGCCATGCACTATTTCAATGAGACAAAGCGCGCACTCGCTCAGGCTGATGCTCTGCGCGCAGGCGATACCGAAGGTTTCATTGCTCTTGTCAATGATTCCGGACGTTCATCTGAGCTCTGTCTGCAGAATATCTTCCCGGTCGGAGCACCGGAGCAGCAGGGCGTCACTCTCGGCATTGCCGCAGCGAAGGAATTCCTCGGTGGTGAGGGTGCATACCGCGTTCACGGCGGCGGATTTGCAGGAACGATTCAGGCATACGTACCGAAAGAAAAATACGGTGATTTCTGCGCATATATGGAGCAGTTCCTCGGTGAGGGCTGCTGTCACAGACTGGCAGTACGTCCGGTCGGCGGCGTGAAAATAATATAAGATAACAGCAGGCTCTCCTGACCTGAACCGTCGGGAGAGCCTTTGTCTGAATACGCGCGCAACATTTTGCGCACAGCGCAACAAAACCGGGCTGAAAAACGGGATTTTCTCTTTGCAAAGTCTGAATATTTGTCATTTTTACATACATAACAGATGCGCAATTTTGCAAGTTGTACATTGACGGAAAATCCCGCGAATGATATTCTTTAATTGTAATAAAAAAGGGTCGGACGACCCTGAAAATCAATAATCCATACAGAATCAGGAGTGATTATCATGGCGGAACTCAGATGGCACCCGCTTACACAGGATTGGGTAATGATCGCATCACACAGACAGGCAAGACCGCAGATGCCGCAGGGCTGGTGTCCTTTCTGCCCCGGCTCCGGCAAGGTTCCCGAGAGCTTCCATGTTCACAAGTACGATAATGATTTTCCGGCTCTTTCACAGAATCCCCCCGTGCCGGACGATGTTGCAAATGACTTCTTCAAAACCGCAGAGTGCTACGGCAAGTGCGAGGTTATCCTCTACTCTCCCGATCACACTGCTGTCATGACCGACCTTTCCGACAGCCATGTACGCGAGCTGGTTGATCTCTGGTGCGAGCGCTTTGAAGACCTGCGCAAGGACGAGAAGATCAAGTATGTTTTCATCTTTGAGAACCGCGGCGAGGTAGTCGGCGTAACAATGCCCCACCCGCACGGTCAGATCTACGGCTACAGCTTCCTGCCGAAAAAGCTCGAGCTTGAGACCGCTTCTGCAAAGCAGCACAAGGAAAAGACCGGTAAGTGCATCTTCTGCGATATGCTTGACAATGAGGTCGAGGACGGCAGAAGAATCATCTTCCGCAACGAGCACTTCACCGTTTTCCTGCCCTTCTTCTGCGAGTATCCCTACGGCGTTTACATCATGTCCAACTCGCACAAGCAGTACATCTCTGACTTCACCGATGAGGAGCGCGATGCACTGGCTGTAACTGTCAAGCAGACAGTCGGCATGCTCGATTCCCTCTTCGACAAGCCCTTCCCCTATATGATGTGCATGCACAATGCACCGGTAAATATGGGCGATTATTCTGATGATTTCCACTTCCACATTGAATTCTTCCCCCCGATGCGTTCGGCTGACAAGCAGAAGTTCAACGCTTCCAGCGAGACCGGCGCATGGGCTCACTGCAATCCCACCTGTCCGGAAGAAACCTCAAAAGAGCTGCGTGCAGCTTACGAGAAATACATGAAGAAATATGAGGAGGAAAACAAATGAGCAAGTTCATGCGCGTTATGGCAATGCTGATGGCTGTCGTTATGATGACCGCTGCATTCGCAGGCTGCGGCGAGACCGCAGGAAACAGCACCGACACACCCGCTGTCGATGTAAATACTCCCGCAAAGACCGGTGATCCGGTTGAATCCGAACTGTATGTAGGCAAGGTTGAGGGACTGGCTGAGGATTTCGCAATGGGCGCTGACATCTCCACCGTCATCGCTCTTGAGAATGCAGGCGTCACGTACAAGGACTGGGACGGCAACGAGAAGGATCTCTTTGTTATCCTCGCTGAGGCTGGCGTAAATGTTATCCGTGTCCGTGTATGGAATGATCCGTACGATGAGAACGGCAACGGCTACGGCGGCGGCAACTGCGACCTTGAGAAGGCTGTTGAGATCGGCAAGCGTGCAACTGCTGCCGGCATGAGACTCCTTGTTGACTTCCATTATTCCGACTTCTGGGCAGACCCTGCAAAGCAGCAGGCTCCCAAGGCATGGGAAGATCTCAATGTCCATGATCTTACCGACACTCTTTATCAGTACACCAAAGACAGCCTTCAGACTCTCAAGGAGGCAGGCGTAAAGCTCTACGGTGTTCAGATCGGCAACGAGACCACCACCGGTATGGCTGGTATCAACAACAGCTGGACCCGTGTCTGCAAGATGTTCAATGCAGGTGCACAGGCTGTCCGTGAGGTTGCTCCGGAGGCTAAGGTGGTTCTGCATTTTACCAACCCCAACAGAGGTATTCTCCCCGAGAAGGCAGACAGCCTTAACGCAAACGGCGTTGATTACGATGTATTCGCAACTTCCTACTATCCTGAATATCACGGTACCATCGAAAACATGGTCAACCAGCTTACCTATATTCAGGAGACCTACGGCAAGGATGTCATGATCGCTGAGACCGCATGGGGCTACACCATGGAAGACGGTGACGGTCACGGCAACAACTTCGGCGGTACCGGCTCCGGCGGCTACATGGTCACTCAGCAGGGTCAGGCAAACCTTCTCGAGGATCTTATCCGCGCAATGAGCGAGATCGGCGGACTTGGCGTTTTCTACTGGGAGCCGGCATGGGTTCCTGTAAACAGCACCTTCCGTCTCGAGGGTATGGACTGGCAGACCCGCTATGACCTCAACAAGGCTTCATGGGAAAAGGACGGCACCGGCTGGGCTTCCAGCTATGCAGGCGAGTACGATCCCGAGGATGCAGGTCAGTGGTACGGCGGCTGCGCATGCGACAACCTCGCACTCTTCGATTCCTACGGTCAGGCTCTTGAATCTCTCAAGACCTTCTCCTATGTATACACCGGCACTACCGCAGAGCCTAAGGTTCAGCACATCAGCGATATCATTCTTGTTGTTCAGAAGAACAGCGAGTTTGTCGCTCCCGAAACCGTAACCGCTCTCATGACCGACATGAGCACCTTTGAGGCTCCTGTTGTCTGGAACGCTGATGACCTTGCAAAGGTTGACGTTGGCGTAGTAAACAACTACACTGTAAACGGCGAGACCGAAGACGGCACTCCTGTTATGCTTGAGGTTCAGGTAAAGACCCTCAATATCCTCCAGAGCCCGAGCTTTGAGGATGACAACAGCGCATGGAATATCATTTCCGAGGCATCTGACAGCCTCATTGATACCGAGACACCGAAGACCGGCGAAAAGTGCTACCACTTCTGGGATATCGGCGAGAAGGACTTCTATCTCGAGCAGACTGTCACAGTTCCTGCTGCCGGTACCTACAGACTGTCCGCAAGCCTGCAGGGCGGCGAATCGGGCAAGTGCAAGGAAGCCTATGTCTACGTCAAGATTGACGGCAATATCATCGACAAGGCAGACTTTGATATGCCGATGATAGGCTGGAAGGCATGGTCCACCGCAGTTCTCGGCGGCATCGAGCTGACCGAGGGTCAGACCGTTACCGTTGGTGCTTATGTATCCTACGGTTCCGGCGGCTGGGGCACCATGGACGACTTCGAGTTCTGCATGGAGTAATCCGTCACAGATCATAGGATGCTCAACTGAATAACCGACCGGCTTCATGGCAGAACGCTGTGAAGCCGGTTTATTATATATAATTTTATATATAATAAAAGACAATATGCATGAATAATTGACAAATTGGATACTGTTGATGTATAATAATCGAATAATGGGTATTAATGCTCGCATTATGCAATGATCTCCCGAAAGGAGTAATTTCGTGAAAAAGAGACAGTTTTCCAGGTTGGTGTCATTCCTGCTGACCTTTGCTGTAATAGCTGTGCTGACGGTGCTTTACTGGGTCGTGTGGACTCATTTCTACACCGAGCAGCATATTATGCACTCCATTCCGTATGGTGCAAGAGGACAGCTGCTTGCTGTCTCCATCTACGTGGTCATGCTGGTCATGTTCTCCGGTATGTATTCCACACAGAAAATCGAGACCAAACGAATTGTTGATATCACACTCTCGCAGTCACTGGCGGTAGCGTTTACAAACGTGCTGACCTACCTGCAGATATGCCTTATGGCGCATGGCTTCATCGACCCCATGCCGCTTGTCATGCTCACTGTGTGCGATCTTGTGGCAATCGTGCTGTGGGCGGTTATATCCAAGAGCGTTTACCGCAGAATATATCCGGCATACCGTATGCTGATGGTCTATTCTGGCGATAAGCCGGTCGAGGTTGCGTCGAAGTTCTCAAGCCGGTTTGACCGCTACACTATCAGCGGTTTTGTCGATATAAGCAATGATACGCCCGATTGCGTACTGCCCATGCTCAAGGACTGCGATGCGGTCATAATAAGCGACCAGCTGTCTGAGCAGGAGCGCAGCGAGCTGATAAAGCTCTGCTTCGAGCGTTCTGTTCCGGCTTATGTGCTGCCCAGCCTGTCAGACCTTATCCTGCGCGGTGCGGATAACAGCAATATATTCGACTCGCCCGTCGTTGTCTGTCAAAACTGTGGTCTCAGAGCCGAAAATCAGTTTTTCAAGAGACTGCTCGACCTGCTTCTTATAATTCCCATAGCAATTATAATGGCTCCATTCATGCTGATTATTGCCCTGCTGATAAAGCTGTACGACGGCGGCACAGTGTTCTACAAGCAGCAGCGCCTGACTCAGGACGGTAAGATATTCTGGATCTACAAATTCCGCAGTATGCGAATGGATTCGGAAAAGGGAAGAGCACAGCTTGCGAAGAAGAACGACAGCCGCATAACCCCTGTCGGCAAGGTGCTCAGAGCAATTCATTTTGACGAGCTGCCCCAGATAATCAATATTCTCAAGGGTGATATGTCAATAGTCGGACCGCGCCCCGAGCGCCCCGAGATTGCCGAGGAATACTGCGAGATTATCCCTGAGTTCAATTACCGCCTCAAGGTAAAGGCAGGACTTACCGGTTACGCACAGGTATTCGGCAAGTATAACACCCGCCCGATAGACAAGCTCAAGCTTGATGTTTACTACATACAGCATCAGAATCTGCTGCTCGACATCGAGCTGATATTCAAGACCGTCAAGATTCTCTTTGAGAAGGACAACACCGAGGGCGTCGAAAGCTGGCAGACCACCGCCGCCGACACCAAGGCAGAGCCTGAGAAAGAGAAAACACCGGCAGAAAAATAATGAGAAATCAAAAGGAGATACCGTTTTGCGGTATCTCCTTTTTTGTCGGGATATTATATTCAGGTTACAGTGTGTTTCAAAACACTGAAACAATCCGGATTAATGCCAAGTGTTATTCTGTACAAATCATCATGAATAAAAATCGCATTTCCCATTTTCTCAACTTTTTCCCCCTCAAGGGTTGATATCCTGAAATTGATGTACTATAATAAACTAATAGTTTACAGCACTAAATCGTAAAGCTTAAATCATTTCTGCCGTTTTCCGGCGACAGATAGATCAAGGAGTGTATTGAAAATGGAAAAAATCAGAGTTGAACTGACTACCGCCCCCAAGGCGAAACCCGCAGACGAGACCAAGCTCGGTTTCGGTAAGATCTTCACTGACCACATGTTCGTCATGGAGTACCATGAGGGTCAGGGCTGGCACGATCCCAGAATCGTTCCCTACGGCCCTATCGAGCTTTCTCCTGCAGCCACTGCTCTGCACTACGGTCAGGAAGTCTTCGAGGGTATGAAGGCTTACCGTACCAAGGACGACCAGATTCTTCTTTTCCGTCCGGAGAAGAACTTTGCACGTCTCAACGCTTCCTGCGAGCGTCTCTGCATTCCGCAGATCGACGAGGAGTTCTGCCTCGAGGCTCTCAAGCAGCTTGTCGAGATCGACAAGGAGTGGGTTCCCCGCGCAGAGGGCTCCAGCCTTTATATCCGTCCGTTCATCTTTGGAGCAGAGGACTTCCTCGGCGTTCACCCCTCCAGCCATCTCTATTACATCGTAATCCTTGCTCCCTCCGGAGCTTATTATCCCGAAGGACTCAACCCGGTCAAGATCTACGTTGAGAACAAGTACGTCCGTGCTGTCCGCGGCGGTATCGGCTACGCAAAGACCGGCGGTAACTACGCTGCTTCCCTCAAGGCTCAGGACGATGCTGAGAAGGTACATTACACTCAGGTTCTCTGGCTTGACGGTATCGAGCGCAAGTACGTTGAGGAAGTCGGCACCATGAACGTCTTCTTCGTATTCAACAACGAGATCGTTACCCCCGAGCTCAACGGCTCCATTCTGCCGGGTATCACCCGTCAGTCCACCATCGATCTGCTCAAGTCCTGGGATATGAACGTTGTCGAGAGAAAGCTCTCCATCGATGAGATCAAGGCTGCATACGACAACGGCGAGCTGGTCGAGGCATTCGGCACCGGTACCGCTGCTGTTATCTCTCCCATCGGCGAGCTTCGCATCGGCGACGATGTTCTCACCATCAACGACGGCGAGATCGGCTTCCTTTCCCAGCGCCTTTACGACACCATGACCGGCATTCAGTGGGGCGAGCTGCCCGATGAGTTCGGCTGGACTGTCAAGGTCTGCGACTGATTTGAGAACACTTGAATTTACCGTTCCGCCCGACTGTGAGGGAATCACTGTCGGGCGGTTCCTTCGTTCACACTGTCATGCCTCAGCACGGCTGGTCACAAAGCAGAAGCAGGTGCCGATGGGCATAACCGCCAACGGCGAGCATATCCGTACAATAGACCTGCTCCATGCCGGAGATATTGTGGCGCTCAATATTCCTGACGATAAGAAGCCGGCCGATGCAGTGGATATACCTATTAATATAGCCTACGAGGACGATGACCTTGCAGTGCTCCACAAGCCTGCGAATATGGCTGTTCATCCCTCTCACAATCATCAGGGCGATACACTTGCCAACGCCTTTGCTGCGCACACCTCGGCAAACGGCTCGGCGGCAACCTTCCGCCCGATCAACCGCCTTGACCGCGATACGACCGGTCTGGTGGTGGTTTGCAAGCATTCACACTCGGCAAACCAGCTCCACGGACACCTGCAGAAGGTCTACTTTGCCGTCTGCGAGGGTGAACTGAGCGGCAGCGGAACAATTGATGCCCCTATCCGCAGAGTTGAGGGGGCAGGAATCCGCCGCGAGGTGGGCGAGGGCGGTCAGCGGTGTGTTACCCACTGGCAGGCGCTTGCTTCTGCCGATGGGCTGACTCTGCTGCGGATAATTCTTGAAACAGGGCGCACACATCAGATACGCTGTCACTTTTCCTGCCATATGGGTATGCCGCTTGCCGGAGACGATATGTACGGCGGAAGCCGCGAGCTCATCTCCCGTCAGGCGCTCCACTGCGGCGAGGTCAGCTTTATTCACCCGGAGACCGGCGAACTGATGAGGATACAGTCAGAGCTGCCGGAGGATATGGCTGAGCTTGCACCGTGCAGGTGCATAAATATTCATAATTATGCAGAATAAATGTATAATTATCGAATAATTATAACATTATGACAGAATATAAATGCAATATTTTTGCATGATTGGTACATTTGCACCTTGATTTATGAGAATTTATGCATTATAATACAGCCATACACTTCAAAAGCCGGACGAAAACACCGGCGGCTGAAAATAAACACATCTGGAGGATTACTATTATGAAAAAGATCGCAAAGCTTGCAGCACTTCTTCTTGCAATGCTCATGGTCGTAGCTGCTTTTGCAGGCTGCACCGCCAAGGACGATAACGTTCTTGTTATGGTTACCAACGCAGAGTTCCCCCCGTACGAGTATTATGACGGCAACGAGATCGTCGGCATCGACGCTGAGATCGCTGCTGCAATCGCTGAGAAGCTCGGCATGGAGCTTCAGATCGATGACATCGACTTCGATTCCATCATCTCTTCTGTTCAGAGCGGCAAGGCTGACTTCGGCATGGCTGGCATGACCGTCACCGAGGAGCGTCTTGAGAACGTTAACTTCACCACCTCTTACGCTACCGGCATTCAGGTCGTTATCGTAAAGGAAGGCTCCGCAATCAAGACCGTTGATGACCTCTATGCTGACGGCGCAACCTATGCAGTAGGCGTTCAGACCGCTACCACCGGCGACATCTACATCACCAGCGACATCGCTGACCTCGAGCTCGGTCTTACCGTTGAGCGTTTCTCCAAGGGTGCTGACGCTGTTCTTGCTCTTGCAAACGGCCAGATCGACTGCGTCATCATCGACAACGAGCCGGCCAAGGCATTCGTTGCTAACCACGAGGGTCTCACCATTCTCGATACCGAGTATGCTGTTGAGGACTACGCTATCGCAATCGCAAAGGACAACACCGAGCTTCTTGAGAAGGTCAACACCGCTCTTGAAGAGCTCATCGAAGACGGTACTGTTCAGCAGATTGTTGACAAGTACATCAGCGCTGAGTAATTGATCCTTATTTCACGATAATCGAAATCAATCACAGCAGGGGCGGCCGGCATTTCAGCCGCCCCTGCGTTGTGCTATTGCTGAATAATTAACAGAAAGGAGCTGAGACACAATGACTTTCTTCCCTGTTGGCTCGATTGGCAGCTGGTTTGCCGGTATATGGGCATCAATTGTTGAATGGGCAGTTGACCTCAAGGACGAGTTTGTGCTCAACTTTATTGAAAAGGACCGCTGGCAGTTCCTCGCCGAAGGTCTGCTCACCACTCTGGAGGTTACATTCTTTGCTGTTCTCCTCGGTGTTCTTATCGGCGTTATCGTTGCCGCTGTCCGTTCTACCTATGACCAGCGCTTCAGATATATGCGCAAGGGTCTTGGAAAAACTGCTTTCGCCATTGCGAACTGGATATGCAAGGCATATCTGACAATTATCCGCGGTACTCCGGTTACCGTTCAGATAATGATTGCATATTTCGTAATTTTTGCAAGCTCCAGAGCAAAGGTGCTCATTGCGGTGCTTGCTTTCGGCTTCAACTCAGGTGCTTACGTTGCTGAGATTTTCCGCAGCGGCATCATGAGTGTTGATCAGGGCCAGACCGAGGCGGGCCGTTCTCTCGGCTTCAGCTACCTCAAGACCATGTACTACATCGTTCTCCCGCAGGCAATAAAGAATGTTCTTCCGGCGCTGGCAAACGAGTTCATCGTTCTGCTCAAGGAGACCTCCGTTGCCGGTCTTATCGCTCTTCAGGACCTTACAAAGGGCGGCAATATTATCCGCGGTGTTACATACTCCGACTTCATGCCGCTGCTGGCAGTTGCCGGAATCTATCTTGTTATTGTCATGATTCTCACCAAGCTTGTATCCCTGCTTGAAAGGAGGCTGCGCAACAGTGAAAGATAACGTTCTTATCAGTGTATCCGACCTTAAGATGCACTACAATGACGGCGCAATCAAGGCGCTTGACGGCGTATCCACCGATATATGCAAGGGCGAGGTTGTCGTCGTTGTCGGTCCTTCCGGCTCGGGTAAATCAACCTTCCTGCGCTGCCTCAACCTGCTTGAGGATCCCACCGGCGGTACCGTTCTTTTCCGCGGTGTTGACATCACTGATCCCACAACCGATATCGACCTGCACCGTCAGAAGATGGGAATGGTTTTCCAGCATTTCAATCTCTTCCCGCACATGACTATCCTCAGAAATATGACCATCGCTCCGGAAAAGGTGCTCGGCAAGACTCCTGAGGAGGCTGAAGCAAAGGCTCGTGAGCTGCTGGCAAAGGTCGGTCTTGCTGACCGCGCCGATGCATATCCCAGCCAGCTTTCCGGCGGACAGAAGCAGCGTGTCGCCATCGTACGCGCACTCTGCATGGAGCCCGAGGTAATGCTCTTTGACGAGCCGACCTCTGCGCTCGACCCTGAGATGGTCGGCGAGGTTCTCGATGTTATGAAATCACTTGCCAACGACGGACTGACCATGGTTGTCGTTACCCACGAGATGGGCTTTGCCCGCGAGGTAGGCACCAGAGTCATGTTCATGAACGAGGGCAAGCTGGTTGAGGAAGGCACTCCGGAGGAAATCTTCGGCAATCCGAAGCACCCGAGACTTCAGGAGTTCCTCTCCAAAGTGCTGTAAAATCCGGCTATTTTGTAATATCGGGTGCAGATAATACGAAATGTATAATAAAACGGCATAATAAAAGCGCTTGTACTATTACGGTACAGGCGCTTTTTTATATTATTGATGCTTCCGGCGAGGGATAAAATGCAGTGCTTCAGCCTTTTATCACAGCGCGGTTAATCTCACAATCCGGATTGGATTGAGCTATTCTGTCAAAAATTGCATCGATTATTTTTTGCTGCTCCGGGGTGATGCAGTCATTATCAATGCCGTGGATATCAATTCGTCTGTTGTCAATTGTCTCCGCAAAGACGATAAACTGGGTGTGTGAAACGGTATCCACACTGTAATCGACTTTCATTATGCCTGCTGCTTTCAGGTCGCTGTAGGGCACGATTGTATTGTCACTCATGGCAAAGAGAAAGCCTGAGGTCAGGGCGTTATCACGGTTGACGAATTTGTCGGGACGTCCGGAGGTGCTGATTATCCGGCAGCAGAAGCCGTCTGAGCTGAAGTATTCATCAGCAGCCTTTTCCAGAAGACCGTTCTGACGAAGATATCTCAATGTACGTGTTCCGTTTACCTTTGAAGCCCTGAGTTTTCTGATACAGGCTGCAAGAATCAGGATAACCACAGGTGCAATGACTATTCCGAGGCCGGCAGCACCAAGCAGATTTTCTTTGTCGCTCGTGAAAATCAAGCTGTAGGTGATAGTCGCGAATATGGCAGTGATCAGGATGCCGACCTTCGGCAGAGCGGGGGTCTTTTTCAGCAATTTTACAAGCTTTTGTTCGTTCATTTGAGTCACCATTTGCGAAAATCAAAGTCCCAACCCGGCAGTGTGCTCACCGATTATGGTGCGGTCTACCTTGCATTCAGGATTTGCGCGCTCGATTCGTGAAAATATCTTCTCAACGATCTGTTTCTGCTTCTCGGTGTAGTTCTTGTGCTCAACCGCGTGGATATCTATGCGTCTTCCATCAAGAGTCTCGGCGAAAATTATATCCTGCTTGAATGAAAAGCCGCGTCTGAGATCGTGTTTATTGCTGTTGTATGCACAACGCACAATGCCGGCAGATTTCAGATCTCTGTACGGTACGATTATATTGTCGCTCATTGCAAAAATAAAGTTCTGAGTAAGAGCATTATTCCTTGTTCCAAATTTATCCGATTCTCCGGCGGTGTGGGTTATCCTGCATTCGGTTTTATCGATTCCGAAATATTCATCTGCCGCCATTTCGAGAAGGTCATATTTCTCGAGATATTCGAGTGAACGTCTGCCTTTGTTTCTGACATTAATTATCATTCTGAGCATTTTGACGATTATAACACTGAACAGTGCAAATAAAGGAAGCGAGAAAAAGATCTGTTCCCAAAATCCGCTCACATCTGCGTTGCTATACATACGCACAAGGCGATAACCCCAAAATGCCGTAATAAGCATAATAAGCACAATAATAAACCTTGGCGCACCCGGTGTTTTTCTAAGCATTTTCTTAAGCTTTCTTTTGTTCATTGTAATTCCCCTTTTCCATCATTTACCCTGATTATAGCATAAGGAAAAAGGAATGGCAATATGACCGGAGAGCGGACAGCTTTACCTCTTCACTATCACTTATTACCTGATCGACAGGTTTCGAAAGAGAATAGTGAAAAGTGAAGAGTTAACAGTGAAAAAGTAAAATCGACAAGCTTCTTTCGAAACTTGTCGATTTCATGGCTGGGGTAGAAGGATTCGAACCTTCGCATGACGGAGTCAGAGTCCGTTGCCTTACCGCTTGGCGACACCCCAATATTCTGTTTGCGCTCCGTTTTTCTTAAGAGCAATATATATTATAATCATCTCTCGTGAAATGTCAAGGTTTTTATGATAAATAAATTACAATTTTTGCAATTTATTTTCATAAGGGGCAGCACAGGCGCGCATGAAGTCCATGCACGCCTGCTGTCGGTCTGTATTTGCCCTGATTATTCGTCAGATGCGTTGTCGTAGGATTCGCCTTCGTCTTCAGCTGACTGCGGATACATCACAAAGCCGCTGAAGGGATCGGGAATTTCACCGGGATAGTATTCATCAGGCATAAACTCTTCTGCCGGATATTCAGGCATATAGCCCTCATCGGTGTATACCGCTGAATACTGCGGCATGAAGGCAGGGTCGGGATATACCGGCGGATACTGCCCCATGTAGGCTGACGGGTCAGCGGCAGGATCGATGACATGGAATTCATCGGTGACAACACCCTGCGGCTGATAGAGCTGATCCTGTATTTCTGCAGAAACGCCGCTGAAGAAGGTGTCGCCGTAGCCTGTCTGCGGCAGAAACTGCGGATTGGCATAATCAACCGCGGCGGCATATTCCATATCAACGCCGTCGTTGGAATAGGTCGGAATATACGGCTGCTCAGAGAGCCCGAAGGTGCCGTCGATCATCTCATCTATGTAGCTGCCGGAGATTGACATACTGTTGGCAAGCGCTTCTTCTTCAGCGCTCAGCCGGTATTTATCCTCTTCATTGCGGCGGCGGAGAAGCTCTGCGGCACAGGCATAAATCATGCCAAGTGCAAATGCAAGCAGGCTGATGACCAGTGAGACGGTGAAATATGTCGGCTCGTACCACAATTCAAAACTATGGTCGCCGGCGGGGATCTTCACTGCGAGCAGTGCTCCGGCAGCAACTGTTGTATCTGTCTCAACTCCGTCAACCATTGCGCGCCAGCCGGACATATAGGGAATAGATGTGACCAGAAGCTCGCCTTCCTGCATGGTTATCGTTCCGCGGATATAGTTTCCGCTGACCGCAAGCTGAGAGGGCTGACGTGCGCTGTATTCCTCGAGCGCAGCCGAACATAGGGTGGAATCAAGCACCGCGAAATATATGCCGTCAAGTGAGAGCCTTTCGCTGGTGACAGTAACTATGACATCGACAGTTCTGCCGCGCGTGACAAAGCCAAGCTGGCTGACCGAGCCAAGAGTTACCGAGGTTACTTTGTTTCCAATCTGCGCAAGCTCCTCGCTGGAATCGTCGCAGTCGATATACATATAGAGCATACCGTCAGCCGGAGCAAGCAGGCTGAAATGAATATAACCGCTCTGTTCGTAGCGTATGACTTCTGTGCCGGTGAGAGTTTCGCTGACAGTCGCACCTATGCCGGTGATGCTCTGTATTTCGGCATTGTTGAACAGTATTCTCGGGGCAGCAGCAAGTGCGGTTGCCAGCTCATTCTGTGCGTTGAAGGGATTTGCACTGAATGCTGACAGCTCGCTTACTGCGTCAGGAGCAGCTATTCCAAGCGCCATCGATGCGTTATTCATGAATATTGCGCCGTTTCCGTCACTGCCGACCATCGGATAGACATATTCCGTCGCGCCGCCGGTGACGATGTATCTTACCCCGAGCATAGCATCGGTGAAGGGTGTGTAGCCCCTTCCGCC
The DNA here is from genome assembly GCA_045580875.1 of Acutalibacteraceae bacterium. Lineage (GTDB taxonomy): Bacteria > Bacillota > Clostridia > Oscillospirales > Acutalibacteraceae > SIG598. The sequence continues at coordinate 45,358 of JAZNOP010000109.1, forward strand.
ATTGATTCCGAGAGCATCTGTCAGCGCCTCAGAGCGCGGAGTGGAGCCGTCGTTGAGTCCAATGCTGTAATATTTGTCTGAATTTGCGCCGCGGATACGGAAGAAGGGCGATGCAAGTCCATTTTCACAGCTTGTGGTCGTGCTGTCTATCCATTCCCGCTGCTCGCGGCGGAGTGCGTATTCCTCAGTGGTCATCAGACCGAGCTGTGAGGTGGTGTGAGCCACAGAGAAAACACCGCCGAGAACGCATTCGCTCAGTACGCAGAAAAGCAGTACGACGCAGAAAGCCGGAGTTACCTTGCGGTTTGAAATTACAATTAGTGAAACGGCGGCAAAAAGAGTCAGTGAAGCACCGCTGAATATGAGCACTTCGAATGATATTTCGCCCCATCTTAGTATGACCGAAAGCAGGAAAAGCACCAGCACAATAAGCCATGAGAGCATTATCAGCCGAACGCCTGCCTTTACAGCCATATTCAGTGAGCGCACCGCGCAGGTGCAGGCCATCAGGCAGAATACAAAGCCGAAGCCGACAATAATTCCGGTGGGGGCTGAACCGCTCAGCCATATCCAGCCGAGCGCAGGAGCTGCCATGCATATCATCATGAAAAGCATGGAGAAGCCGGAAATCTGACGTTCTGCCAGACCAAGCTGAGAATTGAAGAAATAAACGGGAAGCATCAGCACGACCATCGACGAGCAGTAGATGAGCGGAGCACATTCTGCGCCCGAAAAGCCGCCGGGGAAAAGTCCGCTGATAAGTGCCCTGAATGAAGTGTGGTCGATCTGACTGACAGGGGTTATTGCCGCGCCAAGCTCGACATTGGTCAGCCAGCCGGGAAGCAGGAGTATCATCAGGCTGCCGAAAGAGAGTCCGGCGCTGACGACCATAAGCGCGATTTTTGTGCCGATCTGCTCCCGCTCGCCGCAAACGAAGATGCCCCAGGCAAAGAAGAGCGCGCAGAAGAGCATAAGGCAGGGCCACAGCTGCGGCGCTGCCGCAAGGAAGAGCACCATTGAGAGAAACAGCGTGACAAAACTGCCGTTTTCGCACAGGGTGAGTATGCCAGCGCCCACGAGCGGCAGAAAGGCCGCCGCACCGCTCAGCTCAGGAGCAAGGAATCCCAGAGCAAACAGACTTCCGCCTGAATAAGCCGAGGCAAAAACGACAGCAACCAGCTGATTGTCCCTGCACAGCTTTGAGAAAAGCACATAGGAAAACAGTCCTGCTGCCGCACTTTGAATCAGCATTACCACCGATACCGAGCCGTGGAGGGTTTCATCGGTGTAGAAGCCGGTCAGCAGCCAGAAGGGATTGCAGAAGCCTTCAGAAAAGCTGGTGTAGAAATCTCCGCCAAGACCGCCGGCAAAGCTGTAGAAGAGGCTCTCTCCGCCGGTGATGGCTGAATGATAGTGCCGGAGATTTTCAAACCATGCGCTGTTTTGTGCGCCCAGCAGCAGAGTGTCGCCGAATGGGAATATTCCGGCAATTGCATACACGACAATTAATATAACAAGCGGTGCAAGAGCTGAAAAGGCTCCGTTGACCACCTTCAGCGCGGTGGTGTTTTTATTTTCACTCACATCGCCGCCGCCTTTCATCAATAAAATAAGTTAACTTATAATATAACATAAATATCTGCAATGCGCAATATTCCGAAAGTGAGAAAGAGGTGAGCTGTCAACAATGAAAAAAACAAAAGCCGGACGACCGATGCATCAGCATCAGCAGCCCGGTTGTTTTGTTTTCGGATACGGTTTTTTGCAGTCGGTTACGCCGAGAATATAGTCAACGCTGGTGCGGTAGAAGCCGGCGAGGGTGATGAGCGCCTCAGCCGGTATATCGCGATGCCCTGATTCGTAGCGTGAATAACAGACCTGAGTGCAGTTCAGAACTCTGGCAATATCCTGCTGACGCAGGTCATTATCCTCTCTAAGCGCCCTCAGCCGCTCGTACATATGACTGTTCCTCCTGTCTGTGTTGGTAAGAAAAAACATATCATATACCAAAGCGGTATGTTGACAAATATACCATTTTGGTATAAAATAAATACGCTGCAGGTAAAGTCTCTCTGCTGGAATCGGTTGCAGGGTGACACTTGTATTATTCTCATGCTGCATAATGAAGATGCAGTGCCGCCTGTCCGGAAAATGGTGAAAAATGGTTTCAAATTAATCTTCGGGAAATATTGACGGTGTAAAATAGAGATGCTATAATAGAAATATCGTAATTAAAGTGAAACAATACAAAAACGAAAAAGGAGTTGTTGAAAATGCTTAAGAAGTGTTTATGTATGTTTCTCGCAGCAGTTATGCTTGCGGTGAGTCTGCCTGCTCAGGTGTTTGCGCAGGAAGTGTCGGATACTGATGTTGTGAGCGTATCGGATACCGACCTTGCTTTGGCAGTATCTGCTGCTGATGTGCAGGAGATATCGGCTGATGAGCTGAAAGCAATGGTATCCTCGAGCGATGCGGCGGAGTTTGCTGACGATTTTGCAGAGAAGCTTGCCGGCATTGCAGAAAACGCAGACGGCGGCATAATGTCATACAATGTCGGCGACAATGAAGTTGAAGAAAAAGAGAAGAATGACACCCGTGCCACAGCCAACGTTATTAAAAATGACAGCACGGTATACGGTAACCTTCACAAACGCATGGTCGGCACAGAGGACAAGACCGATTACTTCAGGATAACTATTTCCAGGAAATCCGATCTTATACTTGTGGGCGGCTCTACCCGTGAGTCTACTTATTATAAAATATATAATTCCAGCGGAAAGAGCGTTGCACAGAGCAGCAGCAACGGTCTGTCGGATGGTGTCTATCTGGATAATCTGGCAGTCACACTCAACGCCGGAACATATTATATTGCGGTTATCGACAATTATTCGTTCAGTCTTGATTATCTGTTCTATGTCCTCTGGGAGGATTATTCGGATATTCTCGAAAGCGGCACATGGGGTGGAATAAAGTGGGCTCTGAGCCGTGAGGGAGACCTGACCATTTCCGGAAACGGTGCGATTCCCGACGCGGTTTACAATGAAAGCACTGAACTGACAAACGCTCCGTGGGCGCAGTATTGGGAGTACATTGACTCTGTGGAAATTAAAAGCGGTGTAACCGGCATTGGTGATTATGCTTTCACCGATTGCTATTATGCAAAAAGCATAACCATTGCCGACAGCGTGACAACAATAGGCGAGGGGGTCTTCTGGTACTGTGAGAAAATCACCTCGCTCAAGCTTCCGGCAAATCTGAAAACCATAGAAGGCTCGGCATTTGAAGAGTGCAACGGTCTCAGGGAGATAACAATTCCTGCCAAAACTGTGACAATTGAAAACTATGCCTTTGCCGGGTGCGATTCGCTGGCAAAGATAAACGTCAGCAGCGCAAACACAGCATTCTGCAGCATTGACGGCGTTCTTTATGACAAGGCGGCAGAGACTCTCATTTCCTGCCCCGGTGCAAAGAGCTCGCTTAATATTCCGAATGGTGTTAAGACGGTCAGAGAGGGTGCCTGCCTGAATAATGCAAAGCTGAGCACATTGAAGATTGCTGACAGCGTTACTGTCATTGAAAATAATGCATTTGCCCATTGTACGAAGCTCACTTCAGCGGCTCTGCCCGGGAATCTTGAAACCATCGGCAGCGGTGCATTCTATGGCTGTACCGGAATCAGAAATATCAGTATTCCTGCCGGCGTGAAGGAAATAGGAATGTATGCATTTGGAGAATGCAGCAGTCTTGAAAACATCAATGTCGATAATGCGAATGAAAGCTACACCAGCGTTGACGGTGTGCTTTATAACAGCGACGTATCGGCTCTGCTGGTTGTGCCCGGCGGAAGAAAGTCACTTGATATTCCCGACAGCGTAATCAGTATAGAAACAGGTGCGTTTTATGGCTGTAATGCCCTGCCTGCGGTCATACTTCCAAATACAATAAGCCATATCGCTAAAGATGCCTTTTTCAAGGAATCAACAAAGCATATCATGTATGATGGAACAATGAGTGACTGGTTCGGAATAGAAGGCAAGGAAAATGTTGATATCAATATAGAGAAGCACTTCAGAAGCGAGAATCCGCTCGGTGCGGAGGTTATCCGTATTGCAGGCGGTTCACGTACTCAGACTGCGGCGCTTATTTCGGAAGAAGGATTTGAGTCAGCAGAGAATGTTGTGCTTGCCAGCGGCGATAATTATGCCGATGCTCTTGCCGGCGGTGCGCTTGCCTATGCGCTTGAAGCGCCCATACTGCTTGTGCGCGGCAGCCTTGATCAGCCTACGCTTGACGAAATAAAGCGTCTTGGAGCGAAGAATATCTATATTCTCGGCGGAAGTCTTGCCATAAGTGATGATGTGGTAAAGACACTTACTGACAGTGGATACAGCGTTGAGCGAATCGCAGGCGCAAGCCGTTATGATACCGCGATTGAGATAGCGAAGAAGCTGCAGAGCATAGCCGGAGCGCCGGAGGAGGTATATTTTGCCTACGCTCACAATTATCCCGACGCACTTGCCATAAGCGGCATTGCAGCGATAAAGGGCTGTCCGGTACTGTATATTGCAGCTGACGGCAAGCTGACCGATAATACAGCTGAGTTCGTCAGAAACAGCGGCGCTCAGAAGGGTGTCATACTCGGCGGAGAGCTTGCAATATCTCCTGCTGCAGAAGGCAATATCCTGGGAATCGGAATCAGTGAGGTCACCCGTCTTGCAGGTGCATCGAGAGTGGAAACCTGCAGGAAGATCAACGAGGAATACGCTGATATCCTTACCGGTGATGTTATCTGCATGGCAACAGCGTATAATTATCCCGATGCCCTTGCCGGTGGTGTTTTTGCCGCGCTGAACAAAGCCCCGATGATGCTTCTCTGGTCAGGCGGTATAGACAATAATTCGGACAGAGCTGTCATTATAGATGCAGCTCCTGAGAAGATATACATCTTCGGCGGACCGGTAGCAGTTCCTGTATCGGCTGAGGCAAAAATCTGGGAGTACTGATGATTTCCGAAAGCGGGAACATAGCAAAATAATCTGACACCGTCCGGTGGAGCAGAACGCTTCGCCGGACGGTTTTTAATCTCAATAAAATCCTCATAAACGGGAAACCCTGAGAACTTGACATCATGCGATTGCAATTATATACTTTATAATAAGATATTATGCTCTTTTTGGAGGGGTAACTCATGTTCAGGCGGATAATTGCAGTAGTTTCTGCGTTGGTAATTCTTTTCGGATTGTTTCCGGCGGATATGACCGTCTACGCTGCGACCGGCAGCGGCAATTGCGGCAGCAATGCTGAGTGGGTGCTCGATGAAGACGGTGTGCTCACCATCAGCGGCACAGGTGAAATGACCGACTTTATCTACAGCGGACCATCGACCGGATATACCTGCTCGACACCGTGGTACAACAGCCGCGACAGCATTACGAAGGTTGTCATTGAGGAAGGCGTGACCAGCATCGGAAACTATGCCTTCTTCAAGTGCTCACAGCTTGAGAAGGTTGTCATTGCCGGAAGCGTCGAAAAAATCGGAAGTTATGCCTTCCTCGAGTGCGATTCGCTCGGCAGTGCAGTAATTCCTGACAGCGTGACAAGCCTTGGTGTGGGCATTTTTTTCGGATGCGACGGACTCACAGGTGTTGAGCTCGGAGACGGCATGACAGAGATAACCGACGATATGTTCGGCTGCTGCACCTCGCTCGTGAATATCAGCTTCGGCAGCGGGATAAGAACAATCGGCGATTATGCCTTCAGCGGCTGTGAAAAGCTTAAAACCATGAATATACCGGTCGGTGTGACATCGGTCGGTGTAGCGGCATTCGAGGATTGCAGCGCGCTTACCTCTGTGACTTTTCCTGAGGGCGTGACCGAGATAAAGAACGACACCTTCCGTTATTGCAGCGCGCTGCAGAGCGTGACAGTGCCGGCAAGTGTTGAGTCGATAGGCTCATATGCCTTCAGATACTGCACAAAGCTGACCATGATCACAATCCCTGAAAAGGTGAAGAGCATCGGCGCTTATGCATTTCATTCCTGCAGCAAGCTTGTTGCGGTGAATATTGGCGGCGGTCTGCAAACTGTAGGCGTTTCGGCCTTCAAAAACTGCAAGGCAATAACAGATGTATACTACAACGGCAGTCAGGCCGGCTGGGAATACATCGACATAAAAGATGACAATACATACCTTACAAATGCCGAAATACACTATCTGAAGCCATCTGCCGGCGTTCCGACAACAACGACAACGACCACTACAACAACCACCAAGCCGACCACTACCACAACCACAACGACCACAAAGCCGACTACAACCACAACCACAACGACCACCAAGCCGACCACCACCACAACCACAACAACCACCAAGCCGACCACCACCACAACTACAACGACCACCAAACTGACCACTACTACAACCACAACGACTACAACCAAAC
>JAZNOP010000110.1:0-5861 GCA_045580875.1 Acutalibacteraceae bacterium
ATGATACAATATTCATAATTTATTTACAATGGAATTACTGCACTAAAATTCACTCTGATTTTTTATGCTTATCCAAATTGGAAAACCGGTCAGTCATTCAAAATACAATCACCTCATCTGACTTCATTATCGTTATCTTTCTTCCTGCATATACATGAACAACATCATGTTATCGTAAGGGGAGAAATCTATGCGGACATCAGTTGAAGCCAGAGCGATAGAGCTTGGCGAATACATAGCAGAAAACGATGCGACGGTGCGCAGCGCGGCAAAGAGATTCAGAGAACGCCGGAGCATGGTGCATACGGTTGTAACAAAATGGAACGGTTCTGGTGGAGGGTGGAGTAAAAAACACTCTCCCCTGTTTACAATTTCATACAAACAACAAGCCACCGCTTAGCAGTTGGGATTTTCCCAGACGCTAAACGGTGGTCGTTTTATGCTCTTCGGTTTTAGCATAATCCGAATCCATAAATACCCTCCATCTTCTTTGCTATAAATTCAATTATTTCCTGATATATTCATCACGGACATTAACTATTTTGGTTATAATCGAATTTTCATACGCATTGTCATAAAAGTACCTTGACATTTATTAGTACGTGTACTATAATGTGCTGAACTTACTTAATCAGCATCTTTTTTGTTTTGCATTATTATTTGTATCATCAATAGAATACATATAAATTTGCGATAATGTGGAGGGAAACGATGTCCAGAATCAATCGAAGCGAACTGACAAAACTTGAAATAATACGAGTTGCCGCCAGAATGTTCCTTGAGAGCGGCTACACCCACACCTCAGTAAAAGCCATATGCAATGAACTGGGTATGAGTCCTGGAAATCTGACATTTCATTTTCCTACAAAGGACCATCTGCTTGCTGCACTTGTAAACACGCTCTGTGCCTTCCAGTGGAAAATGATAGAAGATGAAGCCAACGACGGATACAGTTCGGTTATGGCAATCTGTCTTGAACTGACTGCAATGGCTGTTATGTGCGAGGAAGATGAAATAGCAAAAGATTTTTATATCTCAGCCTATACCAGCCCGATTTGTCTTGAGATAATACGCAAAAATGACGCTGCCAGAGCCAAGGACGTATTTAGGGATTATTGTCCCGATTGGAGCAACGAACAGTTTGATGAGGCCGAGATACTGGTTTCCGGAGTCGAATATGCCACTCTTATGACCGCAGGCGATCCTGTTTCGCTCGAAACAAGGATTGCAGGAGCTATGAAGGTTATTCTCGGAATATTCAATGTGCCCGCCGAAATCCGAAACTCAAAGGTCGCTCGTGTTATGGCACTGGATTACCGGCAGATAGGCAGACGCGTGCTTACTGATTTCCGGCAGTATGTTGAAGAATCAAATGAACACGCCCTTCTCGATTTGCTTTCTCTGTAAATGAGTCGCAAAACTACCGATTACAGATAAAGAGGCAGACCCGTGCATCCAATTCGTTTGGCTTTATGAACGTTTTGCACACCACAGCCTGTTTTATAAATACCAAAATAGGAGGAAACCTATGAAAACGACCATCCCGATTCTAAAGAAAACATTATGCGTAATACTCTGCTTTGCAACATTGCTTGGCATTATGCCCGGCTTTGCAATGACTGCACACGCAGCAGGCGTTGTTCCATATGACTTCGCCATAGGAACAAACGGAATATTTAAAGGTACAGTTTCCAACGTTGGCAGTGCGTCAGAAAAAGTGGGCGATTATTTCCTGCTTAATTCAACCGCGGCTGCTAACGGATTCTCAATATCCTTGAAGATGACCACCAACAACAGCTTCTATAATCAGTTCTGCATCACAGGCTATGCCGGTGTCATCGGACAATATAATCGCAATGCTGTCGAGGTTTCCGGCGGCAGCGAGTCTTGGACAATTACCTATCCCAAGGATGTTTTTTCTCCAAACACCACCCAGACTATCACACTGAAGACCGGAGGAGAGGTGCGCGGTCTCAGAACAATCAGTATTCCTATACGTGACTTCAATGGCGACGATGTTCAGAATATATATTTTCTCAATATCAAGGTGCTGTTCTACGACAGCTCGGTTTCCACAGGTGATATCTCCAGAAGCATCGGCTGGTCGGGTACCAGTTACACCACTAACGGCGGTACTATCGAGTATCCCGGCTCTTCCCCTGCAGATGCTGTACTTAGTGCCAACTGGAGCTTTGCAGACAACAAGTATATGTCTGCAACGTATCAGTGGTACAAGGAAATAAACGGAAGCTATTCCAAAATCTCCGGTGCGACCTCGCAGACCTATAAGCCGGACGGTGTTGGCAAGTATAAGGTTGACATTACCATTACGGTAGAAAACAACAAACTCGCAGGCGTTCCTGCCGGAACCTATACAGTATCGCCGACAGCCGAGGTAGTAAAGCGTTCCATTGGTGCCTATATGGGCATTGACAAATACAACACAAACAATGTAACTAAAGAATTTGGCGACACCTATCGTTTCGCTGCATATACCGGTCATCCGGGCACCTATATCATCACAAAAGGTGAGCTCTCCTACACCATCGTGTCCACTGCAAACGGATCTTCTACCAGTTTCTATTCTGATAAAATTACTGCCGCATTTGATCAGTCCGGCACATATAGCTGGGAATTTGTTCCAGCAGATTCGGAATATCAGTCTTCCCCGAGCGGAACGGTTACCCTTACAGTCAATCCCAAGAACCCTGATGTATCTGTTTCTCTTGCCGCAACTGCGATTGCCGATGCAAACCGCGAATCAGGTAATATCACACTCAAAGCTGGTGTTGCCGGCACATTCACGCTGACAACGCAGGGTGTGACCAAGAGCTACACATATTCTGCTGCCGAGGCAGGCTCGAACAAGGTTGTTTCGATATTTGATATGTTTACAAACCCGAGCACCGGCAGCGCAGTGCTTGACTATACATTTACACCTGATGCCTCGCCGAATTACAAGACTGTAACAGGCTCACTCAATTATGAATATGTAACCGACGGTGTTGTCTATATCACTCAGGCCACCGGAGGCACTATTACTGTTGATGGCAAGAGCAGCAGCTCCGTTGTACTTGAGAACGGCACCTACACCATCAAGGCAACACCTGTTGCAAGCACCACGACAATCTACAGCGCAGTCAATGAGATCCTCGTGAACGGTACTGCCCTGCCCGAAGAGAAGCTGACAAAGAATTCCGATGGTTCGGTTACCGCTGAGCTTCAGGTAACAGCAGGAACAACCTGTACTGTAAGTGCAACATACAACCATATGAAGCTTGCGGTAAAAAACAACGCAACTGTCTATGTTGACACATATCCTTGTGATACACTCGAATTAATGGAAATAGCAACCGCAGGAGCAAGAAAGGCTATATTTGATGCGGTTGTCGATCAGGCCAACACGACAGGCATAACCGCCGATGATATTTCCGCTCTCTATTATGATGGGTATGCACAGCCTTCAATATTTGGAGATGGAGGAGAAATATGGGCAGATCCCGGACCTGTATTTTCTTTTTCGCTTGGTTTGGTTGAAGGTTCGCACACCTTCGGTCAGAATACCGACAATTACTACAGAGAAAGGGTCAGAATAACCGTACCTGACACTACCATAAGTGTCACTGTGAATGTTACCGCATACAGACGCTCCCTCTCAACAATCACAGTCAATACCGAAAAGATAGTTGTTTCTGAGAGCGAATACAGCTATGACGGCATCATAAACACTATCGGAGCCAAGCTGAATAACGCCGAAAGCAGCGAGCTGCAGTATCTTCTTGATGACGGCACAAGCTTTTCCAGCGGATGGAACACAAAATCTGCCGGTGATGAATTTACCGTCACTGTCAAATACAATGGCACTCAGAACGGTGCGAACAGTATCGGTGCAGTCCAGAAGACTGTAAGCGTCTATATCCGTCCGGAAACAGTTGTCACTCCGGCTGAAATCGAAAAGGAATATACCGGTGAAGCTGTTGAGCTGCAAAGCTCTGATTTTGCGGCCTCCGGCAAAGACGGCCTCGGTCTGCCGGTTTCTGTTAATTCCATAACCTACTACGACAGCTCAAAGACCGCTCTTGAAGCTGCTCCCTCTGCTCTTGGCGATTACTATGTAAAGCTCGGACTTTTGGACAGCTACGGCAATATTGAGTCTGATTACATTCCGTTCAGAATTATTCAGGCTGTAAACGAATGGACAACCGAGCCTTCTATTTCCAGCTGGACATACGGCGATACTGCAAGTGTTCCTGCATACGCTGCAAAATTCGGTAAAGTTATTGTCAGATATACCGGTGCCGCCAACGACGGCACCACATGGAACAGTGCAGAGCTGCCGACAAAAGCCGGCAGCTACACCGCTGCATTTACCGTGTATTCAACCGACGAATATGACGGTTTGTCAGCATATATCCGTTTCACCGTAGACAAAGCAACGCTGACCGTAACCGCTGATGACCAAAGCGTTGTATACGGAGACACCGTTTCCAAATATACCGTAACCTACGACGGCTTCAAATACAATGATGACGAGAGCTGCATCAAACGCGCCCCCTTATTCCGCTGCGACTATCATGGACTTAACGACGTTGGTGAATACACAATTACCCCATACAACTGCCTTGCTGATAATTACACCTTTGAATATGTTCCCGGCACCCTGACGGTCAGTGCAAGACCGGCAACTGTAACTATTGACAAGCACACCACCACCTACGGCGAAACACTTTACGACTTCACCGCCATTGACAGCAATATTCTCGAACTGGATACAAATGTATACTCGCTCAGCACCTCTGCTGTCGCAAATTCACCCGTTGGAAAGTATGATATTATCGGCACCGTACTCGATTCAAACTATGACATCACCTTCCTTAACGGAGAGGACGCTCTCGAGGTTCTTCCCAGAGAGCTCACCGCTTATGTCAGCGTTTACGACAAGCAGTACGACGGTCTGAATACCGCCAAAATTTCCATCGCTTATCTTAATAATGTCATTGCCGACGACGATATTCAGCTTGTCAACGGCACTGCGACCTTTGAGAGCGTCGATGTTGGAAATGATATTCCTGTTCTGCTTTCCGGTTTCTCAATTTCCGGCGACGCAGAACTTCTGAAAAACTACACCTTTATACCTCCAACCAATACTACCGCAAGCATAACCAACGGCTGGATTCCAACAGAGGGTGTGGAATTTGACGCAACCTCCGCCAACAGCAGCGGATGGCTTAATTCTGATCTTGAGATCACTGTCAATTCTACCTACGAGCTGTCGCTGACCAACACTGCCAACAGTGTATGGTGCAGCAAGCTCACCGGCTGCACCGAGGGAGCTGACAACAGCATAACCTTCTATGTGCGAGACAAAGTCACCGGTGCTATTTCGGAAAAGGTGGTTTATAATTACAAACTCGACAAAAACACCGAGTTCTCCAACACCTCCGGCAGAGTTTACTTTGATGAAACCAACAGCTGGACAGAATTCATCAGCGATGTCCACTTTGATTTGGAATTCATTGCTCCTGTCACAGTCAGAGCTGAAGTTGCCGATGCACTTTCCGGAGTGAAGAGCGTTGAGTATATCCAGTGGATCTGCCCTCTCTCACTCGTGCAGCTTCGGAATATGGACGATTGGGCAGAAATGCCGGCAGACGGTCTCACTGTACCTTTTGAAGGCAATAAAGAGTTTATTGTTTATGTCCGCATAACTGACAATGCCGATAATGAGATCTATATTTCCACCAACGGCGTAAGGTATGTTGTTCCGACAACCACCACTACTACAACTACTACAACCACTACAACCACAACTACTACGGCAAAGCCGACCAGTACTTCCACTACTACCACAACTACCACGG
>JAZNOP010000111.1:0-21879 GCA_045580875.1 Acutalibacteraceae bacterium
GGATTAGTTGAGGGTTCGATTCCCCCAGGGGGTGCCAGGTGAAGTCCCGGAAAGGATACCCCTTTCCGGCACTTTGTTTTGCGAGAAGGAGCTGATTAGCTACGCGATACATAATCAACGACAAAAGATACCGCTTCCGGACAGCCTTTGACACCGAAACCGGCGCATACGTGCGCACCGGTGTACTCGACGAGAACGGGAAAGACACCGGCGTTGACCCGTTTATGGCCTCCTATCCCCATCTCATCGATGTGGGCATTATGGGACACTGCATTCACGGCAAAACAGGCTTATGCGCCAAAGCGGGCATCGGCTGCTATCAGAGCGGAATGCTCATTGAACAGTCCAACATGACCGTCGAGGATTTCCGCTCGGTCGCCGAACAGTCGAAGGGAAGATGCAATCAGTTTGCCCTCGGAGGCAGAGGCGACCCTGACCAGCACGAGCATTTTGAGGAAATTCTGAAAATCTGCCGCGAGAATATTCTTGTGCCGAATTTCACCACCTCAGGCTACGGCATGACGGCTGAAATTGCTCAGCTGTGCAAAAAATACTGCGGCGCGGTTGCGGTCAGCTGGTACAGAAGTGAATACACTCTGCGCGCCATAGAGCTGCTGATCGGCGCAGGCGTAAAGACCAACATACACTACGTGCTCGGCAGAAACAGCATCGATGAAGCACTCGATCGCCTGAGGCGCAATGATTTTCCAAAGGGCATAAACGCGGTCATATTCCTGCTGCACAAGCCGGCAGGTCAGGGCACGAAGGAGAATATGCTTTCGCCTGATGACCCGAGGGTTGCTGAATTCTATGCCGAAATCGACAGACGCCACACCTTCAAGGTGGGAATGGACAGCTGCAGTGTTCCCGGCGCAGTGCGTATGTGCCGCTCGGTACTGCCCGAATCGCTCGACACCTGCGAGGGCGGGCGCTACAGCTGCTACATCGGCGCCGATATGACCATGGTGCCCTGCAGCTTCGATCAGGAGCGGCGGTATGCTGTATCGCTCAGGGATATGAGCATCTCCGAGGCATGGAACAGCCAGCCGTTTGAGCGCTTCCGCGACATAATGCGCGGCGCGTGTCAGGGCTGCGAAAAGAGAGAGCTTTGCATGGGCGGCTGTCCGCTCATGCCGGAAATAGTGTTATGCAATGACAGAACGACAAACGGAAAGGGTGAGGCAAATGAAGATAAGAACTGACTTTGTTACCAATTCGAGCAGCAGTTCATTCACTGTTTATCTGAATCTCAGCTGCGAAGACGGCACAAGGATCTCTCTGACCGGCTACGATGATTCGGGCGACTACGATGCACAGGGCTGCCGCATTGAAGCAACCGGAGCTGACGGACAGGAGCTTTACAGCGAGAGCGTGGATCCTGTCGAGTTTATGATGGATGAGCTTGAGACCTTCGACATTGATGAAATCGGAGAAATGCCATGGGAAATCCGCGAAGACTTCGGCTTTTCTCCGGGCGATGTCAACATGGCGCGTATCGTCGGAACACGCAGTGCTGAGGAGCTGAAAAGCACAGTAACCAAGGCATTCGGTATGGACTCCGGCAATGCCGCAGACTGTGATTTTTCCGACGAGGACGAAGAATACAGCGAGGCTCCCAGCGAAACCGCCATGGCGCTCATGGAGCGTCTGACAGAGAAATACAATTCCATGCGCGAAAACTGCGCCAGACTGTTCGATGAGCATATCGGCAGCAGAGAAGCCGTAAAGAACATCTCGATGGAGATGGAATTTACCGGAAGAGGAGAATGCCTTGCCGATTCAGGCGAAATACTCGAGAGAATTTTCGGCTGGAAGCAGAAAAGCCAGATAACTCAGGTCCTTGCGAACTGTTCTGCAGGCGATGCCGTTGCAGCACTGCGCGGTCTTCCCTTCCTCTCAATCTACACCGATGCTTCGCTTTACAACATAGCTGAGTTTGTGGAAAAATGCGAGTATCCGCCCAATGAGTGCAATGTATCTCAGCATCTGCTTGACGACGGCAGAGTCGAGATGTCGTTTGACTGGGACGGAAACTGCTCTTCCGGCGGTGACAGCGCAGCCGCCTTCGGCTTTGATGCATACGATGCAGAAAAGCTCAGCGAGCCGTTTGTTTTCATCAGCTACAAGCGTGAGGATTACGAGGCTGTCGGCACTTACGCCAGATATCTGCACGACAACGGCATCAACGTCTGGTACGACAACGGTCTGCGCGCCGGCTCCGACTGGGAGTCCTATCTTATGACGGTAATCGAAAAGCCGAACTGCGCCGCCGTACTGCTGTTTGTCACCGAAAAGATCGGCGAATCGACCATAATCCCGCTGGAGACCACTCAGGCAAGAGCCTGCAAGAAGCCGGCAGTTGCAATATATCTTGAGCCGGGGCTCGACCTTGAGGTGCTTCTCAGCAAGGCAATCAAGGTATATCTCGGTCAGCGGCAGAGTGTCAATGCATATCTCGGTTCGCGCGAGAGTGTATGCGCTGAGATACTTGAGGCAGCGAAAAATGCCATGACAAACGCCCCCTCTGCGGTCGGCACACAGGCTGAAGAGCTGTGGCAGAAGGCCAATGTATTCCTTCTCAACGCCCGCCGTTCACGCAGCGAAAACGACACCGGCAAGGCAAAGGAATTCCTGACAAAGATGACCGAAGAAGCTCCCGATGACTACCGCGGCTGGCTGGGTCTTGCTCTGTGCGAGTGTCTCAGACGACCCGAAGATTCCGCTGCTGCGCTCCGGCAGCTCAATGACTGCTCGAAATATTATTCCTACGTAGTGGCGCTGGGTGCGGACGGGAAGGCATCGCATGAGTACACCGCCGCGAAGAGCAATCTGTGGTATGACACCCTCGATATGCTCAGAGCGGAAAGTCAGAGTGCCGACACCTGCGAGAAGCTCTGCAATTTCCTCAATTCCTCGGCTCTGTTCAAAGAATGCTTCGGTCACACAACACCTGACATAAAGCCCGCATTTGACGGCATTTTCACTGCTGCGGCTGACAGACTCACCGTCCTCACTGAAGCTGAGCTGCAGGCAGCCACGCAGGAAGATAAAGAGGTCATCGCACAGGATACCGGTGCGCCGGCTGAAACTCCGGCAGAGGAAATTATCTCCGGAGAAACTGCCGCGGCTGAAATTTCTGAGGATACTGCAGAGGAAGCTGCAGAAGAAACTGACGAAACCGAAACCGGCGATATCTCTGCGGAAAGCGCTGTTGAAACCGCAGAAACCGCCGCTGCCGGTCTGCCGGTCACCGATGTGCCTGCCGCTGAGCCTGAATCCGCAAGGAAATCCCGCCGCTCAAAAGCCGGCTGGCTCGTTCCGGTCATCATCATCGCTCTGATGCTCCTCGCCGCCGGTGCGGTGCAGTATCTCGGCATATTCGACATCATCGGCTGGATTCTCTCCCTGCTGGGATAATCCCTCTCAGCAGGTCTGATGGTTTTAATTGATTCCATATAATAAAACAAGCCCCCGACGCTCACTGCATCGGGGGCTTTGATTATTGCATTGTCATGCTTTCAGCAGAGCTCCTGCATCAGCAGTCGTGGTTGAAGTCGTGCTCGGGGAACTTGCAGATGTAGTCAACATACTCACGCAGCTCGTCCATCTTGATGCGGTTCTTGAGGTAATCGCCCGGGTAGATGGAGAGGACAAAGTGGTCGATTCCGAGGTTGTCGTGGTTGTTGATGAAGGACTTGACAAGATACTTTGCAATGGTCATTGCCGGCTTGTCATACATACGTGCTGCACCTGTGCCCATGATGGGGACAACGACGGTGCTGCCGGAAAGATGCTTGTTTCTGATGAAGTTCCACATCTCGTCGATACTTGCAAGCAGCTCGCCCTTGGTGACCTCGGGGTTGCCCTCCGACTTTATCTCGGACATGGAGAGGAAGTAGAAATTGCGGTCTTTTCCTGCGCGCTTCAGCTTTATTGGAACGATCTTGCCGTAGGGGTAGAGATCATAGGCACGGCCGGCAAGGCTGCGTGCCGGAAGGTCAAGCTTTGCCTTCTGGAACTCCTCGGTTGCGAGCGTCTTCTGAATCTGCTCCTCAATGCTTGCGTCCGCCTTGTACTTCTTGTGGGCGATACGCTCGGAGAGCTGATACTGAATACTGGTTGTTCCGATGACCTCGGGGTCATTGGCGAACATATTGTTGCAGGGTACGATGATGCAGCCGTCGTCAAGATCGAAGATATCGCCTATTCTGAGGCTGACCTTGGTGTCGAGACCCTCGATCTTCTGAGTGTACGATGCGAATGAGAACTGCGCAATTACAGCCACAAGCACAGCACCGACAATGTAGAACACCAGATTGCTGACGATCGGATAGATGTACTGATCATAATACGGAATTCGGGAAAGGACAGCACCGAGCTCCTCATTCTCGAGGGCAAGGCTGATTACCTCGTAGGCGGCAAGCACAGCGGCGCAGTAGACGATTATGCGCTTTATCAGCGCTTTTCCGCCGGCAGTGAAGTTCTTAATACAAATTTTAAACTTTTGCATATTTACACCCCATTGTTTTATGTTATAATTATTTTATAAAAACCCGATAGTTTTGTCAATGAAAAAGTGCAAAATGCTTAACGCTTCATTTATAGAAAGGAACGACATTCATGAATCTTGAAGAAAAAAGAATTGATGGAAAAGAGATATTCGACGGACACGTTCTCCACGTCATTGTTGACGATGTTCTTCTTCCCGACGGCTCGAAGTCAAAGCGCGAAGTAATCCGCCACAGCGGCGCTGTCTGCATCGCACCCGTCACAGCCGACCGCAAGCTGATTTTCGTCCGTCAGTACCGCTACGCTGTCGGCGAGGCTCTGCTTGAGCTTCCGGCAGGCAGAATCGACAAGGACGACGAGGACCCCGTAAAGACCGGCGCCCGCGAGCTCATCGAGGAGACCGGCTACCGCGCTGACAAGATAAGCTATGTCGGACGTCTTTATCCTACCCCCGGCTACAGCGACGAGGTCATCTGGCTGTATGCCTGCACCGTTCAGCCCGAGAGAGGCGACACCGATTTCGACGACGATGAATATGTCGAGACCGAGCTCATCGACCTTGACAAGGCATTTGAGATGGTAATGAACGACGAGCTGTTCGACTCCAAGACACAGATTCTCATTCTCCGCCTGAAGAACGCCCTCGACAAGGGTCTCATTGAGCTGTAAGCTTAGTCTTCTGACACCACAAAACAATACAAAAAGAGCCACGTTCCGGCGCTGACCGGAGCATGGCTCTTATTTTTTGCCTTTTTTCGCCTGTATATTTTACTGCTGAGCGCCTATCCGGCTGAGTTTTTCCTTTACGGCGGCTTTTCTTTCGCCGCCCACTCCGCCGAGACCCTCGAGCATCTCTATTGTGCGAAGGTATTCCCACTGCGCGTTCTCGCCCATATCGAGCGCTGCGTAGGTATCGCCGAGCATTTCGTGATTGTCGGCTGTGTCGAATGCAAACCTGCCGCGCATACGCTCGTTGTGATTCATCGCCGTACCGAGCAGCTTGAGCGCCTCTTCAAGCTGTGCCTTTGCCTGCTCTCTGTCGGGATTTTTCATGCCGATGTGATACATGCACACACCGCGCTCGTAGTAGGTGTAGGCGATTGACGAATAGTTTCCGGGGTTGTATTCGATCAGAATATCATAGCATTCGGCTGTCAGGTCGTGGGCTGTTTCATAATCTCCGAGCAGTTGATACATACGTCCGGTCTCCATCTTCAGACCGCCCAGCGCCGACATCAGATTGCGTATATCGCACACTCTGACCTGCGGCAGAATATTGCCGACCTCTTCTCCGCACTTTGCTTTTTCAATCAGCCGCAGACGCATATCCATGGATTTTGTGAAATACTCCTTAGCCTTCTCAAAATCCTGCGCGAAATCCCACGTACAGCAGCGCGCCGCCTTCTCGTAGGCAAGTGCGAGGTCTTCGCATTCAGGTGTGCCGCTTTCCAGCATTGCCTCAAGACCGCGCATATACCACGGCAGTGATTCTTCCAGTCTGCGGCAGTTGAAGTAGCAGCCGCCGAGGCTTTTTGCAGCGTAGCCTGTCTCCGGACTGTTTTCACCGAAATACTCCGCGCAGGCATCGTAAAGCTCGTGACCGTATTTTATCGCAGTGTCAAACTGACCGACCTGCCACAGCAGGGATATATACGGCTCGAAAATATAGAAATATCTGCCGCTGATGCCAAGCTGCGTTATGACCGACAGCGCCGGTCCGGCAATGTCGAAATTCATGCGGTATTCCCTGTGCCATGCCTTGTAGCAGGCGCGGGCAAGCTGCAGCAGATATTCGTGGCAGGTTTCATATGACGGCTTGAGCTCGCGCCACACGATTTCCCTGATAAGTGGGTGCATCGAAACCTGCTGCATATCGTTGACAGTTTCCTCTCTCAGCCAGCTTTTCTCAACCAGCAGGTCGAGCGCCTCAAGGGTCTGGCTGCTGCTGCATTCTCTCAGCAGCCACATTGCAATGCCTCTTGTCGGCATCAGCGCCATGAAGCTGAGCACCTGCGCCATATATTCATAGCCGCTGTCGTACTCCAGCTTGGACAGGTCGAAGAGCAGGCTGATGCACTGAAAGGGAGTCATCGCACTGCCGGAGTGTGTGCGGCGCACGTGTCCCTCCACCTCGTGCAGCGAAACGCCGCTTCCGCCTGCGCTCATTCTTCGGCAGACGCTCTCAGGCGTTTCCTTGCTGTTCATCAGCGATTTTGCAATTATCTCCACAGCCAGCGTGTGGTTGGAAACAAGCACGAAAAGCTGTTCAATCCACGGGTCATTGTAGCTGATGTCCGGCCGCCTGCTCTCGAGATTTCTGAAGAAGATGCTCTTGAGATGGTCGCTGTCGGTTATCTCGCGCACTTTAATGACCGGAAAGTCATGCCCGTGATACTCGTTGCGCGTGGTTATCAGCAGATGGTAGTTGCCGTCGAAAAGCTCGGTCAGGCACTCGTCGTATATATCGTAGTTATCTATGATTATCAGGGTGCGCTCGTCGGAAATCTCCTTGATTTTGCCCAGCTTGCGGCGGAAATAATCCTCCGGCGACTCTTCTCTTCCGGTTTTGAAGAGATATTCACTGCGGTCGGTGAAATCGCCGTTTATTACAAATATTGAATCGTCATTTACCAGCGACATGACGCTGTTTTTGTTTTTGCCTGCGTCAAGCTGTGCAAACACCACCGTATCGTATCTGTCCTGACGGCGGAGAGCCCACTGCTTGGCGGTCTCGCTTTTGCCTATGCCGCCCATTCCCTGCAGGAACACGACATGGCTGTCTGCAAAGGCACGGTCGGTCAGCGTAAAGACCTCCTCGCGCGCTTCATGGACAAAGTTCGGGCGCGGGCAGATGCGCGTACTGCGAAGGGCGCAGTCATTCAGGCTGACACGCTCTATCTCCTTTGTTCTGCCCTGGCTTTCCGGCTGCAGGTTTCCGGCAAACGGCTCTGCCTTTACCGGCGCACCCTGCTCCATCGGCGGCTCAAGGCGGTATCTGCCGTTTGCACACCGCGGAATCCAGCGTGACAGCTGGGGATGCGACTTCTTCAGGCTGAGAATCTTCTTGCGCACGTCATCGAAGTTGACCTCGGCGGCGGTGCTTATTTCGTCTATGCTCACTCCGTTGGGATACCTGCTGACAAGCAGGCTGAGCACCCTCCACTCGGCGGCGGTGATATTCACACGGCTTACCATCTCGCCGTTATATGTATCAATTATCTGACCGTTTACCGTATCGATAAAACAGTTGTCCGACAGGAGAAAGAAATCTCCCTTTTTACCGACCATTGCGGTACTCCCCTTTATATATAAATAGTATTTTTGCAGACATTCCGGACAATTCATATACAATTCCGCGACATATCGTCCATCGAAGTATTCCTTCCGGCATGGTAGGATATAACCGTGCTCAGGAGATGACAGCCCGGCGGAACAGTTCTTACAAATCATTTTACAATGACCGCCGCCGTTATTCAAGAGCCAATCAGAACAGTACACACATATCACGACACAGAAAAACGGAGGAATTTACATGAAAAAGAAAATCGTTGCCGAGAAAAACCGCGCCACCGACACCATCAGCTTCTATCTCGTCATTCCCGGCACAGGACGCATACTGCTCACCGTCACCGAGTTTTCCCTCGGCGTCTGGACATACTTCAGCAATCCCCGCTCCTGCTCCGAGATAGCCGGCTTCAGCTCATGGGGCTCAAATCCACGCCTTGACCACATCATCGAGCGTATGCCCTCTCTCGTGCGCTACGGCACCGCCGAGCTGCTCGACGAAACCGGCAGAAAACCGTGCCGCTCAAAGCCGTCACGCTACGACCGTGTCAGACGGTGCAGCAGAGAATACACCGACCTCGTCACCGCTCATTATTACTGCTATGATGACGCGGCATAAAATCAATACAGTCTCAGTCAGAAAAGAGGGTGATCGTCCCGAATGATTTCCATCACCGTTATCCCGGAGCTGTTCCGGCTGGCAGACCTTCGCGCTGAAAACATATCTCTGCGTTTCGACCGCGAGGCTGACCGGCTGACACTGCGCGGCACCTTGTCCGACACCTCGGATTCTCCCGACCCTCCGGTGCGCGACCCCTGCCTCTTTGCCGATTTCATCGACACGCGCGGCAGGCTCCGCCTCAGCCGGACAGCTCAGAACTACGGCAGCTTCCGCCTCATGCGGTTCTGCACATTCATCATAGATGTGCGCGGAATAAGCGCCGTTGCAAATATACACGAAATAGCCGAAATACGATTAAGTCCGGTCACAGACACACCGGAACCACACCGAAAGGAGTGATGCTTCCCGTCAGTATTCTCCCCGGCGCTGTGCAGCGCCTTTACAACCGCTTTTCTCTTGTCAATCAGCTTTAATCAACACAAAATTATAATTCAATTATTTAATCGGAGGATAAATTCCAAATGAAAAAAATTATAACTTCCAACTCAGGGCTTTCCGCGATTTTCCGCCGCTCCATGGCTTTCATGCTGGCATTAATCACCGTCTGCTCACTCTTTGTCATCACCGCTCCGACGGCTGAGGCTGCTGCAAGCGGCACTGGCAATTACCGCATCACCACCACCGCCGGCGTCAACATGCGCTCCGGTCCCGGCACAAACTACCGCAAGGTCACTGCTATCCCCTACAACACCACCGTCAGCGTGACCTCCACCTCCGGCGTGTGGGGCAAGACAACCTACAGGGGCTATACCGGCTGGTTCTCCCTTGATTATGCCCAGAAGATCACCACCAGCTCCAACTCCGGCTCCCGTCCGCTCGCAGACGGCAAGTACCACATCGCAACCTCGCTCAACACCGGCAAGGTGCTTGACTGCGATGCATGGTCCACCAGCAACGGCGCAAATATTCTCCTCTGGGAGGCTCACTACGGCACCAACCAGACGGTCACCCTCACATATCTCAACAACGGCTACTACAAGATAGTTTTCAATCATTCCGGCAAGTGCCTTGATGTTTCCGGCTGCTCCACCTCTTCCGGCGCAAACGTGCATCAGTGGGATTATGTCGGCGGCACCAACCAGCAGTGGCTCATCAAGTCGGCAGGCAATGGCTATTACTACGTAATTGCCCGTCACAGCGGCAAGTATCTTGACGTCTCCGGCGGCAGCTCTGCAAACGGCGCAAACATTCAGGTCTACGACGGCAACGGCACTGCAGCCCAGAAGTTCAGGTTTATCCCTGCAGGCTCTGTCTCCAGCAATTCAAACAATAATTCCAGCAATACTACTTCCGCATGGCGCTGGCCGGTCAGCAATTTCTACCTCTGCGGCAACGACTGGTCCGAATACTACTCCTACAAGGGCGGCGACCACCTCGGCGTTGACATCAAGTCCTCCACCGACGGCGGCAAGACCATCAACGACCGCAACATCTACGCCGCTTCCGCCGGTACTGTCGTAAAGGCAGGCTGGAACAGCGCAAACGGCTACAGCGTGGTCATCGAGCACACCGTCAGCGGCAGAAAGGTATATAGCTTCTACGGTCACCTCTCCTCTATCAGCGTATCCCAGACTCAGTCGGTAAAGATGGGTCAGAAGATCGGCGTAATCGGCAACACCGGCTCCTCCTCACGCGGCGCACACCTCCACTTCGCAATCTCCACTCAGGCAGGTCTCGGCACATGGGGCTACGGCTCGGTATTCTCCAACAGCGCAAACAAGGTCAGCACCAAGGGCTACACCTACTACAATCCCTACTACGTCATAAACAACGGCAAGCTTCCTGCATAAATTCAATTACGGGCGGCTGTTTCAAACCTCCTTCCTGACATTTCCTAAAACAGCCGCATAACAAAAGCCGGACAGTTCACGCTGTCCGGCTCAGTTGTTTTATTGTGCTGTATTTTTGTGCAATTAAAGTTCTCGGACCTTATGCTTCCTGCTTCCTGATAAGGTTTCTGTAGAAATCGACAGCACCCGGCAGGCAGTTGGTCTCGACGTTTTCATTGAGGCCGTGCATACCCTTCATCTGCTCGGGTCCGAATACTACCGGAGCAAAGCGGATACAGTTGTCGCAGATTTCCTCGAAGAAGCGGCAGTCGGTGCCGCCGGTCATGATGTAAGGGCTGCAGGCAAGTCCGGGGAAGGTCTCGCCGATGACTTCCTGCACCTGAGTGAATGCCTTGCCCTTGATATCGACCGAGTTGGAATAATCAAAGGATTCGAGCACCTCAACGTCAAGACCGTGCTTCTTTGCAAGCTTGCTGAGTATCTTCATGCTCTTCTTTTCGCCCTGATGGGGAATGAAGCGGACATTTGCCCAGACAGATGCCTCCTGCGGAAGCACATTCTCAGCGTCAGAGCCCGACTGCATGGTGAAAGCGACAGTGGTTTTGAGCATTGCGCCGCCCTGTGCCGAAATCATCGGCATGAGAGTCTTCATAAGCGGGGCAAAGAGCCACAGGTTGCCGAAAATAAGACGCAGACCGAAGGGAGCGTAGCGTGCAAGATTGCCGAGCATGGCTCTGAGGTCAGGGGAGAATTTGCACTTGAAATACTTCTTTGTCTCGATCTCGTTGACAAATGCCGCAAGACGTGCGATGGGAGAATTCTTCTTGGGTGCGCTGGCGTGACCGCCGTTGCTGTGGGCTGTGAACTTAAGGTTTGCCTTGCCCTTTTCAAATATGCCTATCATGGCGTAATTGCCCTTGATGCCGCCGATGGGCTCAGCGATTATCGCACCGCCCTCATCGCATACCATGTAGGGCTTTACACCGCGGCGTTTAAATTCCTCAACCACCAGACGTGCGCCCGGACCGGTCCACTCCTCGGAGCAGGTGGAAACGATGTAAACGTCGCAGGCAGGGGTATAGCCCTCTGCAACAAGCTCCTCGATTGCCTGGAAGATGCACATCAGCGAGCCCTTGGTGTCGCTTGCGCCTCTGCCCCATACCTTGCCGTCGGCGATATCGCCCGAGAAAGGCTCGTGAATCCATTCGCCCTCAGCCGGAACGACGTCCTGATGGCTCATGAGAACGATGGGATTCTCACTGCTCTTACCGACCCAGCGGTAGAGAATATTGCCCTCGATGACCGTCTTTTCCATTGTCTCGTGAGTAAGCGGGAAAAGTTTTTCAAGAGTCTTCTGAAATTCGAGATAGCGTTCGACACTCAGGTCACCTGCGTGTGAGGTGGTGTCGCATTTTATCATCTCAGAAAGCTTGCCGGCGCAGAGCTCCTCGCGTTCCTTGTCGGGAGCCGGCACGTAATCCGACTTCTTTCTGCCCATGAACAGGGTGCGCAGTATGGCGATTATGAGCAGCAGCAGCTGAACGGCTATGACTCCGCCGATAACCGCGCCGATAAGCTTGAGAACAGTAATAAAATTAAGCACTGTTGTTCAACCCTTTCCTTAAATTTAATTTCCGGATCAGATTATTCGCTGACGGTCTCTTCGACAGTCTCGACTGCTTTCTCTGCTTCCTCTGCGACCTCAGCGGTCTCTTCGACAGCTTCAACTGCCTCTTCTGCGACCTCAGCGGTCTCTTCAACAACCTCAGCGGTTTCTTCAACAGCCTCGGTGGTTTCTTCTGTGACCTCGGTAGTATCTTCGACTGCCTCAACCGGAGCTGCTGCCTTCAGCTTTTTCTGCTGATTGCGGAAGACGATGAATGCCAGACCGATAGCGATGATGCCGCTCGGAATGATCATGAAGCTGGTGGAAGAGGTGAGGGAGGGAACAAGCACGAAGAGTGCGCTCATGACCAGCAGGGGTACGATTGCAATCTTCATGTTGCCGCGGAAATACTTGTATGCCATTGCGCCGAAGAGTGCCGGAACGACACAATCGAACGCAGGCTGGAGCTCGGGGCTTTCAAGCACCGGCTGCAGCGGCACGAGAAGCAGAACGCCGAGAGCGAGAACAACGATGGTGATGAGGGAAGATGCGGCGATGGAGAGGGTGGAGATTATCTCATTCTCCGGAGTGCCGGTCTTTGCCTTGACCATGTCGCGTGCGTTCATTGCGCAGGGTATCTTCATGTTGATGAGGTTGCCGGTGATGAATGCAAGGTAGCCGCCGCCGGCACCGAGCATCGGGGTGTAGATAAGGAATTCGACAACGCTGCTGACAGTCCAGACCAGACCGACAGCAAGGAATGCCTTTCCTGCCGCACCGATATCAGGCATATCGCCGAGGATATAGCCCATGAGGAAGGGAGCACCGAGCAGAAGTATAAGCACTATCGAGGTTGCGATGCGTCCGATGACGTGGGTCTTATTGTTGTATCTTTCAAAATAAGCAATTCTTTCCTGTTCGTTCATTGTAAGCTCTCCTTTCTCTTATTTGATAAGCATCGATACGCCGACAGCCGCCGCCATACCGAGAATCATGCTGACTGCGATGGAGAAGCTCTCAAGCCATGCCATGCCCTTCTTCTCTGAGAGCCAGATGAAGAATGCCATGGAAGCGCCCGATACAGCAACAACCACCAGCGGAATCCAGTTTCCGGTGAGGGTGAAAACGCCGTTGCCGGAGACGAAATTGCCGATATAGCTGCCTATGTAGGCACTGACCATACCGATGAACATTGCAGACATTGCGGTATCGCCGAAGCCGCCGCCTGTGCTGCCGCCCGACTTCTTTCCGCCCGAGCCGAGCTTCCTAAGATATCTCTTATTGAAGATGACCGAAAGAAGCATGCCCCACATGATGCAGACGCTCATGAGAAGTGCGATGGTGGAAAATGCGCCGGGAGTCATTTCTGCTGCCGAAAGACCGTTCATGCCGACCTGCTCTGCGGCTGCCTGCGCAACCTGTGTTTCATAATGCAGAGCGCCGATGACCGAAAGTCTCAGCCACGGCCACGGAGTACCGAGGCTGCCTGCGAGAGCGATAACGCCAAGCAGGATTCCGATGCTCGGAAGCAGGGAAAATGTGATACTCGAGGTAATGGCCCTCTTCATCTTTGTGGTGTCCATGCCGATTGCCTTGCCTGCGCGGTAGGCTCTGACCATGAAGATGATGCAGATGACCGCGACAACGGCAACGATGCCGCCGCAGATGACATACATCGGCAGGCTGTTGAGCTGTGATAAAATAGACATAACATCCTCCTTTTCAGCGTGCAGATGCGCCTTTTGCACCCTCTGTCACGTCTGTTTATTTCTTCTAAAGATTATCACAACTGCTGTCCAGTGTCAACGTTCACCGCCGGATTATTGTGAAATTTGTCACAAACGCATTCTTCTGCCGCGTAAGCTGCGCCGGCATGGCAGCCTGAGGGTTAAAAAATTGTACATACTCAACAATTTAAATGACTAAAATCAGCCGGTATTTCTATCACTAAAGCATCACAATGTTCATTTTTTACACAAAAATTCGACCATAATCAAAAATAATTGTTGATTATTTGTTTTATCTATGTTATCATAATGTTAACCTAAAAGTCGGATGTGCGTTGTCCGGCTTTTTATTTTCGCATCCCCCAAAATAAAATCACAGGAGGAAGAAAAGTGAGTAAGAAAATGAAGAAAAAGGATTGGCCGGGCGGCGTTCGTCCGTTCGGTATCCGCGACAAACTCGCCTATGCGGCCGGTGACGCCGGCTGCAACCTGAGCTTTGGTCTGAAGAACACTGTCCAGACCTTCTGGCTCGTTTTCATGATGATGGAGACCGGTTTGTTCTCCCTGCTGCTCCTGCTTGTTCAGGCATGGGACGCAATCAACGATCCCCTGATTGGTTCTCTTATCGACAACGACCACAAGAAGTACAGAATGGGCAAATACAAGACCTACATCCTTATCGGTGCTCTCGGTCTTGTCGTCGGCGGTGCAGCCGTATTCCTGCCTTTCCCCAACGCATCCACAGTTGTTAAGGCAGTTCTGTTCGTCCTCGGTTACATCATCTGGGATGCTGCTTACACCATGGCAAACGTCCCCTACGGCACCATGCTGAACATCGTTACCGAGAACAATGAAGAAAGAGCTTCTCTGTCCGTTTTCCGTTCCATCGGCGGTGCAATCGGCGGCATGGTCCCCGGCATAATCCTTCCGATGCTCATCTGGCAGAAGGTTACTTTCGATCCTGCAAACCCCACCTGGTTCCTTGACAGAATCGAGATCCCCGAAGGTTCCGAGGCTGCATTCGCTCCCGAGAACTTCCTTAAGAACCCTGTTACCGGCGAAGCATATGCTGCTGGCGATAAGGTTCTGAGCCCCCTCACCGGCGGTCAGATCGAAGTTCTTCTTGGCGACAACGTTTTCAAGGCAGCTCTGATCATGGGCGTTATTGCTTTTGTATTCTTCCTGTTCATGATCAAGAACATCACTATCCGCGGCAACGAGTATGCTATGCAGAACTCTGACGGCGAGAAGATCAACCTGATCAAGTCCTTCGGCGCATTCATGAAGAACCGTCCCGCTGTTGGCTGCACCATCGCTGCAATGGGTATGTTCCTCGGCATGCAGTCTGCCGGTACCGCAAACACCATCATGTTCGCTACCCACTTCGGTCAGGCTTCCCTGTCCGGTCTTGTTATGATGGTCGGCTTCCTGCCGATGTTCATCTTCATGCCCTTCGCAACCAAGCTCGTTAAGAAGTTCGGTAAGAAGGAAGTTGCTTCCGTTGGTTCCGTTGCCGGTCTCATCGGCGGCGCTATCCTCTGCGCATTCCCGTTCTGCCCGTTCAATCTCCAGCTCATCGTTTACATGGTTGGTCTGATCTTCTTCGGCCTTGGCATGGGCTTCTACAACTGCGTATCCTGGGCTATGATGGGCGATGCTATCGACTATCAGGAGTGGAAGACCGGCAAGAGACAGGAGAGCGTTGTTTATGCACTGCACTCCTTCTTCCGTAAGCTTGCTCAGGGTGTCGGCCCTGCAGCAGTTATCGCTATCATGGGCACTCCGCTGATCGGTTACGTTTCCTCTCTCGGTACTATCGGTCAGTCCGCTGAAACTGCTGGCAGACTCTGCTGGCTGGTTGCAGCTCTGTATACTTTCAGCGCAGTTTGCCAGTTTGTCGGCGTAGCTCTTATTTACAACATCGACAGAAAGACCCTTGCTAAGATGCAGGCTGACCTCGCTGCTGCTCATGCTGCAGCCGAGACCGCAGAAGTCGTAGAAGAGACTGCTGCTGAGGAAGCTGTAGAGGCTGTTGCAGCTGTTGCTGCTACCGCTGCTGTTGCTGAGGCTGTTGAAGAGACCGCTGCTGAAGAGGTTGTCGAAGAGGCTGCTGAGGTTGTCGAAGAGACCGCTGAGGTTGCTGAAGAGACCGTCGAAGAGGCTGCTGAGGTTGTCGAAGAGACCGCTGAGGTTGCTGAAGAGGCTGTCGAAGAGGCTGCTGAGGAGACCGTCGAAGAGGCTGCTGAGGTTGTCGAGGAGACCGCTGAGGTTGCTGAAGAGGCTGTCGAAGAGGCTGCTGAGGTTGTCGAGGAGACCGCTGAGGTTGCTGCTGAGGCTGTCGAAGTGGCTGCTGAGGTTGTCGAGGAGACCGCTGAGGCTGCTGAAGAGGCTGTCGAAGAGGCCGCTGAGGTTGTCGAGGAGACCGCTGAGGTTGTCGAAGAGGCTGCTGAGGTTGCTGAAGAGACCGCTGAATAATCACAGTTTCTCTTACATAACAGTTTCTTAGTGTCAGATGCACCTGACATTTAAGTCAAATAAATAATTCTGACCGCCGGTGGAAACATCGGCGGTCTTTTTCTGCCTTCAGCAGGCCGTCAGCCGCTGCATAACCGCACCGCCGGAACGTGCCTGATGCAAAGATGACTGTAAACATTAAAAATATGTGAAATTTACGCGGAAAATCTTGATTTAGTCAGCACAAACAGCTATCATATAATGTGCAGAATTGTCCGCCTTTGCGCCGGCGAATCTGCAGTTCTCAGCACTTACACGCCAGGTGAAAGGAGATGTCGCACATGGCGAGCTTCAACAGCGATTACTATTCCAACGGCGGAATGGACTTCCAGACCGGCTACAGCCAGCAGTACCGTGAGACCCGCGGTCCGCAGGCGGTTTACGACACACAGCGTACAAGAACCCCGCAGCCGCAGTATACCCCTTCCAGCCGCCCTGCCTATGACACCTACAACGACGGCTTCGACGATGATCTGGGCGATTATGTACCGGGTTCCACCGTCTCAACAGCCCGTTCCCCCTATGCAGAAAGCGTTCAGCCGCGCAATTACACCGCAGCACCGTCTGCAGGCTACGATGACGGCTTTGACGACGGCTTCGACGACGGTTTCGATGATTTCGACACACCGGCGCCCCCTGCCGCCCGCGGTCAGTCATACAGCCAGCCCTACGGTCAGCCGGCATACAATGAGCCGCCGCGCAGAGCAGCCGCTCCGGCAGGCAGAAGATCGCGCTATGATGTCTACGATGACTACGGCAGCGATTCATTCGAGGCTGAATACGGCGGACTTCCCACCATCGGCGGCAGACGCCGCAGGGACGAGCAGCCTCAGCAGGCTCAGCCCCAGCGCCCCGCTGCACGTCAGGGCTTCGCACGTGAGGCAGCACCGATGGTATCTGATGACGGCTACTACAGCGATTCAACAATGACCGACACCCCGTTCAACGCTCAGATGCCCTCCATTTTTGCCGGATATTTTGATGATCAGTACATGGCTGCTGCTCAGCAGAATTCCAGAAACAGCAAAAACAAGGTGAGCACCTATCAGCAGCGCCGCCGCAACCGCATCGTCACCAGTGTCGCTTCGGTCGTGGCAGTTGCAGTTCTTGCAATTTCGCTCAGCATCTATTTTACTGTTTTCCACGTCTCCGACCCGCTCAACGTCAAGACAGCATTCAGCGAAATGACCGCTGACACCTCGCAGTCGCTCATCAAGCAGTCGGTCGACTCGGCACTCAGCCAGCAGTCAATAATTGTATCCATAAACGGCAGAACAGCCTCCTTCCAGCTTTCCACCTACGGCTTCGAGTACGCCTCCGACCCCAACGCAGGCGACGAATACATAGAGGTAACCGATAAGGACGGCAATGTCTCCACACAGACAATCACCACCATGGGAAGTCTCACCTTCAACGAGACTCTCGTGCGTGAATTCCTTTACGACGTTGTCGGCTCGGAAGGTATCCGCATGGCAGAGCCCTCCTTCGTTGTCGATTACGATGCCAGCGTCATGACCGTCAAGGCAGGCACCAACGGCTACGGTATCGACTACGATGTCTTCATGGAGCAGCTCATGCAGCGCCTTGCATCGAACAACCTTGCCACCATCGAATGCACCATGGCGGAAACAGTTGCTCCGGCTGTAAATATCGATGAAATCTACGATCAGGTACACTGCCTCGTCGCTGATGCCACCAAGGGCTACGACGGCGCCGGTCAGGTGGTATACACCCCTGATGTCATCGGCGTTGATTTCGACATCAACACCGCACGCGCACAGATAGCTGCAGGCGGCAATGAATGGAACATAGCCCTTGTCCTCACACAGCCCAACATGACCCTCGTTGAGCTCAAGGCTCCTGACTGCCCCGACCTGCTTGCAACCTACACCTCCTACTTCAACGGCGACAACAAGGCACGTTCCAACAACCTCGCCCTCGCCGCAAAATACATAATGGAGAGCGGCTACCTCGAGCCGGGCGATGAGCTTTCCTTCAACGACACCGTCGGTGAGAGAACTCCGGAACGCGGCTTCAACAAGGCTACTGTTTACTCCTCTGAAGGTACCGACGAAGACTACGGCGGCGGCATCTGCCAGACCTCCTCTGTTCTTTATTACACCTGTATTCTTGCAAACCTTGAGATAGTCGAGCGCCACAACCACCTTTACACGGTCGCATACATGACCGACACCAAGGGCGTTCAGCGCTTCGGCAACGATGCTACCGTCAACTGGGGCACCCACGACCTCAAGATCAAGAACAACCGCGAATATCCCATCAGAATTGAATTCATCTGCTCCAGCGGCAAGATCACCTGCAACATCTACGGCACATGGAACGGCATCACCGCCGACTTCGGCTATGTCGAGAAATCAACGCAGAACTACAAGGTCATCTACCGTCCGGCACAGCCCGGCAAGTCCAGCCAGGCAGGTCAGCTCGGACGAGTTGTGCAGACCTACCGAATCGTCTATCAGGACGGCATCGAGATCGACCGTTACCGTGAGGATCTGAGCGAATACATCCCCCTCAACGAGGTTCGCTACACCAACAACCTCCCGGCAGGCAGAGAGTATTACGTAGAATATTAATCAAGCCCGACGGCGCTGACTGAGCGCCGCAAACGGCAATCCAGAACCACATAGGCGCCGCAATCAGGAGCTTCCTGCGCGGCGCCTGATTGTTATAATTGCAGATAATATTACTCGAGGTATATAAAATGGGAATAAAACAGCTCGCAATGAAGGGGCTTCGCGCCGGAATGTCGGCGGTTTATGCCATTCTTAAAATCACAATCCGACCAAAGGATCGCGTGGTCTTTCTCAGCCGGCAGAGCGATGTGCCGTCGGCTGACTTTGTGCTGCTCTCCGACAGGATAAAGGAGCTCAGCCCTTCGACAGAGACGGTGTTCTCCTGCCGGCTGGGGCTCAAAAGCGAGATGAATCTTTCCTATATTCCGCTGCTTCTGCGGCAGATGGCGCTGCTTGCCTCGGCGCGCGCCTGCGTCACCGAGAGCTACATTCCGGCGATAAGCATGCTGCGCCACCGCCCCGGCATGGAAGTCACGCAGATATGGCACTCCATGGCTGCAATTAAGAAATTCGGCTGGCAGACGGTCGACACCCCCGAGGGCAGCAGCTCTGACACCGCGCGGCTGATGTGTATGCACCGCGGCTACGACAGGGTCATTGCCGGCAGCGAGTACATGAAGCCCTTTTTCGCCGAGGCGATGGACACCGACCCGGCGAAGATACTGCCGCTGGGCGCACCTCACGCCGACGTCATACTGTCGGTCGGTCAGGGCGGCACACGTGCAGCCCTCGAGGAGAAATATCCGCAGATAAAGAATAAGCGGCTGGTGGTCTACCTGCCGACCATGCGCCGCGGCAGGGCTATAGACTGCGCCCGTTTTACCGATAATTTCGACCTGTCCGATTCAGCGCTGATAGTCAAGCTTCACCCCCTCGACCGCGAGACTTCAATCGGCACTGAGGGTGTCATCACCGACCTCAGCACACCCACAAACGACCTCATCTGCGCGGCAGACGCTGTCATCACCGACTACTCCGGCACGGCTTCTGATGCCTCTCTGCTGGGCATACCTGTATATTTCTACCTGCCTGACATCGAAGAATACAGCGCACAGTGCGGCATAAACATGAACGCGCTCGAGGTCTTCCCTGCGCTGTCTTTCGAGGACGGCGCCGCTCTTGCCGAGGCGCTCCGCCGGCAGCCTGACCCTGACACTGTAGTACTGCAGCGTGAACTGCTCTCCGGCGGCTGCGACGGTCACAGCTGCGAAAAAATAGCGCGGCTCTGCCTCGGAACTGCACCTGTGCGTGATTGATGCGAACAGGATACGTTAATTCCGGACACGCTTTTGCCGCTGTGCAGCGCTTTGAGTGAGACTGACGAAAAAGGCGGCGTTCCGTTTGCTGCAGCCTGGTAAACGAACCGCGATATATGTAAATCCGCACGGTCTGCGCGCTTACGGTCTGACAAAATCAAAAAACGCCCGACGGGAACTCTCCTCCTGTCGGGCGCTGTATTTTATGCTGAGATTATCCTCAGCGCTTTTGTTCGCAGTGCATCAATCCGGCTGATATTCAGCGTTTCGTTCACGGTGCATCAATCCGGCTTTTCCTAAACGCTTCACTCGCGGTATTTTCAGTTCAGAATATCCGTCCTGTTCTGCGATAAGAAAACCGCAAAGGTATACTGATCCGGTCATTTGCCGCGGCATACTGCCGGAATGAGTCTCTGTCTGCAGGCAATTTTTCCGTACAGCGCAAAACGGACAAAACAAAACCCCTGACCTATCGGTCAGGGGCTGTTTTGTGTTGGCATCTACCTATTTTCCCAGGCCGTCGCCAGCCAAGTATCGTCGGCGCAAGTGAGCTTAACTTCTGTGTTCGGAATGGGAACAGGTGGACCCTCACCGCCATCAACACCAACTGTGTTTTGCATCTCTTCCTGAGGCGCAAGAAGTATTATAGCAGGTCCGCCCACAAAAATCAAGCACTTTTTCAATATTTCTGCAACTTTTTATTTTCGGCACAAATTGCCGTCATCAATCCGGAAATACCGTCTGAAAACAAAGCTTTACGCCCCATTTTCGCACACACAGCTTCACACTGACGTCCTTCCCAGGCGCAAATCATTCCTTGCCGTCGCGCATGGCGATGTGAAGTTCGGCAAACAGCTCGTTGTATCGCGGTGTTTTTCCGCTGTATCGGGTTGCAGTCACGTGGAGTGACAGCGGAATCTGCTGGCCGTCAAAATCAAAACCCTCACCGTTGTGCGATTTAATCCGGCTGACTATCTCCTCCGCGTATTCACGCGAGGTGCTGGCGGTCAGCATACAGAATTCATCGCCGCCGATACGGAACACGACATCTTCACTGCCTGCAGCGGCAGCCATGCGGTTCATCTGCTCGATAATCGCCAGATCACCGGCTCGGGTGGAGATTTCATTAATTGGTGTCATGTTTTTGATGTCGGAAATGATAAACCAGCAGTCGCTGCGCTGGACGAAAAGGTCATAAAGCTCACTGATATCTACACTTTTTCTCTGCATTATATACTTATCCCCTTTCTGAACCGGCTCTCTCAGCCTTGGGAAAAGCTCCACAAACCGCTTGGTGCGCATCTCTGAAGGACTGCAGTTCCACACGTCTCTGAAGGCGCGCGTAAATGCCTCGTTGGAGGAGTAGCCGTATTCCACAGCCACAGAGAGCACAGAGCGGTCAGGCTCTTCGATAAGCCGTCTTGCAGCAAGCATCATACGCCGGCGAATGATGTAACTGCGTACCGGAATGTCGTTCACACAGCTGAACAGCTTTTCAAGGGCAGAGCGGGAGCAGAAACACGCGGCAGCTATGTCACCGGTATGAATATCGTCGCTGATGTGCTGCTCGATATATTCAAGGCTGCTGACAAGCAGGGAGATATTCTTCATTCCCACCATTCCTTTCACGATATCGTAACACCAGTATATCACAGCGCAGCGGCAGCGGCTTGATATTTTGAGTAAAAAAGAAAAAGACCTCTGATCGAAATCAGAGGTCTTTGTGTTGGCGTCTACCTATTTTCCCAGGCCGTCGCCAGCCAAGTATCGTCGGCGCAAGTGAGCTTAACTTCTGTGTTCGGAATGGGAACAGGTGGACCCTCACCGCCATCAACACCAACTATGCTTGCCTCTCTCTCGAGGGGCAAGAGCAATTATAACAGCAGTGAGCAGAAATGTCAAGCATTATTTTACGC
>JAZNOP010000112.1:0-31520 GCA_045580875.1 Acutalibacteraceae bacterium
GCTCGACTGTACGTATGCCTTTGTGCCGTCAGAGAGCACACCGTTCTTTGCAATGTAGAGGATAGGTGCCTTCTTGACTGCTGCTGCGCCGCCTACAGAAAGTGCGTCAGCGTAGTTGTGAGAGAATGCGAAGAATACCTCAGTCGGCTTCTTGCCGGTGATAGTCTCAAGCTTCTTTGCGATCTCGACAGCGGTGTCGAAACGGGACTTACCTGCTACACGCTCAACAGTGAGACCCATGCCCTTCAGGGTGTTGACAACGTTGTTGTTGATTGCCAGCTCCCCACCGAGGATTATGACCTTCTTTGCACCGAGTCGCTGAATCTCCGCCTTGGTTTCAGTATCGAGGCTACTGTTTCTTACAAGCAGGATAGGTGCATCGAGTGCATAAGCCAGAGGTACACCTGCGAGGGAGTCAGCGTAGCCATTGCCATCTGCAAGAATGATGGTGTTTGCATTCTTGAACGCCTTCTTGGAAATTGCAACTGCTGTGCCGGTACGGCTGCCGCCTGCGACACGGACTACACCCTCTGCCACTGCAGTGGGACGAGTGGTAGTGGTTGTTGCTTTGGTAGTAGTGGTCGGCTTTGCAGTGGTTGTAGTAGTCGGCTTCCTGGTGGTTGTTGTGGTCGGCTTCGAAGTTGTAGTAGTAGTTGCCTTTGTGGTTGTAGTTGTAGTGGTAGCCTTGGTGGTCGTGGCTGTGGTCGGCTTTGTAGTTGTCGTAGCCTTGGTTGTGGTTGTTGTAACAGGTGCGGTCAGAGTACCAAAATCATAGGAAAGAACAATTACCCTGTCAGGGCTCTTCTCGTAAGCTTTTGATACCTTTGCATCCTTGCCGTTTATCTGCCCTGTAGTTGCCGGATTGGAGCCATCAACAACAAAAGCATATCCGGTCGATGCCGAAAGCCATATACTTACCGAATATTTGTGTCCGGCTTTGAATGTATCGGTAGCAAAAGACATTATGCTGCCGTCCTCATACCATGTTATGCCATCAACCAGATATATTCTGTATCCTTCTCCAAGCACCTGAGCAGTAGAATCGGGTTTGCTGCCTATTTCAGGTTCATCAAGACTCTCAATGCCTACCTCAGATATTCCTTCAAGACATACACCGAAACTGTAGTAAACATCTATGATCGCTGCCGCAACTTTGCCGGGAGCTTTTCCTGCCTGCGCATTGTTTCCGTTCACTTTTGCAGTAACAATCGACTCCCTGGACGAGTTAATTGCAAATGCATGTTCACCGCTGGCCACAAGTCGTACACGCACACCGTAACTGTTTCCGGCAACAAAAGTGTCTCTTGATGTCATTTCTTTATTGGTGGTCTCATTTATCCATGTTACGCTTTCCTTACGGTATCCTTTTCCGTCAAGCGTCACGGTGAGGTCGGGAGACTGACCTGAAGCCGGTTTATCCAAAGATAAACCAACCTCATTTATCATTCTGCTCACGATAAATGACACATTTTTTATAACAGTATCATCCTTACGGGATACAATATCTCCATTGGAGGTAAGAATCATACGCAGACTATCAATGTAACTGCCGGCGGTCTCACCGCTTGGAATGAGCATCTTATGAATTACGGCATGATTGATGTCTACATCTGCCGAGCTGCTGCTTATTATCAGACCGTAGCAGGGATTCGTGGCACTGTTTTTATTGACACAGCTGAAGTCTCCGCCGTTTATCGTAGTTGTACCGCCGCCAATAAACACTGCGCATCTGCTTTCAGTGTTATCCATTGCATTCTCTGCTTTTAATGTACCGCCATTTATTGTCAGATTGCCTGAAGCCTGATGTATAGCACGTCCATAAACAGCGTTATTAAATGAACCGGTGATTTTGGCACCGCTCTGTATAACGGTTTTGCCGTAGTTATAAATAACTGCGTTTGATCCGCTTGTCTCGCAGGCTTTGAATGCGAGCTCACCGACACCCTTTATTTCAAGTGATGCGTTTGACGGCACTGAAATCAGCGCATTGAGTCTTTTGACCCTATCCGGACCCATATAGAAATAGGCGGTAAACGTAGTACTGCCGTTGAGGATAACAGTCTTTGTACCCGCAACTGTTATGGCAGAATAACTGCCCATGCCCAGTACCGAATAAATTGCTGCATCGTCGCTGGCATAGCTCAGCGGATTCAGCTTGACGTACTGGATAGTCGGATTTTCCATAGCTGCCTTGAATTCTGTAAAACTTGAGCAGACAACCGGATTGCTTTCTGAATTTGCTGCATTTGCTGTAACTGATGACAGCGGAAGCAAACCGATCAGCATGATGAAAACCAACAGAATACTTGTTACTTTTTTGAACTGGCTCATTATTGTTTCCTCCTCTTTCCTGAATTGTTGTCCCGATATCTATTCACTGCAAGGGTATCAGCCGACGTCGCCGACACCCTCCCAGTTGAAGAACTGAACGCTTACTGCCGGATATTCATACCCTTCTTCGTAATATTCGACCAGCATCACCAGATTCTCGCGGTCAAGCATAGCCGCATGGCACTTTACGTTGTTATCGTCTCCAATCAGCTCAACACACCAGGCTTCGTTAACGAAGCCGTCAAACAGCGGCATATCCATATATACAACCATTGCATCAACAAACTCTGTGCGGTTGCCGAAGTCATCATATTGAACGTAGTTGGCTCTCAGTTCCGGATCAAAGAAGGAGAATGTCACCGAGCCATGCATTCCTGCTTCCTCTGCGGTGGACTTATAACCTTCAATTTCTGCGCCCACCAGCTTCCATGTTCCAACAAGATCTGCAAGACACCACTGACCGCCTTCCTGCGGCATTTCGGCCTGCTCAAACCACAGATCGCCTTCATTGTAATCAACGCGCAGTCCGTTCTCTGTCAGCAGACCGTGAATGAATGTCTCTGTACCGTCTGAAAGCTGAAGTAGAATCCTCGATGTGCCTTCGTCATAGCTCCAGCTGAATTCCGGCTGGAACCAGTTGTAGGACGCTCCGTACATATTACGGAATCTGCCGGTTCCGTCAGCAAAGAAGAACATATCGGCGTCCCAGCTGCCCATAGGCATTTCATCGCCGCCCTCTGCCGAGTCTACTCCTTCATAGCGCACTGCGCGCCAGTATGTTCCGCTGAGTCTGTCATCGGCACCATCTGAATCGGGCTGATTTTCCGCCTGATCTATCTCTTCCTGTTCCTCAACAGGATAAAGGTCTGTATCTTCTGTTTCATCATTTTCTGCTGCAGTGTTCTCTTCCCCGCTGATATTCTCTTCATTCACTTCATCGTTTACGACGGTATCAGCAGAAGGCAGGCTGCCGCTGTCATCAGGAGTATTCTTTCCGCAGCTGCACATTACACTCAGGCAGAGCAGCACTGCACATATCATCGCCAGACATCTTTTTGCAACTGAATTAAGCATAAGTCGTTATATCTCCTTTTTATATTTTATAATAAATAATATATACTTTTCTGTATACTTTTGTATACTATCCTGCAGGGCTACTTTTCTATAAATCAAGGCTACTTTATGGGCTACCTTCCGGCATTTTACAGGTAGCCCCACAGGTAGCCCTGCCGTAAAAAGCGCTTGCAATCAACAAAAAAAGACTGTCCTCCGTTGGAACAGTCTTTTTTGATTTTTTTACAGGTTCTTCAGCTTTTCGTACAGTTCAGCACGGCTGCTGACTTCAATCTTACGGAATATCTGCGCCGTGTATTTCTTTATTGTACTTTCAGTTACGCACAGCTCATCTGCTATATCCTTGCGTTTTTTGTTTTCAAGAATAAGCAGAAGAACATCTTTTTCTCTGTTGGTAAGCGAAGCAACCGTCTCACAGCGGGCAACCATCTGCTCCGGAGAGAGTTCAGGATTTTCCATTACTGCGTTTTCTGCTTCAATCTGTGCTGCCGCTGCCTGCGCGGTATCAGCAATCGACATCGGAGCATAATTCTTTATCAGGCTGTACTCCTGAATTATTCCGTAAAGCAGTAATATAAGCGCTTCAGTTATTATGTAAGAGACCGAGAGAAACTCGAAATTTCTCGGCACAAGACTCTCAATAAACCATATCGCGATATTGCCGAACACCGCAACTATCAGAAATGCCGCATGAAGAGGCGAGGTTACCTTCTTTTTCATAAGAGCATACACAACAATAGCTATCATTGCTATGAAATATCCGAAAAGGTAAAGTGAATTGACACAATGCAGCGGTCCGTATTCGCGCAGGAGTCTCGTTGCTCCGTCAACTGTTTCTATCGACACCGATTTATAGTAGATATTCGAATAACCCGGGCTTGCCGCAATCAGGAATACCGCTGTGCCAACCGCTATCAGCGCCGGCTGCAGCCACCGTACGTAATTGATATCACACAGATTCAGCAGCATCATCAGCATGAACAGCGGCAGGAAAACGCTTCCAAGATATGCTATGCGGTTACCCCACAGGGCTCCATCAAGCGTTCTTGACGCAGAAACCATAAAATATCCGACATCGCAGACAAATATGGACACAAACAACGCCAGCAGGTTTATGTCTCTTTTCCTGTCTACCCACAGGCAGACACCTATCATCAGAAGTGCCACAAGGCTGATAATGCCATACGCAGCAGTCATCAAATCTCCTCCAATATGCAATGCTCAGACCTGCCATATAAGCAGCAGAGCACAACAACCTGTAAAACAATAATATATTGATTATAGCATAATGAAATCAGACATTCAATTGATAATTGATAATAAAAAGCAAACCCCTCAGAGCAGATATTGAATCAAGATACCTGCTCTGAGGGGATTTCAGCTTTCTGTTGTACAGGAAGCTGCTTTACTTTTTCAGCTGATTTTCAATGTCCTCTGAAACAGCTATCTTACCGCCGAAGATGTATGTAATATCCGGATCAATGCTGTTTATGTAGCCTGTCTGGACACTGGTGAGCTTCTTCGGTACAAGCACCAGCGGAGCGCCGTTCTTTGCTGCGAATACTCCGCCGGCAAGTGCATCAGGATAGTCAAGACCTGTTGCGACACAAACAGAATTACCGCCGATCACACTCGCAAAACGCTCATTGATTTTTATACAGGTCTCATATCTCGAGCCGCCCGCTATACGCACAACCGTGCTTGCGCCGGCTTTTTTGATATTATTCTCTGCTGCGCCGGCAATTGCAAGCTTGCCGCCGAGTATGGTTGCTGTCTTTGCACCGCTCGACTGGAGGTATGCTTTTGTTGCATCAGAAAGCACTCCGTCCGCCGCTATGTAAAGAACAGGAACTTTCTTGATTGCCGCTACACTGCCGATTGAAAGAGCATCTGCATAATTGTGTGAATAAGCAAAGAACACCTCTGCCGGCTTCTTTCCTGTAACACTCTGCAGCTTCTTGGCAATCTCGACAGCGGTGTCGAAACGGGATTTGCCTGCGATCCGCTGAACTTCATAGCCGATATTTTTCAGCGCATCAGCAACCTCGGCAGTGATGACCAGATTGCCGCCGAGGATATACACCTTCTCTGCCCCAATGCGCTCGATTTCTCTGAGTACATCTGTTTCAAGCGCTTTGCCTGAGGTGAGCAGTATCGGCGCATCAAGAGCATAAGCAAGAGGCACACCGGCAAGCGCATCAGGATAGCTGTAGGCACTTGCAAGCATTACAGCATCTGTCGAATCATACTCCCAGCCCTCACGGCTGATGCTGATGGCTGTCTGTATTCTGGACTTGCCCTCAATTCGTGTCACGACAGTATCATCAGAAATATTGAGTGTCAGCACATAATCTTCCGGCGAATATCTGATGGAAGTTATTTCCACAATGTAATCGCCCGGCTGAAGTGCTGTCGGCTCTGTATCTGTTTTCTTCGAAATGCCTGAATAAATCACTTCGCTGTTTTCCTCATTCAGCACGGTCAGCGCCCATGCTTCACCGTCTGCAGACTTTGCATCGAATGTGAAGCTGACGTATCGCGGCTCACTGAGCGAGAATGAAAAGCAGTCAACATCCGCTGCAGCCGAGAGATTTCCGGTCACAGATTTACCGGCAGTAAGCTTTCCTGCAAGCTCTCTGCTGTCGTTGAATTCCTGCTCCCACTTATCGGATTCAGTAAAGCGCGCGGTCAGAGTATACTCTTCAGCGCTGTACTTTACCGGAGCAACGGTAATATAATAAACACCGCTTTTCACACCGATTCCGGCAGCCTCTTTTTTACTGCTGAAGCTGTATATTTCATTATTCTCATTTCTGAGGGTGATTTTCCACTCACCGGTTTCCGGTGCATCGAAATCTATCTCAACACAGCCATTTTTCGCAAGTGTCAGTTTGTAGCAGGCAATTTCCACCGGCATATCGAGCGAATCGGTGACACTCTCACCTGCTGTGATGTTCCGCGCGTCCTGCATGAGATTCTGCGCTGAGCCCTCAAGCTGACCGGCAGAAAAAACACAGCCCAGAATGAGAACAAAAACACATAAATATTTCACAAAATTAAAGCGCATGATTTCCCCCCGCAATTTATCCGGCAGCAGTATGCGCCGCCTGATATCAGAGTATGAGTTGCCATTTTACTGCTTAGAAATCCTTGTATACCACCGTTCCGTCGGAATAGGTGATTATGTAATAGCCATGACCCGAGCCGTCGCAGTCATATACCTTTTCCTTTGATACAACATAACGTCCCGAATTGGTCTTTCTGGTTGTTGTGGTCGGTCTCTTCTTTGTGCCTATCTCGATTACTTCGTTTATCGGCTCAACTGTGATAACCTCACTGACAGCCTCTGTGCTCTCAAGAATGCCGTCAACATAGGTAAGACGGTAGGTAACGTCTTTGGAGCCGTTGACACCCTCGACGACAACCTCGCTCTGACCCTTGTACATGGAGCTGTTTTCGCGCTGCTCTGTCTTGAAGGGAACAGATTCTGCTCTTACCTCCTCAAGCACATCGACACGGTTGACGGTTATTATCATTCCGCTGAACAGCTCAGCTGCAATATCATAAGAAATGCGGTCATCGGCATCAACTATTACCATCTGATCAGCAAGCAGCTCGCCGACCGTTTCAAGGTCGGTATACTTGCTGAAGACCATGCCGTCAGCCTGAAGTGTAACATACTTCATTCTGTAAATAGTAATCACTGCAGGCTCAGTGATAATCTCATCCATAGTACGGTCAACAGAATACGCTTCATTTATCACGATTCCGGCAAGGGCGAGTATATCTTCAACTGTCTGCTTCTTTTTGATATGCATTGACAGCGAGACAACGTCTGAATCGGAAACCGCATCAGATGACGATACGACATCGCTCTCAGACACTGCATCGGTATCCGAAACCGCAGATGCCCAACCCGGGAGTGCCACATCGGTTATGAACTCATTCGGCTGGTCTGAATCAGATACTGCATCGGTGCAGGACACATACAGCTCATACGGCAGATTGACCGTAACATCTGTCCAGCTCCAGACTGTCACCGCAAGAATGATAACGGTAACAACAGCCGCCACGCCGACAACACCGCCGGCAACAGCCGCGGTCAGCTTTTTGTTTTCAAGAAGCTTTCCAAAGATATTTTTCACTTTTACGAAAATCTCCTTGCAGAAAGGCTGTGCCTTCTGATACAGCTCCTTGAAAAATACGCCGGTCTTCTGCAGTGCTTCTCTGCAGAAAGCAATGATTTTCTCAAACACTTTTAATGTCACACTCCATATATTCAATCATATTAATCAGCCTGCATCAGAATGCTGACGCGATACTGCCAAGATCTGTTTCACCAGACGAGAGCACCGTCCATGCACCCTTTACAGCTGCAATTATCTCTACTGTGACCACATCAGTTCCGACCGCTTCCTTACTGATGTAAGCTGTCAGACCGAAGTCGCTGTTGTCCAGCGTTACTGTAAATGCCTCACGTGTTGTACTGACACCGTCAGCATCGGTTATACGCACGAATATGCGCGAACGCGGGTCAACAAGTTCTTCGTCGACCTCACCGTCTATTCTCCAGAACATTATATTCTCTTCCGGCTCGCATACCTCAAACCATGAATCCGATTCCTGCGCACCACTGACAAGCAGCTGAGTATCAGATGTCTGGAATACCGGCGGAAGCGCGGCCAGCTCGTCTATTGAACGCTCAACCTTCTCAATGATTACCGTCGTC
This sequence comes from Acutalibacteraceae bacterium, assembly GCA_045580875.1. Taxonomy (GTDB): domain Bacteria; phylum Bacillota; class Clostridia; order Oscillospirales; family Acutalibacteraceae; genus SIG598. Next base: position 8,135 of record JAZNOP010000112.1, read on the forward strand.
GGCTGATGGATCATCATATAGGTTTCAAGGTTGTACGGCACTGTTCTGACAAAGCACGACTTTGCGTAAGCGCCTGCCATGAAGGGTATCATTGAGTTGCCGAAAGAGTCACGGTACATAAGCAGGCTGCCGGGGACATCACTTGCTGACGCCACGATTATCGGATCTTCGACCGACTGCGCACCGTTTATAAAGCTGTATTCGCCTGCAGCGTAGGTTATGTCCTCCTCAGGTGCCGGATTGTCCGGAAAGAGCATCAGATTGAGGTCACCGACATATTCACCGCCGGTTTCTCCCTCAAGTGACATGAAGGATACATCACTGTCGCTTACCGAGCGGAGAAGCTCTTCACAGACAAGCAGCGCACCGGTGTTGTTCCAGTGTGAATCGCGCGCATAATACAATATTTCTTCCTGTTCTTCAAACAGTTCAAATAAGTTTACATAATTTATGCCGCGGGCTGTCAGCATTTCCTCAAGCCTTATGGCATTGTGACTTTCAGCTTTTGCCGCTGTCGTGTAATAGGGCATGAACTGCGGGTAAAGCGTATTCTTGTTCGGTGCAATTGTAAACGCAAATTCTGCACCATTCTGACTGACAAATTGCTGAGTGAGCGCCAGATTGTTCGCGATATTGAATATCTCACGCTCCGACATCGGATCGCTTCCTGTGTAATCGCTGAGCGTGTCGGAATAGAACAGCCATCCGTCTCTGCCCACGACTACCGATTCATCTGCCGACACTCCGAAAAGCTTTGCTCTGAGAGTTGAATCAATCGAAACAAGCTGCTGTCTGAAGGCGAAATGGTCGGTAAAATAAGCGCCGAGCTGTGAGAGATATTCTGTATTCAGTTCTCCGTCACTGACGAGCGACGGCATTGCTGCAAGCTCCTTTTTCTCTGTAGTCTCATCTGTTCTCGCAAAAGACATACACACCAGCGGCATGATACAGAGCAGCATTACTGCTGCGATGAATCCGCACATGAGCTTTTTTTCTTTATCCAGTTCCAATTTCATTGCCCACCTCAGAATCTGAAATAGATAAACGGATTATATGTACTTCCGGACAGGCTTACGATGCACAGGAAGAGCAGTACAAATGCCGCTGCGTATGAGATTACTCTCTGTGCGCCTGTCTTTATGCCTGCTTTGTCCATTACGCCGCAGACGGTGCTCTTCAGAGGCATACAGCCAATAATTGCTGCAGCTGAAACAATAATGAACAGCGGGGTAAGCTGACTGAGCGCAAGTGCAGAAGATGCGGCATCAAACCGCCAGCCGGCAAACATCTGACCGGTAATCTGAAGCGCCTGTGTAAGGGTATCTGCTCTGAACAGAACAAAGCCGACACACACAACAACCAGCATATAAATTCTCCTTAGCACTGCCGGAATCTTTCTGTCCTTTTGGGGCATGTATTCCTCAATAATGAGAAATGCGCCGTGGTAAAGACCCCACAGGACAAAGGTCCAGCTTGCACCATGCCACAGACCGGTGCAGAAAAAAACGATAACCTTGTTTATGCAGGTGCGTACTTTTCCCTTGCGGTTTCCTCCGAGAGGAATATAGAGGTAATCCTTGAACCAGCTTGAGAGCGAAATATGCCATCTGCGCCAGAATTCACGTATACTGAGAGATGTGTACGGATAATTGAAATTCTCATTGAAATGGAAACCGAACATCTCACCCATACCGATAGCCATATCGCTGTATCCGCTAAAGTCATAGTATATCTGCAGCATATAGCCGACAGCGCCTATCCATGCGGCAGAAATGTTGATCTGAGAAATATCAGCCGCATAAACTGCATCGACCGCAACTGCTACGGTATTTGAGATAAGCACCTTTTTCGAGAGACCGATAATGAATCTGCGCAATCCGTGAGCTACACCTTCAACCGTCTGCTCTCTGTCCGCAAGCTCGGCATCAATGTCATGGAATTTGACAATTGGACCTGCTATAAGCTGCGGGAAAAAGATGATATAAAGGAGCGTACGGTCAAATCTGCGCTGTGCAGCCGCCGTTCCGCGGTATACGTCTATAACGTAGGAAAGAATCTGGAAGGTGAAGAATGATATGCCAATTGGCATGGTTATCTGCGGCACGGGCAGAGACAGACCGGTTATGCTGTTGAGAGTCTCTGTCATCATGCCTGTGTACTTGAATACACCGAGAATTCCCAGGTTGACGACCACTGCAGCTACGAGCACTGCGCGGCGGTACTTCTTTCTTTCCGGAGAAACCAGAAGCGCACATATATAATTGAACACTGTGCTGGCAAGCAGCAAAAGGATATAAACCGGCTCGCCGTAAGCGTAGAACAACAGGCTTGCTATCACCAGTATCCAGTTCTGTATATCAAGTCTGCAGGGCTTTTTCACAAATGACAGTGCTGTATAGACAATGAACAGCACCGGCAGAAAAGCGCACAGGAATTCTATTGAACTAAAAACCATCTGTTAATCGCTCCTGTTTACAAGGATACGTCATATACCTTCTGCTTGACGATGTAATACGGGAAGTTTCCGGGAGTTTTCTTGTAGCAATAGAAACCGGTTCCCTTGCTGTCATCCATATTGGCATCAAACAGATATGTAGTTCCGTTAATTTTTATCTGAACCCAGCCGTGCGGGGTCATACCTCCGCCGTAGGCCGTGATCTGTCCCGTTACGACCGAGGCATCAAAACCGAGCACCTCAGCAATATATGCAAATGCACTCGCATACCGATAGCAGTTGCCCTTGCGGTTTTTCATCATTTCAAGAGCATAGGTCTCAGTCCACGATGAAGCAAGCTTTGTCGGGTCGGTGTAGTCACGCTTGTAGGAACAGTTGTCGATAATCCATTTGTAGCAGGCCCTGAGCTTCTCAGCAGCGGTCATGGAGCTGTTTGTGCAGCTTTCAATTATTCTGTGAGCAGCAGCCTCGACCTCGGACATCTTTCTGCGTCCGTTGGCGTCAAGATGATAGCCGTCCACAACGCAGTTTGTCATTATTGCGCCGCCTGTACCGCCGTAATAATAATATCCGCCGTTGGTAAACCAGCCGGTGAGGGCATAATAGCTGTCGCCAAAGTAATACTTCTTGCTGTCAACAGTTTTCCAGCCCTTTACAGCCTTGTAATCGGTACCGAAATAATATGTCTTTCCGTCAGCTGTTCTGAGACCGCTCAGGAATGCGCCGTCGGTGCCGGCATAGTATTTTGCTCCGCTGACAGTGATGAGACCGGTTGCCGGAGCTCCGTCTCTGTCAGGATCGAGATAATACTTCTTTCCGCCGTACTCGACCAGACCTGTGGCTATATATCCGTTTTTGATAAGGTACTTTCTGCCTGCTGTCTCAATCCAGCCGTCTTTGGTGTGCAGCTTTCCGTCATCTTCAAAGAAATAGCGCTTTGACTCGATACTGACTATACCTGTCTGGACAGTACCGTCAGCGATATAATATTTTCCGTCTGTAAGCTGAAGCCAGCCGTCTTTTTCATACAGAGCGCCGGTCTTCTCAAAATAATACAGAACGCCTTCAATTTCACAGAAACCTGTGCATACACGGCCGTCGGTAAAATAGTATCTGCGGTCGGTCTGCGACTCTGCTTCGGTAAGTGTTTTCCAGCCAGCATATCTTACCAGTCTGCCGGCATCATCAAAGAAATAAACCGAACCGTCTATGGTTGTGAATCCTGTACTGAGAGCATTGTCTGCAAAGTAATACTTTTCCGTTCCGCCGGTTCTTTCGTCGGTCAGCTCCTGCCAGCCAGAAGCCTTTTTCTGCACTCCGTCATCGCCGAAGATATAAAGCTTTCCGCCGACAGTCTGCATTCCGGTCTGAGCAATGCCCGAAATGAAATAATAGGACCTGCCGTCTATTGTTCTGAGCCCGTCTGCGGCTTCAAACTTACCCTCAGCTACGCAGTAAATAATTCCGTTCACCTCAACGACACCGGTCTGCGCCTCGCCGTCAACGTAGAATCTGAGCTCGCCGTTTTCACTTACCCAACCGCTGAGCGGTGCTGTGGAGCCTGTGTCACCCGATGACACAACCGTGCTGCCGTTATCACCTGACGGTGTATCGCCGGTGTCGGTGCCGGATACTGCAGTATCATCACCGAGGAATCCGACGTTTTTATCACCGGTATCATCTGCAGCGGTATCATCGCCGGTATCGTCCGCACTGTTTCCGGTATTATCTTCCGTATCATCACTCGCCGAAACAACAGGTTCGCTGTCAGCAGGCGTGAGTTCTGCGGCGGCATTGTCTTCTGCCGCTGTGTTTTCTTCCTCCGCCTGAACATCAGGTACTGTTCCGGTTTCAGTCTGCTCGCTCAGATACACTGTGCTGTCTGATACAGCAACAGGTTCGTCTGACGATGAAACCTCCTGCGCATAGGCAGGTATTCCGGACAGAACCGCACACAGTACAAGCGCCAGAACTGCGGCGGCAGAGCGTGTTATTTTTCCTTTGAGATAACCAGATGAAGCAGGCATACCGATCCCCCAGCAAGTAATTTTATTTTTCAGAATTCGGGAATTTTGCAATTTAAACTCAGCATATAGTATATATTATATTTATTTATAAGTCAAGTAAAGATGACTTCTCAATTATTTCTCTGTCATACTTCCCTCTGTACGCAGCTCTGTGCGCACATTCACAAAAATATATGCATCTGCCGGGAATTATTTCTGCGCATCAGGAAAGCCGCCGCACAACCAATATACCCGGTTGCGCGGCGGCTTAAAGTTGCAATTATTCTGATATATAGCGGCGATATATCATTTTCCGGCTTATTTCAGCATTCCGAACCAGCCGATTCCCTCGTAAATCCAGCCGGCATCTACCAGCATATCACGTTCCTCGGTTGAGCCGGTATAATGATGACTTCCGCAGTCAGCATTCGGATTGTACATACGGTAAAGAGGCAGGTTATCAGGAGAAGCGGAGTTCCACGCAACGCCTTCGTACTGCCAGCCGTAGCCGACAAGCATCTCCCGCTCGCTGACACTCATGGTATAGTGGTGATCGCCGGAATTCGGATTATAGAGACGGTAGACCGGCTCTCCTCCGTTGACCGGCGCATTCCACGCAATGCCCTCATACAGCCAGCCTGCCTCAATCAGGGTATCACGCTCGACTTCAGAGCCAGTGTAGAAATGCTCGCCGGAATTTGGATTATACAGACGATACATCGGTGTCGTACGGATATTTTCCGAGCTGCCCGGTGCAGTGGGCTTTGTTGTCGACACAGTTGTCGACTGTGTTGCAGTCTGTGAGGTTGTTGCAGATGTCGTCGTTATTGCGGTGGTTGTTGTATCTGAAGCTGATGCAACAGTTGTAACTGCGGCAGATTCAGAGGTCGGCACAGTTGTGCCTGCAGTTGAAGCTGTCGTTTCTGCCGTTGTACTGGTCGCAGCAGTTGTTGTGGTGACTGCTGCAGCCGAAGTGGTTGTGGTTTCTGCGGTAGTCGTGGTGGTCGCAGTTGATGTCGTAGTGGTAGTCGGCTCAGTTATTTCAGCTGAGCGATGATATCTGTACACATACTCCGTAAGCTTTCCGCATATCTCGTATATTCCCTGAGAATCGCGGCTGCAGGCGGGATTTGTATTATAATCTGACATCCCTGTCGTAATGACAACCACACCATCGCGTGTCGCCGGATTATACGACATAAGTGCAAGTACTCCGTAGGCATTTCCGGTATGATAATAAAGCTCACTCTCGCCGTAGAGTCCCACCTTGTATCTCAGCGGCATACACTGCCAGAAGCTGCCGCCGTTTTCTGTTTTGGTAAATAATTTCTGCTCTATGAGCGCAACCGACTCCGGCGAAAGTATCTGTACTCCGTTATATGTGCCGTCGTTTGCAAGCATTGCTGTCAGCTTCGCAAGATCCTGCGCCGAGCAGGTCAGTCCGCCCGCAAAGATATTTGTATTGCAGCCCGGGTCGGGACGTCCTGTCATATTCGATGCCGATGATACACTTCTGGCTACATTGCCGTCCGAGTGATACAGGGTTGCCAGCTTCGATGTATCATTAATAAGACCAGACGAGAAGGCCGCGTCCATTCCGAGCGGAGCGAAAATATACTCCTTTGCGTATGTATCAAGCCGCTTCTCCATTGCAACCTCAAGCGTACTGCCGGCTATGCCGATACCGAAGTTGCTGTACGCCCATGAGCCTGATGCGCCGACCGTACCGCTGTTGTAGCTGCCTGATGACTTCAGCTGGGAAAGTGTACCTTCACGTGTGGCGCTGTAGCTGAGTGCTTTGAGTGTCGATGTGTGTGTAAGCAGTGATCTGAGAGTTACATCTCTGTACAGATTCGCACCCCAACAGGCGGCAATATCCGCGTTGATATCAACAATGCCCTGCTCCTGCATCTTCACTGCGGTTACTGCTACTGCTGCTTTCGAGATGGATGCAACGCGTATTTTATGATCATCTGTCATCGGATCAGTATCTTTTGTTGCCCATCCGGTGCTATAACAATCAGTAACCGCGCCATTTTCGATGACAGCGACCTGTATTCCCGCCGCCCCGTAATATTCTGCGATTCTGTCGGTGAATTCCTGGGTGTAATCCTGCGCGTGGGCTGTTGTGAATGAATATCTGCCGGATATCCAGCCGGTCTGTCCCTGCGCAAACTGAACCTTATACCACGTTGAGCCGCCGCTGTCCTTACCCTCGCCGAGATAGTTATACTCTGCACCGAGAAGCGCTGTACCTATCCGGTCGTTTCCCGTTCCTGCACCGCTGCGGACATTGACACTTGAAGCGGTGACAATTACAACCTTATCCGGCTCGGCTGACACCTGCATGGCGCATGGTATCATAAGCTGAATAAACAGAACTGCCATTGCTATTGCGGCAGTTATTCTTGCAGTAATGCTGCTCCGGTATCTTCTGTTCTGCATCTGAACCTCTCCCTTTCCGGTATCCCTTTTATACTCTCTTTTCACCGCTCAGTCAGTATATTCCCGAGACCAAAAACACTTACAGCAATTAGTTTAGTTTCACTTTCCGGCTTTGTCAATTAACTGACTGTAAACATTTCCCATACACAAAAATCCCGACAGAAATCATCTGACTTCCGTCGGGATTTTGCATCATAAATCATATGTTGATATTATCCGTCCGAGTCACTGACCGAAACCGGATCATCATAGGTAACGAGAGTTTTTCCTTCTGCGGCAGGAATATCTGCAACCGCAGTGATTTCTATAGCGCCTAAAAGTGCTCTGACCTCAGTGTCATGCACAAGCGCAACGGCATTTTCTCCGTCTGCGGATGAGCCCTGATTAAAGCCTGCCGGAATGAGATTTACCGCCGCGATCATTGCCTGGTTATGCTTTACAGGCATATAAACCGTGACGTATCCGCTGTTTTCGCGCCATAGCATCTCTTTTTCTCCAAGATGCAGATATCCTGTCTGAGAGCCCTCACTGACAGCCAGCTGACGGATAGCCTCAAGCACCTGTGCGCTGTCGCTCAGCTCTGACGGCACTGCTCCTGCAAGAACGCTTTCAACCCTCTCAAATCCCGGCTGAATCGCAAAGCATTCTTCCTTCCACAGTATGCCCGAACCGCACCACGACGCCCAGAAATCCGCATTGTTGTTGGAATACTGACATATCTCTTCAGGATAGAACACAGTCAGTGCAACGTCTTCATTTTTATTCATCACGCTTGCCGACATCAGTGTGTCTCCATCAAAGACCGTCTTTTCGGGAGCACACGCAGCCAGTGTGCCGTTGCTGCAGCTTATGATTCCGAAAACCAAGGCAAATACGACAGCAAACACAGCCATCATCATTATGAGAAGCAGCCTTGCATTCCGGCTGCTCTGAAACATTTCACTGAAACCGTCTATCAGGCGGTCAGAAAAGCTCTTTTCCATCAGATTAACCCCTTTCCGAATTCTCAAGACCTGTTTACTGCAGTGCAAAAGTCGCTGTTACAGCACTTTCAGGGGCTGCAGACGAATCTGTCACTGTAACTGTGACAGGATCAGTTTCGGTATTCAGCAGGAAAAGCCTGTACACCGCAGCAGTTTCACCCGGCATCAGAACCTGATCAGGCTTTTCATTGCCTGAGCTGCCTGTTGCATCGAAAGCCGCCCCAAGCGTTGCTCCATTCTGCGCCGCGGAAGCAGTTACAAAATAGTAGACCGCCATCGGTCCGCCGCCGTTGTTTGTATACTCGAAATACACTTTTACAGCCGTTTTACCACGGGCATCCTCGGTAAGGTCAAATCCCTTTATCTCCACATGAATACCGCCAATATCTCCGCTTGCTGCACCCGCTGTGTTTATCTGCGAATAATCCGGCTGCACTATGGCTTCAGTCTGAGTATCAGTCTCTGAAACAGATATGATATTCTGAGAATCATCCTGCTCGGTGTAATTTTCTGTATTCACGCCATAGTCAGGCGTTTTCTCTGCCGGCTTCAGACCTCCGGCAAACATCAATGCCACTGCAACAGCAAGCAGCGCTGTGAACGTAAGAATAATCGCAATCTGCGCGGGGTATTTTTCAAACATCTGTCTGAGTATGAATATATCCCCTTCCTTTTGCGGGTTATTATCCTGCAGCGCTGTGCCTTTTGGCTCAAAATCGGCTGCGACGTTCTTTCTCTCCATTATTTTCCCTCCACTGCCACAGTATAGACGGGATTTGCGCTCCGAGCGTTTTGTCCGACGTCTGATAACAGTATAGCACACATTTCCGGCAGATGTACATACATCTTTATACTTTGCAGCGATAAATTAATATTTTTTATGCTTTATCGAAACCCGCCACATTTTATGTAAACAATATTCTTAAAATTAAACTGCCCCTGCCGGCAGTTTTATCTGTCAGCAGGGGCATGGCTATATCATTCAGTTATCTGTTCAGAAATTACAGCACAATGAAGGTACAGCCGCCGGGTGCAACCTTCAGCTTGCCTGCTCTTACCTTTTCGCCCTTAAGCGCAGGAATTTCATCATTCTCGCCGAGCACAAGCTCCTTGCCGTTGAGCAGCATTGTGCGGGAACGGATCTTGCCGTTGCCGGTCAGAGCATAAACCTCGGCCGCCTTTGGCAGCTTGACAATGGTGGTCTCGGTCCATGAAGTATTGATTACCAGATAGACCTTGCCCTTATTGCCGTCTTTGCGGGAGTGAACATAGACATGGGCACCCTCTCTTGCCGGCTCACCCGAAGCATAAACGGTATCGCCCATCAGACGGTTCCACAGCAGGGCTGCGAAATAGCTCGGGCGGGGATCAAATGTGCCGTGCTTAAGGTAACCGTAGTCAGAGGAAGCAAGGGTATTGTGGAAGATGATGCCCTTGGTTACTGTTGCAAAGTCACCGAACTCGTTGAGGGTTCTGGGAACCTCGAGGTAGGTGGAAGCCCATGTATGTCCGCCTGCGCCTGCGTCACCACTCTCGGTAACCCACATCTCGCCGCCCGGGCAGTACTTGTCCCGGTAGGGAGCAAACGCTCTTGCGCACATACCTGCCATGCCGAGATAGCCTTCGGACATTGCCTGCTCAGCAGGAGAATACATTGCCGGAACAAGAGCTGCCATACGTTCGGAAATACCGTTGTAATAATGATAGCTGAATACGTCGAGTTTCTCTGTGCAGCCGTCCATCAGGTCACCGGTGGTGCAGCTGGGCAGAACATCTGCAATGCCTGCGCCGCCGGAGGAATCGCCGCCCATATTCATTGCCTCGGGATCACAGGTACAGGGACCGACGACAAGACAGTCGGGATAATTCTCTCTGACCCACTTGTGGAAGAGATCCTGATCGCGGCGGAAATGCTCCGGAGTGTAGCCCTTCGGGAAACCGGTCATCTCCATCATATTGGGCTCGTTGGTGAACTCAACAGCATCGATAGGAACACCGTGCTCGGTGCTCAGGCGGAATATCTGCTCTGCCTGACTGGGATTCCACGGCTCGTCAGCAGAGTGCAAACCCTGACAGTTTGCAACACTGATAAGCAGCTTGCCGTCAACTGCCTTGACAAAGTTGAGAAGGTTTATCCACTGCTCTTTTGTCAGACGGTTCTGATAGCCCTCGGGAACTTCGCCCTTGCCCTCGAAATCGTAATAGGTCTTGGTTGCCCATGTACCGGAAACGCGCACCCATGCCTTACCGAGTGCAGCAGCAAGCTTGATGAGACGGGGATTGGTGGTGTCAATGGGATCATACCACTGATGCATGGCTGCCATACCCTGGCTGAAATCAGGAGGAGGAACAGCCTCGGTGCCGTCGACCTGTGCATCGGTATATGCCTTCCAGAAGGTACCGCCTGTAACCTCAGTCATCTCCACGTTGTAGGAAACCATGCAGGGATTCGACCTGAGAATCTCTTTAACCTTGCGCGGTCTGAGCTTGATCTTGATTTTTTTTGCCATAGCGGAAAACTCCTTGTCTTTTGTTTTATTATTCAGCAGCACTCAAAAATGCCGTTCAGTACTGCTAATAAAATTCTTGGGTATATGCATCGAATTACTGCTGCTCCTGTGCAGCTTCACCTACGAGTTCGAGCATTGCCGAGGTGAGACACTCGATGTTTCTTTCCTCAAAAATGACATCGCGGCTGGTGTGAATACGGTTCATATAAAGACCGATCACGGGAGCGCGATTGAGCGAAGCAACGCCGATACCTCTTTTGAAATTGCTCTGGTCTGAAGGATAGAAACCCGAGGTGCCGATGACAGGAGTCATACCTGCAGCCTTTGCGTGCTTCTCCATGACCTCAGTAAAACGTCTGCCGAAATCGCTCTTCCTGTCCTTTTTCGCAAGCTTTGCAAAGAGATTGTCGCCGTCGGAAACGCAGTCAAAGTTGACGAGCGGCTTGTTCTTCATTGCCTTCTTATGCATCTGGCTGAACGCAGATGAGCCAAGAAGTCCAAGCTCCTCGTTGTCAAAAAGTACGAAGCAGACCTTTTCGCGCTGCGCAGGAGACATGGAGAGCATGGTGTTGAGTACGGTTATAACGCCCGAGGTGTTGTCGTTTGCAGTATGCTTGTTTGCCGGTCCTGCCATCATCAGGAAAAGCAGACCGAACATCACAACAAAATAGACCGGCAGCGCCAGCTCTGCTGCGGCCAGCTTACCGACAGTAAGTCCGGCCGCCACAGCTATACCGACAATTACGGCTGTCAGAGCCAGCTGATAGACGAGATAGACCAGAAAATTCTTCGGTGTGATAAAGTTCGGTATTATCATCTTTGCGCAGGTGTCGTAATGACCCGCCATAACGATTTCGCAGTCTTCAGCAGATGCGCCCATGACGATATTACGGTTTCCGCTCTTGGTCTCAACGCGGCAGGGAATATTATTCTGCGCGCAGATATCTTCTATGTAATCGATAAATGCAGTCTTCTGCTTTTTGCTCTTTCTGACCTGATATTTTTCAAATATTGTGTCTTTGATTTCTGTTATCATCATATTTTCCCCTTTTCTCTTTCATAATTTGTATTATATCACAGTCAGATTGCACAGTCAACGAATACGTAATCTGTGTGCATCTGTAGTTTCTGGCGGGTTATGAACATTAAACGACCCATGATACCGTGATAATTTTTTCAATTTACACTTGTTAACAGACGTTTGTGAAGATATAATTAACATATCCGGATACAGCATTGTGTCCTTACCGAACTGTAATTGCGGCAGAGTCTGCTCTGCCCTAATAAATAATCAGGAGGTAATATCCATGCTTTCCACCCAGTCCATCAAAAAGTACATCGCAGAGTTTATCGGCACCTTCGTTCTGGTATTCTTTGCCTGCGGAACTGCTGCTGTTGTCGGCTGCTCTGCAGAAAACGGCACCGGCTATCTGCTGACCGCTCTTGCCTTCGGTCTTGTCATCGTCGCTATGGCATACTCCATCGGCAATGTCTCCGGCTGCCACATCAACCCGGCTGTTTCCATCGCAATGTTCATCAGCAAGAAGCTTTCTCTCAACGACTTCATCGGCTATCTGATCGCACAGTTCGCAGGCGCTATCGCAGGTGCTGCTGCTCTGATGGGTTTTGTCGGCAAGGAAAGCGGTCTCGGCGCAAATGCTCTCTATGACGGCAATATCTGGCTTTCCCTTCTCATCGAGGTCATTCTCACTTTCGTTTTCGTAATCGCTATCCTCGGTGTTACCTCCAAGGTTGAAAACGGCGCTGTCGCAGGCATCGTCATCGGTCTTACCCTGACCCTTGTACATATTCTCGGCATCTCCTTCACCGGCACCTCTGTCAACCCCGCCCGCAGCTTCGGTCCGGCTATCTTTGTCGGCGGCGACGCTCTGGCAAATGTTTGGGTATTCATTCTCGCTCCGCTGGTTGGCGGCGCACTTGCAGCTGTTGTCTACAACTTCCTCACTACTGACAGCGCTGAATAATTATCTCCCATATAGCGAAAGCCCTGCGTTCAGACGAGCGCAGGGCTTTTTTATTGTCTGCAATGGCGCGTTATTTGTAATCGCGCACAAAGCTCTTGTAGAAATCGACGCACACCGGAAGATTCGAGATCTCCACGTATTCATTTTCCGAATGAACCGACGACATCTGCTCTGCCGACATGACTATCGGTGCAAATCGCATGACACACGGACAGATTTCGGTAAGGGTACGTGCATCGGTACCTGCAGGAAGTATGAACGGAGACGCAGGATACTGCGGAAAGCTTTTTCTCATCTGGCTGAGTGTATATGCAAAACCAGGCTGTTTCATGTCTGCCGGAGCATGATATTCACTGTTCTCTCCGATCGATACCTCTATGCCGTACTTTGCAGCTGTCCTGCGGAAGCTTTCGATATCCTTCTGCATATCATCGCCGTCAACCGGACGGAGAACAGCCGTTGCAGTACAGTTGAACTTTGAGGAATTCATATCATAGAACGAGCATGATGTTCCGATGAGACCGCCTGCCTGCGGATTGATCTTCGGCATAACCTTTGTCAGCAGTCCGCCGAAGCACCAGAGATTTGCGAAAAGCATATTCATCGGGAAGCCGCAGTAGGGTCCGAGATGGCGGAACATTGCTTTCATCTGCGGATTAAGACGGCGGATAAAGATATCATTTTCCGTGATCTCGCTGATAAATGCAGCCATTCGCTCAAGCGGCGTTTTTGACACAGCAGCAGTCAGGCTGGCATGTCCTGTACCAGAGGAAGCTGTGCACTCAAGGTAATATTTCCCCTTTTCGTGTACTGCGACCATTGCGCATTTATCGCTCTTCATGCCGCCGAGCGGAGGATTGATAACCGCTCCGCCTTCATCGATTATCAGCTCGAAGGTTATACCTTTTTCCTTGAAATATTCAAGCGCCTTCGGAATTCCGTCGCCGCCGAGCTCTTCGTTGTGAGATGATGCAAGCCATATATTGCACGGAAGCTCCGCATCTTCGGCAAGAAGCTCCTCGAGAGCAGACATCTCTGCAAAAAGAGGTGTTTTGGTATCCAGCGCGCCTCTGCCCCATACCCTGCCGTCGGCTATCTCACCGGAGAATGCGCCGTACTTCCACTCACCGCCCTGAGAGACTACATCGTGATGAGACATAAGCATAATATTGCGCGTACTGTCTTTTCCGGAAAGTCTGTAGACCCAGCAGTCATCGCTGAAGGTCATATACTCCGCCTTTTCGTGAAGCAGAGGAAACAGCTCTCTGACCACCTTGCGCAGACGGGCAAATTCTGTATCATCGTAGGAGTCCTTCACCGAAACTGTAGCGCACTGCAGCATCAGGCTGAGTCTTTCGGCATATCGGGTCTCACGTTCCTCATCACGCACCTGCGGCGCTTTGCTCAGCTTCCCTGCGGTTATGCCGCGCCACGCTGTTCTGACGAGCAGCACGAGCACGAAAAGAAGCACCGCGCCGGCAGCGCCGGCAATAATTATTTGAGCAATAGTCATGTTATCAGCCTCCATAAACTCTTTTACACTATTATAGCGTATATTAATTCAAATATCTACCATATCATTTGTAATAATTGACATATCCGCATTGAATTACCCCTTTCAATATGTTATACTTGTAGCATTAACGTTGAAAGAGAGGAATTATCATGCAAAACACCGGCACATCATCAAAGCTTCCGCGCATAGGCTTTCTGGAGAAGCTCGGCTTCTGCACCTTCTCCACCGCCAGCAACGTGGTTTTCAACTTCAAGGACCTGTTCTATCTTTTCTTCCTGACCAATGTCATGGGCATAAACATAAACCACGCAGGCATCATAACCGCTATCGGCATTGTCTGGGACGCAATCAACGACCCCATGGTAGGCTACTGGGCTGTAAACCACCAGTTCAAAAACGGTGAGAAATGCCGTCCCTTCGCCCTGTGGTGCGCTGTACCGTGGGCTGCCACTGTAGTTCTCATGTTCACAAGCTTTGACGTTTCCTACGGTCTCAAGCTGGGAATCGCAATGGCTATCTACTTCCTGTTCGAGCTGTTCAACACCTTCGCCGCTATCCCCTACAACTCGATGGGCAGTCTGGCAACAAACCTCGACGCTGACCGCCGCTCGATCAACGTAGCCCGCAACCTCGGCGGCTGCATCGGCTCGGGTATCGGCTCGATTGCTCTTTATCCGCTGCTCGGTCTCTTCGGCGGACTCGATGCAAACGGAAACGTCGCTCAGGACGAATCAGGCAAGACCGCATTTTTCCTCGCTGCAATAGTCATGGGCGGTGTCTGCATACTCGGCAGCCTTGCTCATTACTTCACCACAAAGGAAAGAGTCAAGCAGAAGGTCGAAGACGAATCCAAAATCAGCATCGGTCAGGTATTCAAGATGCTCCTCAGCTGCCGTTCCTGGGTCGTCAATACCCTTTACATCATCTGCTACGGCATGCTCAACCTGCTTATCATGAGCACAATCAACTACTACGCAACCTACATTCTCGGCTCTGCAGCCGCTGCAACGCCTATTCTTGCTGTATTCCTAGTAACTGCAGTTATTACCACTCTGCTTGCAGGTCCCATCGACAAGGCCCTCGGCAGAAAGAAGACCATGATTCTCTCGGCACTTATCTATGCCGCCGGCAAGATCTGGTTTGTGCTTGATCCCTATTCCATGGGCGCTATCTACGTAAACGGCATAACTGTTGCTGTTTCGATGAATCTTGCATTCGTTCTGTTCAACACCAACCGCAACAACATAGCTGACCTCATCGAGTGGAAGCACGGTCGCCGCATCGACTCTCTGGTATCCACCTGCGACAATCTCGCAAGCAAACTTTCCAAGGCCGGCGCAAACCTGCTTATGACCGGTGCTCTTGCCGCTGCAGGCTTCGACGCAATGCTTCCTGAACAGCCGCAGGCAGCACTCGACACCATCTGCGCTCTGCTCGGCTGGGTCCCGATGATAATTGCCATCGTCATGCTGATTATCGTCAGCTGCCACCCGATACAGAAAGACATGGCAGCTATGCACAAAGAGTACGCTGAAGCTGAGGCTAAGGCTGAAACCGCTGAAACCTCTGCTGAATAAACTGATCCTGATTACTTAAGGAGAAATATTATGCAGTATATTATTTACGCCTTGTGCGGCATCGCTGCACTGCTGGTTTTCCTGCTTATAATCGCACTGCTTCGCACCATTTTCCTCAAGGCCCGCAAACCGAAGAAGGGCGGAATGGAAATCGATGAGGCTCACGCTCAGATGTGCGGCGAAAAGCTTTCTGCAATGGTACGCGTACCCACCGTTTCGAAGCACGAGGACGAAGATCTTTCCGATTTCTATGCTTTCCACGAGGAGCTTGAAAAGCTCTTCCCGAAGCTTCACGAAAATCTCGAAAAAACCGTTCTGCAGGGCACTCTGCTTTATCGCTGGAAGGGCTCTGACGACAGCCGCCGACCGATACTGCTGATGGGACATCAGGACGTTGTTCCGGCGAGCGATGACGGCTGGACTTATCCTGCATACAGCGGCACGATTGCTGACGGCAAGCTTTACGGCAGAGGCGCGCTCGACTGCAAAAGCACCATGTTTGTTGAACTTCAGGCTGTCGAGGAGCTGCTCGAGGAAGGCTTTGTTCCTCCGTGCGACGTTTATCTCGAATACGCAATCAACGAAGAGACCGGCGGCGCCGGTGCAGCAAACGCTGTTGCCTATCTCAAGGACAAGGGCATCGAGCTTGCAATGGTGCTTGACGAGGGCGGCGCAGTTATCGACAAGGCTGTTGACGGCATGGATAGACCCTACGCTGTTATCGGCATCACCGAAAAGGGCTACATGGATCTTAAAATTACCGCAAAGGGCAAGGGCGGACACAGCAGCACACCTCCCAGAAACACTCCTGCCGCACGACTTTTTGCATTTGCAAATGAAATTGAGCGCAAACGTCCCTTCAAGAAGAAGCTTCGTCCGGAATGCATCGAGATGTTCCGCAAGATGGCTCCGTCATTCAGCTTCCCGCTTCGCCTGATTCTCGGCAACATCTGGCTGTTCAAGCCGCTGCTGGTTGCGCTTATGCCCAAGGTTTCACCCTTCGGCGAGGCTGTACTGGCAACCACCTGCTGCTTCACAATGATGAAGGGCTCGGACGCTGCAAACGTTATCCCGAAGGAGCCTTATCTGGTTGCCAATCTGCGCACAACCGTACATCAGGGCTGTGATGCAACCCTTAAAGTTCTGAACAAATACGCAAAGAAATACGGTCTGGAAATCGAAGTTCTGCTCCGACGTGACGCTTCTCCGGTATCCAATCTGAAATCTGAAGAATATGCATATCTTGTAGAGTGCATAAAGAAACACTTCCCCGATGTCGGTATTGCACCCATGGTCATTATGGGAGGTACTGACTGCCGTCATTTCCATGCGCTGACCGAAAACGCTCTGCGCTTTGCTCCTGCAAGAATGACCTCGGCACAGTCGGCAAGCTGTCACGCTGTTGACGAGAATGTCACGATATCCACGCTTTCCGAGGGTGTTGTTTTCTACAAGGATTTCCTCAGAGGCTACAAACTGTAAAATCAACAAAATAAAAACAGCGGTCCTTTCCGCATCATGCGATGCAGAGAGGACCGCTGTCTGTTTTATTGTATGAATTGATCTTTACATCAGCGAAAGGAACATTTCTACCGCTTCGTCGGTTGTAGCCCACGAGGTGGTGACGCGCACAATGCTGCTGTGTTCATCGTATGCTCCCCAGTTATCAAGCACTACTTCGTTCTCAATTTCAGCAAGCTTAGCATTAGGCACAATGAAGAACTGCTGGTTTGTAACAGAGTCGAGATAAGTCTGATAGCCCTTGACGACCATACCAGCTTTGAGCTTCATTGCCAGTGCTATGGCATGCTCACCTATGCACATATAGAGGTCATCGGTAAAAAGGGTGTCAAACTGCAGACCGAGCATACGCCCCTTTGCAAGCAGTGCGCCATGCTGTTTCATTTCGGTAAAGAAGCGGTTGCCGTCATTCTCACGAGTAAACACAACTGCTTCGCCGAAGAGCGCACCCACCTTTGTGCCGCCTATGTAGAAAGCATCGCACAGGCGGGCGATATCCGGCAGAGTTACATCAGTACCCGGCGCGGCGAGTGCATACCCCAGACGCGCACCGTCAAGGTAGAGCTTCATTGAATATCTGTCGCATATCTCACGCAGCCGCTCGAGCTCGCTTAGGGTGTATAATGTGCCGTATTCCGACGGATGAGAGATATACATCGCACCGGGAGTAACCATGTGCTGCCATGTCGGGTCAGCGTAAAACGCTTTCAGATAATCCTCCGCTGCATCAGGACAGAGCTTGCCGTCAGAAGCCGGAACTGTCAGCACCTTATGTCCGGAGAATTCTATAGCGCCGGCTTCGTGAACGCTTATGTGTCCGGTATCAGCCGAGAGCACACCCTCGTAGTTTTTCAGCAGTGAATCGAGTACGGCATAATTTGCCTGTGTGCCGCCCACAAGGAAGAACACCTTTGCGCTGTCGCACCGGCAGGCCGCTCTGATTTTCTCCCTTGCTGATTCGCTGTATATATCGGTACCGTAGGAAGCAGTCTGCTCGAGATTTGTCTGCACCAATCGCTCGATTATTTTGGGATGTGCTCCCTCAAGGTAGTCGCAGTTGAATCTGTACATAATCCTCACCCTTATTGTTTTTCTACTATTTTAGCACATCGGATACCTTCGGTAAATAATAAATTGATCCTTCACGAAACTCTCAAACGCTTGACATCACCCATACGTCACCTTATAATCAAATAGTTAACATTCGCTTAATATTGCTCGAAAGGAACACACTATGGAAAATCAGAAGAACACTGCCCCGAAGCCGGATATTGAGGTCAATTACAAACGACGGGACCGCAAGCGCTACAACACCGCAAAATATCCCATACGTCAGCCGGTCTTCTTTGTATGGCTGATATGGATACTGTGCAAATTTGCTCTTATCGGCAAGAAGCACAAGGTTGAAAAAGTCAACATGAAGGGACTCAAGCCGCCTTACATCATGCTGAGCAATCATATGTACTTCATCGACTTTGAGCTTGCCGCTCTCGGCACATTTCCGCACCGCGTCAACAACGTTGTCAGCATCGATGGCTACCTGCACCGCGCATGGCTGATGGAGCTCATCGGCTGCATATGCACCCGCAAGTTCGTCAACGACCTGCACCTTGTCAAGTCAATAATGAAGGTCATAAAGAAAGGCGATATCCTCAGTCTTTATCCCGAAGCACGCTACTCCCCCATAGGCACCACTGCCTTCCTGCCCGAATCTCTCGGCAAGATGATCAAGATGGCAAAGGCTCCGCTGGTCATCGTCACTCATCACGGCAATCATCTGCACACTCCTTTCTGGGATTACACCCGCTCTCGCAAGGTGCCGCTGCACACCGTCATGAAGCAGGTTCTCACCGCCGAGCAGGTGGCAGAGATGTCGGTTGACGAGATAAACGCTGTCATCAAAGAAGAAATGCAGTATGATGAATACCGCTACTGGAAGGACAATGGTATCCGCATCACTGAGCCTTTCCGCGCTGAGGGTCTGCACAAGGTACTTTATCAGTGCCCCCACTGCATGACCGAGTCAAAGATGGCCTCCGAAGGTGCTGAGATTTACTGCACTGAATGCGGTAAACGCTGGACTCTGCTTGAGACAGGATATCTTCAGGCTAACGACGGTGAGACCGAATTTGACCATGTTCCCGACTGGTTTGAGTGGGAGCGTGAGCAGGTCAGAAAGCAGATCGAGAGCGGCGAATACAGCTATTCTGACACCGTAGACGTTTACACCATGCCGCACACCAAAGGCTTTGTTCACATCGGCGAGGCAAAGCTTACCCACGATTTTGAGAACGGCTTTGTTCTTGAAGGCATTTACAACAAGAAGGTATACCGTATGCAGCGCCTGCCCGGCAATCTCAACAGCCTGCACGTTGAGTACGATTACAGCCGCTTGAAGCCCTTTGACTGCATTGATATCTCCACAAACAACGACTCTTTCTACTGCTATCCCAGCCAGCAGAACATCGTCACAAAGCTTTCCTTCGCAACCGAAGAGATGTACCGCATGAAGAGCGAAGAAAGAAAGAACAGAAGAAAATAAGCCTGAACACAAAGCGCCGGTCTGACACTTTCTCAGACCGGCGCTGCTTCTTTATTCTGCTGTAAGCTGCGGTGCAGTTTCTGTTTCTATGGCTGGTTTGTTTTTATTGAGAGCCAGTATTATCAGAGCGTAAACCAGAGCTCCGACAGCCAGCACTGCGCTGAATATAATCTGCTGCTCAGGCGACTGCTCTCTGCCGAAAACACTTGTGGAATTGACAAAGGAATGGGCAAGAATGCAAGGAATCAGGCTGCCGCTCCTGTGGAAAATAATTGTAAAGAGATAGCCGAGAGCAACGGCATAACAGACCTGCAGAAGGGTTGCGAGAAGCTCTTCACCGTTGAGCAGATTCACTATATGACCTATACCGAAGGTCAGGCTGGAAACAATGATGGCACTTTTTTCATTATCCTTTGCCATGGCTTTGAAAAGAAAACCTCTGAATATGATTTCTTCAATAAATCCGACACACAACATACTGACAATATAGAGTCCGGTTTCAATAAGGCTCATGTTCATTGTCACGCCGTTCCAGAAATTTACAGTTGACAGCGCAATGAGCGGAACGAAAAGCAGATATCTGCCTGCATGATTTTTCATCCTGCACAGGCCGTATTTTTCCGAAAGACCTCTGCCGAATACAAAAGCCAGCAGCACCACCATCATTACAAGACAAAGCGGCGCGGTAATGATCTTCTGCACACCGAGCTGTTCGGAAAAGCTGTCGGCGTTGCTCAGCAGAACAACATACAGAATAATCCACACAACCGAAAACCAGATTTCACTTTTTTCATAAAGCTTTTTCATAATTGAACCCTCCTGATATAAAAATTCTGCTTTTATTGATTTGATTCACTGTACATTACCGCATAGACTGCACCCTCAAACGCCTGAACAAGGTGCTTTGCTATAAGCTCTTCGTCAAAATTCATAGTGTTGTTTGCCAGCATAGCGGCATAGCCATGCACCGCGAGAAACAGCAGCCAGAAGATATTCTTTGTCTGCCCGGCATCAGCTCCGATACCCTGCTGAAAGATCTCCAGAACCGGTTCAAGTTCCGGTGCGCTCAGCAGATTTTTTTCCGACAGGCCATTTGACTGGAAGAGAAAATGGAACAGATTCTTTTCATGCACTGCAAAGCGGATATAATGAAGACCGATGGTTATCATAGGATTTTCGTCGTTCTCGCTGATGGCTGAGATATATTCCGAGTGAAAGCCATCTGCTCTGTCGTATGCTGCGCGTTTCACTTCCTCTATACTTTTGAAATGATACAGCACCGGCTGGGTTGAGCATCCCAGTTTTTCGGCAATGCTTCTTGCCGTCAATGCTTCAGCTCCCTGCTCCCTGACAATTTCAAAAGCAGCTTCGATTATCATTTCAGCCGTAATTTTTGTTTTGGGCGGCATGGTATTCTCCTCTCTGTTTTGACAATAAGCATTATATAACATACGTTGTATAACATGAATTATATATCATTGAAAAAGCGTTGTCAATACAAAAAGGCACAAACCGGAACAAAAATTTCCGGCTCGTGCCTTTTGTTTATTCTTTAAGTATGGCGTTAAGCTCCGCCATGCATTCCTTTGTCGGCTCTGGAATGTGACCAAAAGGGAAATCCTTTCCCAGCCGGTCATATTTGAGCTGACATATCTTGCGGAACGGCAGCAATTCGACCTTATCAACGCAGCTGTGGCTGTCGGCAATTGCTTTCAGCGCACGGATATTATCCTCATTGTCATTGAGTGTAGGAATGATTACCTGACGCAGAGTTGTCGGGATACTGTTTTCATTTAGATAGCCCAGAAACTCCAGCACAGGAGCAAGCTCGCAGCCGACGTGCTCACGGTAAAGTGCTTCATCGGTGTACTTGATATCCAGCAGCACCCGGTCGGTCACATCAAGCAGCGCCTTTACACCGCCGTTCATTATACTGCCTGATGTATCAAGACAGGTGTTGATTCCCGACTCATGGCAGAGCCTGAAAACCTCGCGGACGAATTCCGGCTGCAGAAGCGGCTCACCGCCGGAAACGGTAATCCCGCCCTGTTCGCCGAAATATTCGCGAAAGCGCACCACACGGCTGACCACTTCGGCAGGGGTATATTCTCTGCCTTCGTTTATATGCCATGTATCAGGATTGTGGCAGCAGCCGCAGCGCAGATTGCACCCCTGCATGAACACCACAAAGCGTACGCCGGGACCGTCAATTGTGCCGAGACTCTGGAACGAATGAATATGCCCTGTAACCGGATGTATTGTCATCATATAACCTCGTGGAAAGTACGACTGATAACCTCTCTCTGCTGCTCACGGGACAGCTTGTGGAAGTTTACAGCATAGCCGGAAACACGAATAGTGAGGTTGGGATATGCTTCAGGGTCCTCGTAGGCTCTCATCAGTGTCTCCCGGTTCATGACGTTGACATTGATGTGATGTGCCTTCTTTGCAAAATAGCCGTCAAGAATAGCAACAAGATTTTCCGCCCTCTCCTCTTCAGTTCTGCCGAGTGCTTCCGGAGTGATGGAGAAGGTATTGGAAATACCGTCGCGGCAGTCATCGTAGCTGAGCTTTGCAACCGAGTTGAGGGAGGCAAGTGCGCCGTTCTCCTCGCGGTTGTGCATCGGATTTGCGCCCGGTGCAAAGGGCGCGCCCGCAGCTCTGCCGTCAGGGGTAGCACCGGTGTGCTTGCCGTACATGACGTTGGAGGTAATGGTCAGCACCGACAGAGTGTGGATGGAATCACGGTAGGTGTTGGTCTTGCGCAGCTCGGTAATGACGCGGTGGGTCATATCCTTCGCAATGAGGTCGACACGGTCGTCATCATTGCCGTATTTCGGGAATTCGCCGGTAGTTTCAAAATCAACGATAAATCCGTCTTCGTCCTTTATCGGACGGACATCTGCAAACTTGATTGCGCTGAGGGAGTCCGCAACGACTGACAGACCGGCTATGCCGAATGCCATGAAGCGGTCAACCTCGGTATCATGCAGAGCCATCTGTATCTTCTCGTATGCGTATTTATCGTGCATATAATGAATTATATTCATGGTGTTGACGTACAGATGGCTGAGCCATGCAATGTACTCATCATAACGCTCCATGACTGTCTCGAAATCGAGCTTGTCGCCCTCGATGACCGACATCTGCGGACCGATGTGCATCTTGCTTGTGGTGTCATAACCGCCGTTGAGTGCAATGAGCAGCAGCTTTGCAAGATTGCAGCGCGCGCCGAAGAACTGCATCTGCTTGCCCAGCTTCATAGCCGAGACGCAGCAGGCGATCGCGTAGTCATCACCGTAGTGCGGGCGCATTACGTCATCATTTTCGTACTGAATTGAATCGGTATCTGCCGAAACCTTTGCACAGAACTTCTTGAAGTTCATGGGCAGGGAATTCGACCAGAGAATTGTCAGGTTGGGCTCGGGAGATGAGCCGAGGGTATAGAGTGTATTGAGCATACGGTAGCAGTTCTTTGTTACAAGAGTTCTGCCGTCCTCACCCATACCGCCGACAGCCTCTGTGATCCACATGGGATCGCCGCCGAACAGCTCGTTATACTCAGGAGTACGCAGGTGACGGGCAAGTCTGAGCTTCATGACAAAATCGTCCATGAGTTCCTGTGCGCCTTCCTCAGTAAGGATACCAGCCTCCATATCGCGCTCGATGTAAATATCGAAGAATGTGCTGACTCGTCCGAGAGACATCGCCGCACCGTTCTGCTCCTTGATTGCACCGAGATATGCAAAGTATGTCCACTGGATCGCCTCGCGTGCATTCTGTGCCGGCTGGCTGATATCATAGCCAAGTCGGATCGTAGCCATGTCGTTCTGTGAGCCAAGGAGT
>JAZNOP010000113.1:0-8683 GCA_045580875.1 Acutalibacteraceae bacterium
CATAACCAGCATACTCATATCCTCTGTCAGCGCCTTGTCAGGGTCGGGGGTGGGGCATATCTCGCCGTTTTCACGCACCGCAACGACATTGACACGGCTTGTCTTGCGCAGATTAAGCTGACGCAGAGACTTTCCCAGCCAGTCATTCTTCGGCTTCATCTCAATCATACGCACACGCTCAGAGAGCTCGATGAAGTCAATGAAAGTACCTGCCATAACAGAATGAGCCACCGATATGCCCGATTCCTTTTCCGGAACGAGCACCTTGTCTGCACCCAGCTTTTTGAGAATCTTGGAATGAACCTCGTCCTGAGATTTTGCAAAAACATACGGCACACCCGCCTCTTTGGCAATGATTGTACCCATAACGCTGGCATGCATACTGCCGGTTATCGCAACGATGACTCCGTCCATATTGGATATGCCGAGAGTCTCCATCGTACCGGCGTCGCATATATCAGCCTTGACTGCGCAGGTAACATGGTCGGCAATATCAGCAACACGTTCCTCATCGATATCAACTGCAAGAACATCAGCACCCATGCGCGAAAGCTCGAGAGCAACACTCTCGCCGAATTTTCCAATGCCAAATACAGCGTATGATTTTCTTGAAGGTATATTCTTCTTACCCATGATAATTCTCCTTGATCTTGAATTTATCTGTAATTTAATTTATCAGTTTATCAGCCTACGGTGACATCACCGCTTGGGTAAACCGCCATTTCCTTGCGCTTTTTCTTGAAATTGAAGGCAATTGCAAGAGAGATAGGACCTATTCGTCCGAGGTACATACAGGTTATTATTATTATTTTACCTGCCGTGGTCATTGTTCTCGTGTAATCCCGGGTAAGACCGACTGTGGCTATGGCGCTGGTTGCTTCAAATGCCACATCGACAAAATCGCCGCCTGAGAAGGTAAGCAGCAGGATTATTGCAAGCATTACAGCAGAGAAGCTGACCACTACAACGCCGATAGCCTTGCGCAGTGTTGACGCCGTTATACTGCGGCGGAACACCACAGAATCAGCTCTGCCCGATGACGTAGCTGCAGCCGCCAGCACAACCAGCGCTATTGTGGTTGTCTTTACGCCGCCGGCCGTACCGATCGGTGAACCGCCGACAAACATCAGCATCATTCCGATAAGCGCAGTGGGATCACGAAGCGCTTTCTGGGATATTGTGAAGAATCCGGCCGTTCTGAATGTTACCGACTGGAAGAATGCCGCAAGCAGCTTTTCTCCGAAATTCATTTCACCCAGCGTTTCCGGATTGTTCCATTCAAGAGCAAGCACTGTCAGCATACCGACAGCCAGCAGCAGTCCGGTTGTTATCAGCACTATTTTTGAATGAAGTCTCAGTCTCGGCAGCACCTGCGAAGGACGGATATCGCGGCGGATTGCCAGCCGCAGCACACGCCATACGTCCCATCTGACTACAAAGCCCAGACCGCCTGTTATTATCATCGTACAGGTAACAATATTTACCCATACGGACGATACATACGGCATCAGGCTGTTTGCTCCGAATAAATCAATACCGGCATTGCAGAAGGCAGACACGGCGGTAAACAGAGATATCCACAGTCCGCGCGCAAATCCGAATTCTGGAATGAATACTATTGAATATGCGAGCGCTCCCGCAAGCTCTGTGGCGATCGCCCATTTGAGCACACGGTGGAGAAACTGCACCAGTCCGCTCAGTGTATCAAGATTAAACGCGGCTTCGATCAGCAGCCGGTCACGCAGCGTGACACGCTGTCCGACAATAAGCATTATTGACGTCGTGAAGGTAACAATTCCCAGACCGCCGAACTGAATGAGCAGCAGGATAATTATCTGACCAAAGAGGCTCCATGCTGAAAATGTATCCACCGTTGTAAGTCCTGTGACGCACACCGACGTTGTGGCGGTAAACAGAGCATCAACCAGCCCGACATCAACCGCGCCGCTCTGCGATACCGGCAGCATAAGCAGGCAGGTTCCCAGAATTATTGCCGCCAGAAAGCCCACCATTATCACCTGTGTGGTGGACAGCGACCTGCGTTTTTTCATAACTGTATTTCAATCCTTTCCAGTCGGTACCCGTATTATACCGTGGCTTGCAGTGTCCAGCACCGGCCGTTCAGATAATCCGTACCCGCTCACCGCACCGCCGGATACGCAGACAACAAGCTCATTATATATTATATAAAATAACATAATATTGTAGTATTTTCAATAATTTGACCCATATTTGATTGCACTGATGCCGATATTACTTTCTGTACTCCGTTCTTCATTCCGCCTCGGCTGCAGTGTCAGCACCGGAAAGTATATATGCGCGGTCAGTTTTAGCGCACACTTGAGTGAACTTCTCTCACACAATCTCTGTCATCAGAAAAAAGCCTTCTGTTTTCGACATTTTTCGCGAAACGTTTCGTTTTGATTTTTGTTCTGTTTTTTCTGTCAGATCTGCCCTGCCCGCGCCCCGGTACACTTCCGTTTCCTGTTCCGGAAATTCTGGCAATTGTCAGTTTTCCCTGGAAACAAGCCAAAAAGTATCGCAGCAAAATAGAAAGCCACCTTCCGAAGAAGGTGGCTTTCTATTTTGTGGATGGGGAACGATATAAAGGTATAAGCAAATTTCAGTGGAACAAAGAGTTAGTGAAAAACACCTACAATCTGTTGTGTTATCCCCTTTGTTCGACTTGATTTTAGCACACTACATCACTGTTGTCAACATATTTTGACGTGTTTTTTCTTGAATTTTCAATTTTTCTTCCGGTATTTTTACGCGAAACGTTTCGCTGCGTCAGAATAACCTTTTATGTGACCTTTTTCGCGTTTTCCCGATAACAGATCAGCTGTCTCAGATATCCGTATCTGACAAGCCTCTGTCCAGTCTGCCCATCTGAGCAAGCAGCGCGAATTTGTTTATAATAAGACACGAGCGCCACCAGTTGGCCGCAAGGGTGTACTCGCTGTAATCATTGTACCACAGCCACGGTACTGCAAACGAGCCGTCCTCAAGCTGTGAGCTTATGATATGGTCGCACTCGCACCCGAGCAGCTGTCGATAATCCTCAAAGAAGATATCTTCCTTTCTGCGCACAAAATCTGACGGCATACAGACATATTCAACACCCCACTTCGATGTGTCACGGCAGATATTATGCTCAATCTGAATTTTAAGCAGACCGGCGAATTTCTCCATATCCACCAGCTGTGCGCCTGCCTTGCTCAGATATTCGTACAGCCGGATAAAGCAGGCTGTAATGTGACCCTCAGCAAAAGGTACATTCTCTGCAAACCAATCAAAAGCCTGCTGCGCTATGCGGCAGCCCATGCTGTACAGCGCCGAATCCGGCTTTGCAAAGCGGATTATGAAGCCGGCAAGACAGGCTGTCGGATTGTAGCGGAAATCACTGCCCTGCTCGCCGTAATGCCACCACACCGCGTGGGGATAGTCGTTGTTGGAGGGCACTGAATTGAGCCACTGACCGTGCTCTGCGTCAAAATCAGCACCGCTTTCAAGATAGCGCAGTATCCCCTGAATCATCGGGAGAGATGCATCGTCAACTCCGGTTTCGCGCAGAATCTCAGTTGCGCACCATGTCTGTATCGGCGATGACTCAGGATTGAAGCAGTCTGCCTCCAGCGCGTGACCGAAGCCGCCGTCTTTATTCTGATATGCCGCAAGAGCGGTAATAAGCGCCTCCCTGCTGCCGCCTTCAAACAGATACTGCCAGCGCGCCAGCTCAACAGGGCGCGCATTGCGGTAAATAAAGCCTCTCGCCTTTTCAAAAGCTGTCATTTCTGTGTTTCTCCTTTTTCGATTCTGGAATAGTAATAGACAGCACCAATTATCATAACAGCGCCGGCAATCTGCACCGGCACAGGAAGTTCATCGAACAGGAACGCTGCAATTATCGCCGCCACAACCGGCTCGCACAGCTTTGACGCCGACACAAACGACGGCGAATAGAATCTGAGGCACCAGCTGAAGATGCTGTGTCCGAGTATGGTTGAAAATACCGCAAGGAGCAGACCGACGATGATTCCACTCGGATGAGAGCTGACAAGGCTGTGTCCCTGAACAAGGCAGATTCCCACCAGTGACACGGCGCAGGCGGAATAGACAAGATAGGTGTAGACCGTGGTTGACGTGCCGGTGCGCACCGACCGTCCGATGAGGGTGTACACAGCCGCCGCGACAGCCGCCGCAAGCGCCAGAATATCGCCGTAGAGATGTCCCTCTCCTGCAGCGGAATCGGCGAAGGCAATCAGTACACTGCCGATAAACGCGACCGCAATAGCCGCCACAGCCTTTCCGGAAAGCCTGCCCTTCATGAACAGGCAGAAGCCTATGGACACCCATATAACCTCTGTGCAGACGATAGTCGCCGCACTTGCAACCGATGTATTCCTGAGTGATTCAAACCAGAACATGAAATGCACCGAGAGAAAGACACCGCTCAGCGCACACAGCGCCGCAGTTTTCGGCTTTATGCTCAGCAATTCCCGTCTCAGATCACGCTTGCCCCACACCACCGGAGACATCAGCAGCACCGTCCACAGCAGGCGGTATGCAGCCGTCACAGCTGAGGGCGCCTGCGAAAAACGGATAAATATCGCTGAAACCGATATTCCCATTATTCCGATAATTACCATTATGATCGGGTGCTTTTCAAAGAACTTCACTTCTCAGACCTCCGATGGAATTTTCCTGAAATTTTGCGGAGAAGTGCCGTCCGGCATGATTATACTCTCCGCCCGTTTGTTTGTATTGTAAAAAACCGACATCAGCCCCTGACGCAGCCGGCGAACTCAACTGCCTGCGCAGGTGTCATCAGGTGATGATGCCTGAAATCGTTGATGAGATGCGCCTGATCGCAGTAACCGTATTTGTCCGCCGCATCAAGGATATTTATCCCTTTTCCTGAAGCCAGCTCCTGCCAGAGAAGCTGATAGCGTACCAGCGAAGAAAACACCTTCGGCGGCACTCCGGTATGCTGATTAAACAGCCTTTCGAGCTTTTTCTCTGATATTCCTGCATACTTGGCCGCTTCTGATATCCGCCTTCTTCCGCAGGTCGAAATCATAAAATAAACCGCATTGAGCAGGTCGGTGTCCAGCTTCAGTCCATCAAGCCGCCTGAGCAGAATGAATTCTGCCGCCCTTACCTTGTCCTCTATCCGCGGCAGATCAAAAAGCATCGGTTCGAGTTCACGCTTTATATATGAAAAGAAATTTTCCACTGCAAAACAGCCGTTTCTTGTGCCGGCAAGCGGATTTTCAGCAAAGGCGCTCACTGCCCACACATTGAAGCGTATGGCAAAGATCGAGGTTCTGCCGGGATAGCCCTGCATTCCTGCCTGATGAGCGCTCTCGTCAAGGGCGCAGAAGGCACCACGCATTTTGTTGTGGCTGTAATCAATTTCATAAATTATATCCATGCAGGTATCCGGCACGACAAGGCTGTTCTGCTGTGCGTAAAGTCTGCCTGTTTCCGGCTCGACCGGCTCGGGCGAGCCCCAGAAACAGCGAATATACGGGTGCAAAGCCTGACAAGGCTCAATTTCCACGTATGACTCATTATGCCGCAGCGGAACTGCCGTTATCGGTCGGTATACGGTGCTTAAATCAAACATCAGATACTCCTTTTTATGGCTCACCGGATTATCGTAAAACCGGACGATCTTTCCCTTATGCCAGATTTTCGTCTATGTAGTCAATAAGCGGCTTTCTGACAACCTTTTCCGCATTTGCCAGATACCATTCATACGACTCGCGCAGACCCTCTTCAAGAGGCTTCAGCGAGGGCAGCAGCCTGCTTTGCCGGCTGACATCAAGACAGTATTCGTAATTATAAAAACTGAAAAACCTGCGCTGTTCTGTGCCGTCAGCAACCTCGACAAACTCCGGTGTTTTTCCGGCGACAGCATAGCACAGCTCCACCCATTCGCGCACCGTCACCGTCTGAGTATTTCCGGCATTGAAGATATGCTCCTCAGGGTGGGTTGTGATTATCTGCATGACCATGCGGCAGAGGTCGTCGACATGGAAGAACTGCAGGCGCATCGAGCCATCTTCCGGAAGATAGAATTTCCGGTCATTGAGCGCGCACTCAAAGACAAACGCCTCGCGGTAGACGTTGTTCATCGGTCCGTAGAGATATGGCGGACGAATGGCATATCCGCGCGGAAAACGGCTCATCAGCGCTTCTTCTGCGGCTATCTTGTCGGTGCCGTATTTCCCCCATATTCCATTCTCCCCCACCGGCGCTGTTTCGGCAAAGGGCTGTCTGCCTGTTTCGGGATAAACCGCACTCGAGCTTATCAGAATATAATCGTCAAAACTGTCGAGCGCATCAAGCAGGTCGTTGACATCGCGGTCATTGTAGGCGGTAACATCCACAACGGCGTCAAAATGAACATCACGCAGGCGGTCACCGAGGTCGTGCCTGTCTGCTTCAATGAGTGTCACGCCCTCGCTCTGCTCACGGCTGCCTCGATTGAGCACATACACCTCACAGCCCTCTCTGACAAAAAACTCCGCCATATATCGGCTGACAAACACCGTTCCGCCGGTTATCAGGATTTTCATTGCTCCCACTCCGAATCGTTCTGTTTATTTATACTGATTATTATAGCACACTGTAATCTCTATTGCGATAAAAACAAAACAGACAGCCGAAAAACAGCTGTCTGCCACGCTAATCATTTTCATAAGGGTCTGGATTGTTGGTTCTTCCAAGAATATAGTCGGTCGAGGTGTTGTAGAAATCTGCCGGAATCATCAGCAAACGTGTCGGAATCTCACGTCTGCCGGTCTCGTAATTGCTATATACACGCTGGTCTATACCAAGCACAGCGGCAATCTCCTTCTGCACAAGATCTCTGTCCTCACGCAGGTCTTTAAGCCGTGGATAATACATAATATTCGGTTGATTCAATACTCCGCCTCATATCTTCGCTGCATTTCTTCAGCGTCATATTTGAGAAAAAACGGCATAAGGCGGTGATAGAACTCACGCATCTTTTTTTGTGTGAGAAAAACTATATCGCATCCGCGCGAGTCGTATATGGAAAATATGCATTCGTTCGAGAATGAAACAAGACTGATTCGGCTATATCTGCAGTGATTATCATCCTTGGCCTGCGCTGCGGCAATATGTCTGCCATCAAATCCGACATCATCAGCAAAGCATACAATACGGTTGCGCCGGTCAAGCTCATACTCGGGATCGTCCGGCTCATACAGATAATGCTTGATATCTCTTACCGTAACATGGCGATACTTAAGCTGATAATACAGCAGAGTTCGAAGGTTGTCATTTGCCATTCTCAGATAATTGTGGGGTATACCCTTCCGAAGCAGCCTCTCCGGTCTTTCCTTTTCATTATAAATAGCGCCTATTTCGGCGTCTCCGCTGGTACAGTAATCTGACACGTAATGGTCAAAAAAAATCGCATCTGTGCCATTGTCAAAAAGAATATCAAATATCTGAACAGCACGTTTTACGGCAAAGCGTCTGCCTGCCGCAGTATGCTCCTTTCCATCAGGAGCCAGTTCACAACGCAATGCGTATGGATGGTTATAAAACCATGGCTCAGCATATGTAAAATCCTGACTGAGTATCATTCTTTCGACAACACTTTTATCTGTCATTTACTGCTCCTTTTATCGCACATAGTAATTATAAAATGATTCTATCATAATTAACTGCGAATAAAAAGATGTTTTATTGCAAAAATCCCCCGATCATTGCTGACCGGGGGATCTTTTTATTTAATTACTGTCAGTTAATCAACCAGCAATCAGTTCTTGCCGTAGAGCTCCTGGAGCTTGAGCAGGTGCTGATAACGAGCAACAGAAGCTTCCTCAGCCTGAGTGAAGAGAGCCTCAGCACGCTCCGGGAAGGAACGGGTAAGAACAGAGTAACGAGCCTCGTTCATGATGAAGTCACGATAGCTTGCAGTTGCAGGCTTGCTGTCAACAGTGAACGGATTCTTGCCCTCTGCCTTGAGTGCCGGGTTGTAACGGAACATGTTCCAGTAACCAGCATCGACAGCCTTCTTCATCTCTGCCTGGCAGTTGACCATGCCGCCCTTGATGCTGTGCATCTCACAGGGAGCGTAGCCGATGATGAGGGACGGACCGTTGTATGCCTCAGCCTCCTGGATTGCCTTGAGGGTCTGGTTCATGTCAGCACCCATAGCAATCTGTGCAACGTAGACATAGCCGTAGGACATTGCGATCTCAGCAAGGGACTTCTTGGAGATAGCCTTACCAGCTGCAGCGAACTGTGCAACCTGACCGATCTGGGTAGCCTTGCAAGCCTGACCGCCGGTGTTGGAGTAATCCTCAGTATCGAAGACCATGATGTTTACGTCGTGGCCAGCAGCAAGAACATGGTCAACACCGCCGAAGCCGATGTCGTATGCCCAGCCGTCGCCGCCGAAGATCCAGATGGACTTCTTGCTCAGGTACTCGCTGTTAGCAAGGATGTCTGCACGTGCTTCGCAGTCGCAGTCGCAAGCCTTGAGAGCAGCAACGAGAGCCTCAGAAGCAGCAGCATTCTTGGAGCCGTCGGTAAGGGTTGCGAGATACTCGTCGCAAGCAGCCTTGACGTCAGCAGAAGCGGTAGTGCCAGCGATCTGCTCAACCTTGGAGATGAGTCTGTCGCGGATAGCCTTCTGGCC
>JAZNOP010000114.1:0-27527 GCA_045580875.1 Acutalibacteraceae bacterium
CCCATAATGAATGTACCTCCTGTTACTTTGATTTTGCAGTTGGCAGACCGCTCTTTCATTGTAACAGGTCTTTTTTTACTCTTCGCCATAGGCTATTTTTGAACCACTCGTCTAACGAGTGGTTTTCTATATACAAAAAGAGACAGACCTGCACGATCTGTCTCTTTTAAATTTCGGAATCCTTTTACAGTACAGCGTATATCAGTGTTCCTTCAATTTCATCTATCTGAACTTCTGTGTACAGCACACTCTCCCACTGTAGTATGTCGCCATCAGAAACAAATGTGTCTTCTATGGAATTTCCGCCGTGTGCAAGCTCAAGACCGTCGATTATCTCTGCATTATCATTACTGAACCGTGTAGTATTTGTGCGCTTGTCTGCGACATTCACTGCGCCTCCGTTCGGAGCAATTTCAATCGACTCAGGTGAATGAATTACATTAAAACGCTCAGGTCCGCTTTGTGTATAAATCAGGAATATGTCTGCCATAATGAATCCGCCTGCATATTCATCTTTTAGCCGGAAAACATTAACAAGCCGTCCTGCATAACCATCAGCTCCGGTAGGATAAGCTCTCTCGACTATCTCAAAATAATCCTTCCAGTTTTCTTCTGTTATATCAACTGTCTTTAAAACGTCGTCATACCGGCTCTTGTCAACCATTATGTAATCATACGGATATGAGCTGATGCCGGTTGCGATATATCCGATACTGCCCGTAAGAAGTACATCTCCGTTTTCATTCAATCTGAATGTTACGTACTGACCGGGAACAAGCTTTACAATCATATCGCCTTTTTCTGTTTCTTCCCATGTAAAATCCAGCTTGTCACCCGATGTATAATGAACAGTACCTGTATAGTTGGCATTCACTGTCATTTCAAGTCCCATGTCATTTCTATGTATGTTTTTCCATTCGCCGACAAAAGATGAGTTTCTTAATGACGTACCACTCGCAATAATGACCTCTGTAACTGCCGTATCGTCACCATCGGGCAGATAAACTACAGTAACTGCATATGCTCGGTCGTGTGCATCTGTATAATACCAGATATATCCATAGCGGCCGCTCAGTTCGTCATCGTGCTCTCCCCAGACCGCTTCAAGCTCACTGATTCTGCAGCCTCGCAGCAACTCTTCCGCCCTTTCGCCGTCAACCTTTACAATTTCTTCAAGAGAAATTATATCCGGAACAGCCAAAGCGGTTGTTGTATACACCGCATCAGCATAAGGGTCTGTGTATTTCACTCCGAAATAGTCCTCTGCCTGTCTGATGCATTCTTTTTGGTGAGCATCTGCCGCAGTGTGAATTCTTATAGCTCTGTTTTCAAGATACCACGGAAATTTATCCCTGATACTCGGGACATATCTTGTTCCGTCATCTGATTCCCAATACTCGACAAGCGCATATTCGCCTTCATTTTTCTCTGCAGTAATTACCGTCGGAATATGACTGCCGCATTCACTTCTTATTACACCGTCGCTCAAGCTGTATTCATTGTACATAACAAGAAGGTAGACTGTAACAAAATCGTCAGTTCTTTTTATTCCAAGAATATCATGAGCTTCACACGCAAAGTTATTTTCAGTACGTCCAGTCTTATTGTAGTCAAGAATAGTCTGCGAAATAAAAGATGCGAGCTCAGCATCTGCTCTGGTTGTCACAGGGTCTGTAAGAAAACAAAGCGAAACAACTGCACATATTACAATAGACGCTGTAAGTATCCATGCGGCAGGCTTTTTGTAGTTCAACACCGATTTTACTCTGTCTTTCACACCAACTTCTCCAAATGCCAGCGGACAGGCAGCAATGAATTTTCTTGAAATACTGCAGGAAAGAAGATCCTCTGAATATTTCTGTTTTTCCGGAATATCCATATTCTTAATTACACGTTCATCGCAGGCAAGCTCTATATCTCGGCTGAAAAGAACATATGCAACCCAAATCAAAGGATTAAACCAGTGTATCGCCAGAAGTAAAAAGCCGAGCGGCTTCCACCAGTGGTCTCTCCGTGCAATATGTGCACGCTCATGCGCCGCTATACTGATAAGCTGATCTGTTTCAGTATCCGATGGAACATATATGCACGGGCGGATTATTCCGAGAATAAACGGAGTCGATATATCGTCGCAAATACGCATATCATCAGATATTCTGACAGATGCTCCGACCTTGCGCCGCAGAAGGAAATAGCTCGCTGCAGCATAAGCAATCATAACCGTAAAACCAATTGCCCATACAAGTATTGCGATGCGTGTCAGCAGCACAGTCGGGTCGCCAGCACCACTTACCATATTATCCATCACCTGCGGCAAATTTAAGAGCGTTCCCTGAGTATAATTATTCTCACCCGGTTCAGCCGTTAAACCCGCAGGTGAAGACCATATTACTTCATCAGGTATGGTTTCCGGACCCGGCATTAGGCTGAAAACACTTTGAATAGATATCGGACAGATCAGTCTTATTCCGACAATCGCCCACATTATACAACGGATATACTTTGGAATATTTTTCAGTATTATCCTCAGCAAAACAACCACCAGCATAAGAAACCCTGCGCTGATGCTCATATTTATAAGTCTGATAAAACAGCTCTCCATGAATTGCACCTTCCTTTCTAAAGGTAATGTCGTGTAAATTCTATTATTTTCCGGCTTTGTCAATCATTTCTCTGATTTCCTGTATCTCCCGTTCAGAAAGCTGCTTTCTTGAAGTGAATGCAGCAATAAACGCAGGCAGTGAGCCCTCAAACGTGTCCTCTACGAATTTCTCACTCTGCATGGAATAATATTCAGCGCGAGACATTACTGAGGTTACCCTTCCATTCTCATTCTGAAAAATACCACGGTCACAGAGTTTTTTCAGCACAGTATACGTAGTTGATTTCTTCCACTGCAGCTGAGATTCACACAATGCAACAAGTTCGCGTGAGGTAAGCGGCTCACTTCGCCATATAATCTCTGCAAACTGCGTCTCAACTACACCAAGTCGTTTGTCTTCCATAAAACAGCCTCCTTTTGGTCTATTAACGATAGACTATCTGCGATTAGTCTATCACCAATAGACCGGTTTGTCAACTCAATTTTCTCTTATTTTTAAAACCGAAACGATTCCTGCAGACAAAAATCCCTTCAGACCCATAAATCTGAAGGGATTTTTGTTTTTAATTCAACTGATCGGAAGTAAAATGAAATATCGTCTTCTCCCCTGACAAAATATGCTGGATCAATTCCTGCGGGTACACCGTTATCTCCCGCAGCTTTTCAAGCGGAATCCATACAAATTCAAGATTGATACGTTCATTGCCAAGATCATCGAATCCCCTGAAGCTTCCGTCGAGAGGTATAGAAGTTTTATCTGTAAGCTTAACGGTGTAATACAAGCTTATCTGATGACACGAGCGGTTCCCCCATGGAAAGAATATCTCTCCAATCGCTGTCAATCTCTCAATTTCAACCTCCGCGTGCAGTTCCTCGAAAAATTCACGCCTGAGTGTATCTGAGGTTGTCTCCATTCTCGCGACATGACCACCTATGATCGAATAATCATCATTTTCAGGCTTCTGCAGAAGTATTTTTCCATCATGTATAAGTATTCCGCCTGTTCTGTAAGAGAAAACAAAACCGTCTTCCTTGTATAATATGTCACCATTCATTCTATAAAACCTCACTGAAACTCGAATTCGCTGGCACAACATCAGCAGTTTTAATTACATATCATTACTTTCAAAAACTTCTGATACAAACAACAAATCCGAACCCGGCGCCAATCGGCATCAGGTTCGGATTTGTTTCAAGTGGTGGAGATGAGGGGGATCGAACCCCTTACCTCTTGAATGCCATTCAAGCGCTCTCCCAGGTGAGCTACACCCCCACGGCTCGATAATAATATCATAACATAAATTAAAAATCAAGTACTTTTTCAAATTTAATAATCAAATCAGCCCATTTTCATTGATTTGATTTCACTTAGTCAGATTAACTGTTTCAACCGCGTATATCCGCAATACGGCTGACTATATACGCAGGCACTTCGTCACGTCCGATACCAAGCACATAGGAAAATTCATCATTAAGCATCTTTTCTGCTCTTTTAAGGCAATTCTCATCTGCAATCTGAAAACGGCGCTTGTTTGATTTTTGCTTTTCCTTATGATTATAAAGCATTTCTATCAGCATCATCAGAGCCATTCTGTCTCCGCTGTTCAATACATCATCACAGAACGCTTTCCGTTCTGAATCATCTGAAATCCATTCCGCTTTCTTCGTTGCAGCTTCATTTATCAGCTCGTCAATTTTTTCTGCCGTAATGACACATCTCATTTTTGCAGTAAGTTCAGAGTTATTCACCGGAACATATATCGTTGATTTCTGATCATGAAAAGGTGAAAGCACATAGTATTCTCTGCTTTCACCGCCCATTTCCATCCATGTCTTTTCTTTGATTGTACACACTCCGTCTGACCCGAACATAACAGTCTGCCCAATCTCAAACATAAAATAACCTCCGAATCGATAATTCATTATATGGTTATTATATCACGCATTTTTTTGAGATGTAAGAAAAATTTGATACCAGTATTGTACGCGAAATACTCTTTAATCACACAAAAAAGGCATATACTCTGCAGGTATATGCCTTTCGAAATTCAGTATTATTCTTCTGTGCCCTGCTCGACAAATTCATAAGGGGCTCCGGTTTTCCATTCAGAACGGACAGTTCTTTCAGATATCAATCCGCTTATAAAAATACCTGTTTCAGTAAGCGAATCATCGGAATTAAAAACACTTGATGTTTCGTCTTTATCGTTTACTGCCCAGTTGCACATGGATATACCGTTCTCGTTACACCAGTTAACCCATTCAATCGTTGATTTCCTGTCAATTCCGCCGTTGCCGTCAGCATTGCAGGATCCCCACTCGGTAACAAAAAGTGCGATTCCGTCCTCCATCGCCCTCTCCGCCCTGTCGCGAAGCCAGGCTTTATGCGTACCGGCATAAAAGTGCAGTGTATACGCAACATTGATATCATCGATCGGATCTGCCGCAGCCTTGTCAACATCCTGTGACCACGTCGGACTGCCTACGATTATCAGGTTATCAGAATACTGGCGTATGGCTTCAATGACGTCTTCTGCATATGACTTAACTACCGCCCACGACACCTTTGTTGGTTCATTGTATACTTCAAATATTACATTGTCATATTCACCGTATTCCTCAGCCATCATAGAGAAAAAGTCAACTGCTTCAGAACTGTTGAGATGTGCATCATGAGCATGCCAGTCAATTATTACATACACACCCCGGTCGATTGCCGCCTCAACAAGCTTTTTGATCAGTTCCACATCATTTCTGTTGTACGGCTTACAACCGTCGATACCGTAGGAAGCTCTTATAATTTCACAGCCGAATTCATCAACCACTTTATTTGCGTACTCAGCTGTATAGAATCTGTTTGACCAGTTGCTCCAGAAAAAGCTCATGCCGGTGACCTGTGTCTGTCTGCCGGTGTTTTCTGCAACGATCATATTTCCGTTAACTTTCAGCTCACCGTAATACTCAACCGGAGATGTTCCCACCAGTTCTTCTGATATGCCAGTGCTGTTTTCCTGCGGAAGCAAATTGATATTTGCATAGTGCGAATATGCCCATAAGGATATTGCCGCAGCAAATACAACCAGACTCACTACCGCAAGTGCAATTTTCTTTTTTGATGACATCTTAGATATCCCGCCCTTTTCTTCAATTAAACCATTCGCTTAAATTCCGGACATACTGCCCTGTACTATATTGTCACGTTCTAACGCTTTGTTCATTTCATTAAGAACACGCTTTTTATCTGCGCTCCACAGAGGAGCTATCAGATCTTTTTTGGCTCCGTCTCCGGTTATCCGGTGAATTACCATTTGAGAAGGCAATCGCATGATACAGCCCTCAACAAGAGAAATATATCTTTCAAAAGAAAGCGCTTCCGCCTTGCCCTGCTCATAATCGTCGGCCAGATCAGTACCTCTGAGAATATGCAGAAGCTGAAGTTTTATTCCTTTAGCCCCGGACCGCCCGATATATTCAGCTGTCTGATATATCATTTCATCACTTTCGCCAGGCAGCCCGATTATCATATGCGTTATAACTTCAATCCCGACCTCTGTAAGCCTGCGCACAGCCTCATCGTACACTTCCAGTTTATATCCGCGACGTATGTATTCGGAAGTCCTGCTATGGATGGTCTGCAGTCCAAGCTCAATCCATACCGGCTTGATTCTGTTAAGTTCCGCCAGAAGATCTATTACTTTGTCGTCAATGCAGTCAGGACGCGTAGCTATGGAAAGCAGCACAATATCAGGATGATTTATCGCCTGAGTATACAGCTCTCTTAGCCGATCAACAGGAGCGTATGTACCGGTAAAGTTCTGAAAATATGCTATATATTTGCCCGATCCGCTCTTGCTTCCAACAACAGATTTCGCATTCTCTATTGCATAATGAATATTATCTTTGATTTCCGACGCAAACTCACCGCTTCCGCCTGCAGAGCAGAATATACAGCCCCTGGTGTCTATCGTTCCGTCTCTGTTCGGACAGGTAAAACCGCCATCAAGCGCAAGCTTGTACACTTTGATGCCGAATCTTTCACGAAGATATCTGTTAACCGAATAATAACGTTCCAATTCAGACCTGCTTTCTATTAACGTCACAGTTCATTTACATATCAGACCATATTTTCCGGATGGAAAATATCATCGAACTGTTCCTCTGTCAGGAAGCCAAGCTCAACACAGGCCTGACGCAAAGTAATATTTTCTGCATAAGCTTTTTTAGCTGTTTTTGCAGCATTCTCATAACCGATATATGGATTAAGTGCAGTCACGAGCATCAGCGAATTATTCAGATTCGCAGTCATTTTTTCCTGATTTGCTTTTATACCGATAACACAATTGTCATTGAATGATCGAATTGAATCAGCAAGCAGTCTGACAGACTGCAGAAAATTATAAATGCAAACCGGCATAAATACATTCAGCTCAAAATTACCCTGACTTGCCGCCATGCCTATAGCAGTATCATTCCCCATTACCTGTACAGCCACCATTGTAACCGCTTCACACTGGGTCGGATTGACCTTTCCCGGCATTATCGAAGAACCGGGTTCGTTTTCGGGAATGGTTATCTCTCCAAGACCAAGTCTCGGTCCTGATGCAAGCCATCTGATATCGTTTGCTATCTTCATCATATCAGCTGCAAGTGCCTTCAGTGCTCCGTGCGCAAACACCAGTTCATCTTTTGACGTAAGTGCATGGAATTTGTTCTGTGCCGTTGTAAATTTTCTTCCTGTCAGTTCAGATACAGCTTCAGCTACTGCTGTATCAAACCCCTCTGGCGCATTAAGCCCCGTTCCGACAGCGGTTCCGCCGAGAGCCAGTTCCTTAAGTGCCGGCAATGAAAGCCTGACAAGTTCGCAGTCACGTTCAAGGCTTGATCTCCAACCGGAAATCTCCTGCGAAAATGTTATCGGTGTGGCATCCTGAAGGTGGGTTCTGCCTGATTTGATTACTCCTTCATTCTCTTTTTCAAGTGCGATGAATGTCTCAATGAGGCGTTCTGCCGCTGGAAGCAGATTATCCTCTATTGATACCACTGCAGCAATATGCATTGCAGTCGGGAACGTATCATTCGAGGATTGCGACATATTGATATCGTCATTCGGATGCAGCAGATTTTTTTCAGCAAGCTCATTTGCGCGGTTTGCTATGACTTCATTTGCATTCATATTCGACTGAGTTCCGGAGCCGGTCTGCCATACAACAAGAGGAAAATGTTCGTTAAGTTCTCCGAATATCACTTCATTACACGCTTCAGAAATATATCGGAGTTTTTCGTCGGTCATCTTTTCCGGCTTGAGTCTGTTATTTGCAATTGCAGCGGCTCTTTTAAGAACACCAAATGCTCTTATAATTTCAGCCGGCATTGTTTCAAGTCCGACGCCTATACGGAAATTCTGACAGGAGCG
The DNA here is from genome assembly GCA_045580875.1 of Acutalibacteraceae bacterium. Taxonomy (GTDB): domain Bacteria; phylum Bacillota; class Clostridia; order Oscillospirales; family Acutalibacteraceae; genus SIG598. Next base: position 8,016 of record JAZNOP010000114.1, read on the forward strand.
CTGCGTCTGGGCACCCCAGTATCTGTCTGCAGGCACCCTGATTTCACCCATCGAATCATGCTCAATGCGATATTCCATAATCACCGATCCCCCCTGATATTCATATTCTTGCAACTCCGCTTTCGCGGGCAGCTGCAGCTACTGCAGCTGCAACAGCAGGACCTACACGAGGATCAAGAGCACCGGGAATTACGTAATCTTCATTGAGTTCTTCGTCGCTGATAAGCCCGGCGAGTGCTTTCGCTGCAGCAAGTTTCATTTCTTCATTTATATCAGAGGCTCTTACATCAAATGTTCCTCTGAAAATACCGGGGAACGCAAGAACATTGTTTATCTGATTCGGATAATCACTGCGTCCGCTGCAGACCACACGCGCCCCTCCGGCTTTTGCTTCCTCCGGGAATATTTCAGGTGTCGGATTGGCACACGCAAATACAATTGCATCTTTGTTCATGCTTGCAATCATTTCACGGGTAATAATACCGGGAGCGGAAGTTCCGATAAACACATCAGCTCCGACAAGTTTCTCCGCAAGAGTTCCTGCAGTCTGCTCAGGATTGGTCAGCTTTGCCATCTCAGCCTGTGCCCAGTTCATATCCGAAGCACCATCATAAAGCGCGCCCTGTTTGTCGCACATGGTTATATTCGTGAAGCCAACACTGAGAAGCAGTTTAACTATGGAAATTCCGGCTGCACCAGCGCCAACGGTCACTATTTTCACGTCTTCCATCTTTTTTCCGACTACCTTGAGTGCATTAAGAAGTCCGGCAAGAGTAACTATGGCCGTGCCGTGCTGGTCATCATGGAAAATAGGAATATCACACTTTTCTTTAAGCTTTCTTTCTATTTCAAAGCATCTCGGTGCTGAAATATCCTCAAGGTTAATGCCGCCAAAAGAGCCAGAAATCATATAGACCGTATTGACTATCTCATCAACATCTTTGCTCTTCACGCAGAGAGGAAATGCATCAACATCAGCAAATGCCTTGAACAGCACACATTTACCTTCCATAACCGGCATTCCTGCCTCAGGACCGATATCACCAAGTCCAAGAACTGCACTTCCGTCGGTTATAACCGCACAGAGATTATGCCGTCTTGTCAGTTCGTACGACATACTGATGTCTTTACTTATCTCTATGCATGGCTGAGCAACACCGGGTGTATATGCAAGAGACAGATCTTCTCTTGTCCTGACCGGTGCAGAAGCAATTACCTCAATTTTCCCTTTCCACTCCTTGTGAAGTCTCAGCGATTCTTTTGCGTAATCCATTTATTTTTCCTCCTGAATATACAGACTTGTCTCAGTCGTTTTTACTTACCATTCATTAGTGTACCAGACGTCCATCTCTTCCTTTGATGGCATCTCAAACATGGATTCAAACTTTTCGGCAAGAGCCCTGTCAATAAAATAGTCCAGTTTTTCTCCCTTTTCAACATCTCTATTGCGCTTCTCTATATTACGACGCCAGACTTCATCGCTCACATCAACATAATGCCACTCCGGTCTGATTCCGTACCTGCCGTAGAATTCATTTGCATTGTCGCGGTCAGCTTTTCTCCAAAAGCCGAAATCGAGAATTACTGGTATTCCCTCCTGCGAAATCTCTAATGATTTTTTCATCAGATATTCACGTGTACGTGCACTTATCTCATCATGCCTTTCACCAAGATGCTGCCCGAACAGAGACAAAAGTATCTCATCAACCGAAAGCCATACAGCATGATTCTCTGATATCAGTCTTTTTGTATATGTGCTTTTTCCACTGCAGATTTTTCCGCAGATCAGTATTATCCTGCTCATTATACTCCTCATTCTGAATATTTTTATAATTATAACACGAATCATAAAGATTGCAATTACTGATATTTGAAATGTTGCGGTAACAGAACACGTATGCCTTACCGATGATTCAATTAAAAAAGCAGGAAACCGAAATGACCTCCGATCTCCTGCCGTAAAATTTATTCAGTTACGCTGTTTTCAAGCCGCCAGATATGCTTGTCTTTTCTGAACAACAGACAGACGCTGATCCCCATCAACCACAGCACAGCGAAAAACATTGCTGCACCGCTTCCTTTACCCTCGCCAAAGCACAGAGCAAGGAACTTAAGCTGATTATCTGCCATTATCGGTTCAAAAACATAATCGACAAAAATGCCGCCAAGCAGATAACCAAGAGGAATCGTGAAAAACTGGAAAGTGTTGCGCGCAGCAAACACTCTGCCCTGTATCTCCGTCGGAATGGAGAGGCGCAGTATAGCCTCGAGATTTGCACTCATCAGCGGAATGGTAATCCAGCCAAGAAAAGCACCGATACACCACACAGGTATTGTCTTTCCTAAAGCAATCAACAGATTCTCTGTTCCCATAGATACCATAAGGCACCACCAGATTGTGTTCACGCGGCTTTTGGGTTTCTTAACCAGAGAAGCAATTATACTTCCAATCAGTGTAGTAATCCCGACCGTAGCGTTTACAACACCCATCGCAGTCTCACCTGCATCTTGCTTTGAAAGCATCATCGCCGGAAATGCTGCATTGTACATTGACGCTACAAGATTTATCGCCGCAAGGAAAAGTATCAGATGAAAAATCCCAGGGTTATTCCTGAGATAGGAAATTCCTTCTCCTGCACTCTTCACAAGTGATCCCTTTTCTTTTACTTCACCGGCAGCCGATTCCGGAATTCTGATAAACAGAAGCAACGAAACGAATGCAGCAGTAAAGCTTACAATATCAATTGTAATTATGAGATCAATGCCTCCGAATCCAAGTATCGCTGTTGCTATTATCGGTGTAAGAATGGAATTAAGAGAGTTTGAAAAATACCTTAATCCTCCCACCCTTTGAAAATGCCTGCGCGGCAGAATGGCAGTTACCGCAACCTCAGATGCAGGCTGCTGAACGGTATTCATCAGACCTGAAACTGCATTAATAATATATAGATGCCATATTCGCAGATTATCTGTCCTAATAAGCAGAAGAATCACCAGCGTACACGCAGCCGCAACTGCATCACAGCAGAGCATGGTTTTCTTCTTATCCCATCTGTCACTGAGGGCACCTGCAAAAACACTGCAGATTACATACGGTGCATAGGAACACACCATAAGCAGCGCAGTAATAAGCGCAGACCCCTCCTGCGAATACGACCATATTACGAGCGCATAGCTGGTCATCGCACTGCCGAGAGCAGAAACCGACTGTGTCAGCCACAGCAGCAGAAACTGGCGCATCTCATGTATGTTATCAATAATTTTTTTCATTAGCTTAGCTCCTTTTGAATATTAATTCATTTAATTTTGAATATCAAAATTCGCAAAGCCATCAGGATTACTGAGCAAACGCTCCACACAAACCTATCCTGTCAGGCCTTGCGTGGAGCAACTGCAGTACAGATGATTATTTTCATCATATCGCCGTCCTTTCGATTTAGAATTATAGCATTAAACATAATCCAATACAATACCATAATCAGATAAAAACATCATAGCTCATAAAGCATTAGCACTTGATTCTGTTGTAAATAGTGCTATACTTATCGCTATGGTATATTAATTCACACAGGCGGTATAATTATGAAAAGCGAAAACAAAGCAGCCTACAGCGAGGGGCTTGCCGCAGGAATTCCAATTGGACTTGGTTACCTTGCGGTAGCTTTTTCTCTGGGAATAGCCGCAAAGAACGCAGGTCTGACACCCTTTCAGGGATTTCTTGCCAGTGCGTTATGCAATGCATCTGCAGGTGAATATGCAGGTTTCACCTCTATTTCAGCCGGTGCATCATATCTCGAAACTGCAATAATCACACTTATCGCCAATGCGCGCTACCTGCTTATGAGCTGTTCGATGAGTCAGCGTCTCTCCCCGGAACTGCACGTCGGTCATCGTGCTGCAGCAGCTTTCTTTCTGACCGACGAATTTTTGGGAATTTCAATGGCACGCCCCGGTGTATATAACCCGTTTTACACATACGGTGCAATTACTGTCGCCTCTCCTTGCTGGGCTGTAGGAACCGCCCTCGGAGCAATAGCCGGAAATCTGCTTCCTGTAGGTCTGGTCAGCGCATTCGGCGTCGCTTTATATGGAATGTTCCTTGCAACTATCATCCCTCCGGCAAAGAAAAGCCGTATTATCGCAGTGCTTATTATAATTTGCTTTGCAGCCAGCTATGCAGCGTCACGCCTGCCATTTACATCACAGCTGTCAGAAGGCACCCGTATTATTATCCTGACTGTTATTCTTTCTTCAGCAGCCGCTGTTCTGTTTCCGATAAAAGACGACGAGGAGAAATAAACCAATGAAAAATTATGCATACATATTAGTAATGGCTGTTGTTACATTTGCTGTGCGTGTTCTGCCGATTGCACTTATCCGCGACAAAATCAGAAACCGTTTTGTCCGTTCCTTTTTATACTATATTCCATATGTAACTCTTGCGGTTATGACCTTTCCAGCTATCATAGATGCAACTCAGATCCCAGCCGCAGGATTGCTCGCACTTCTTGCAGGGATAATCGCCGCATGGCTTGGTGCTGATCTTTTCAAAGTTTCCGCAATTTGCTTTCTTGTCGTGCTTGTATCCGAATTTATTATCCTGTAAATTTCATGCGCACCGGTCAGCAATACGCCGGTGCGCTTTTTGTTATAATCTTCTGGATTAAAAGAATCATGGTATACAATAATGATACTTGTTATACGCATAGAAATAATGTATCATTAAAGAAATGTCATATTACTATTTTTTCTTTATGTTCTTAACAAAAAATATATACTCAGATTAACCCGAAAGGAATTACAGCTATGGATCGAATCAGAGCTATGCTGTCCGCCATATCTTCCAAAATCAGAATTTTTTATGATTCGCTGAGGACTGCCGCAGCAGAATCAAAAGCAAATCATAACACCGCTGACATGAAATCAAATATTCCGGCATTGGGTAAATCGTTATGGAAAAATAACGCCAATATAGCCAATGTCGGAGCTATATTTCTTATTCTGACAGCATTATTCTCTGTTGCATACTTTATCATCTACCCTTCAAAAGGATTTTATCACGCAGACTGCTATGATACCCTCTACTGGGCGAATGCAACCTATGAGTCCGGCAAAATATTTTCTGAGCATTTCCACTATTCCGCACTGCTTCCTTTCGGTGCTCAGCTATGGATGGTTCCGCTGATCGCTATATTTGGAATGACAATGAAAACTCAGCTTATTGGCATGCTGATTTTTATGCTGGTGTTTGCTCTTTCCATCTTCTACGTCTGTCGGTCATTAAACTGGGAATTCCCATGGACCGCTTCTGCACTGTTTCTTGTAATGACTCTTCTTTCCACCAGCGAAAAGCTCAGGGAAATAATGTGGAGTCATGTAATATATTACAGTCTCGGACTGACAATTCTCTTTCTGCTTTTCGGCACTGCCGTACATCTTAAAAATTTCACATGGAACAGGATAATGTCGGAGCCAAGGCGGTTCATCATATTTGCTGTTTTGTATTTTCTCCTGACAGTTGGCGCCGCAATGGATGGCTTTCAGATAATCGCGCTTACACTAATACCTGTCGCAGGCGCTCTGGTAATTTCTGCCCTTTCTGAAAAAGAGAGGCTTCTGTCCCGGAACAATGCCGGAATTGCCGCTGTTTTGCTTCTTACTGCCATGGGTACCGGAGCTGGACTTTTGCTGCTTAACCTTCTGAAAGGCGACATTACTGCGGGCTATGCTAATGCATTTTCAAATTTTTCAGATGTATCCGATTGGAGCAAAAACGCCGGAAAATTCATCGAAATGTATTTTTCACTCATTGATGTAGGAGTGTATTCCGGAAAACCGCTCACTGAACTATCCTCCTTCAAAAGTATACTGCTTATTTTTTCTGGCATGATCACACTTGTTGTTCCTCTCGCAGGACTTCTGGCATTTGGAAAAAAGGGTGATTTTCTTACACGAATGATCGTCTCCGCACACTTTATCAATTCCGGTGTTATCATGTTTGTGTTTGTATGCGGTTCTATTTCTGATTCAAACTGGCGTCTTACTCCTATGCTTGGAACCGGAATTCTTGCTTCAGCTGCAGTAATACGTTGGATCTCATCAGTATACAAGCCCGCAGGAAAACGTTTTGCGGCACTATTGCTTTCACTCCTTCTGCTGTGTGGATACATCTCAGCAATATATATGATGCTGCTGGACAAGGATTACGGCGAAAATAATCCGCATTATGTTCTGAGCGAAGAGCTGGAGATCCGCGGGCTGGATTACGGATATGCCACTTTCTGGAACGCCTCCTGCATGACTGTTGGTTCTGATTCTGCTGTTGTTACACGAAATATCAGAATAGAAGAAGACCAAATCGTTCCGTACGATTATCAATCCATGAACTATTGGTTTGATACGCAGGATGACCAGACAACATGTTTTGTCGCACTTACTTATGAGGAATATTATCAGATAGTATATACCGATTACTGGACACAGCTCACTTCCGAAAAATACTTATATTCATTCGATTGCGGTGACTTTCATGTAACAGTATTTTCGTCCAACATATTCTGATTTCGTTATCGCAAATCTGTCAGACCGTTCTTTTATGCAGTTTAGCAATATTTAACACTAAATAAATATATAATTTATTATATTTATATTATTATCTTGTTTTTATATGGGTAATATGATAGAATAATACATTATAATATTTCAAATCATTCAGAAATACTTATATTAATCTCAGATTGCTAAATACAGTTCAGCTACGGAGGATTTTGTTCGTCATGAAAAAAGTTATAATAATCGGTGCAGGTCCCGCCGGTATTACGGCAGGCTATGAGCTTCTTAAAAACCGAAGCGGTTCAGACGAGGCTTTTGAGGTAATTATCCTCGAGGAATCGCAGGAAATCGGAGGCATTTCAAGAACAGTAAAGCACAACGGCAACCGCATGGATATCGGCGGACACAGATTCTTCAGTAAGGATCAGTTTGTCAGACAGTGGTGGGATGAGATTCTCCCCCGTCAGGGCGCACCTGCCATGGATGATAAAATTCTCGGCAGAGAGGTACCTGTATCAGAAAACGGTCCTGACCCCGATGAAGAGAATCTTGTTATGCTCACCAGAAATCGTGTTTCCCGCATCTACTACAAGAAGAAGTTCTTTGACTATCCTGTGAAGATGAACTGGAACACTATAAAGAACATGGGCTTTTTTACAACTGTCGGTGCTGGCTGCAGCTATCTGACCTCTACCGTTTTCAAACGCAAGGAAGATTCTCTTGAGAATTTCTATATAAATCGCTTCGGTAAAAAGCTTTATTCAATGTTCTTTGAGGGATACACCGAAAAACTCTGGGGCAGACACCCGAGTGACATATCCCCCGATTGGGGCTCTCAGCGTGTAAAAGGTCTTTCAATCGTTGCTATAATCAAAGATATTTTCCAGAAGACTTTCTCCAACGGCAAAAACGCAAAGGTCGAGACCTCTCTCATCGAGGAATTCCAGTATCCGAAGTACGGTCCCGGTCAGCTTTGGGAAACTGCTGCTCATGAATTCGAGAGAATGGGCGGTACAATCAAAAAGGGCTGCAAGGTTGTTGGCATTCGCACTGAAGATGGCTGCGTAAAAGAGCTTACTTACGAAGAAGACGGTGAAACACACACCATTTCCGGTGACTGCTTTATTTCATCTATGCCCGTCAAGGATCTTATCGCAGGCATGAACGATGTTCCTGCAGAAATGCGCCGTATCGCCGACGGTCTTCCCTACAGAGATTTCGTTACTGTCGGTCTCTGCGTAAAGAGAATAAATCTCAAAAACGAGACCAAGCTCAAGACTCTTCAGAATATTGTTCCTGACTGCTGGATTTATGTTCAGGATACCGGCGTTAAGCTCGGTCGTATTCAGATATTCAATAACTGGTCACCCTACATGGTTGCGAAGCCCGAGGAGACCGTATGGATGGGTCTTGAATACTTCTGTTCTGAAGGCGATAAATACTGGAACATGAGCGAGCAGGAGTGGACACAGCTTGCAATAAACGAACTGCTCTCCATGGGCGTTCTTGCAGACGCTTCTGATGTTATCGACTCCCACAAGGAGTGCGTTAAGAAGGCATATCCTGCATACTTTGACACTTATTACGAAATGGATCAGCTTATTGAATATCTCAATAAGTTCGGCAACCTCTACTGCATAGGCAGAAACGGTCAGCATCGCTACAACAATATGGATCACTCCATGGTAACTGCATTTGAGGCGGTCAAAAATATTACAACCGGTGCAGAGGACAAATCCAACATCTGGAGCGTAAACACCGAGGAGGAATATCATGAGGAGTGCTCTGAAGAAAAGAAGTAAAGAGCTGCTGCACTGCTTTGAAAATCAGCTTGGTATTTCCGACAGAACAGAAAAAATCTGGTTCTGGATTGTTGCTGCACTGCTGCTGATTTACTGCGAAGTTGTCGTATTTGCCCACAATTTCGCGTTTGGTTCAAGCGGTTACGCTGGTTTTATGTGTATTATCTATGCACTTGCCGTAATCCCTGTTTGCTTTATGGGCATCAGACTTTTCAGCAGGCTTGATGCCTATGAAAAAGGCGTCAGAAAGAACCGCACTGCTGACAGAAATTCGCTTTATTTTACCGGCGGAGTTTTCGGTATTACCTTTCTGGTCTTTCTCCTGTGGCAGGCTGCATACTGGCCCGGCTGCTATTCACCCGACTCCATTGTTCAGTTTGAACAGGTTATAACCGGTGAATACAATAACTGGCATCCGGCAATACATACATGGTTGTTCATGACTGTTCCCTATGCAATTTTTCATTCTCCTGCAGCTATAGTCACATATCAGATTGTTCTCTTCAGCCTTTCTGTCGCATATTTGTATTATGTCCTTTACACAACCGGCTGTTCAAAGCTGTTCATGCTTCTTTCGTGGCTCTACATTGTTGCTAATCCCAACAACGGACAGATTATGATATATCCGTGGAAAGACAGCGCAATGAGTATATTTGCGCTTGTTATGTTCGCGCAGATTATCCGTATCTATGATTCCGAAGGTGCATGGCTTAAGAAATGGTATAATGTTGCTGCATTTTCCGCCGCAGCATTCATGACTGTAAGTCTTCGCCACAATGCAGTTCTGCTTGTGGCACCGATATTTGTTATCCTTTTTATTTTCATTAAGAACGCAAGAAAACTACTTGCAGTTTCTGCTGCCGCTGTAATGGCAGCAGTCATGCTTCTTACCGGTCCGATATTTGCACTTGCAGATGTTGAGTCTCCCGGCGACAGACCAATTGAAATACTCGGTCTTCCTATCACAATTATATCCAACGTCTATATGAATGATCCCGAAAGTCTCAGTCCGGAATGCCTTGAGTTCATGGCCTCACTTGCCACCGAAGACGAATGGGCAGCGAACCATGTTACCGGCAGCTTTAACGCGGTTAAATTCTCCAGCTCTCTCGATCCTTATACTGCAGTCGAAAAAGAAGGAACCGGTGCTGTGCTTGGATACATGCTTGAGGCCGTAAAAGCCCGTCCCGACCTTTCTCTCGAGGCTGTGGGTGCTCTTACAAGTACTGTCTGGGGTGTCGAGGCGACCAACGGCTGGAATATCGGAAATGGCATTTCTGAAAATGAGTTTGGAATTGCATATAACGGAAACTACACACTGAATGCATCTGCCGAAGCTTACATTTCCATAACAAATTCGACAGCTGCAAAATATCTTTTTAATTTCACCGGCACAGTGATTCTCTTCATGCTTTTCGCAGCTGTCGGCAATCTTGGCCGTGGCAACCTTTCCCGTGTTTTTATGGTACTCTCTCCCCTTGCTTATAATTTTGGTACCATGCTTCTTCTTACCGGTTTTGATTTCAGATTTTTCCATTTCAACTTTTTGATAATAGTACCGCTTGTGTACCTGTTCCTGATAAAAAAAGGAGATGTAGTCAATGAAAATAATTGACAGCGTTCTTGAGCGCTTTATTAAGAACAAGCAGATAAGAGATCTTTTCAAATATCTGATCGTAGGCGGACTTGCCACGGTAGTTGAATGGGTTCTTTTCTGGGTGTTTTTTAATCTTATCAATATCCAGTATCTGATCGCAACCGCTCTTGCCTTTGCCTTTTCCACATTTGCAAACTGGGCATTCGGCAGACTTCTCCTTTTTAAGGGCGACGGAAACAAATCCCTTATCGCAGAAATTGCTTCCATTTATCTGGCAAGTATCGTTGGTCTCCTGTTCAATCTTGCTATCATGTTTGTAATGGTACAGCTTCTTCAGGTTGATGAAATGGTTTCAAAGATCACGGCAACAATAATCGTCTTCGCCTATAACTATCTTGTCAGAAAGCTGCTTATCTATAAAAAGGACAGCTCAAACAATAAATAAGAATAACCGCCTGTAGGATCTGATCTCTTCAGGCGGTTTTATTTTGCGTTTTATTTTGCATAGCCATCTTTACAGCAAAAAAGCCGCCGCAGATTCACTTCTCTGCAGCGGCTTTTCAATTATTATATTGCTTTATCTTACCATTCCGATTTTCTTGCATACCTTCTGCATGGTACGCTCTGCAATCGCAGCAGCCTTTTCGGCATCTTCTCTTGCGCAGGCATCAAGATATGCTCTGTCGCTGAGGAATTCCTTGTAGCGTGCCTGAATAGGAGCAAGCATCTCTGCTACTGCTTCGCCAACAGCAGTCTTGAAGTCTCCGTATCCCTTGCCCTCGAACTCTGCAACTATCTCATCGTCGCTCTTGCCGGTGACCGCGCTGTAAATATCCATAAGGTTGTTGATTCCAGCCTTATTTTCGCCGCGGCAGACACGTGCCTCACTGTCAGTAACAGCCGAACGGAACTTCTTGATGATAGTACCGGGCTCATCTGTAAGAAGAATAAAGCTCTTACGGTTTTCATCAGACTTGCTCATTTTCTTTGTCGGGTCAGCAAGGCTCATAACTCTGGCGCCGGTCTTCGGAATATAAGGATCAGGTACTGTAAAAGTCTTGCCGTAAATACCGTTGAAGCGATCAGCAATGTTTCTTGTCAGCTCAAGATGCTGCTTCTGATCTGCGCCAATCGGTACAAGGTCAGCCTGATAGAGCAGAATATCAGCTGCCATGAGCGTCGGATAAGTAAACAGACCGGCGTTAACGTTATCTGCATGACGTGCTGATTTGTCTTTGAACTGAGTCATTCTGGAAAGCTCACCGAACTGTGTGTAGGTATTAAGTATCCATGCAAGCTCTGCGTGAGCAGAGACAAGGCTCTGATGGAAGAAAAGACACTTGCTGCGATCAACACCACATGCGAGCAGCATAGCATAAAGCTGATCGGTATTCTGACGAAATACCTTCGGGTCCTGACGGACTGTGATGGTGTGCATATTTGCAGTGGAGAAAATGCAATTGAACTCATCCTGCATTGCAACCCAGTTCTTGATTGCGCCGAGGTAGTTACCTATTGTCATCTCGCCGCTGGGCTGAATGGCTGAATATATTCTCTTTTTCTTCTGCGGTGCAGTATTTTCCATTTTCTTTTACCTCATTAATTTAATTTATATCAATACTCAGCGAGCAGCTTTCCGAGTACTTTCATACCCTGCTCAATCTGCTCATCTGTCGGAGTTGAGAAATTAAGACGAATACAGCTGCATTTATCTGATTCATTTACAAGGAAAGCATTGCCCGGAACAACCGCAACATTGCGCTTGACAGCTTCACTGGCAAAGCCAAACATATCAACCTCATCAGGAAGTGTACACCAGATAAAGAGACCGCCCTGTGGCTTGACATACTGAACTCTCGGAGCAAGTTCGCTGTCAATAAGCGAGGTCATGAGACCGCTCTTCTTGCGATATACATCACTGATAAGCTTAAGATGTGCATCATAATCTTCAGTAGTCATAAACTCATGTACGAGAAGCTGTGCGAAAATATTTGTATGAACATCGGAAACCTGCTTACATACAGTCATTTTTGTTATGACAGGAGCCGGAGCGATAGCATAGCCAACACGCATACCCGGAGAAATTACCTTGGAGAATGTACCTGCATAAACAACGATGCCATCAGTATCCATACTCTTTATTGACGGTATTTCTTCACCCTCAAAGCGGGTCTCACCGTAAGGATTATCTTCAAGCACCATTGTGCCGTATTTCTTTGCAAGATCATAAATCGCGCGGCGTTTCTCAAGACTGGTAACTATACCGGAGGGATTCTGGAAATTCGGTATGCAGTAAATAAACTTAACGTTCTTATTTTCCTTAAGTGCTACTTCAAGCGCATCAATGTCCATTCCGTCATTTTCCATCGGAATACCGACAAGTTTGGTGTTGTATGAACGGAAAGCGTTGAGCGAGCCGATAAATGTAGGAGCCTCACAGATAATTACATCGCCCTCATTGCACAGGCTCTTTGTTGTAAGTTCCATTACCTGCTGGGCGCCTGTTGTGATAATAATCTGATCGTGCTCATGGAACAAATAGCTGTAGCGCTCCTTTATTGCATCCTTAAGGGGATTATAGCCCTCGGTTACAGAATACTGCAGTGCATCTATCGGACGCTCCTGCATAATGCGCTGTGCTATCTTCTGAACCTGAGCAGTCGGGAACGCCTCCGGTGCAGGGTTGCCTGCAGCAAAAGAAATCATTCCCGGAACAGATGTAAACTTAAGTATCTCTCTGATAACTGACGGCTGAAGAGTATTAACTCTGTTGGCAAAAGTATAATCCATTTCATTTTCCTCCCGATATGATAAAATTAGTTACTGAAATCAAGACCTAACTGATATGCTGCTGAGATATGAACAGGAGCTTTAACCATTCTGGTTTCTTCATCCCAATGGGTAATATCATCGAATATGACCATCCGCTTTTCTCTGGCCCGTTCACGAATCCTGTCGCCAAGCATCACTGTCTCCATAGCAAGCTTCTCACCTACATCAACAAGTGACTGCATTGATTTTCCAGCGCAGGCAATGACAAGCGCCTTATCAAGCTGTTTCATCTGAGGCTCCGGAGTATACGCAAAACCGGTCGTCCACACGCGGTCAAACCAGCCAACTAACTTCGCAGGCGCTTCTGTCCAGAATACCGGATAAATAAATACGATGGCATCACTTGACTGAATTTTATCCTGCTCTGCTTTAACATCGTCAGCAACCGGCAATTGCGCACGATAATATGTCTCTCTCAGATATTCCTCTTCGGTCATATCCGTCCGAAATCCCATTTCGTATAAATCAGATACCACCGTTTCGTGTCCTGCATCTGACAGACCTCTCAGAAATGCAGCATAAACCTCATGCGTAAAGCTTCTTTTTGACGGATGACAGTATACGACAAAAACCTTCATGGCAATCACCAGAGAAGATAGTCTGTTTTTGTAATCACTCTGCCGCGGCTGTGGTAAACTCGCGGAACACGGCGAGCTACACGGCAGACAAGTTCGTAATTTATAGTCCCAAGCTTTTCTGCAAGCTCATCTATATGTATACAGCTTCCTCCATCAGTACCAAAAGCTGTAACGGTGTCCCCTTCACGAACATCAGGAACACTTGTTACATCAAGCATCAGCTGATCCATGCAGACTCTTCCGATTATAGGCACACGCTTGCCGCGCACTATCATCTCCTGCTTTCCGGAAAGCGCACGGGCATAGCCGTCAGCATAACCGATCGGTACAGTTGCAACAAGCATATCCCTTTCGGCTGTGTAGGTACGTCCATAACTGACGGTAGCTCCCTTCTCGAGCTTCTTGACCATAGAAACAACAGAACGAAGCTGCATCACCGGACGCAGATCATATTTTCCGTCCAGTTCCTCTGACGGGTTGAGTCCATATAGGATTATTCCAGGACGAACCATATCAAGATGCATTTCAGGATATTCAAGTGTGCCGGCACTGTTGCAGCAATGACGCCATCGCAGCTCTATTCCACGTTCACCCAATCCATTAATCAAGGCCATAAAGTGCTCAAACTGAGCCAGAGTAAATGCCTTGCCGTCTTCACCGCCGTCAGCAACAGCAAAATGGGTAAATATACCGTCTATACTAAGTGCAGGCAGCTTGCATACTCTGTCGCAGGCATCTACCTGATCTGCTATCTTTTCATCTGCACGGCAATTAAATCCAATTCTACCCATGCCGGTGTCCACCTTGATATGCCCTTTAAGCACTGCGCCTGCACGCTGTGCCGCTTCGGAAAGCTTCTGTGCATATTCCTCAGAGAATATTGCCTGTGTTATGTTATGAGCACACAGCATCGCAGTATCTTTAGGCGGTGTATAGCCAAGAATCAGTATGTCTCTGACTATTCCGTATCTGCGAAGCTCCATCGCTTCTTCGATATTTGAAACGCCAAACCATTCAGCACCCATACGCTGATATTCAAGTGCGATCTGTTCTACACCATGACCGTAGGCATCAGCTTTGACAATACACATCACAGCTGCTTTTCCTGTTTTTGCTTTGATCAGATCAAAATTGTGTCTTGCAGCGTCAAGATCAATATCAACCCATGTACGCTTGAGAAATTCTTCCATGATATACTCCTTATATTAAATAAAAAGCCTGCCCCTGCAAAAATGCTGGGACAGGACTATCCTGCGGTACCACCCGGCTTGGCGACAAATCGCCCACTCTGGTGCATTTTACATGCCGGCAATTGATAACGAAGTGCCACGCTCCGGCTCACCTACTTTTTTCGGCTCGCCCTCAGAAGTCCATTCGGTCTATGCTTACGTTCTGCGCTTACACCATCCGCAGCTCGCTTTTATACGCATTGGCACAGCTTACTTGCTCTTCTTCAACGGTTTGATTTTTAAATATTGAATTAATTATATTTCACTGAACCAATTATGTCAATCACCATTTTATTCACATGCATTAATTTTACCTATATGAACACTCTTAGTTTGCAGTGAATAAAGCAGTAATCATTTCAATCAGGCTCGGCAGAAGAAGAACCTGCTTTGCCACAAGTATCTCATATATCGAAACAGCAACAGTCAGAACAAACAGGGTTATCAGAATTTTCGGGAATGCACCCCATTTTGTAAAACAAAGCATTGCTATTATGCCTATAGGAAAACACATGATCATCAGCGCCAGTATAATCAGCGGATGAGCATACCTTTTCTGAGGCAACAAAGCCTTGAGCTGTTCTGAGTATATCTCATTTTCTGAGATTTCATCAGTTTCAACACCATCATAATCATAAATAGCGCTGTCAAGCATGCTCTGCGCATCACTGACTGCATTGTATTCGGTTGTATTGTAATTGCCATAATTCTGCATTATAAATCAACCGCCTTTCAAAAATATTATATAGCTAGTTAAGCTCTACGTCAATGCAAATCGAGCCAAATTTATACAGTTTGTTAACAAATCCATCATCAGTTGACATCGGTAATGCAAAGCGTTTATACTATATTTTATTAAATATTATATGGAGGCACTAAATGTTCAGCGACAAACCAGCAAAAGATGCCGGATTAATTCACGAAAACAGCACTTCTCATGATTCACCGGCACCGCTTCCTCCCAGCGTAAAAGTTTATAAACCGGAGCTGCATGGCGGCATCATGAATACACTTACTTCTGCGTACAGATCCGAAAAGAACAACTCTGATAAGCAGTCTTATTCTGCCGGATCTGAATCAATATCAGCCGAGACTCCTCTGGAACCTGTACAAGTCATTACCGAAACAGATTTTGCCGATACTGCCGGCGGCACGGAAATTACTGAGCCTCTTTCTGCTGGAACTCCCGAACCGGATCTCGTCTTATTCGAGCCTGAATCCCCTGCAGTAACAGAACCTGAACCTGTATCCGAAGAGACTGAAGATCCGATCCCGCTGCTGTTTGAAGGTATCGGACGAACCAGTTGGAATCAGCCTGACGAAAAATCAGTGTTCGAGCAGACCGATTACGAATATGACCCCTATACTTCCGATCCTTACTTTGCTGGCGGGTATTCATCTGACTTCCCCGGATATCCCGAAACATCTGAAGAATCACCTGCAGAAGATGAACCTGATTGCAGCGAACCGCCCGAAGAAGATGTTGATGTTTTTGAATTGCTTGACTTCATCGACGATATAGAATTTTCCGGACTTGAACCCGAACCTCTTCGGGAAGTTCAGTATGCGACAGATAAAGGTGACCCTTACAATTCTGCCTTTAATAACCCCGACCCTTCTTCAACAGATGAGCCCGATGAGTTTTCTATTGCTCCGTCTTTTCAGTTTGAAAAGAAATAGAATCAACCTTAAAACTTATCTGATATTGCATGAAATTATTGTACTGTACAGAAAATTGTGATATAATTGATATATTATGTCTGTCAGGGATTCCTTCCTTTTCAGAAATTTATATAAATGTTCGACCGGAGATGATACCGACATGAAAAACAATCGCCAGATCGGTCTTGATGGCAAAATATTTATTTCAACAAGTATGCACAGAGGTACATTCTTTGTATTTCTGCTGATGCTTTACGGAATTGTTGCTGCGACCGCAGATATACTTAAACTTACCGGCGCAAGCGGAGTTGCAATGGGCTCATTTACTACCACACTGCTCATTTACGATTTTATTGTATCTCTTCTGCTTGTTGTGGTCGTGTTCTATGCGTACTTTCTGGAATGCGGCGCTGACGTACCTGTTATAAAAGAAAAACCGCTTCTGCTATTTGGTTTTTTCCGATTAGGCTATTATCTTCTCCTTGCATATTATCTGTGCTACCGTATGCTTTACTGCGCTGTAAACCGTGACACCGTTTCAACATCTGTCTGCATTTTCTATGCAGTCTATCTCTGCCTGATAGTTATTCTGATTCTCGCAAACTGCAATATATTTAATATTCTTACCCGAAATCTGATCCGTCGAAGCTATAAAAAGAGCTTCCACCGTCTTGCAGTTGCAGGCTTTATCATTCAGGCTCTTCTGCCTATTTCGTACATTGTTGCACGATTCCTTATGGAAGATATAGGTGATGAATATTTCACCACTGCGGTGTGCGACCTTGTAAGACTGCTTATTGCACCTATGCTGCTCACCAGTGTATGGTTCCTTTTCCTCCACGGTGTTGAGCAGGTAAATGATGTTTACAGCGAAGTAGACAGCGCTCTGAAAGGCAAGCGCTATCAGATCACTTACTCCTCAGGGACCTCTTCAGAAAAAGGCTCCAAGCGCAAAGGACAGACTGCTCCTCCTGCAACAGCAACCCTTCTTCCTGCTGGCGCTGCAGCATCTGTTTTCAGCGACAGCGAACCTAAGGCATTGACCTCAGCCGCTGTGCCATCAGAAAACAGCCAGTCGGTATCAAATGATTCGCCTGTTAAAAATGATGTAATCGAAGCTTCTATTGCTGCGGAGATTCAGGAAACTGCTGCAGCTGTTTCTGGTGGAAGTGAAACAGCTCCTGCTTCTTCGACAGCTGTTTCCGCACAGCCCGAAACAACTGAAAAAAATGATGATGAAATCGTAGCTGAGTTTGCCTCTGAAGCACGTAAAGCTGTAGCTATGACTTCAGCTCAGAATCAGAAAAAGCCAACTCAGAACCAGAAAAAGTCCGGCAGCAATAATAAGAAAAACAAGCAGCCGAATGCGCCTCTCCAGCCGGCGCTCCCTGTGCAGGAGTTCGATCCATATCCCGCTGCTTCTGTTCCGCTTCGTCCACAATCTCAAGCTCAGCGCCCGCAAGGCAATCCCCAGCGAGCAAATCCGCAGAACAGACCGGCGCAGAAAAATGCATCTGCACAGCGTCCGCGTCCTGCCTCTCCGCAGAATCATCAGGCAAGACCTCAGCAGAGAAGCGGTCAGAACAACGGACAGCAGCGTCCTGTTCAGAACAGCAACCGTGCTAATCAGCAGAGACCTGCTCCAAATAACCAGCAACGACAGGGCGGTCAGCCTGCTCAGCGTCCTAACGGACAGAGACCACAGCAAAACAACACCCGCCATACACCGCATCGTTGATAATTTCTAATTAACAAAACACTCCCCCTCAGCCCGTACGCTTTGGGGGAGTTTTCAAACGGAGTGATAAAACCATGCCTGCATTTGAACAGCAATCAGCAAGGCGATCAGGCAGATACAAAGCCACGCCGGATTATACCCCCCTTTACGGAGTCCGGTTGTTTGGTACAGAATCAGCCTACCTGATGTCATTTATAGCCATAGTTCTGTATTCTATTGCCAGGATATATATGTCCTCAATTGAGCAGCGCAATGCCGGCAGTTTCGATATTTTCGCAATACTCGGTATGATAGCTTCCACGATGCTGTTAGGCGGAGGTTTGCTTTTCCTTGTCGGAACTCATATTAAATCTCTTCCCGGAATCTTCCCGTTCTCTGGGCTTGTACTGCTGATGCTGTCTGACGGTGTATTCTGTTTCTGCGCTTCAATTGAAACCCTTTCAGAAACAGATATTCTGGGAGTTCTTCAGTGCGTATGTGAGGTACTTTTTCTTCTCAGCCTGTTTATTATGCTTATAGCTCTGATGATTGCCTGTCTGAACAGGAAAATCTCTCCGGCTATCGGTCATCTTCCGACAGTTACATCTGTTTTTGCCGTAATTCTGCTGCTCTTCCGCACTCTGACAACCTTTGCATCGCTTGCATCGGCACTTGGTTCAAGCTTTTCATGGGATCAGACCTCCGATCTTGCAGGCGAAGTCAATTGGGTGCTTCGCTCAGTTTCTGCAGAAAGCGATTTTGCTGCTGATATGTATTTTGCCCGTCTGTTTGAGCGCATCACTTTAGTTCTGATGTATGCTGCTCTGATGCCGCCGATATTCAAATTCTCATCTTTTTTCCGTCAGTATAATACCCAGATGCAGATTGCAGCTCAGATGCCGGGAGGTCAAAGAAATGTACGCGAGCAAAAGGGCAACCCTTATGCATCCGGTCGCTTTGACCTGATGTCAAGTCTCAGCAATCTTCGTGAATCCGAAACAACACAGGAACAACCGACAGCTGACGAAGATGACAGTGATGAGCTGGATATTATCCCGGACGAAGATATCGGTTATTGCACCCCTGATTATATCTCCGGTTACGATGAACCCGAAGACCTCTTCTTTGCAGAACCGACACCATCTGAAGTCTCACCAGAGCCATCTTCACCTGCAGCAGCCCCTGTCATATATAACACTAATCCTCTTGATGCCGATTACGGCAAACCCATCGAGACAACACCTGCTGAAGATACAACCTATGATGCAGCTGCTATAGAGAAAAGCAGTTCATCACACCGTGTCAAGATCAAGTCCAAACCGTCAATACCATCACCTGACGACGAGAATTTCTGGAATAATTATTCTGAATAAATAGTAAAACACCCTGAATCTGCTGCACTCTGCACAGGTCCAGTAAAAACGGACAATAGACAAAACACCCCCTAATGTAGGATAATAAAACTACATTAGGGGGTAATTGTATGCCAAGAAAATATACACACATAAAGAAATTTGAAGCAGAACTGATAGTAATGATAGAA